>JBJKSB010000020.1:0-8609 GCA_046704385.1 Bacteroidales bacterium | reverse complement strand
AGGTATTCAACAATTGTCTCAGGTTCGGCCATTCTTCCTTTGCCGCTTAATCCGCTTGCCAGTTCGCCGGTTTCTGGTTCAATAATATGATTCCCGTACGATTTTAAAATTTCAATATTTCTGGTATTTGCCGGGTGATTAAACATGTCAAGATCCATGGCAGGTGCTACAAAAACCGGGCATCGTGCCGATAAATAGGTAGTAACAAGTAAATTATCGGCAATGGCATGAGCCATTTTGCCCATCGAATTGGCAGTGGCAGGTGCAATAATATAAGCATCGGCCCATATGCCCATATCTACATGACTGTTCCAGTCACCATTTTCAGGGTTGTAAAAGTCGATTAAAATAGGATTTTTTGATAAGGTTGCCAAAGTTAGCGGGGTAATAAATTCCTTAGCCATGGGTGTCATAATTATCTTAACATTTGCCCCTTTCTTAACTAACAAACGGGTCAGATTTGCAGCTTTGTATGCTGCAATTCCGCCCGTTACCCCTAAAATAATATTTTTATCCTTTAGCATGATCAAAGGTTATTCCTTTGACAGTGGTTTTGGCTCTTCGTCTGCCTCTCTAAAATAAACATTACCTTCAATAAATTCTTCAGTAGCAATGGCAGTAGATTTAGGCAGCCGCTCGTAAAACCTTGAAATTTCTATTTGCTCACGGTTTTCAAAAACTTCTTCCAAATTATCGGTGTACGATGCAAATTCTTCAAGCTTTCTGCTAAGCTCTTCTTTCATCTCAACGCTAATCTGGTTCGAACGTTTAGCAATGGCTACAATGCTTTTATAAATGTTACCACTCTCTTTCTCTATCTCTCTTAAATCTCTTGTGATTGTAGAGGTTGGTGCCGTGCTTTTTTTGTAATCCATTTTATAAATTTTTAATATGATTTACCGATTTTGTATACATTTTCTCTATTTCTTTCGAATATTGCGAATCAGGATATTCATCAATAAAAGTGTAATATTCTGTAATTGTGTTTTGATATCGTTCGCCCTGCATGGATGGGATACTCATTTCAGCCAGCAGGAAACTCGATTTTACAATTAAATATAATAATTCTTCGCGATATTGACTATCGGGATAATCTTTAATGCTGTTTTTTAGAGCTATGGTTGCTGCCTGATAATCTCCAAGTTTGAAATACAATTTGGCATTATTATATGATTTCTCCTCCAGTTTATGATGCAATTTGTCAATTATATCATTGGCCTGATCAATGTATTCGCTGTTAGGATACTTGTTTATAAAAAGTTGCATTGCGGTGATGGCTTTATAAGTATCCGACTGATCCAAACTTGAACGGGGCGAATTTAAGTAATAACAATAAGCTGCCAGATAAGACGCTTTTTCTGTTTTATCGCTGTATGGAAATGTTTTAGCAAAATTATCGAAATAGTAAGCTCCTAAAACATAATCCTCTTGTTGGTAATGACAGTCGGCATAATAATAAAGAACATCTTCAGCTTTATCAGTCCCTTTAAATATTGAGACTAACTCATCAAACAACGATTGAGCTCTGTAATAATCTCCCTCATTGTAATAGGCAACAGCCTTCTCGTATTTAAAATTGTAATCCGAACTCTTCAGAATTTTCTGATATTCACTACAAGAGAAAAGAAATAGGGTGGTTAAGCTGAAAATTAATATTCTGAATTTTGCCATTTGTATATATCTGTAAAGTTTATCATATAACGAATAAACTTTCATATTATGATTTTAAAAACATATTTTGGGGTGCAAATATACGTAAAGCTTTTTAATAAACAGATTTTAATATTGATTATTTTAAATCTCAATAAAGTATTTTAAATTGTTAGCTATCAGGCATGTGCAACCGGATATTTTATTTTTGTAAAAGTTGTGAAGTTAACATATCGCGGATAATTATTTTCATGAATTATGAAAATGCCGTTTTATTTTTAAAAAACCGGATATCCGGCAGCGAAAATGAAAATGTCTTTAAACACAAATAAACAAGCTGTTTAGCTTATTTTAGGGGTCTCAAATAAGTACTTTTACTTATATGAAATTATGGATTAACCTGTACTTTTGTGAGCATAAATCACTAAAAAATTATATTGTGGATATTTTTGACAGAATAAAAAAGAATAGAGGGCCTATTGGACAGTATCAGAAGGCTGGGCATGGTTATTTTTCATTTCCAAAACTTGAAGGCGAAATTCATCCGCATATGTATTTCCGCGGAAATAAAGTCTTAAACTGGAGTCTGAATAACTACATTGGTTTGGCAAACCATCCTGAAGTGCGTAAAGCTGATGCCGAAGCGGCTGCAAAATATGGTATGGCATATCCTATGGGTGCCCGGATGATGTCTGGTCAAACCGTTCATCATGAAGAGCTTGAGAGACGACTGGCAAAATTTGTCAGCAAGGAAGATGCATTTTTAGTGAATTATGGATACCAGGCAATGGTATCGATAATTGATTCTATAGCTAGCAGAAACGATGTTATTGTATATGATTCAGAGGCTCATGCCTGTATTATGGACGGAATCTTTCTGCATAAAGCCAAAGGCGGGAAAAGCTTTGTATTCCAGCATAATAATATGGAGAAGGCTGAAAAAATGCTTCAGTTTGCTACCAAACGTATCGAAGAAAATGGCGAGGGTGGTATATTATTTATTACTGAAGGTGTTTTCGGAATGGAAGGCGACCTGGGTAACCTTAAAGCAATTGTAGAATTTAAAAAGAAATATAGTTTCCGCCTGCTGGTTGACGATGCTCATGGTTTTGGAACTATGGGTGCAACTGGTGCAGGTATTGGCGAACACTATGGTGTTCAGGACGAGATTGATCTGTATTTTTCAACTTTTGCCAAAGCTATGGCCGGAATTGGTGGATTTATTTCAGGCGAAGCTGAAATTATAGATTTTCTGCGTTATAATATGCGTTCGCAAACTTTTGCAAAATCATTACCAATGCCGATGGTTCAGGGAGCTCTTAAAAGGCTTGAGCTTTTACAGAACGAACATTCATTGCGCGAGAATTTATGGACTGTTGTTAGAGCGTTACAAAAAGGATTAAGAGACAATGGTTTTGATATCGGTCATACAGAATCACCGGTTACTCCGGTAATGATGCATGGTGGTATTATTGAGGCTACAAATCTTATCCTCGATTTGCGTGAAAATTACGGAATATTCTGTTCAATGGTAATTTACCCGGTTATTCCTAAAGGGCATATTTTACTGAGACTGATACCGACTGCGGTTCATACTATTGAAGATGTTGACCGTACCATCAGCGCGTTTAAAGAATGTCAGATAAAACTTCAAAATGACGAATACAAATCCGAAGTTTTTTCAGATATTTCAGCATTAAGAGTTTAATAAAAACTATTATAAATTAAAAAGGGGGCTTTTGAAACAGCCCCTTTTTTTATGCAATTTTTTTTACTCAGGTTATTATTACTGGATCAGTATGAATGCCATGATTTGATTAAATAAAGTACAATCCAAAGCTTTGAATTTTAACCAGTAGTTATTTAACATAAAAAATTCAGATGATTTTTTTATTTGTCATAATTAACACTATTACAATAAAATAGGTAATCGTTTTTTTTTTTTTTTTTTTTTCTAAATGGTGATTACGTTTTGTTTATTTTTTGAATTAATTATAGAATGATTATTGTCAACCAAAATTTTCTAAATTCAAAAAACATGGATGAACTTAAACCTTTAGATATTGCCTATCGGTTTTGTCAAATTGTATTAGGGGAATATCAGGGGACCAGAGATGAAATTGCTCAACAATTGGGTATTACTCCGGCCTGGTTAACTATTTATAAGAGAAAAATCGAGGAGCTTTATGATGTTTCAATCAAGTATAGTAGGAAAAGGAAATCCTATTATGTAAATGAAAATGAACGAGATAAACTTAGGATTTTTATTTAGAATCAATTTAAATTATTAAAAAATGTTTAAGATAGTGTAGGTATCCTGAGTGAACGTATATTTGTATATGTAGTTTAAAAATAGTCCGGATACTTTTAAACCAAAGAATCTTTTTAACTCTGATTTTTATTTATTAACTATTAACAATTTAAAATGAAAAGAAGTAATTATAAAGGAGTAATCCTTATAGTAATGATGTGTTTTTTGATAAACACATCATGTAAAAAGGATACAGGTGTATCTGATAAACAGGTTACCTATGAAGAAACGACCATAGAACCTGCGTTGTGTAATGACATAAAAGTAGTGGACGGAGTATTGCAATTCCCGGGTGGATTGGAATTCCTGCAGACTATTGAAGCATTAAACAATATGTCTCTCGAGGAACGAGCAGCCTGGGAAGCATCGCTTGGTTTTGAATCATTGGAATCTATTAAATTAAGGGCCCAAAACGAAGACGATTTATTGCATAAGCAATATATTGAAGAGTTTGGTTACGAAACCGCCCTTAAAATGTATAACAATGATGCCTTGCCCCAAATGCATGCCGATTATACCAATTTTATGATTGAAGATGGAATACTGTACGATAAAAAATTGAAAAGTGGTAATAAAACCATAGAAACAAGGCTTGAGAATGCGCCTTCATTCAATGTTTTAAATGCATATGGTATAGTTGCCATTGGAGATCAGATAACGCAATATACGAATGAAGGTTATAAGGCTATTACTAATGGTGATTTTGGAAGTATTGAATTGCTAAAAAATGCTACAATAAGTACTGATAAAATTTACATTAAAAATAAAAAAACAACTTTAAAATCATCTGATCCTGAGTACCCAGGAGCAGTACAAAATGAATCTTTTGATTGGGAAGTTAAAGATATGGTTCAAGGTTTTGATACTTGGGATAGTGGCTTATCTTGCGATGAAAGAGAAATTTCAGCCACACTTAGATTAGTAAACTATGGATGGAAAATAGAGTCTACAAACAAAGTTTATCAATATGTAGTTTTCCAGATAAATTTTACTACTAAACGAAGATTTGTATTCACCATGAAAGATGATTCAAGAGAAGTTGATTTTACAGCATATTGGAATTGGAGGTATCTTGAAAGATACACTCCAACATCAAATTGGGTTGTTGTATATGGTGGTAATGAATATAATTATGGAACAAAAACATATCATTTTTTTACAATAGATGTGAATTCTCAACCGTTATTTCCTGATACAAGGATGAGAGGAAAACATGAATATTATAATATCCTCGTCACCATTCGGGATGATAAAACTGGAGGAGACTGTAAACCAGATAATTTTATCTCCTTTGATTTAGGTAATCAAACGTGGGATGATGAAGCAACTTTGGTTATTGCTTTTCCATAAATTATTTGTTTAATACTTTAGGTGGAATTTAATTTTAATTCCACCTAAATGACTTAATATTAAATAAAAACCAAAAATAATTAACTATTTTTATTACAAGTACTATAATTTGATCAAAAATTTATTAATGAGAAAATTACTGATTGTTATTATAAGCATATATCTTATAATTGGGTGTGAAGAAAATATTCCACTTTCAGATTTAGATTTATCCGTAAAATCAAAATTAATATTAAATGGAGGTATTTCGGAGGGTCAACTTTACTTTGGCATAGCTAGATCGCAATCAGTTGAAGATAAGGATGATTTGTATTCATACCCATCTGCTGAAGTCTCTTTAATTAAAGACGGTATACCATTAAAGAGTAAAGACATAAATGTAACACCTATTTATAGTTATGTATATAATGAAACAGGTGGTTGGGATAGTGCAATTATTAGTTATGAGTATTCAGTAATTGACAGCGGAATAACAGCTGGTGATAGCTACCTTCTAAAAGCAAAAGTACCTGATTTTGATACGCTTTATGCTCCCTGTTACATACCCGCAATGACTACCTTTGAGATTGTTTCATTTGATTTTATGTATCAAACTCTAACTGCAAATAGATACACCGTTATCCTAAAAATTAATGATGACCCTCAACAGGATAATTTTTATCAAATTGAAGTTTCTGGTAATGCTGGTAAATATAGTTTTAATCCTGTGCAATTATGGTATCCGGGTGCTAGATATGATGAGCAGAATATTTATGTTTTTAAAGATAAAAATTTATCAAAAAACGAAATAACAATTGAATTAATAGAGCCTTTTGAGAATGGAAGGATTGATCAAGCTTACATAGAGTTGTATCAAATAGATAGTGCAAGCTATTATTATGATCTTACAAAGCAGGCACAAGAAGACATGTACAATACAAATAATTTTTATGCATTTGAACCAATTAATATTTATTCAAACGTTATAAATGGCCATGGTTATATTGAAAGCAGAAGTCCAATATTTAAAGATTCTGTTAATCTTATTGAGGTATATCCGGGCAATTAGTGTACTTTTTTATAACCGCCAATTTTTATGAAAAATATTATTCTACTAATCATTTTAATTTTATCGCAAAGGATTGTGGCGCAATCATATTGTATAAGTGGTACCGTCAGCGATTCGCAAGATGGGGAATTATTAATTAACGCAGCAGTATGGGTAGAAGATTCAACGGTTGGGTGCTTAAGTAATGTATATGGTTTTTTTAGTCTTCAATTAAAGCAAGGCCAATATACAATAGTCGTTTCATATGTAGGCTATAAACCTGTAAAGCAAACAATAAATTTAAATAGCAATATAACAATTAATCCACAACTTAAGCCTTTGGACTTTCTTGAAGAAGTAACAATAAAAGGTGAAAAAAATACACTGTTAAGTAGTAAAATGAGCAGTGTTGATATTAATATGGAACAAACCCAAAAGACACCTACTATAATGGGAGAACCCGATGTTTTTAAATTGATACAGTTATCTCCCGGGGTTGAAGGCGGTACTGAAGGTGGCAGTGGCCTTTATGTACGTGGGGGTGATAACGGGCAAAACCTTATGTTGATTGACGGGATACCAGTTTATAATGTTTCGCATTTAATGGGTTTTATATCGGTATTCAATCCAGAGGCTATTCGGAAAACTGTTATGCTAAAGGGTGGTATACCTGCACGATATGGTGGCAGGGTATCAAGCGTGGTAGATTTACGTATGAAAGAGGGAAACGTTAACCGATTTAAGGGAGTAGTAAATATTAGTTCCCTTATGGCTGGGGGATTAATTGAGGGGCCTTTGAGTCAAAATACCGGCTTTATGATTGCTGCAAGGCGCACTATATTTGATCCTTTTTATAGTTCGTTTAATAATGCTAAGTCAAGTTATGAAATGATATACAGTTGTTGGGATATTAATGCCAAAATAAATCATAGATTTAATAAAAATAACCGCATTTATGGAAGTTTTTTTACAGGTTTTGACCATGCCCGAAGCAAAAAAGACGAACAAATTTATTTATTCGCGGATAGGATCATGTTGACAGATGGAACCTTTAAAACTGATAGCATTCGCCTTACAAAAAATAATAAAGAAGAACATAGGTGGGGTAATGTATTGGGGGCATTACGTTGGAACCATATATTTAATGGTAAATTATTTGCCAATACCAGTATTACGTACACTAATTATTATAACCGGCATGGGGAGCAGCAAATAGAACATTATGACTATATCGATTCAAGTAATAACTATACGAAAGGGCATGCTTTTAAAGGCGCAAGCGATATTGGAGATTATGCTTGTGGGGTAGATTTTGACTGGTTTATTTCTAATAAGCATAATTTAAAAATTGGGGGGCAAGGGGTTTATCACAGGTTCAGGCCAACATTTCAGTTTGATAGTCTTGATTATAGTTTAGATTTCAAAAGAATTAACATTACTAAAGGTACAGAAGGATCTGGTTATGTCGAAGATGTAATAAAGCTAGGAAGGTTTGAAATTAATCTGGGTATAAGAAGCTCTATTTTTAATATCAGTAATGCAAATTTTACATCAATTGAACCACGGTTGTCCGCCTGTTTCAATATTTTCGAAAACACTTCAATAAAAGCATCCTATACACAGGCAAATCAGTATGTACATTTAATATCATCATCAAGTGTAGGGTTTTCAACTGACTATTGGGTACCTGCTTCAGTATCTTTACCTCCAGAAGGTTCTCAGCAGTTGGATGTGGGGTGTTATTTTGGTATAAAATCAAGCATTGACTTCCAGGTGGAAGGCTATTATAAAATAATGGATAATGTGGTTGAATTTCGCGATGATAAAGTATTTACGATGGACGATCAGGACTGGCAATCTTATATGCTTTGTGGAAAAGGATGGGCTTATGGCATTGAAACAAGTATTCAAAAAAGCAAAGGTAAAATTACTGGAAATGTATCTTATACTTGGTCGCGCTCATGGAGAAAATTTGACATGCTAAATATGGGCGAAAAATATCCTTTCAAATATGACAGGCCAAATAATTTAACGCTTGTTGCCATGTATATGCCCAACCAAAAGATAGATTTTGGTGCAAATTGGCTGGTAGCCAGTGGTTACAATTATACATTTAATAAAGAGCGAATTGGTAGAAGTACAACTTATTATGGCAAAAATAATATGCGTTACCCCATGTATCACCGTCTTGATGTTGGGGTGAACCTGCATAAACAAAAAAAACACGGCAAACGTACCTGGCGATTTGGGGCATACAATGTCTACAACCAC
>JBJKSB010000019.1:0-38506 GCA_046704385.1 Bacteroidales bacterium | reverse complement strand
CAATAGCACCATAATTTACAGCATCATCACCATTCATATAAAAAAACGGTGGTTGCAGGATACCTGCCGGGAAAACAATCTCGTTTTGATTTGGGCTATAATAAGCATTAACCATTTGAGGAGGCATATGCCATTCTGTTTTATCAACAGGTTTATTAATTTTGCTTATGTTATAATTGAATGAGAACTCCCAGGCTTTCAATACGTTTTCAAAATAAGGTTCATCAGTTACTTCCAACGAAGAATAGTCCCTCCATTTGTCAGGATACCCGATTTTTACGTTAATAGCAGCCAGTTTCTCCTCTGCATTCTTTTTGGTTTCATCGCCCATCCAGTCAAGTTTTTGAATTCTTTCACCCAATGCCAGACGGAGATTTTCAACCAGCTTAAGCATACGCTCTTTAGCTGCAGGCGGGAAATATTTTTCTACATACATCTGGCCAACAGCTTCGCTCAGCGAACGATTTGTAGCCTGCAAAACTCTTTTCCAACGAGGCTTTAATACAGGTGTGCCCGATAAAACCTTACCATAAAAATTAAAATCGGCAACTACAAAATCCTGACTTAAATACGGGCTTGCAGCATTTATTAAATTCCACTTAAAATAAGTTTTCCAGGTATCCAAAGGCGTTTGGGTAAATAATATATCAAACGCTTTAATAAATTCAGGTTGAGCCACATCTAATTCCTTAACATCAGTTAAACCAACTGTTGAAAAATACTGAGTCCAGTTAAAATCAGGAGCCATTTCAACAAGTTGAGCCATCGTAACCTTGTGATAATTTTGTATCGGATCGCGTAAGCTTAACCTGTCCTTCGAAGCTTCAGCCATCTGTTTTTCAAACTCAAATACCTTTTGAGCAGCGTTGGCTGCTTCAATACTATCCGATCCCATCAATTGAAAAATAGTGGTAATGTGTTGTTTATATTTTTCCCTGATTTTTTTGAACCGGTCTAAATCGCTCAGGTAATAGTCACGATCGGGCAAACCCAAACCACTCTGATACAAATGGGCTATCACCATATCACTGTTTTTATCATCAGCTGCTCCATACAAAGCAAAACCTGAGGTTATATCGTGCATATGAAAATCCTCAAGTTGTTTTTGAATATCATCAACTGAAGCAATATTGTCAATCTTTTCAAATTCTTTATCGAGAACATGAATACCTTGTTTTTCAATAGTTACAGTGTCCATTCCCGAATTGTAAAATTTTGCAATTTTATCGGCAACAGAGCCCTTTTCATTGGTTTGTTTTGAAATATTTTCAACTAATTCACGTAATAATTTTTCGTTTTTATCAGAAAGTATATCAAAAGAGCCATATCGGCTTTTATCCTCAGGAATAGGGTTATTGGCCATCCAGCCACCATTTGAATATTTATAAAAATTGTCGCCCGGTTTAACCGTCAAATCCATATCTTTTACATCGATAGCCTTTTTGTCCATAGCTTTTTTTTCATTACAAGCCTGGGTTATAAAAAACCCGGTAATTATTAATAAATAAATTAAATTTCTCATAGTTAAATCAATTGTAAATTATACATATTTATAAAAAGAATAAGTCGATAAAAATAATAATTGGTTACAAAAGCCGGTTAATTTATGGGCCTTTAGAAAACATGTTTTTTAATACGTTTTATTATCATCTAAGGATTTCTCCATTCTTTTAGTGCTTCGGATATTAACCGTTTAAAAGAATTTTCCTGTCTTTAAAACTCAGATTATATTTTAAAATTTCAGAGGAAATTAAAATCGGCGATTGATGTAATTGTCCGGCAATAATTTCATCCTTTTTCTGCTGGCTTGTACTTTCAGGCAAAACAATAGCCGCGGCCTGTAACTGAAATGCCAGGTTTAACGACAGGCATAAAATGGGATAATCGCCCGAAAGTATGTCATAAAAATGGACAAAGGCTGCACGATAACTATCAACCTCTGTCTTTATATAATAAACATAGCTCGATCCCGCCCGAAGCAAAGCTGATGTAATATCTCCAAACCCAGGCTTTGTCTCTTTATAGATGGAATATTCAGGTGTTTTAACCACAATTTGTGATTCATCAATCAGGTCAAATTTATGATTGATATATACCGAAATAACTTTTGATTTCTGACTTAACAGATCAATTATTGGTTTAATATCATTAATCGGAAATACCTTTTGATCGCAGGAATCAAACACAATTACATCGGGACAATATAGTGGACGCAAATTTAACATCAGGCAAAGAAAAGATATGCAATTAATATGGCAGCAACAATTCCGGCCAAATCAGCAATAAGTCCTCCGGCGACAGCATGCCTGGTTTTGGTCACACCCACACTGCCAAAATACACGGCAATTATATAAAATGTGGTATCGGTAGCGCCCTGAAAAGTACACGCCAGCCGGCCAACAAATGAGTCAGCTCCATGAGTTGTCATAGCATCAATCATAAGGCCGCGTGCACCAGCTCCGCTTAAAGGTTTCATAAAGGCAGTAGGCAAAGCATCCACAAAATCAGTATTCACACCAGTCCAACTAAAAAATGCCCTTAACCCCTCAATCAAATAGTCAAAAGCACCCGAAGCCCTGAAAACCCCAATACCTACAAGCATTGCCACCAGGTAAGGTATAATTTTAACAGCAACTTTAAAACCATCAACTGCCCCTTCAATAAAGGTTTCATAAACATTTACCTTACGCCTTACCGCCATTAGTATAAAAGAAATGATGATGGTAAAAAGTATGAAATTACCGGCAAGCGATGAAACCGTACCAACCTCAGTGGCCGGAAGAGTTGTAAAAAAATAGATGATGCCCGCTATAATTAGCGAAATACCACCCATATAAGCCAGAATAGTTTTATTAAAAAGATTTATTTTCTGAAAAATTGAAACGGCTATGATACCCGCCATTGTTGAGAAAAAAGTACTTAGCAATATAGGCAAAAACACATCGGAAGGAACCAAGGCCCCCAATTGAGCCCGATAAACCATTACGCTAACCGGAATTAGTGTTAAACCCGATGTGTTTAACACCAAAAACATTATCATGGCATTCGATGCTTTCTCTTTATCCGGATTAAGTTCCTGCAACTGCTCCATAGCCTTTAAACCCAGCGGAGTTGCAGCATTATCAAGTCCCAGCATATTGGCGGCAATGTTCATCATAATCGATCCGGTTGCCGGATGGTCCTTAGGAATTTCAGGGAAAAGCTTGTTAAAAAAAGGCCCTATTACTTTTGAAAGCAGGTTCACCATGCCTCCCTTCTCGCCTACCCTCATAATACCCAACCATAAAGTCATTACCCCGGTTAACCCTAAAGAAAGCTCAAAACCTGTTTTAGCCGTATCGAAGGTGGAATTAATTATGGCCGGAAAAACATCAACATCACCAAAAAAAACCAGGCGAACCAATGCCACCACAAAAGCGACAATGAAAAATGCTATCCAGATATAATTAAGTACCAATGTTAGTTATTTTGTACGGGGTTAAATTTCTTTTTTATTTCCTGTCAAAGCATCAAGGATACCACGAATACGCCGGCTGTTCCATTTTGCTAATCCTTTATGACTGATAACTATTTCGCCTTCCCGGTTCAACACAAAGGTAGTTGGAATACTGTTGGTTTCAAAATCACCCGGATATTGGGTTAAAGGGGAAAAAGCGGATATATTCAATCCTCTTTTTGTCAGGAAACTTTTTATTTTTTCGGTTTCTTCATTACTTACAAACATAAAAACGACCTTGTCATTATAATTGTTATATAATTTTTGCAGATCGGGTAATTCAGCAATACACGGAGGACACCATGTTGCCCAAAGGTTTATAAATACAACTTTACCTTTATAATCACTTAATGATACCTGGTCCCCTTTCATATCTTCCAATTGCCAGTTCCATGTTTCCATTGCCACCGGCTTTTTTGTGCTATTTACGCCGGGCTGATGTAAAAATAACGTGGGTTTTAAAATAAATGCAAGTGTCCCTTTTCGTGTGCCAGGAATAAGAATCAACAATATCGCTATTCCTATTACCACATCCAGAGCTATACTGAATTTTGATTTTCGCTTGAAATAATCTTTCAACATTTAAAAAAATTTATGCGTTTGCGAACAAATATAGCTATTATGAATTTAAAAAAGATAGCATGGTCTTAAATTAGCTAAGTATTATTTTGAGGTGCTGACGATAAAACACACACATGCAGTTTTTGACTTTAGCTCCTTTGGGGCTCATAATAACAAGAAAATTATTTCCGTTGATATTCTCAGCCTCAATATAACATTTAGCCGATTACTGAGATATTTTTTAATTCATAAAATTATTTGTTGGAATATAATCATATGCAAACAAAAATGAGCCCCCTAAACTGGTAACTCATTAATATTATTATGCTAAAAATGAAGTTTCGCGTTCTTATTAACGTAATCGGGGCGCGACTTAACGTCGCACTCCGATTATACACCGGAAATATCATAATTGATCTAACCAAGTGTCGTGTTTAAAAGATTGCATTGGATATTCATCGGATCTAATTAGATTAATTCAGACCTGGTCATCCGATGAATAACATATTAATTGAAATAATCAGCCGGATTTACAAATTTTCCATCCTTTTGCAATTCAAAATGTAAATGTGGCCCGGTTGACAATCCTGTGTTTCCTACAAGACCAATAATTTCACCCTGTTTTACATTTTTGCCCAACTCTGTTTTAAAGGCCGAAAGATGTGTATAAACACTTATAAATCCATTGGCATGCTGAATTACAATTGCATTTCCCTGTCCTTTGGTGTCCTTCGGTTTGTTAATTTTAATTACCACACCATCGGCAGTAGCCATAATTTCAGTACCTTCCTTTGCACCGAAGTCAATGGCATTATGCATTATCCTTTTTTTAGTTAAAGGATGCACACGCATTCCAAATCCAGAAACAGATTTACATTCGCTGGCTTTAATAGGTTGGATAAATGCGGGCGAAGCGATACTTTCATGTTTTTCAACTGAAGTAACATTGCTTGTATTTAATAATTCAGGTTTATCTACCTGCGAACAAGCAAAAACCAGAATTATAAAGGTTGGTATTAAAATGGAATATTGGATTTTACTCCAGTTTGATGATTTGTTTTTTGTTATCATGGTTATCCTGTTTTTTAAAGTTTTACAATAAAAATGGATCGATAACCCGATTAAAGTGTATTTTTCAGTATTTTGAGCCAAAAGTTGCAAATAATCAATTTTGTTTGAAACAGAATTTACAGTACAACTGTCGGCCAGGTATTCGTGTACACTTTTAATCGAGTTTTTGAAAGAATAGACAAAAGGCACGAACCATAAAAAAATACTAAAAAGTTCAGCTAATAGCAGATCAAATGAATGCCACTGCCGGGCATGAGCGCGTTCATGTTCAATAATTGGGTGCGAGTAAATCTCTTTAAATTCATCTTCCGGAAGAAATACCCATTTAAAAAACGTGAAAGGTGGTAATTGATTTCGCGTATAAACCAAGGTTATTCTATTTGATTTTAAACTTGTTGATTTATAGCGAAGTCCTAATATTCGTATCAGATATAAAATAAACCTGGTTCCAAAAAATAGTAAGCCTGTAATATAAAGCCACGACATTATATCGAAAATTGAATAATGATGCAGTTCTTTTTGAACTACGGGTTGTGCAAAATCGTCGATAAACTGATTTACGTTTTCCCATTCAAAGTTATAGGGCTTATTAGGTACCAGGTTTGGTGAAAATGAAAATTCCATTGAGGGAATAAGTAGTGACGATAATAAAATGATTAATAAAATAATCCTGTTGGTATGATGAAAGGTTTTTGTACGGTAAAATATCCAATAAATGGCGTACAATACAGTAAAAACAACTATCATTTTAATGATATAAGGCCAGAAATTATTCATCTTTATTTTCGTTTTTCAATTCGGTTATTTTTTGTTCCACTATTTGTTTGATAGCTTCAAGTTCAGTCAGGTTAAGATTATCACCACTGGTAAAATGCGTGGCGAATTTTGAAACAGAACCGTTAAAAAAGCTTTTTACCAAACTTTTAAAATGATTACTGAAGTATTCTTTCTGTGAAATTTCAGGAAAATATTCATGTATTTTTCCATAGCTTGTGTAACCAATAAATCCTTTTTTTACCAAAACCCTGATTACAGTTGAAATTGTTGTGTAGGCAGGTTTTGGATCGGGAAACTCATCGACAATATCTTTCAAAAATGCCTTTTGGAGTTTCCAAAGGTACTGCATTACTTGTTCCTCGGCTTTTGTCAATTCTTTCATGAAACAAATATAACTATTTTTTTAATTATACAACTATAAAAATAGTAATAAAACTATAAAAATAATTAGAACTTATTTATGTAGTTGATTTGATGAAGGTTAAGTAATTTTCCTCTGTCATCCTATTGTAGAACATCTCTAATAAAATCAAATTGCCGTCAGGCTTATTATGTAAATTACTCAATTGTGAAATATGGGTACCTTCGTTAAAAATAAGCCGGAGTATTTCGTCGCATGAAAATTTAGTTTTTCAATGTTACCGGGCAATTGCGACGATTAACATTTAGAACTTTAACCCAGGGGTTAAAACCCCTGGCTATCCACATTTAAGCCCATTAGGCTCATAATTAATCAACTAATAAAGAAGGCCTTCAGCCTTCTTCGAAGAATTCTTTTAATTTAAAAAAGGTCGCCGATAAGGTGACCTTTTTTTGTACTTTTTATAATAATTCTCAATTCACAACAATCTTTTTATTCATTATCTTTTGTGATGTCTGAACGCTAACCACATAAATTCCTGGTCGTAAATTATCAATGGCCAAAGGCACGAGAATAACTTCCTGATCTTCAGGGACAATTAGTCCGGCTTTGTAAATAACCTGACCTTTAATATCCATAACAACCAGATTTACTGAGGTATAAGGCTCCAATTTTTGCATATTAAGAATCAGGTCGCCAGAACTATAAGGGTTAGGGTAAATGTTAATGTCATCGCTCTCTCTGTCCCAGGCATTACCTTTCCAATTTACAGCAATAGCACGGTGAATTTCAAATGCACCATCATAATCAATCTGTCGTAAACGATAATAATTTATACCCGAGTTTGGATTTTTATCCACGTAAGTGTAATTAATTGGCACTAAACTATTGCCAGCTCCGTACACTATATCAATAGTTACATAAGTTTCGGCATCAATGCTTCGCTGAATTTCAAAGTAATCATTATTGGTTTCGGTTGCGGTTGTCCATAAAAGTTTAATGCCGTTGTTTTCAGCAACCCCATCAAAACTGGTCAATTCAACCGGTAATGGATTTGATGGATCGCTTGAACCTAATGTGATAATATTACTACTAAACTGAATTGAAGATGTACTTAAAAATGAACCTGCTGCCTGAGTATGCCCTGAACTGAACGAGCCTCCGCCATAATTATCCCAGCTCGAAGCACCATCATTCCAAACCATTACTTCTAATCTTTCACGATCAGCCTGGTTTGCTGAAACATTACTTCCACTGTTCCAGCTTAATCCAATTTCGGCCTTCGAGTGACCATTGTCATTTATAATCCAGTACTCACTATGCGTCACCGAGTTGATAATTGAATTGGTAGGCGTAAAATTATCAACTAATGCTTCATTAGTAGCTTTAGCACTGAAATATTCCACATCCCATTGTAATCCTCCAATTGTAACATTATTAACACTTGCATAACCCAACCGGCTTGATTTTCCTACCGGGAAAATAAAATTATCGCCTGCATTAGCAAGAATTTTGGTCAGTTTACCATTGATATAACTTGTGGCAGTACCCGATGCTGGTGAAATTGTTGCATTTGAATTTAATAAAAGCGTATTTGCTCCCGGTGTTACCAGTCCATTGGTCAGTGTTAACGAATTATCAAGGGTAACGTTTCCGGCCAATGTGATACCATTTGCATTGTTAACTTCAAGATTTCTGATGTTTGAAGTGCCGGAAAAATCACCGGTAATCGTTTGATTGGATGATCCATTTAATATTATTTTAGCTGTACCTGATCCTCCGGAAAATGCACCTCCAGTATAAGTCACATCGCCTTGTACAGCAATACTGCCACCTGATCCGGCATCAAAAGCTCCTGAATTCAGAACTAAATTACCAAATAAATCATTACCACCCGTTCCGGCATTATAGGTACCACCATCAATGGTAACAGTACCCAAAACTTCAATACTATTTGAAGTTCCACTGTTTAGTATACCATTGTTAACAACCAGGTTACCGTTAATAGTTATATTCCGGTTATTGGCATTATTAAAAGTTGGCCCGTCTATTGTCAAATTTTCACATATGACAACATCATTATTAGCAAGCTCTTTAGTGCCTGATCCACTTACAATTACATCTCTTAGTGAAGGCAAACCAGATAAAACACTATAACTACCCGTACCGCTATATTCAAGTTCACCTCCGGAACAGGTAAAGAAATCATTATAATCGCCAGCCGGAAAACTTACACTACTGGTGCTGCTTACTATTTTTAGAATACCTTCACCGGTAACCGTTCCAAGACGATGTCGCGATGTTTCATCAATCGTCAAAGTACCACCCGATTGAATTTCGGTTTTATAAAGGCGCACATTGTCCACATTAAAAATTACACTATCACCTGGTTTTACAACCAAAATAGCTCCCGTTGGAGCAAATCCGGGATTAGGCAAACCTTCAATAAAAGTAGATGCATCATTTATATTTCCACCGCCATTTTGAGTAGTATAGGTGGCCACTGTACCCGGAATTGCCTCATCAATTCCTGCAAAATAGTCACCGGCTACCCCATCGTCTGGTACTCCATCAAAAGTAAATACAATCTCATGGCTGGTGCTGTTTACCTGCCCGGGATATTTTTCAATAGATTCTGTCGGGTTGTTTTTCAACCTGATCCTGGCAGCTAAATAATCAGCTTCAGTAAGTCCCGTTTCATTTACAAGTGCATCGGTAGCTTCATAATAAAATGTAACATCCGATGTAAAGCCTGTTAAAGTTTCAGCACGTAATATCCAGTAATACTGCAACACATTATTTATATCTCCCGATGATAAATTATCTACTCCGTCATCAATAGTTGGGTGATACTCATTAGCCGGGCGAACCGTTATGTAACCATCCGTTGTTCCCGAGGTATTACTACCTGAAGATAAATCAATTTTAACCGGTGTATATTTATTTTCACCAACCGGAAAAATAAAATCGGTGGTGGTGCCTGCTGTAAAATATTTTCTTATTCCGTTATCCTGGAACGAATTGTTAGTCTGAATCATGTTGCTGATCGAAAAAGTCGAAGCAGTCTCTACGGTTGCTGACGGACCAATTTCAAGCAAACTCCCTCCTATATTAAAAACACCATTTTGCAGGAATAATTTATTGCTTATGTAGTAGCTATAGGCTCTGTCCATAACTTTTACTCCATGTGAATTATTTATAGTTATAATGCCAATGGTACTTGAACCTAATGCGCTTCTCGACAATTTTTGCAAAGTGTTGCCTGAAAAGTCAATTCCATTTCCTGAAGTACTTGAAATTGTTCCGTCAAGGGTAACATCTCCCAACGCATATAAAACAAAATCACCGGTATTGATGGTTCCTTCATCCACCTCCAATAGGTTATTAACAGTAAGATCGCGGGTAAAAGTTAATGTACCCGATCCTGCTTTTGTTAAATTATAAATATCTTCAGTTCCTGAACCAGATATACTTTGGTCAGAATTCGAACTGAATATCAGATTATTTTTATTGGCAACATAAGAACCATCATTTATCAAATTTCCGTTAAGGGTAAGATCCAAACCTTTAGCATCGAATGTTCCATTGGTATTAATTATTAAATCCCCTTGAATTGTAAGCGCCCTTGTAGCAATATTCACATTAGGATAATCGGTTAAAGTGGCATCTGTATTTACAATTAAATTGTTTAACGGAATACTTGAATTTATTTCAAAATTGTTTTGTCCTTCAGGTGTATTTACATTTCCCAAAGTTATTGTTGATCCGGTTACATCATAAGTTTCAGGATCAAGATACAAAGCAGCCACTTTGGGTGATGCCCCATTTTGGCGAACAAATGTCATTGATCCTCCGGTAAAAGTAAAATTACTTCCCGGATTTAAAACTTCAAGCATTCCTCTTTTATCCTGGTAACTGGCATCGTCAGTATTCACACCAATGGTCACTGCACCACCGGTTTGGGTATAATTTAAAACACCGGCCGAACTTGTGATAAATCGTCTGATTTGGGTTCCAATATTTAGCGTACCCGATGATATATCAATAGTTGCAGAACCTGAAGCCCCATACTGAATGTAATTATCCTGTGATGGAGTTGATGTCATATCAAGTGTTCCTCCATTAATTCTGAGTGTTCCGTCAAGCGTGATACCCGTATTGGCACCATTTACATTTGCTGTACCCTGAGTCAAAGTTAGTGCCGCTGTTGAGGGAATACTAAAATCAGCTCCACCTGTTGAAAGATCAATATTAATAGAAGCATTATTTAAAATCAGGTCACCATCAAGCAACTCCAGAGCTTTTGTTGCACCATTGGTTGCGCCGTTAAGGTTAAAATTACTATTAAAAGTAAAGGTTGAGGCCTGGCTGTTCCCTTTATCCACAGTTAAATTATAAAGATTTGCTATGGCACCCGAGGTAACCTCATAAGAATGATTTCCTGAACCCAGCAATGACAATTTTATATAATCCCTGCCAGCCGTAGGATACAGATTAAGACCGCCGCCTGTATTGTTATCCTGAATAATGTTTCCATAAACATTTAAATAACTTTCGTTTACTGTGGTATTTGGAGCCGCCACAGTTATAGTTGCCTGATTATTCACTAATTCCAAATCACCCAATACTGTAATTGTACGGCTTGTATTATTCGGAAAAGCTATTTCTGCTCCGCCACCACTATCATTACCATTTGCATTGCTTCTAAATAATTTTAAATTTTTACCAACGGAAACATCGCCGGCTGCCCCATTGCTCAAAATAAGATTTACATCACCAAGAAGCTCAAAATCCTGTTTAACAGAAACATCGGTTGCGATATTAAAATTGCGGTCATTAGCACCCCATCCATCACCTGAGATCAGTAGGTTGGGAACTTCAGCTGGTATATTGTTAAATATGTAGTTATTATTTGTTGATTCATAAATTAAATAGGATGAATCCTGTGCAACAAAATCACCCATATCAATGGAAGAAAAATCAGGATCGGCCTGGTTGCCATCAGAACGTATCCAAAATAATCCTTCACCTGAAATAATACTACCATTCAGGCTCCCTTCGGGATGCATACAAATGGTAGGACGAAATTGAAAATTATAAGCATAATCGCGTGCTGTTGGGTTGCCGGAAGCATCAAGCATTTTCGAAAAGCGTAATTCAGCAAAATATACGGGCGTAACCACTTCAATTCCGTGAGGTTTACCATTTACATAATTAGGATCACCATAAGGTACCCATCCAATAACAGCTATATCACCAGCCTGAGGGTAATCACCGGCGGCGGCTTGCCTGCTGTCATGAATATCATAGGCAGGATTCGTGCCGAATGTCCAGTTATTCCCATCTTCCCAGTTGGCCCATGCGCCATCCTGCAGTGTCCTGGTATAAAAAACCCTTACATTTCCTGTGAATCGGGCATCTTCACCAGCTGTATAATTAGCATTCTCAAGCGTGAAACCGGAACCGCTTCCGTTAAATGTTATTGTTGGAGGTGTACCTGTGTCGTCAACTTTTGTTAAATCATCTTCAAAAGAACGGGTATAAGGTTCATTGTCCGTTACTTTACCTGGCTTAAACAGGTTGTCGGTGCCATTGTCATCATCATTGGCACTATAAGTAAAAGTATACTGCACAGTGGGTTCATTATCAAAATCAGAATAATTTACCCTCCAATAATAAGATAAAATGTCTCCACCTGAAGTATTTGTAGTTTGCAATATATTGTCTGATGGACGAATTTGTATATAACCATCATCGCTATAGTTAGTAAAAACAGCAGAAACCGGAGTATATCGCGTATCCGAATTAGCATCAGTACCAATGGGGAATACCAGCGTTTCATCAGCATCCAGATACATTTTAACACCTCCATCGGAAGCATTACCATTGGTTTGAATCATATTATTCGTACCAAATGTACCTACAAACTGAGCATTGGCTCCCAACATGGTCAAAGCATTCGCGTTAATATCAAATACTCCATTCGTTAAGGTAAGCGTACCTGTTATACTTAAATCACCAGTTAAACTAAAGTTATTCGTGTTATCTAATTCAATATTTTGAATCCAACCATTTTCTGATGTGATGGTTTGGGCAGTGCTTCCATGTAAATACGCTTTTCCTGTGGAAGTTGATTTACCCAGAGAATCGGACACAAATATATTTCCATCCAATTCAATAGTATAGGTATCATAATCAAAACCACCAGATTCAAGCCTGAATTCGCCGTTAACTATAATGGCTGTGGCAGCTCCCGATCCAATTATAACATCTTTATCAACTTCTGCTTTTGCAATAGTTAAATTAGCAAAGTTTTGCTGTGCATTAAAATTTAAATGTGAAGGTGTGGTTCCACTAAAAGTGGTTGTATTGTTCTGTACGTTATAGGTTCCGTTTGCATCTACAGTTAAATTACCTCCAATGGATACATTATAATTGTTTGTTGTCACATCGAGTAAACAGTAGGGATCAATAATCACATTGTTATTAATATCTAAATTACTTGATAAATAAACATTGGTTTGGACGTTATTTGTAGTACTTATTTCAAAATTATGAAAAGGTGCGGTCGATTCAATATAAAAATCGCTTCCACCCTGGGCATTATCCGGATTCATAATACGGATGGTTCCTCCACTAACACTATAATTTGCTTCCGACGATTGAATTTCAATGGCTTTATCAATGCCGCCTACATTATTAGCATCCTGTATTTCAAGTGTGCCCCCGGTCATTACAAAAACATTATCGGCACCTTTTATACTAAAAGTGGCTGAACTGGCTTCTAAACCGTCACTGTCAATATCACCAAACATAGTCACAGTTCCACCATTTTGAATATATGAATATTTGCCTGTACTGGTAGATGCACTTCTGATTCCAGGGGTTAATACAGTTCCCCCGTTAACGGTAACCATTGCACTGTAATCGGTCCACATCACAAATCCATGACTTTTGGTATCAAGGGTACCATTATCTATTTCAAATTCACCATAAATTGAGAACGATTGTGCACCGCCCGCAGGAACAACCCCTGTTCCCTGAATGCCGGCCACATTGGTTTCAGCATTTGAACGCGCCGTAGAATAAACCGTAACATTGCTCCCGTTTATTTTAAGTTTAGCAGTTGAAGGAATGTAAAAATCTCCGCCATCTTCTGTTAATGTTGGAATAAAAAGGTTACCGGTAAGTTCCAGTGTACCGTTTTTTATCCAGAGTGCTTTTTTGCTTTCCGTATTATTATCTGCAACCCCTTCATTATTCCTTCCATAAAGCCTGAAATTACCTATGGCACTTGAATTCAGGGTTAAGGAATAGGTCTTATCATTTCCTTTATCAACTACCAAACGGTATAAATCAGTGGTCCCATTACAAACCAGAGAATTATTTGAAGCTCCGGTCATAACAAGAATGGCAGCATGGTTTGGATAACTGTTGTAGGTAGGTTGTGCCTGATTTGTTAATCGAACGGTACCGTTATTTGTAAAATCACCATAACAATTAATAACATGGGCATCATCATACGTAGTCATGGAAATATTTCCTGATCCTAATCCAAATGTAGTACCACTTTCCACATCAATATTTCCATTTACTGTTAAGTTTATTTTTGTAGTACCTGTATTATCATTTATAGTAAAAGTTCCGGTCGATAAGGTAAGATTACCATTCAAAGTATAATCTGCTATAAGCGCAACTGTTCCACTGGTTAATGCAATAGTTAAGTTATTGAAAGTTCTTGCCACATTTAAATTCATTCCTGTACCATAAACTTTTACCGTACCTCCATTATCGGGGTCAGCAAATAAGGTTGTAGTACCGATGGGGAAATTATCAACTCCACTATTACCCGATAATGAAATTATACCATTCCCCTTTATTATTCCAAAATCATGACCGGTTGAAGAAGTTACATCTAACTCTCCGTTAACTTCGAGTTGAATTACTGTTAAATTATTTGTAACTGGTTGTATGGTTATTTTCTTTCCTGAAGGTATAACCACAATATCGGTACCAGCAGGCACACTGGCTGTTGGGTTAACATAAGTCGGATTGGTAGCTCCATCCATAGTCCACGATCCCGCATCGTTCCAGTTACCTGATGTTGAATATGCATACCAAATATTAGGGGGTACCGGTGGGGTTTCACCTGCTGTCCATTTACCATCAAGTGCACTTGAATTTGTTGATCCGAATGGTTTAACTCCGGTTGCAGTCGGATTATCGGGGTGAATCCAACCGCTACCGTCAGTATCTATCCAGGGAGAATAATTTGCCTGGACACCATCAACCTCAGCATCATCATAAGTAAATAATATATATATATTAGAGATGGCTGTCAAATTATTCGATACTACATCCCAGTATTTTTGCAGAAAATTTGTTCCCTGGGCCTGTGTAACAGCCCTGACTTTTATGCTGGCTGTGCCTGCAGGTGTGGCGGTAAGTCCATTGGTCAAATCCATATAGGTATAATAACCTCCCGAGCCAACGGGATAAAGTATCCCAAGACCTGCTGTGGTAATTGATTCCTTAACTAAATATCCTGATCCATTGGTTTCAATCATGTTCGAGGAGCTAAAAGCAGTGGTTGGTGTAATGCCTGCCCCATCATTAATGGTCAGGTCATAATCACCCAACCGAATTATTCCACCATTTAAGTCAAGATTTGTCGAAATATTTATCGCCCCACAAAGAGATGAAGTTGATGAACCGGTTTTTAGCAATGTGCTGTAATTACCAGGTATCACAAATAATGCAGTGCTTCCATATTCAACGGTACCACCTGAAGCATTAATAGTTCCTCCGCATTGAGTGGTTCCATTAAAAGTAATATTACTTGAAGTATTAAGCTGGCCTGAACCAGAATTAATGAAATCACCATCAACTGAAAAACTTCCGGCGGTATTAAAAGGCCCGCTTCCCGATAATTCCAGATTGAAATATGAATAGGCCTGAACATTTTGTGTTGTGGAACCATTATATACCACGCTACCTGATAAAGGAGCTGTTGAACCACCACCAGCAGCACTTGTGATGCTTCCACCTGAAATGTTACCACCAATGTTTAAATATCCATTACCTGAAAACAGGATGTAGGTTCTAACATCGGTACTATTCATATTTATATCACCAGTAACGGTAACTGTTCCATTATTTATTGAAATATAACTATCCCTGCCATTATTTGTACTACCATCCATTGTAACCGATCCGGTAGAAAATATACCATCTCCAACATCAATAAATTTATATCGTGTAGTACGGGTGCTTGTAGGAGTCTGAATTGTGGTACTACCTGTTACAGTCAGTGAATTGGTTCCTGAAATAGTAACTGATGATGCTCTGTTTCCAGTTGCCAAAACTAAACTTCCGATAGGGTTTACAGGAGTGACATCTAAAGTAACAGCATTACTATTACTCAAAGTAACAATTGCCGGAGTCCCATTTTGGCCCGGGTAGCCTTGCCCTGCATTTGGAGTTCTCCATTGGGTACCATTGTACCATTGCCAGGTATTCAGGGTCGACCAGTTTCCATTTCCATTTGATCGGTAATCACCGGTGGTTTGTCCTTGTAAATTAGTTCCGTTAATTGTAATAACAACCAGTGCTGTTAAACCAAATAACAATTTTCGCAAAATTGAATTGTATATTTTTTCCATTTTTAGGTTGTCTTTTTAAGCTAAGCAGTTATCTGTTTTGGATGAAAATTATGAGTTTCAACCATGGTTGAAAATACGTTTTATATAGCTAACAGTTAATTTTATTTGATTAAAATTATAAAACATTTGATAAAATCCGACATAACTTATTAAATCAATTTATAATATTTTAAGCGATTTTGGATTTTCTTTTAAAGTAAAAATTCTCTATTTGTTGATTTTTAATCAGTGGGATTTTCGCACAGTAATAATAAACATTTTTTTCTTTATTTTAAAAATATGCTAATAAACATTTTTTTCTTTATTTATATTATCGCTAATTAACATATTGTTTTTCAACTATATATAAAAATCTATCTATTTAGATATTTAGAATGAATATAAATTAAACCTAAGCTAAAACGATTTAGAACATTTATCGTACCTACCCTATATATTTGCATACACATATAGATATCAAAATATATAAATATTTAAACTTCAAGAGTTGCTATGAATACATCAAGAAGAGATTTTATTAAGATTTCGGCCTTGGGAATCGGTGCGGCTACAATTGGGGGTTCGGTTGCCAAAGCTGCCAGCACTGGTATTTTAGGAACCGATAAACTCAACAAATTACTTACAAGCAGGACTCCGACATATTGTGAAGTCTGTTTTTGGAAGTGCGCAGGATGGGTCTATACCGATGGCTCCGGAGACATTAAAAAAATCGTTGGGAATCATGAGGATCCCAATAGTAATGGACGTTTATGTCCACGAGGTACAGGTGGTGTAGGAATGTACCACGACGGAGACCGCTTGAAAACACCTCTTATACGTACCAAAGAAAGAGGGAAACAGGTCTTTCGTGAAGCTACCTGGGATGAAGCTTTCGATTTGATTGCTAAGAATTTAAAGGATGTTAAAGAAAAGTATGGACCAGAATCGGTCGCTTTATTTACTCACGGAACAGGAAGTAAGTTCTGGATTCAACTCGCAAAAGCTTTTGGTACTGACAGCATAGCCGAACCAGCTTATGCCCAATGCCTTGGTGCACGCGAAGCCGCTTTTTTGGCAACCTTTGGCGAGGGGCTGGCTTCACCCGAACCAACTGACACTCGTGATACAAAATGCCTTGTGCTTATCGGTAATCATATTGGTGAAAATATGCATAACGGGCATGTGCAGGAAATGAGTGATGCTATTGATAGAGGTGCCACAGTAATTACTGTCGACCCTCGTTTCTCAACAGCCGCCAGCCATTCAAAATTCTGGTTGCCCATTAAACCTGCTACCGACATTGCATTATTGTTATCGTGGATGCATGTGTTAATTAGCGAAGGTTGGTATGATAAAGAATATGTGGAAAAATACGCATATGGATTTGAGCAATTAAAACAGCATGTTAAAAATTTCACCCCTGAGTGGGCCTATGGAATTACAACTATTAAACCCGATGTAATCCGCAAAACCGCCAGGGAAATGTATAATGCGGCTCCTTCGGTTATTATCCATCCGGGACGACATGTAGCCTGGTATGGCGATGACACACAGCGTCTTAGAGCAATTGCTATTCTGAATGCACTGCTGGGTTCCTGGGGACGACGCGGTGGTTTTTACCGCCCCGATTTTGTTTCAATACCTCAATTTCCACATCCGGAATACCCCGAACCTGAAAAAAAATGGCAGGACCTTACCACTGAAAATTATGCTTTTGCCGGTGATGGCCTGACTAATGTTCTTATTGATGGCTCAATTCCAAAGGAAGGACGTGATTTTAATATTAAAGCATGGATTGTGAATGCTACTAATTTATTACAATCAATTCCCGACCAGGAAAAAACCATTAAGGCCATACAGAATCTTGATTTCATAGCTGTTGTTGATACCATGCCTATGGAAATTACCGGCTGGGCCGATGTAATTCTCCCGGAATGTACTTACCTGGAAAGACATGATGTGATAAGGGCCGCACAACACCGCAAGCCTACCATTGCTTTACGGATGCCGGCTACAGAACCCAAGTACAATACAAAACCTACCTGGTGGATGGTTAAAAGCCTGGCAGGCAAACTTGGTCTTGATAAATACTTTGCATGGAAAGATGTGGAAGAATTACTCGACTGGCAATTAAAACAGGTGGGCACCTCACTGGATGAAATGAAACGCATAGGCGTAAAATCGTTCCCACGTAGTTATGATCTGTATTTTGACGAGAATTCAACCGAAGAATTTTACACAAGTACAGGAAAAATAGAACTTTATTCTACTGATTTAGCATCAGCAGGACTTGATCCGATGCCAAAATATACAGCGCATCCTGAACCACCTACCGGATTTTACCGGCTCATTTACGGCAGGATACCCAGTCATACCTTTGGCCGCACGGCTAACAATCCAAACCTTCATGAGATTTACAAAGAAAATGTAGTGTGGATAAATCCAAAAGTTGCCAAACAATGGGGCATTGTTAACAATCAATCAATCTGGCTTAAAAACCAGGATGGTGTTACTTCGACTTTTCCGATTAAAGCGCGTATCACTGAGCGGATACGTTGGGATTCCGTTTATATGGTACACGGATTCGGACATAAAAACAATAAACTTTCGAGAGCTTTCGGCCGCGGAGCCGGTGACTCTGAATTAATAACAAATGTAATGGTGGATAAGGCTATGGGTGGAACCGGAATGAGAGGAAACTTTGTGACATTCCTCACATCTGAACCTGAGAAAGGAGGCGAATTATGAGATATGCAATGGCTATAGACACAAAAAAGTGTGTGGGTTGTAGTGACTGCGTTGTTGCCTGTCAGACTGAAAATGATGTTCCAATTGGTTATTGCCGCGACTGGGTTGTGGAAGTAACTGATGGTACTTATCCTCAGCTTGAATCGGAATTAAGATCGGAACGATGCAATCACTGTTCAAATTCTCCGTGTGTGCGTTGCTGTCCTACGGGAGCAAGTCATTATGCCGAAGGAGGAATTGTTGTGGTAACACACGAAAAATGTATCGGTTGTTCAGCTTGTGAACAGAGTTGTCCATACGATGCAAGGTATACACATCCTAAAGGATATGTTGATAAATGCACCTTCTGTTTACATCGGGTTAAAAAAGGAATGGAACCCGCCTGTGTATCGGTTTGCCCTACCAAAGCCATGTATTTTGGCGATATGGATGATCCCAACAGTCCGGTATCTAAGGTTCTTAAGACCCGTAAATATAAAGTATTGGCTCCTGAAGCCGGTACCAAACCAAATGTGTATTATTTAATTTAATTATGAACTTTTCACCCCTAAAGTCCCCTCAAGGGGACATTTATTAGTCCTCCCTCAGGGAGGTGCCTAGCCTAAGGCTAGACGGAGGGTGAACATTGAATTATATATTATTATGAAAGAAGAATTAATAGTAAGCGGTAGAATGAATCCCCTGGTGGATCCGGTGTTACACGCCTGGGGATGGGAAATTCCGGTTTACCTGTTTTTGGGTGGTCTGGCCGCAGGATTATTGTTTTTTGCAGGAGTTTATTACCTAATGGGCAAATCAAAACAATATACAGTTGCTGTACGAAAAGCACCTGTACTGGTACCTGCCATATTAGTAATAGGTTTATTAGCCTTGTTTCTCGACCTGCATCACAAACCCTATTTCTGGAGATTGTACACTACCATCAAATTTCAGTCACCCATGAGTTGGGGGGCATGGACTTTGATGATAATTACACCTCTGTCTGTAATTTGGGCCGCTTTAAATATCCGTGAATGGTTCCCCTCATGGGACTGGAAATATAATTGGTTACGCAATATCGAACAATTTTTCAGCAACTATAAGAAACCAATGGCATGGGCCATGGTAATATTAGGTGTAATCCTGGGTATTTATACAGGTATATTATTGTCGGCATTTAACGCCCGTCCAATGTGGAATACTTCCATTCTTGGCCCCTTGTTCTTGTCGTCGGGTTTATCGGCAGGCGCTGCTCTGATTATGCTAATTTCTGATAATCATCAGGAACGAAAAGTATTTGCTCAAATTGACCTGATTATTATTGGCATTGAGTTATTCTTTATTGTACACATGCTGATGGGATTCCAGGCCAGTACACAGGTTCAAATTGCAGCGGCACACATGTTCCTGGGTGGGGTACTTACCGCACCATTCTGGATTTTTGTTGTGGTTTTGGGTATGTTAGTACCTGCTGCATTTGAAATTATGGAACTTCGACAGATTAAAGTACCTGTTATTATTCCTGCTGTTTTAATCCTTTTCGGGAGCTTTATGTTAAGATGGTTGATAACCTGGGCAGGCCAGATGAGCCGCTATTTATACTAATGATTACTGATGAAAACTTTTAATTTGGAAACTAACGTAACAACTTAAAAATTTAACTTATGAAACAAAATAAATATTTAAATCCCTATGTAGGTGGAGTACTACTCGGACTGGTCCTTTTAGCCGCAAATTATATTTCAGGGCGTGGATTAGGTGCCAGTGGAGCCTTAAAAAGTGTTGTGGTACAAACGGTAAAAACGGTTGCACCTACTCATACTGAAAATACTGCTTTTTATCAGGAATATAAAGGACATCACCCTAAACCCATGAAAACATGGCTGGTTTTTGAAATGTTAGGAGTGGTTGTTGGTGCATTTATTTCTGGCGCTCTTGCCGGTAGATTAAAATTACAGGTTGAACATTCACCAAAAATTACCTCAAAACGCAGGTTAATATTTGCCTTGCTTGGAGGTGTTCTGTTCGGATTTGGTTCGCAGATGGGTCGTGGCTGTACCAGTGGTGCAGCACTAAGCGGTATGGCCGTATTATCTGTAGGAGGTATTGTAACTATGGCTGCAATATTTGGAACTGCTTTTGCCATGGCTTATTTTGTACGCAAAAATTGGATATAACAGTCTACAGTCTGCAGTAGGCAGTAAGCAGTAAGCAGTTGCTTCGGCTTCGCTCAGCAACCGCGCTCAGCAACCACAGCTCAATTTTTTAACTGTAACAAGCATTTAAAATACTGGAGACTGAAGACTGGAGACTGGAGACTAAACAAAAAGAAGTACTGAATTTAAAAATTATAAGAAAAATTAATATTAAACAATAAAGATATGGGACCTTTAGTGGTAAACGAAATTATATCATCAGGCACCAATTTACTGATGGCCTTTTTAATTGGAATAGGCTTTGGATTTGTGCTTGAATCAAGCGGATTTTCATCCAGCAGGAAACTTGCCGGTATGTTTTATGGATACGATACCGTTGTACTAAAAGTATTCTTCACTGCCGGTATCACAGCAATGTTAGGATTACTTTTCTTTAGCCTTTTTGGCTGGATTGATTTAAGTCAGATATACTTAAATCCAACTTATATGCCTTCGGCTATTGCCGGTGGTGTAATCATGGGCGCAGGATTTATTTTGGGTGGTTTTTGCCCCGGAACCAGTGTTTGTGCTGCTGTTATTGGCAAAATTGATGCCATGGTTTTTATAGGTGGAATATTACTTGGTATATTGGTATTTGCTGAGGGTTATCCATTATGGGAATCCTTTTATAAAGCAGGATTCCAGGGAATTCCTAAGTTAAACGAAGTTATGGGAATATCTCAGGGATTATTGGCCCTAATAATTGTTTTATTTGCTTTTGCTGCCTTTTACGTTGGTGAATGGGCAGAACAAAAGTTTCCTTTAGACGAATATTAACCTTTAAACTCGCTAAAAATGAATAAATTAATGAGAATAAAACCAAAAATTTTAGAGCTTAAGGCTAGAGTGTTGTTAGCCTATGCCATAATACCATTGGCCGTAATTATAGCTTTAATACCTGAAAATACTACAAGCCCTTTCAAATTGACCATGGAAGAGTTAATGGCTCAGGTAACAGAAGGATCACAATATTTTACAACCGATCAGATTGCTGATTATATTGTACAAAAGGATCCTTCAATTTTATTAATTGATGTAAGGCCTAAAGATGAATATGAAGTTTATCATCTTCCGGGAGCTATTAATATTCCTTTAGCAGATATCAGCTCTGACGAGTGGCGCGATTATTTGGACCAGGATGCAAGGACAAATGTTTTTTATTCAAATGGAACAGTGAGTGCTAACCAGGCATGGTTGATCTGCACACAGCGCGGATTTAAAAACAATTATGTTTTAGAGGGTGGATTGAATTATTGGGCTGAAACCATTATGAACCCTCAAAAGCCGGCTGCAACAGCTCCGGATGATGAGTTTGCACGTTACGATTTCCGTCAAGCCATGAACGCTGCCCTGGGTGGAGGAAAACTCGAAGCAAATACAGAGCCAGCACAATCAGCACCTGCTTTACCAGCAATTACGAAAAAACCTAAAAAGAAAAGAGCTGCAGGTGGTTGTTAATTGATTATAACAGTATTTTACCATAAATTAGAAACCTGCTATAAATTTAATAGCAGGTTTTTTATCTATTATGTCGACCCGTAATTCAATAACCGGAATAGTAATAGCCGGAGGCAAAAGCTCAAGAATGGGCTATAATAAGATATTGCTTAATTATAATGGCAAACGATTAATTGATAATGCTATTCATGTATTGGAATCATTATCGGATAATGTTATTATAAGCGCTAACGATGAAATAGAGGGCATTAATTATCCATTGATCAAAGATGAATTTCCAGAAATTGGACCTATATCAGGATTATACAGTGGACTAAAAGCTTCGCAAACTGAAATTAACCTTGTAATTCCTGTTGATGTACCAAATCTTAATAGCAATTTCTATGGCAAATTACTTCATGATCTTGAAAATTATGAAACTATTGTACCACGATTACCCGATGGTAAGCTGGAACCTTTAATTGCTTGTTATACCAGATCAATTGTTCCTAAAGTATATAATAGCATTATCAATAAGGATTATAAGTTAGTAAATTTGATTAAACAGCTTAGAGTGAAATATTTTGATATAACCGATGCTGATATTTTTAAAAACCTTAATTCACCCGAGGATTTACTATGATTAACTGGCCAAATTTATTGCTAATTGCCGGAACCGGCCGTAATGTTGGTAAAACGACTTTTGCTTGTACTATTATTGAACAAGTATCAAAAACCACAAATGTAATTGCTATAAAAATCACCCCGCATATTCACATACTGTGTGATTCCTGTGTTACGATATTACAAGCCCACGATTTGTTAATTACAGAGGAAACCAGCCCCGAACTACAGAAGGACAGTTCTAAAATGCTGGCTGCCGGAGCCGAAAAAGTGTACTTTATCCAGGGAGCTGATAATAAAATGCCCAGGGTATTGGAATTTCTGCAAAAGGTAATACCTAAAAACACAGCTATTATCTGTGAATCAGCCGCATTGCGTGATTATATAAAACCGGGAGTTTTTGTACTCATGTCTACTGATAAATCAAAACAAATTGTTAAAAACGCTGATAAAATAGAATTAGCCGATATACATATATTTGATTTTGAGTACGATGTAAATGAATTTGAATATAAAGAAGGTACCTGGGAAATAAATGAATTGTAAAGAAAAAAATTTGCAGAGATATTTGGTATATACAAAAAAACCCGGCCTAATGCATAACAACCTCTAAATAGACCGGGTTTTTTGCTTTATTGTTTTTTAGTGTTGATTTTTAATGGTGAATAAAGTGGGCACCAACTTACCAACGCAGTAAATATAGGTATAATACCAATTAAACCCAACCAACTTTTAGCAATTAAGCCAAATACCAACAAAATAACACCAATTATAAGGCGAATTACCTTGTCTGTTTTTCCTACGTTCTGTTTCATCCGCATAAAATTTTGAGATTATTACTTTTTTAATTTTAACTTTTTTGTTTCAATTTTAATTTCTGATTCATCCGTATCGACTCCACAGGTACCCAGCCCCAACAAGGCATATAGCGGGCAACATTGTCTTAGCGATGTAATAACCAGAATGATACCTACTGTAGACAATATTCTGTCGGTTTTTCCTGTCATTACACCGGTAAAATGTAAAATCATTATAACAACTGCTGCTGCAAACCTTAAGTAGCGATCAATTTTTCCAACATTATGCATAATTACATATTTAAATATGTAACAAAATTAGTACATAATGGTAGCAAAGTGTGTGATTTAGGTTACAAAGGCTTAATAATTTTAATACTCCCCCGGTCAATTGAAATAAACCCCTGTATTTCCAATTGTTTTAAAAGTCGTGATACGACCTCGCGGGCAGTACCCAGTTCATTTGCCAGCTGTTGATGCGTGGTTATAATCGTGGTTAATTTTCCTTCTGATTTTTCCTTTAATTTTTCAATCAAACGCAAATCAACTTGCTTAAAAGCTATACTGTCAACTAATGACAGAACTTCATCGAGCCTTTGGTAATATAATTTTACTACAAAGTTGCGCCATGATTTATATTGATCCATCCAAAGTTTAACTTTTTCAGCATCTACAACAATAAATTTCGATTCAGAATCGGTTATGGCTTCAGCCTTACTTTGTTTATCATTTAAGCACGAAGTAATGGCAAGAATACAACTTTCGCCGGGTTGAATATGATAAAGAACGATCTCCTTGCCTGATTCATCGGAGCGCCTGACTTTGATGGATCCATCAACCAGAATCGGAATTTCTTTTATGTAAGCACCTTCCTTTAGAATTACCTGATGCGACTTTATTTCAATTACAGGCAGACCAATAATTTCATTGTATAATTCTTTTTCAAAATTCTTTTGCAGCAACTCCATTCTGTTTGTTTTTGAGTATTATTGAATAAAATTAGGAAAATCTTATGGGTTAAAAAGGTTTTAGTTGGAATAATTGTACTGCTTGATTTTATATTGCTAATCAGTATGCATTTCGAATTTTTGGATCAATATCAGGCAGGTAATTGCTGTATCCACCACTTGCGGATAATACGTATCAGATAATATAGAAAAATCAATAAAGCCGAAATCATAACTGTCTTACTAATAAAAATTATTTCTGACTATGAACGCTTGTGGTAAAGTATAAATTACATCCCAAGGGTTCAAATTCAATGCAATTTTAAATGGACTTGGTTTAATACAGAATTCATTTTCGATAAACCAAAGGAAATTGCCGGTAATTCCCAATTTTTAATATCTGAATAGTAAACCATATAAATATGACTTTGTAATCACCGGTTAAGCTTTTCTCTTAAATCGAACTTGAATTACCTGATACCTTGATCGGAATATTTTGGCACGTACTTTTTTAGGATAACAGCCAGATCAACGCCTGAAATTGGTTTCGGCAAATGATCGGTACAACCGGCATCAAGTGCTTTTTGTCGGTCACTTGGCAGAGCAAAAGCAGTTTGAGCTATAATGGGAATTTCGGTATTATGACTTCTGATTATTCGTGTTGCTTCATAACCACTAATCAGTGGTAATTTAATATCCATTAATATCAAATCGATATTTGAATTTTGAGTAAACTGATCGATAACTTCCTGACCTGATTTGGCTCTGATTATGGTAAAATTATATTCAGCAAGCAACTCTTGCAAATAAAAGAAATTTGAATCGTCATCCTCTGCAATCAATATAGTAATTCCTGATCCTTGAATATAGTCCTCTGGCAATTCTTCCGGATTTACCTGCTCCTGTTTTCCATTTGCTAACTTTACCAAAGGGATGGTAAAATAAAAAACTGATCCCTTTCCAAGCTCCGACTCCACACAAATTTCACCTTGCATCAATTCTACCAAACCTTTTGATATAGCTAATCCCAATCCCGTTCCTCTGTAGGCATTTACACTGTGATTCATTTCCTGGTGAAACCTTTCAAAAATTAATTCAAGTGATTCCTTTTTAATCCCATATCCTTCATCTTTAACAAAAAATTCGAGATACCCGTTTTTAATTTTATACCCGAAATCTATACAGCCTCTTTTGGAATATTTAATGGCATTAGATAACAAATTATTTAATATTTGTCTTATTTTATCTGAATCAATATTTATCCAATCTATAGCATCTGAAAATTCAGGTTTATTTAATATTAAGCCATGTTGAGATGCATTATGTTCAAAAAATTCATACACTTCACTAAGAAGAATATTAATTTGCGTAGGTCGTAAATTCAAATTCATTGATCCCGATTCAATTTTTGAAATATCAAGTAAATCGGTTACAATGCTCAATAATTGATAACCACTGTCTTTTATTATTTTAATGTACTCAGTTTTTTGTTTAGCTGTTGTTTTTTCAAGTTCAAGCAGTTGCGCAAATCCCAGAATTCCGTTCATAGGAGTGCGAATTTCATGCGACATATTCTGAAGAAAAGCGGTCTTCAATTTGTCACTTACTTCAGCCTTTTCCTTTGCTTGCTTTAACTCCCAATTAATTTTTTGAATTTCAAGTAATGAATTCTGAAGCTCCTCGTTTATAGCTTGGTATTGCTGGTTTTGTGTGGCAATGCGTCTGTTCTTCTCAACCAGTTCATCCTCTGTTGTTTTTCGCGAATGAATGTCTTCCATTAAACCAACTCCACCTATTATCTGGTCTTTCTCATCGCGAAGCGCCTCCATAATCAATCTCACAAAAGTGGATTTATTGGCTGTTACCGAGGAATAATACCCTTCAAAATAAGCTGACCCTTCTGATAATGTTTGTTTAACACAATCTATAACAACCTCACTTGTATGTTGTATCGGTATATCAACTCCAATTATTGCATTACGCGATGAACCAATTATTTCGACTAATTTAGAATTACAATCGGTAATTATTCCATTTTTGTCAAAATGAAAAATTCCAAGGGGTGAATTCTGAAATATACTTTTATACTTTTCTTCACTTAGTCTTAACGCTCCTTCAATTTGTCTCAATTCAGTAATATCGGTAATAATAACCTGAATACCTTCCGTTTTTGAATTGTTTTTTACCACACCAACATGAACAATTCCCTCGTGCTGAATTCCTTTATAATCCAACCAGCTAAACCTTGTAGGTTTAATTTCTTTCCCCTGGAAAATACCAGCAAAAGCTTTAATATAGTTTGGTATTTGTTTGTAATCGAACAAAGGTAATTTAGTAAAATGCGTACCGACTATTTTTTCCACAGATAAACCAAGCTGGTCAGCCAGTGTTCTATTACAATGAGTGATATAACCCAACTTATTCAGTCGTGCTGAAGGCTCCGGCATTAGATTGAAGAATTGATCAAATTGGTTGTATGCATCCTTAATGGGTTGAATACTCTTTGTTATACCCAAAATTTCAACAACCTGTCCCTGGTCATCGTGTACCAACGAAAGGATAACCTCAGTCCAAACAGTTCCTCCTCCTTTTTTTTGCTGTTCCACCTCAACTTTCCGAACCGGTATATAATCGGAGCCATCAGTTTTCTTCGAAAGTTCCTCATTCAGCAATTGTTGAGCAACAATCGCAGAATCAGGTGTAAGTATATAACGATAATCTTTTCCCGTAATTTCTTCCGGATTATAACCAATTATATCTTCAATATTTGGAGTAACAAAGGTTAAGTTACCTTTTAAGTCCATAATCCAGATAACATCATCAACATGGTTAAGCAATACTTTTATGCTTTCGCGCGACGAAAGTTTTTTATACCTAAAAGTTTGTGGTTCAAAAAATAACACAAATAAATTATCGGAATCAGGGTAATCAAAATGGTTTGATTTTATATTCTGATATTCGGAATTTATAACGTTTATGTATTGAGTTTTCTTTTGGAGGTAGTTAAAATTCTGAATAAAATCGGTTAATATATTATTAATCAGATCATTTTTATGAACACCAAGCAACCTTGTTACAGCTTCATTTGCATCAATAATTCTGCTGGTTTTCTTTTCAATTATTAACCCTGGCTGATTGGTATCAGAAAAGAAAGAATAAAAACGGTTTTCTAAAAAATTAAACACACTTTTACTCATTTTAAAACCCGATTGAGATATAAGTTCAAAATTTGTTATAATAATTGGCCTCAAATGTAATTATTATAAAATGTAATCTATCATAAAAAATTTACTAATTTTGCAACTCAGGTTTCCATTATGGAATGAAAAGGGAATGCCGTGCCATGCAATGATTTGATTTTGTAAGAATTCGGCAACAGTACCCGCTGCTGTGAGCTCTTTAACATCTTATCGCAAAAAGCTTATGCCACTGTCAAGCCTTAAAGCTTGATGGGAAGGCGCGATAAGAATGGAGTAAGTCAGAAGACCTGCCTGTTATTGTTTAACAATGCTTTCGGGATTAAGAGCGACGGAATCAATTTTCATCCCCAAGCATCTGAATTTTGATTTACGATGCATGTTTTAAAAATCATTTTCTCCGTTTTTTTGATGACAGGACTTGTAACTTCGGGCCATAGTCAGGAAAATCAATTTATCAGCAAGGTGTTTGATTATGTTCCTGCACCCGGCCAGTTTATAAATACGCCCATTGGTTCAAACGCCGGTGCTAAATCACTGGCAGGCAAAGTGGGTGGAGCAGTTTCGTTGGGAGCATTTGGAGGTTATATTGTGGTTGGATTTGATAAACCCGTTGAAAACGATCCTGTCAATCCTTACGGGATTGATTTTACTGTATTTGGAAATGCAAGTCAGAATTCATCAGAACCGGCAAACGTATTTGTAATGAAAGATGAAAATGGTAATGGCTTACCTGATGACACCTGGTATTTACTTGCCGGGTCAGATTATTGGTTCGAAAGTACCATCACAAATTATAAAATCACCTACCATAACCCGAAAATGAATAAAGCTGCCGATGTTCCCTGGACCGATAACCAGAATGGATCGGGAGTTGTTACTGCCAATACCTACCACACTCAGCCCTATTATCCTTTGGCTGATAGTTTTCCCGATATTAACCAGGATAACTACACCCTGGAAGGGCCAAAAATTGCAGACCGGTTAGATAATTCACGAACTGAATATATTGTGTCGCAAAAATATCCGTTTGGTTATGCCGATAACCTGCCCCGCATGATGACAAAAGAAGGATGGGAACCTGATAATCCTTATACTTTTGACATTGAAGGCGCTGGCGGCGATGCATTCGATATAAGCTGGGCAATAGATTCGCAAGACAACTATGTAAATCTCGACAAAATTGATTTTATTAAAATACAAACAGCTGTGAACAGTTCGGCTGGCTGGCTTGGTGAATTGTCAACGGAAATAACAGGAATCGTGGATGTTGCTCCCGACACTTGTATTTATGGAGAAAAAAGGCTAATGGTGATACAGCCTGTACAAAAGGAAATTGCTCTCGGCAATACCGTTAAATTGAAAGCCATAGCTTTTATGTCAGGCATTAAACAATTAAATGCAGGAATAACATGGTCATCAACAAACGAAGGGGTGGCTACTGTTGATATCGATGGAAACCTTGAAGCATGGAGTGCCGGCGAAACCATGGTAGTTGCAACCTGGAATGAGCAAAGCGGCATAAATGACACTATTCATATCAAAGTACAAAATCCGGCAGGAATAAAACCGACAGTTAAAATTACCACACCTTTATTTGCAAATCCGGTTAACCAGGTAATTAATTTACAAACCCCTAACGGATTTTCGCAATTCAGGATTTTTAATGCAATGGGAATTACAGAAACACAGGGCAATATTTTTGACAATTCGATTAATGTAAACAACTTAAAATCCGGCTATTATATTATTCAGCTCTCCGGCTCAAGCCAAACTGTTTCACAAAAATTTTATAAGTTATAAGTTGAAAAAAATTATAACATATAGTTTCATATTTCTGTCGGCAATTTTGTCTGTCAGAGCCCAGCTTTCTTTTCAGGATACTATTCCCATAAAAGAAATTACAGTAAAGGATACCCGGTTTGCAGGGGGAAAAATTGAAAAAATTGATACCCTGGTTTTGCAAAATCATTTAAACACAACACTGGCCGATGTACTGGAAGAGAATACAAACATTTATATTCATTCGGCAGCAAAAGGTTCGTTGGCCACTGCCTCGATGCGCGGGGCAGGTGCTTCGCATACCAAAGTACTATGGGAAAACCTGCCCATAAATTCACCTATGACCGGACAGGTCGATCTTTCATTATTACCGGTATGTTTTATCGACGAAGTAAGCTTACAATATGGATCGGCTTCAATAATCAGTACCGGTGGTGCCCTCGGCGGAAGTATTCTGTTGGAAAATAGTCCCGACTGGAGAAAAGGTTTTAATGGGAAAATTGCCCAGGGTTACGGGAGTTACGGCACTTATTCGGGTATTGCAAATGCTAAGTGGGCCGTACAAAAGCTAAATATTCGTACACGTGTGTTTTATGAAAACTCTAAAAACAACTTTAAATACAAAAACAATACAATACCTGAAGAGTTTCAACAAATTGAGACACTTAAAAATGGAAGCTACCGCAGGTATGGCCTGTTAGAAGAAATGTTGTACCGAACCGGTGAAAACAGTACCCTGAGTCTGAATTACTGGTTTCAGAACAATGAGCGAAATATTCCCGGATTAATGAATAATGGTTCACCAAACCATGAAGAGAAACAATTTGACCTTAACCACAGGCTGCAAGCTGCTTTTAAATATTATGGCACAAACCTTACCTGGGAAATTAATTCAGGATTCATTTATGGAGGTCTGGATTATTATCTTAAAAATCAACCCTTAGGCTCCACTGCGCTTGTTACCAATATTGAATCGAACAGCAAAAGCTATTCAAGCATCTCACAATTTAAAGCCCGTAAAACATGGGAAACCGGGTTTGATTTTGATTTTCAATTAAATGCAGCCATTCATAAAGCCGATTACTCTGATGAAAAAACGCTAACCGGCTATTCAAATAATCAGAAACAATATTCGGTATTTACCGGTTTGCATAAAATATTTTCAAACGGAATTAAACTATCAGGGTTATTAAGAGAAGAATTGATTGATACAAAATTTATTAAACCCATTCCTTCATTGGGCGTTGAGTATGTTTTGTCTCAAAAGAGTGAATGGGGATTTAAAGCTAATGTTTCGAGAAATTACCACAATCCAACATTAAACCAATTATACTTTCAACCGGGAGGCAATCCCGATTTAAGACCTGAACAGGGACTTACAGCTGAAACATCGTTAAGCAATGTTTGGAAATCAGGAAATTATGAACTTAAAAACGAATTAACCGGTTTTTATTCCGCTATTGATGATTGGATTTTATGGCAGCCTTCGCAGTTTGGTTACTGGGAGCCCAACAACATCCAAACTGTTCACTCACGTGGGCTTGAATATACCGGTAAAATATCAGAAGAATTTTGGGGCATTAAAATATCAACCATGTGGAAATTTGCTTATACACGCACCACCAACGAATCAACAGGTTTGAGCGAAGGCAACCTGGCAAAAGGTGAACAATTAATTTATATCCCTGAATACTCGGGCGGCTATACAGAAATGGGCGTATATAAGGGCTTTGAATTCATCTGGACATCATTTTATACCGGTAGCCGGAATACATCAACGGTAAGTGATCCGGATAACAAACCGCTGCCCGGCTATACAATTTCAAATCTTACCCTGGGGAAAAAAATCAACCTGAATGGAAACTCGTTAAGCATACGTTTTAAAGTTGACAATTTTTTCAATAAAGATTACCAGAGCATTCAATACAGGGCTATGCCCGGGCGAAATTATTTTTTGATGATCAATTTTGAATATTAGAATTTTATAAAGTGCAGGCAAGGAAACTGATATTATTCATTGTACCGTTTGTGATTTTGCTATCATGCAAAAAAACACCCCAGGAACCTGTTATTAATAAACAGGTGGGTAAGGGATTATTTATTGTAAACCAGGGAAATTTCATGTTTTCGAATAGTTCATTATCCTATTACAATCCGGTAACAGGTGAAGTACAGAATAAAGTTTTCCAAAAAATAAACAACATACCCTTGGGTGATGTGGCGCAAAGCATGATCATTAATGATTCAGTCGGATTTGTAGTGCTTAACAATTCGGGAAGAGTATATGTGATTGATATTAACACTTTTGAGTATAAAGGATGGATAAATGGGTTAACATCGCCCCGATACATTAAAATCATTAATAAAACCAAGGGATATATTACCGATTTATATGCCAGGGCCATAACGGTTTTTAATCCCGAAACACTTGAAATAACAGGCTATATTCCAACAAATAACGGAAACAGGGCTTTTAATCAACATAGCACCGAGCAAATGGTCCGCATCAATAACCGTATTTATACCAATTGCTGGAGTTTTGATGATAAAGTGCTGGTTATTGATACGGAACGCGATGTTGTTGTTGATTCCATAACTATCGGTATTCAGCCTGTGGCGATACAAAAGGATAAAAACGATTATTTATGGGTTTTGACCGATGGGGGTTACCAGGGAAATAGTTTTGGCTACGAAAATCCCAAATTGGTTTGTATGAACGTTAAAAATAAATCGATTATCCGGGAGTTCTCCTTTAAGCTTACTGACCGCCCCACCGACTTACAGATTAATGCTGCCCGCGACACTTTATATCTGCTTAATAATGATGTTTGGAAACTGGCTGTTGATCAGGAAAACTTTCCGACAGTTCCTTTTGTAAAACACGGCCAAAGACTTTTTTATGCTATTGGTGTCGATCCTTCAACCTCAGAAGTCTATATTTCAGATGCCATTGATTATATGCAGCCTGGTTTGGTATTTAGGTATACACCTCAGGGACAACCTATTGATACATTGAGGGTTGGAATCGTACCCGGAGCGATTTGTTTTAAATAGAATTACAGGATAAGTCGAACTACAATTATTATATCTTACTTTTTTCATTACCAAATCTAAGCCCAAAAGGCTGGCAGGTTTTTAAAACCCGTTGGCATTAGCCAACGTTAAAGATCAAGTTTAATGGCCTTATCTATACTGAAATTTACTGTCTGCCTTAGCTGACGGGCTAAAGCTAAAACAAATTGTTTCGAACATTTATCAACCAAAACGGTTTATATTAAATTGTAACATAATTGTAACAACGCAGTATTAATTTGAATTTTTTTTACGAAATTCATTACCGGAATTCATCATATTAAGCAGGGTACATGATTTCAATAAAAAAAAGATTAAGTAAAATAATTCCTTCTATCGAATGGCTTTCGGGATATTCCTTACCCTTTTTTGGCAGCGATTTGGTTTCGGGAATTACCTTGGCTGCATATGCCATACCCGTTTCGCTGGCATATGCCACTCTGGCCGGACTGCCTCCGCAATACGGAATTTACGGCTACCTGATAGGAGGAGTTTTTTATGCTCTTCTTGGATCGAGCCGTCATATGGCAATTGGACCTACTTCAGCCATATCCATGGTTGTTGGAGTAACACTTGCCAATCTTTCACATGGTGATATTCAGCGCTGGATTGACCTGGCATCGCTAACCGCTTTAATTTTCGCCGGTATGAGCATACTGGCCTATCTGTTTAAATTAAGTAGCATTATAAATTTTATAAGCGAGACCATATTGTTGGGTTTTAAAGCCGGGGCAGCCATTACCATCGGGCTAACCCAGTTACCAAAGTTATTCGGCGTACAGGTTAAAGGACATGGATTTTTAGGTTTAATTACGGCACTTTTTGCTGAAATCCATAATACCAATATATATGTATTGATTTTTGGTTTACTTTGTTTGCTCTTGCTGATTTTTGGTGAACGAAAATTACCGGGCAAACCCTTTGCTCTTATTGTTGTAGCACTTTCGGTTTTAGCTATAAGTTTTACTCCGTTAGGGCATATGGGATTTAAAACAGTTGGACTGCTGCCGGCCGGATTGCCAAAATTGCATTTGCCCTCGATAAACTTCAACGATGTGGTAAGCATCGCTCCGCTTGCCTTTGCCTGTTTTATACTGGCGTATATCGAAAGTGTTTCCGCATCAAAAGCCCTGGCTCAAAAAAACGATTATGAAATTGATCCCCGACAAGAATTGTTGGCTCTCGGAGTTGCAAACCTGGCAATTTCTCTTGGGTCAGGTTATCCGTCGAGCGGAGGATTGTCGCAGTCGGCCGTTAACGACAAAGCTGGTGCAAAGACACCTGCGTCATTAATTGTAGCTTCTTTCTTTATTGGACTGTGTTTGCTTTTTCTTACCGGCTTACTAAAGAATTTACCTACCGTAGTGCTGGCTGGTATCGTTTTGGTTGCTATTTCCGGACTGGTGGATATTAAAGAGATGAAACGGGTTTTCAAGGTGAACCGTATCGATTTTGTTATTGCCATGATTGCGCTATTGGGTGTACTGATATTTGGAATTTTGCAGGGCGTATTAATTTCGGCACTTTTTTCATTGATACTGATAATACGAAGTGTTTCCGATCCTCATGTTGCATTCCTTGGCAGGATTCCGGGTACAGACAGATATACGGATATTCTGCGACATCCCGATAACGAATTGGTTCCCGGAGTTATTATCTTCAGGGTAGAGTCGGAACTGGTATACTTTAATGTGGCAAATGTTTTTGAAGTAGTGTGGGCAAAAATTCAAAAATCAGATGCATCGTTAAAAACAGTGATATTCGATTTAAGTACTTCGGCATATGTTGATTCCAGCGGGGCACGATTAATAAAAAGGCTTTATCTGAATTTACAGAAAAAAGGAATTAAGTTAATGATTGTTGAAGCACATTCAGAAGTTCGGGATTTGCTGCGAACCGAGAAAATTGAACATTTGCTGGGACATATCAGCCGACGCGATAATCTTCATGATGCTGTAAAAATTGCTATTGGAGAAGAAGAACCTGATATTAAAAAGTCGGCAAAAAAACCTAAAAAGCTGATGATTCCGGATATGATTTCACAATTTATTTTGGGTAACAATTATTTTAAGGAAACACATCCGAATGAATATTTTGAAACCTTTAGTTATGAGCAAAAACCCTATATCACCTTGGTTTCATGTTCAGATTCCAGGGTTCCTTTGAATGCACTTATGCCGGATACTTCAAACAAAGTATTTTCCATTCAGAATATTGGAAACCAAATTCTTTCGACTGAAGGATCAGTCGATTTTGGCATTTATCACCTAAAAACCCCACTATTGTTCTTTTTAGGGCATTCCGATTGTGGTGCTATTAAATCGTATTTAAAGGGTATTGACGGGGAATCGTACGGTATCAAGCATGAACTTGACTTTTTACAACCCATCATCACAAAATATAAACCAGTTAATGATGCCGCCAAGCTTCACGTACATGTAATTGAAAAAAATCTTGATTACCAAGTGAATATAGCTACCAAAAAGTATAAAGACCTGGTTGCATCGGGTGAGTTAACCATAATGGCAGGTTTCTACGACTTTAAAGATGAATTTGAAAAAGGTAAAGGAAATATTGTAATTGTGAATGTAAACCGAGAAAAAAATGTATATGAATTAAGGAATTTGCCCATATTTGAAAGCCTGTCGAAAAATCAAAAAGAAATTCATATTGGAAGGTTGCCGGATACCATTGAGTCGTGAGGATGGTTAAAGGTTTCAGGGTTTCAAGGTACAGGGCATAGCCCCCGATAAACCGGGGTAGGCTGTCAAGCTAAGATATAATTTAAATCAAAAGGAAAATTAAAAAAAGTAACTCTGGGTATAAAGTGGCAAGTAGTTAGTAGCAAGTATCAGGATAATAGACTCAAGATTCAAGACTTGTTACTTGTTACTTGTTAATAATGTTTAGTATTTTTAGCTGCAAAATATAAAACTATGCGCTACGTACTTCTCCCCATTGCATTTCTTTTCTCAATTGGATTGTTTGCTCAGCCTTCCGATTCCACCTCTACCCTTTCACTATTATTCATGGGCGATATTATGGGACATGATACCCAAATTGCCAGTGCTCTTCAACCCGACAACACCTATGATTACACCGAAGTATTCAGTTATATCAAAGATGAAATATCATCAGCAGATGTGTCCATAGCCAATCTTGAAGTCACACTGGCCGGTCCACCCTTTAAAGGTTATCCGCAGTTTAGTTCGCCTGATGCATTAGCCGTTGCCGTTAAACAAGCCGGAATTGATGTACTGGGAACAGCCAACAACCATTGTGTTGACCGTGGTAAAAAAGGACTATTGCGAACTATCAGGGTATTGGATTCACTGAATATTCCACACATGGGAACTTATTCATCGGCTGATGAAAAAAACAAAAACACCCCACTGATCATTGAAAAAAAAGGATTTAAACTGGCACTGCTTAACTATACCTATGGGACCAATGGTATACCGATACCTGAACCGGCAGTTGTAAACATTATAGATTATGGTGCCATAAAATTGGATATTGAAAAAGCCAAAGCCGTTCATCCCGATAAAATAATTATGTTGATCCATTGGGGAACTGAATATGAACACAAACCCAATAAAAACCAGCGCGATATAGCCGAATTTTGTTTTAAAAACGGGGTCGATTATATTATTGGAAGTCATCCTCATGTAATCCAACCCAGCGAATGGATAAACGATTCAACAGTTCAGGACCGGTTTATTACCTGGTCGCTCGGTAATTTTATCTCAAATCAGCGTAAGCAGTATACCGATGGCGGACAAATGATAAAACTTGTACTCCAAAAACAAAACCACAAGGTTAACATAATAGAAACAGGTTATTTTTTAACCTGGGTATATACTCCAATAGTTAATAATAAAAGACATTTTTATATACTGCCTTGTGCAAAATATGAACTCGATTCGACTTTTTTTATTTCTCCCGAACATTTTAACAGAATGAAACTTTTTATTTCCGATTCACGAAACTTATTAAATACCAACAACATAAACGTAGGAGAATATATTTATTATCAACAAAATTGGGTGACACCGTAATTATATTTTGATAACCCGCAACATATTCTTAAATTGGACTCACCAAACTCAAAATGATGCGTCCATTAAACAAAACCCTGAAAATAAAGCTATTTATGCTTTCCATGGTTTTTCCAGTATCATTCGCCTTAATTGGTATTATGATGGGGATATTTTTATACAACCTCACCGTATCAATAATACTGGGGTTTTTGGGATTGATAATCGGAATTTTGCTTGACATGGTTTGCTATTACCGCAAATTATTTACGGCAGCATTGTTTCAGGGACCTATTCCTCTGGCACTATTTTTACTTTTTTGGTGGATCAGCGATACCTTGGTTAGCGAGGTTGCAGCTTTAGGAATTGGCGTAATAGGGCTTATCATTGGACTTTGGCTAAATAGTGAATTGGTAGTACCTTACCAGTTTTATAAAATAAAAAAGCGCTATCTGGCTATAATCTACCTGTTTTTTTCAATGGCGTTTATGGGTTTCTTTATGGGCATTCCTGTGTTTAATATTTTACTGGGAGTTTTGGCCGGTAATTATTTATCGATTCGTATAATCAGCAATTATAAAGAAGAACGGGAAATTAACAGGAACATGAAACAGGGATCGGTGTTTACAAGTGTTACATTACTTTTAATTACAGGTATTGCCGCTCTTTTAGCTATATCCGATCTGGATAACTCGATATTAGTTGCACAACAAGTATTACATTTTCCTGTCGACAAAACTCTTTTTTATTTACTGATCACCTTAGGAGGCCTGTTGATTGTATTATTTCAGTATTACCTTACCTTATTTACAGCCAAAACAATGCTTCAATTATGGAAACACAAACGTTTTAGCAGATACACCAAAAAATAGGTCTTTATTTCCGTATCCTAATCATTAATTTATGATTAATTTATAATTTTGAAGTTCAAAATTATAGCTGTTATGCATAAAAAAAGAGAAATCATTCTCATTAACATTTCCGGAGGTGACAAACCAGGATTAACATCACAACTTACAAGTGTTTTAGCTCAAAACAAAGTAAATATTTTAGATATTGGACAAGCCGTAATTCACGATGACCTTGGATTGGGAATATTATTCGAAGTACCCGCATCCTCTGAATCGAGCCCCATATTGAAAGATTTGTTATTTAAGGCCTATGAACTGGGCATTAATATTAGGTTTACACCGATTGAAGAAGGTAAATACGAAGAATGGGTACACCATCAGGGTAAAGACCGGTTTATTGTCACACTACTCTCGCGTAAGTTAACCGCGGAACATCTGGCAAAGGTTACCCGCATTATTGCCGAGCAAGGTTTAAACATCGATTTTATCAGTCGTTTGTCAGGCCGTATTCCGGTTGACCAAATCGATAAAACCAAGGATACTAAGGCAGTAGTGGAATTCTCTGTACGCGGCACACCGCACAACCAGGAAAAAATGAAAAAAGATTTCATTGCACTGGCCGGGGCCATCGGTATTGATATTGCTTTCCAGGAAGATAATATATATCGTCGTAGCAGGAGGCTGATTTGTTTTGATATGGATTCGACCCTGATTCAAACCGAAGTTATTGACGAACTGGCTTTTAGAGCAGGCGTAGGCGAAAAGGTAAGCGCCATTACTGAAAGTGCTATGCGTGGTGAAATTGATTTTACTGAAAGTTTTAAACAAAGGGTTGCATTACTTAAAGGATTGGATGAAAAAGTAATGAAGGATATTGCCGAAAATCTTCCCATTACCGAAGGCGCTCAACGATTATTTGCTACACTTAAACAG
>JBJKSB010000018.1:0-139593 GCA_046704385.1 Bacteroidales bacterium | reverse complement strand
CTAATCTAATTTAGTTTCACTAAGTTTAAGTTAAAAAAGTTTCACGTATGCATTGGATTAAAATGAAGATATCATTTTTAAAAAAGCGGCAGATATTTTCATTTTTCCAATGCTGGTGAAAAAGTTTGAGTTGTTATGCAATCCTTAAGGCAAGTGTATCAATAAATTACAATTAAACGGATGGTTTTGAGAAATAAATAATAAGTCTATAATCGTCAAGTAATATATACTACACACACCCGAAAAAGGTCACTTCTCCCCGAAGCGGCCTTTTTCATTTTAATAATATTTCAACTGTATCTATCAACCATTGTTTTAAAACTTATTTTAATTAGTTTTATGGCTGAAAATCCTTACAGATTTAAATTAAATATTTTCTTTAGATGAGTAAAAAAGTATTTGTTTCGGGCTGTTTTGATATGTTGCATAGCGGTCATATTGCATTTTTTAAGGAAGCTTCCACCTATGGCGATTTGTTTGTTGGTATAGGTTCTGATAGTACAATTCAGGAACTTAAGGGACGGCAAACGGTGAATTCGGAGCAGGAGAGGCTGTATATGATAAAAGCGGTTAAATATGTGACAGATGCCTGGATAAATGCCGGAAGTGGTATCCTGGATTTTGTGGATGATTTAAAGAAAAATATACCCGACCGGTATGTAGTAAACGAAGACGGCCACTCTCCGGCAAAGGAAGAGCTGTGTAAAGACCTTGGGATTGAATATATTGTTTTAAAGCGAATTCCGGATGCCGGTTTACCGGCACGGTCAACTACGGCGTTACGTGGTGAATTAACAAGTTTGTTACCTTACCGGCTCGATTTGGCCGGAACATGGATTGACCAGCCGATGCTGTCAAAAATACATCCCGGCTGGGCGCTGACTATATCGCTGGAACCGATTATAGAATATAACGAACGCAGCGGGATGTCAACTTCTACAAGGAATGCGGCAAAAGACATCTGGCCTTACCAGCTGCCTCTTGAAAAACCTGAAAAATTGGCTGAAATTTTATTTCGTTACGAAAATAAACCGGGAAATCATATTATTTCAGGGGCACAGGATTCTATTGGGATTTGTGTCCCGGGACTGGCACGCCATTATTATAACGGCGAGTACTGGCCTGATGCCATCGAAAGGGTAAATGACGAAGAAATTCTGAACTGGCTCGAATCGCATCTGTATATGGTAACTCTTTGGCCAAGGCCGGCAGGTACCGATTTACTTTCAAATATCAATGTCAATAAAGAAAATATCGAACGGCTTGCCAAGGCTGCTGACGATTGCTGGGAAGCCATTCAACAAATGGATATCCATACCTTTGGTAGGGCATTTAAAGAATCGTTTGAGGCACAGATAGCCATGTTTCCTAATATGGTGAATGATAAGATATTAAATGTTATTAGCCGATATAAAAGTGCATTGGGTTGGAAACTATCCGGTGCCGGTGCCGGTGGCTACCTGGTATTGGTATCAGAGGAACCTGTTGCAAATGCTATGAAGCTGAAAATCAGAAGGTGGAGTGAGTAGAGAAAATTACCAGGGATAAAAATGCAGCCTGGTTATTCAATTTAATTTCAACAAAATCCAAATGATTTTTGCTTTTAGATGAATTAGGATATTGTAAACTTTGTTACAGTATTCTGTCCATTTTTATTTTGAGTTGAGACCTGTTGATAAAAATCAAAACACATTTACTATAAATTGTGATATCAAAAAATTTCCCGTATTTTTAAATTTGATTATAATCATATTATACCATTTAAACCACAAAGACCCATAATTATGAAAAAAAGAATTCTCTTTAATTACACGCTTGTTGGCGTTATTGCCCTGACCCTTGTGTTAGGAAGTTCAGGATGCCGTAAAAAATCCTCAAAATCAGCTATGGTTATCGATCAGGGATTTAAAGAGTATGTAACTGCATTTACATCAGGAGTTATATCATCAAAAGATGTGATTAGGATTAAACTGACTTCGCAATACAGTCAGCAGGTTGAACCGGGAACGGCAATCGATACCAAAGTTTTTAATTTTGAACCGGCTATTAAAGGAACTGCTTTTTGGGCCGATGGTCAAACCATTGAATTTCGGCCTGAAAGTCCTTTAAAATCCGGAGAAAAATATAAAGGTGAATTTTTGTTGGGAAAAATTACCGAAGTTAAGGACAAGTTTAAGTCATTTCCCTTGCAATTCCAGGTAATCAAGCAATCCTTTCAGATTAAGAACAGTGATTTAAAACCCTACAATGCCAAAAACCTGAAAGATTATAAATATGTCGGAACATTAGTAACAGCTGATTATATTGATAATCAAAAAATTGAACAAGTTTTAAAGGCAGAACAGGACGAAAAATCATTATCCATTACCTGGCAACACGATGCCGAAAATAAAAGCCATACTTTTCAGGTAGATAGTATTAAGCGAAAAGAATCCGATGATATGTTCAGCCTGTCATGGGATGGTTCAAAACAGGATATTGATATTACAGGATCGAAAGAAGTAGAAATTCCCGGCACAAATAATTTCAAACTTATTAATTTCCAGGTATATCACCAGCCAACGCAATATGTGTTGCTCACTTTCTCTGATCCATTACTGACCTCGCAAAACCTGAATGGATTAATTGAAATTAAAAAGGAGCGGAATCTAAAATTTACAATCGAAGGTAACCAGGTAAAAGTATTTTTAAATACCCGGATATCCGGAGAGCGGAAAATAACCGTTGAAAAAGATATTAAAAACATCCTTGGATATAAGTTAAAGAGCAGTGAATCAGCAACTTTAACCTTTGAAGCTACCAAACCCCTGGTTCGCTTAATTGGCAAAGGCGTAATAATTCCTAATTCAAACGGACTGATGTTTCCTTTTGAAGCTGTGAACCTGAATGCTGTGGATGTCAGTATTGTAAAGATTTACGAAGATAACATCGCCCAATTTCTACAGGTAAATAGTCTTGATGGTGACCGCGATCTGAAAAGGGTGGGCCGTTTAATAGCTAAGAAAAAAATAGATCTGATATCTGAAAATCTTATTGATTACGGCCGTTGGAATGCTTTTTCAATTGACTTATCAGAACTGATTGAAAATGAACCTGGTGCCATATATAAAGTAGAGTTAAGCTTTAAGAAAAGTTATTCGCTTTATCCCTGTAACGATAACAGTGAAGATTCTGAAGCTTTGGAAGATAACTGGGACGAATCAGCTGAAGAAGAGCAAAGCTATTGGGACGCAGCTGACGATTATTACTATTATGATGATGAAGGTTATTATAATTATTGGGAAGACAGGGACAATCCGTGTAAGAAAGCCTATTATGCCAATAAAAAGGTTAGTCGAAATGTGCTGGCATCCGATTTGGGGCTGATTGCCAAGGAAGGGAAAAACAACAAACTTACAGTAATTGTAACCGATATTTTAACCACAAAACCGCTTGGTGGTGTCGATCTGGAGATTGTGAATTATCAGCAACAACCTATCGGTTCGGCAAAAACCAATGCCGATGGTATTGCCACAATTGGCTACGATATGAAGCCTTTCCTGTTAATTGCTAAAAACAATAATCAGCGCGGTTATCTTAAATTAAACGATGGTTCCTCGCTTTCCCTCAGCAAGTTTGATGTGGATGGAGCCGAGGTGCAGAAAGGCCTGAAAGGTTTTATCTATGGTGAAAGGGGAGTTTGGCGTCCCGGCGATACCTTGTTCCTTACATTTATTCTTGAAGATAAAGATAAGCTTTTGCCTGCTGACCATCCGGTGACTTTTGAATTACTGAATCCTGACGGTAAAATTCAAAAAAGGATTGTGAAAGCAGTAGGAGTAGGTAATTTCTATCATTTTGCAACCACAACCAAAGCTGACGACCCTACAGGTAACTGGACAGCCAAAGTGCGTGTGGGTGGAGCTGTTTTTACGAAAACGGTAAAAATTGAAACCGTAAAACCCAACCGCTTGAAAATCAATTTTGATTTTGGTGTGGATAAAATTACGGTCAACGATAATAATTTAAAAGGCAAAATGATGGTAAAATGGCTTCATGGGGCCATTGCCAAAAACCTGAAAGCAAAGGTCGAAATGTCGTTAAAGCCTATAAAGACAGCCTTTACCAGCTATTCTGACTATATTTTTGATGATCCGTCCATCGATTTTAGCCCAGTTGATAAAACCATATTTGATGGCCAGGTGGATGAAAATGGCGAAGCTGAGATTTCACCCTTTATTAAACTCAGTGAACAAGCGCCGGGAATGTTACAGGCCAGTTTTTTCACCAAGGTTTTTGAAGAAGGGGGCGAATTCAGTGTCGATCAGTTTAATATCCCATATGCACCATTTAAAACCTTTGTAGGAATTAAAGTGCCAAAAGGTGACAGGGCCAGGGGTATGTTACTTACCGATCAAAAACATACGATTGAAGTAGTTACGGTTGATGCCAATGGAAATAAAGTATCTGTAAGTGGTTTAGTAGGAAAACTTTATAAAGTAAGCTGGCGCTGGTGGTGGCAATCCGGAAGCGATAACCTGGCTTCTTATATAGGCCGCGAAAATATAACCCCGATTGTAGACAAGAAATTCTCTACAACGGATGGTTTCGGATCGTTCGATATTGAGGTAAAATATCCGGATTGGGGAAGATACTTGTTAAAAGTAGAATCACCTGAGGGTCACAGTACCGGAAAAATAGTTTACATCGACTGGCCGGGATGGGCAGGAAGAGCCCAGTCAGAAAACCCGGGTGGCGCGTCTATGCTTTCTTTTGCAGCCGACAAAAATGCTTATAAAGTTGGTGAAAAGGCCGAGGTTGTATTTCCAAGCAGCCGGGGAGGGCGGGCTTTGGTAAGCATTGAGAAGGGTTCAAGAGTAGTTGAAACATACTGGGTTCCAACCGAAAAGGACCAGACTAAATTTTCATTTACTGTAACCGAAGAGATGGCACCAAATGTATATGTAAATATTTCGCTTTTGCAACCCCATGCACAAACCTTAAATGACTTGCCTATCAGACTTTACGGAGTAATTCCCTTAATGGTTGAAGACCCGAATACAAAGCTTGAACCGGTTATTAATATGCCAGATGAGCTTAAGCCGGAATCAAATGTCACCATTAAAGTAAATGAGAATAAAGGCCGTCCCATGACCTTTACGCTGGCTGTTGTCGATGAAGGTTTGCTTGATCTTACCCGATATAAAACTCCCGATCCGTGGAATGTTTTTTACGCCCGTGAAGCTTTAAGTGTTAAAACCTGGGATTTATATGATATGGTTATGGGAGCCTACGGGGCTAAAATTGAACAGGTTTTTGCCATTGGTGGCGATGATGACCTGGCAGGGAAAAAAGATCAGAAAGCCCAGCGTTTTGTGCCTGTGGTGAGATACTTCGGACCTTTCTCAACGGGTAAAAATGAAACCAAAACGGTTAAATTCAGGATGCCACGCTACGTAGGATCAATTAAAACTATGGTGGTAGCCGGAAGTCAGAATGCTTACGGCTCAGCGGAAAAAGCCACACCGGTTAAAAACCCGTTAATGTTGCTGGCTACCTTACCCCGGGTTATAAGCCCTGATGAAAAAGTGGATTTACCGGTAACTCTGTTTGCTTTGGATGAAAAGATAAAAAGTGCCAAAGTAACTCTTAAGACCAATGAATTCCTGAGGATTGAGGGTTCAGATAATAAAGTAATCAATTTTGATAAACCCGGTGAGGAAGATTTTCAATTCAAGTTGAAGGTGGCCAATAAATTAGGTGTAGGAAAAGTTCAATTAGCTGCCATAAGTGGCAAAGAAAAAGCTACTTATGAAATTGAAATTGATGTCAGGGCTCCGAATCCCAAAAGAGTGGAAACTTTTAGCGGAGTAGTAATGGCTAATGAAAAGCTAGAGCATAAATTCAGAATTTTTGGCATTGAAGGTACCAATAGCGCCACCATTGAAGTGGCCGGAATGCCTCCGGTAAATCTTGACAGCCGTTTAAAATACCTGATCAGGTATCCGTATGGCTGCATCGAGCAAACTACTTCATCGGTATTTCCACAGCTTTTTTTGGGCGATTTGATGGCTTTGGATAAGGACATGAAAAGCAAAATAAAAACCAACGTTGAATCTGGAATTGACCGCTTAAAATCGTTCCAGATTTCAAACGGAGGATTTTCTTATTGGCCCGGAAACACTGATGCCAGTGATTGGGGCAGTAATTACGCGGGCAATTTTATATTAGAAGCTGAACGTAAAGGCTATACTCTTCCGGTTGGTATGAAAGACAATTGGCTGAATTACCAGAAAGACCGGGCAAATAACTGGCGACCAGAATATAATGGGTATTACCGCGACGATTTTGTTCAGTCATACAGGTTATTCACCATTGCCTTAGCCGGAGATGCCGATCTTGGTGCCATGAACCGTTTAAAGGAATACGAAAACCTTGCGATTCCTTCAAAATATTACCTGGCTTTAGCTTATGTGTTATCCGGAAATAAAGTGGCTGCCAAGGATATCATTATGAACATTGCCCGTGATGTAGATGATTATAAGGAACTTGCCTATACTTATGGTTCGCGTGACAGGGACAGGGCAATCATTCTTCAGACCTTGTTAGCTTTGGAAATGTATGATGAGGCTATGCCAACCATTAAACTGATTTCAGAAAGCCTGAACAGCAAAATGTGGATGAGTACGCAAACCACCGCGTTTTGTTTATGTGCCATGGCAAAGGCAGGTACGGTATTTAAAAAATCATTGGACGAGTTTAAATATAGTATCACGCTAAATAACGAAAAACCACTGGATGTGATGTCTACCAACCTGGTAAACCAGCATCCTATTGAAATCAGCCAGACAGATTCTGTAGGGGTAATTGTGATTCAGAATAAATCGAAAGTGCCTTTCTATATCAATTTCTCTAATGAAGGAATTCCTTTGGTAGATTTAAACGATAAAGTTGAAAAAAATCTTACCATGAAGGTGGTTTATCGCGACCTTGATAACAATATAATTGATGAAACAGCAATTGAGCAAGGCACTGATTTTAAGGTAGAGGTGACGGTTTCCAACCCTGGTTTAATGGAAAATTATCGTGAAATGGCTTTGACCACTATGTTTCCGTCAGGTTGGGAGATACATAACAGCAGACTTTACGGTGGCGGGGAATCACAATATATTGATAAACCTACTTACGAGGATATTCGTGACGATCGCGTAAATACTTTTTTCGATCTGGATAAATTTCAAACTAAAACTTTTGTGATTTTGCTGAATGCATCATACCTGGGTGAATTTAAAATGCCGGCCATTCAGTGCGGGGCCATGTATGATAATGATATCCAAGCCCGATTACCCGGAAAAATAGTCAGGGTAGTTAAACCGGGCAATTAAAATTATAGAGTGAATTCTGTGGGCGAATTCCCGTCAGGTTACTGCATTGAACTTCAATATTAATCGGAGTGCGAATTTAAGTCGCGCTCCGATTAAGTATCAATTTTTACCTATTCATGGCGAATAATATTTTTTGATTATTTACTTTCCAATAACTTCTGTAATTCAAACATTTCATCACGAAGCCTGGCAGCTTCAATAAAATCAAGTTTTGAAGCAGCCTGTTCCATTTGTTTCCGTGTTTTTGTAATGGTTTTTTCCAGTGCTTCCTTACTCATATAAGCAATTACCGGATCGGCCGCAATATCAACACCTTCTTTGCCCGAATATGCTTTAGGTTTTTTTGTCTGTTCTTCACTTTTGCTTACCATGCTGCGTTTAGCCTTAACAATTTGTTTGGGTGTAATACCATTTTGTTCGTTGAACTTAAGCTGCTTGTCTCTGCGTCTATTGGTCTCATCTATAGTTCGTTGCATTGAGCCGGTTATTTTGTCGGCGTACATAATAACATTACCATTAATATTCCGGGCTGCACGTCCTGCGGTCTGCGTAAGCGACCGTTCCGAACGTAAAAAACCTTCTTTATCGGCATCAATAATAGCTACCAGTGAAACCTCAGGTAAATCAAGCCCTTCACGTAGCAGGTTGACCCCAACAATCACGTCGTACATGCCTTTTCGCAGCTCTTCCATAATTTTCACCCGTTCCAGTGTATCCACATCGCTATGAATATAATTACATTTAATGTTGAGACGTGTCAGATATTTATTCAGTTCTTCAGCCATCCTTTTGGTCAGAGTGGTGACCAGCACACGTTCTTCAGCATTTATCCGTTGGTGTATTTCTTTAATTAAATCGTCAATCTGGTTAAGGCTGGGTCGCACTTCAATTAACGGATCCAACAGTCCCGTTGGCCGGATCACCTGGTCGGTAATAATTCCTTCACATTTTTCCAGTTCAAAATCGGCCGGTGTGGCACTTACGTAGATGGTTTGACCTGTAAGATTATCAAATTCATCGAATTTTAACGGACGGTTGTCCACTGCTGCCGGAAGCCGGAATCCGTATTCTACAAGATTTTCCTTGCGCGACCTGTCGCCACCATACATAGCCCTTATTTGTGAGATGGTTACATGGCTTTCGTCAATAATCGTTACAAAATCATTAGGAAAATAATCGAGAAGGCAGAATGGGCGCGTACCCTGATCACGACCGTCAAAATAACGCGAATAATTTTCAATTCCGGGACAATAACCCAGTTCCCGGATCATCTCCAGGTCGTAATTTACCCGCTCTTCAATACGCTTGGCTTCAATTATTTTTCCGTTTTCCTTAAAAAAATCAATTTGTTTTACCAGGTCGTCCTGAATTTGGCGAATGGCTTTTTGTATACGAACCGGTGTGGTTACGAAAATATTTGCCGGATAAATCAGGGTTTGCTCAAATTTTTCCAGGGCATGACCATTTAACGGATCAAAAGTATAAATTTCTTCAACCTCGTCGCCCCAAAAGACAACCCGAACGGCATGGTCGCCATAAGCCAGAAAAATATCAACCGTATCACCTTTAACTCTGAAATTTCCCCGGTTAAATTCAACTTCATTTCTACTGTATAACGAATCTACCAACTTGCGTAAAAACTGGTTTCTGCCCAATTCTTCACCCACTTTAACCTCAATAATATTCTCATGAAAATCGGCCGGGTTTCCAATTCCGTAAAGACACGATACAGAGGATACTACAATAACATCGCGGCGGCCCGACAATAAAGCCGAGGTTGCCCTTAACCGAAGTTTTTCAATTTCATCGTTAATGCTTAAATCTTTTTCAATATACGTGTCCGTAACCGGCAGATAAGCCTCCGGTTGATAGTAATCGTAATACGAAACAAAATACTCAACGGCATTATTCGGAAAAAACTCTTTAAACTCAGAATACAATTGGGCTGCCAATGTTTTGTTGTGGCTTAATATCAATGCAGGACGTTGCACCCTTTCAAGAACATTGGCAATAGTAAAAGTTTTACCTGAACCTGTTACCCCAAGCAAAGTCTGGTAAGAAATTCCCTGATTCAATCCGCGTACTAATTCTTCAATAGCCTGGGGTTGATCGCCGGCTGGTTCAAAAGGTGAAACTATTTTTAAATCCATCGTTTATTAACTTTTATTTTTCGTAGAAAATGCCGTAAATGGGGAAATGATCGCTATAACCTCCGTAATAGTTGTTTCCTCCATAGCTTTTATTCGGCGTTTTATCACCATTTTTCTGAGTATAACAAATAAAATCAGGCCTATAAATAAACCCATGATTGGTAAAGGGTCTGAATCCTTTGGCTTTTGCCAGAAACTTTCGGGTTACAACCATATTATCAAGCATGTCGTATTTTCCTCTGAAATAATAAGTTCCTTTTCCCTGTTCATGTAGATTATACATCAGGTTAACCAAAAGCGAACCTTCATTCAACTTTCCTGCATCCAGTGTTTTATACAGGCTTTCGCTGGATGGTTCATCATTAAAGTCACCCATTATAATTATGTTTGCATTTGCATCAATGGTAAGTATAGAATCCACATTGTGTTTCAGAACTGTGGCACAATCCACTCGCTTAAATTCCGATTTATCTTCACCACTGCGTCTCGATGTCCAATGGTTTACAAAAACATGTACAGTGTCCTTCTTTACCATTCCTTTTACATAAAGTATATCGCGGGTACGGCCATGGGTTTCAGGAAATCGTACGATAATAGCTTTATGGCTTAGGTACTTAAATGCATCGGGACGATAAAGTAAACCGCATTCAATTCCTCGCGGATCAGGACCTTCCACAAGTACTGATTTATAATGTGCCGGTCGCAATAAAGGGGTAGCCGCCAAGGCATCAAGAACGCCTTTATTTTCAAGCTCAACTAATCCAACAATCTCAGGTAATTCTGTGTTGTTTATACTGCTTATTACTTCTGAAAGATGAGCCAGTTTTTCATTATATTTTTGCGAATTATATTGTTTTTTTGCAGTGGGAAGAAATTCATGATCGTCAACTTTAGGATCATCTATAGTATCAAACAGATTTTCAACATTATAGCTCATAACAGTAAAATATTTTTTACTTTTCCATTTGGCAGGCTGGGCATTCGAAACAAGTGATGCACAGAAAAACAGCAAAATGAAAACCGGACTAAAACCAATTCTGATAACAAACTGTTTTATTTTCAATTTTGAATAATTCATGATGATTAAATTAATAGTAGTTCTGATATTTATAAAATAATAAAAGTGCAAAAATAGTGTTAATTCCTTTTACAGACATGGAATGAAATAAAACGTTTTGAATAAATTATTTCTTGGGAATCAGCCTGGAGTTATGTACAGATTTAATTCCAAAAATTCCTTTGCAAACCTCATATGAAGCAGAATCAGGTTCAAATTTGTTTTTGCTTAAGGGGAACTTTCGAATTTCAAGGTGCTTATTTAGCATGGGGTTTTCCAACGATACCAAGACCATCTGTTCGCCATAATCAATTTTATAATTTGTAATCTTATAAGTTTCAGTTTTCTTTTGGATACAAATATGAAAATTCAGCATTAAAAAAACTCCGGTAAAAAAGGGAGCAAGGGCAAAAACTCCCAAAATAACCTTCAATTCCTTTCTAACCCGGTAAATAAAGGGAAGCCACGTTCTGGGAATGAAACTAAAGATTACGGCAAAAGCAGCAAAAATCTGGCTGATTCCACTCCATGTCAACAAGGTTTCATAACCATAGGCAAGGGTAAGTATAAAACCCATAAAAAATAAGGCCGCCATCATCCGGATATGCCTGTCACTTTTTCTGTCAAGCCAGAGTGAAATCTGCCGCTTGTGCAGATATTGTTTCCGCATGTAGCTTCGATAAAGCTTCCGGTACTGTTTGTTTATTAGCATGTTAATGAATGTTGGTTAAAAGTAACCAATTATGAGCAACTTAACAACAGGATTCTTGAGTTGTATTTTACAATTAACCCGCTTGTATATTTTGTAAAATGTTCTTAACGGGTCGGAATTCGTTCCTCAAAATGGGCCATTTATCGGGATGTTCAGTCATTAGCTTAATAAGCTTGCGCTGATGGTTCTTCAGTGCGTCGCTGATAGCCGGGGCTGAAATTGGAGTGGGACAGGCCTGACCTACATTTTCACTGGTTATACGCTGATTTTTATTGGAAACAAAACGGGCTGCATTTTCCAGTTTATTCAATAGCTGGAAAGTTTTTTGGTAGCGTTCGTTAATATCAATTATTTGCTTATCCTGCTTAGGTATTTCGTAACCAGTAAAATCGATATCCCAGGCCTTAAGCACTATCTGGTTCTCCGATTGACCAAAATTAAGGTTAAGAGCCAGTAAAGCAGATTGGGTGAGCTTTTCTTTAAGCTCATCAATATTACCGTTAAAGTATTGGAGTTTATCAACAGCATCCGGAGCAAATTTAAAGGTAACCCCATATTCATCTGAAAGATTCTGTAAATGATTGTTACACATCACCAAAATACTGGCCAGGTAGTTTTCAGTTAGCTGAATGAGCTTTTTATTAAGCGTTTCATTTTCATTCTGAAGTAAATTAACCTTCTGATTTACGAGTTTTAAGGTATTACTGTCAGTCAGTTGTTGCTGCAAGTACATATTCAGGCTATTGTAGGCCATAGTACCAATTATTGATTTTTCACCGGTTGACAGGTTTTGGTTACTGTTTGAGATACCAAAGTTTCCTTTATTATGGTTTAAGTACAGGAATAGCAGGTCTGTATTTTTATCTGTATCATTTTTAAAACCAAGGCACAGCACAATATTGTTGAGCTCATCAAAAATATTAAGTTGTTTTCGTCCTTGTAATTTGGTTTCGAAAGGCAGGTTTTCTGATGCCATCCATTGATATTGAATCTTCCTTGTCCTTAACTTTTGAGCAGCATTTATATCCTCAATATACAGATCACTTAATTGCTGACTATTGGCATGAGTTGTCAGGATTTTACTTTGCATTTTAAGCTGGGAATGATCGTAAAACAGGGCTACAGCCTTTTCAACGCCCGGAATAAGCAAACCTGCTTTTTCGAGCAATCCGATTACAGGATGTTTAATAAATGAAAAAACTACAGCCATGGCACAATTTTGAAAAACAAATTTAAGGCTTTCTTTTAAGTAAAGAAAGAATACTTAAGAAAAATATATTATTGAATTAAGTTTACTTAAAACTTAATTAAGTATAAGATTAAGACTTAAGTCTAATTGAATTTAAGTCGGAACTTTAGCCAAAAATACAGCTTAAGTTTGTTTAATTATGCTCTACCAAGAATTAGATTTGTTACTAAAATTAGACTGACTCCATAATATATGGGTCATAACTGTAGCAATTTTTAGAAAATAAATAAACTTAAAAACTTAAATTCAGGAGGAAATAAAATGGGCTATGTTTTATTGGTAATTACGTTTGTATTACTCATCGATTATTTGTTAAAAGTTCGTTCGAAAGAGGTTAATGGAAATGAAGCGGAGTAACGGCCACTTATAAGGAGTTGGATTGAAGCACATTCCGGAGAATTAGTAAATATAATTTAGCATTTTCTCACCCTGCCGAGGGCACAATTAGTGAAGGCTATTTGAAACTGAAACTTTTCAGGTAGCTTCAAAATTTTTTCAATGTGTTTTCCCCCGGGGAAAATCCGCCGCAGCGGAAAGGGGGAAAACTATTATTTAAATTATTCTATTGCTTTTTATTCTATCGCTTTTTACATTAGTTTAGGAATGAAGTAATTCTACTTCCTGCGTGGTTTTTTCTTACCCTCTTTGTACTTTCCTTCCGGTTTACCACGTTTGGGTTTCCGGCTATTTTTTCGATCGGAAAAGTCATTTTTTCTAAAACTCTCAGGTTTTGGTTTTGCCATAGGTTTTGAAAGTTCCACCTCCAGTTCCTCACCTTCGAACAGCTGGCCGGTAAATGCACTTAATATTTTGCTTTCAAAACCATGTTCCACTTCAAAAAACGAGAATTTCCGAAGTATATCAATTTTACCGATGGGGATATCGCGTTGATTGGTATAATCATTAATAATACCGATTAGTCGGGCGGTATTGATGTTATGTTTGGTTCCAAGGTTGATATAAAAACGGGCATAACCGGTTTTTCCTTTCCGCTTACGGTCTTCTTTTTCGTGATCTTTGGTTATATTAATATCCTTGGCATCTTTATAATATTCAAGGAAATGGTTGAACTCCACACTTACAAAACGCTTAATAAGATCATCGCGCTCCATCCATGAAAGTTTTTTAAAAATTACCGGCAAAAACGATTCAATCTGGTTTTCATCAACAGCAACCTTCTCCACTTTATCAATCAAGTTGAATAATCTTTTTTCGCAAATCTCACGACCACCCGGAACCTGCTTCAGTTCGAATTTCTTTTTCAGAAGTTTCTCTATCTGTTTTAATTTCTGTGTCTCGCGCGAATGAATTAAGGCAATTGATACTCCAAACTTACCAGCTCTTCCGGTACGCCCACTGCGGTGGATATAAACTTCCGGATCGTCGGGCAGGTTGTAATTAATAACATGGGTCAGCTCATTTACATCAAGCCCGCGGGCAGCTACATCAGTAGCAACCAAAACCTGCAAATGTTTTAGTCGGAAGCGTTGCATAACAAAATCACGCTGACTTTGCGACAAATCACCATGCAAGGCATCGGCATTATAGCCTTCACGCATCAAATGATCCGAAATTTCCTTGGTTTCGCGGCGGGTACGGCAAAAAACAATACCATACATATTTGGGTTAATATCAATGACACGACGTAAAGCCAGGTATTTATCGGTAGCACGGGTTAAATAATAGTGATGCATCACATTATCGGCACCCGTATTTTTACCACCCACCGCAATTTCTTCAGTTTCATTCATATACTTATTGGCTATAGTCCTCACAGCATCGGGCATAGTAGCCGAGAATAACAGGGTTTGCTTCTTATCAGGAGTAGAAGCTAAAATTGCATCCAGTTCTTCCTTAAATCCCATATTGAGCATTTCATCGGCTTCATCCAAAACAAGCCATTTAATCTGGTTTGGGCGTAATACTTTACGATTTATTAAGTCGAGTGTACGTCCCGGAGTACCAACTACAACCTGGGCACCCTTTTGTAAAGCTTTAATTTGCGGAACAATACTGGTACCGCCATAAACGGCTTCAGTAGAGATATGAGGTAAATATTTACCAAACTGGCCCAAATCGCTTGCAATCTGTAAACACAATTCCCGTGTAGGACAAAGTATTAATGCCTGAGTGTGTCGGTTATTGATGTCGATCTGATTTAATATTGGTAATCCAAATCCGGCAGTTTTACCGGTTCCGGTTTGCGCCAGGGCAATTATATCGTTTCCCTGGTTCAGAATGGCAGGAATGGTTTTTTCCTGGATGGGTGTAGGTTTTTCAAACCCCATTTCACTAATGGCCCTGAACAACTCCTGCGACAGGCCCATTTCATTAAAATTGTGCATTAATTGATTTATAATTCCGTCTAAAAACCATTTTACTTTCAGCCCGGAGGTTATGTTAACAGGCGAAAATGGACAAAATTAGACGGCTACGCAGCCAATAAAACCCGAAATGTATTCCATTCACACCCAGAAATTTGCAGTGCTTGCAAATCGGCCGCAAAGGTAGTTTTATTATTTGAATTGCAATAAAAAGAATTAATTAATACTTATTTAGTTAAAAGAATTCAAATAGGAATTTCTCAAAGGCAATTCTGGATTGAAATTAATGAGTTGAAATGAATTGCATGGATTTGAAAGGTTTGAGGATTTATTTGGCTAAAGCCTGTTTCTTTTAAAATGCGGCAGAACTAAAAAATAAATGCATTTGCTATATTTGCAGCAAATTTTATAATTACTATCTGATGGAAATTCTTAAAACACTTGAAAATACAGTTATTAAAGGAATTAAGGTGTTATATAACGCTGATGTTGATAAAAGCCTGATACAGTTTCAAAAAACACGCAAGGAATTTGAAGGTGACTTTACACTCGTGGTTTTCCCGTTTTTAAAACTTTCAAGAAAAAATCCGGTGCAAACTGCCGATGATTTGGGTGCTTTTATACAAAATGCAGTCGATTCTGTTGAAAGTTTTAACGTGGTTAAAGGATTTCTTAATCTAAAATTTGCTGATAGTTACTGGGTTACATTATTAAGCGAAATGTGTGCTAATCCGACTTATGGCCTGGCCAAAGAGGAGAGTAGCGGTAAAACAATTATGGTAGAATATTCGAGCCCAAACACTAATAAACCTTTGCATCTTGGACATATAAGAAATAACCTGCTAGGTTATTCTGTTGCTGAAATACTGAAGGCTAATGGTCATAAAGTACTGAAAGTTAACCTTGTAAACGACCGGGGTATCCATATTTGTAAAAGTATGTTGGCCTGGCAAAAATGGGGCAATAATGAGATGCCCGAAAGTACCGGTATAAAGGGCGATAAGCTGGTTGGAAATTATTACGTAAAATTTGATCAGGAATACAAAAAGGAAATTTCACAATTAATAGCATCTGGTAAATCTGAAGACGAAGCAAAAGAACAAGCCCCATTGATACAGCAAGCACGCGAAATGCTCCGCAAATGGGAAGCCGGCGATAAGGAAATCACTGATTTATGGACAACCATGAATAGTTGGGTATACGCTGGTTTTGAAGTTACCTACCAGGCGATGGGGGTTAATTTTGATAAAATTTACTACGAATCGGAGACCTATAAATTGGGAAAATCACTGGTTTTGGAAGGTCTTAAAAAAGGTGTTTTAATACAAAAAGAAGACGATTCAGTATGGGCTGATCTGACTGGCGACGGGCTTGATCAGAAAATATTATTACGGTCCGATGGTACATCTGTTTATATGACCCAGGATATTGGTACAGCACATCAACGCTTTTCGGAATTTCATCTGGATGATCATATTTATGTAGTGGGAAATGAACAGAATTACCATTTCCAGGTATTGAAACTGGTTTTGAAAAAACTGGGTTTTGACTGGTCCGATCATATCCAGCATTTATCTTATGGCATGGTGGAACTACCCGAAGGTAAAATGAAATCACGTGAAGGTACTGTGGTTGATGCCGACGATTTAATAGATGAAATGGTTGAAACAGCACGCGAAACTTCGGAAGAGCTAGGCAAACTGGACGAAATGACTGATAATGAAGCAAGCGAAGTGGTTAGAAGGATAGGTTTGGGAGCTTTAAAATATTTTATTCTCAAAGTCGACCCAAAGAAAACCATGATGTTTAATCCTAAGGAATCTATTGACTTTAACGGCAATACAGGTCCGTTTATTCAATATACGCATGCCCGCATCAAGTCAGTGCTACGGAAAGCTAAGGACGCGGGATTAAGCCTGGATGCACAATTGAATTCTGCACTTGCCCTGACGGCAAAAGAGCTGGAACTCGTTAAGCTGTTATTCGAATTTCCGGGTATAATCTCGGAAGCCGGACAAAATTATAGCCCTGCATTAATTGGAAATTATATTTACGATCTGGCTAAAGAATACAACCAGTTTTATCATGATCATACGGTAGTAAAAGAGGAAGATTCTGAAAAACGCGATTTCAGGTTGCAGGTTTCATTAAAAGTTGCTGATACAATCAGGATTGGAGCTAAATTGCTGGGAATTGATGTTCCGGAGAAGATGTAGTCGACAGTTCACAGTATTCAGTACTCTTTTTTATGCTCCCAGCCCACTAAAGACTGATGACTGAAGACTGAGAACTATTTATCCTACTTCACTCAGCCTCTCCAGCAACGGGTAACTAATCACTTCCAGAAATTTACCATCAATATTAACAATTTTGTCATTATGGAATTCTTTTAAAATCCTGATAGCGCTTTCGGTTGACATACCACAAAATTCAGCAATATCGCGGCGCGTGAGTAGCATATTGAATTTATCAGCTTCATATATTTCACGTGACAAGTGTAGTATCACATCTGCAATTCGCCCATGTAACTGTTTTTGTGTGAGACTGATAATGCGTTCAAAAAACTGTGACATATTCGTATTTATCTGGGCAATAATTTTCTCAGCAAAATCAGAGTTATTCTGAACCAAAAACTTTATTACCTCTGCACTGAGGCTATAAACCTTTGAACTATCAATTGTTGCGGCGCTATAATTAAATATCCCTTTATTATAAAGAGACGACAACCCTATAAACTCTCCCGGTTTTACTATTTTCAGGATCAGGTTCTTATCATTATGTTCCTTATAAATTTTAACCAAACCTTCTGTTAAAAATACCATGTGCGAAGCAAAACCTCCCTGTTTACTAAGTATTTCACCTTTGTTGTATGACAGATTCACTTGATTTTCAGCAACTTTCAGTAATAATTCTTCCGAAAGGTTGTCAAACCATGGTGAAAAAGCTTTTTGAATTTCCGTAGTCATTTTTCTCGCATTAAAATATTTCTTAAATATACCGAAATTTGATTTATCTCATAAAATTTCCTAAGCTGATTATTTAAATTTTAAATGAAAATACGAATTGTTTTCTTATTTTTATTTGCTGGAAAAGAATAATAGATTCGTTTTTCCAGGACTTAAATTTTCGTACTTATGAAGAACTCTATTCCCAACGTCCTTTTAGTTGATGATTCATCAACAAATAATTTATTGCTTGAAAGTGCATTAAGGGGGCAAAATTTTAAAATATTGACAGCTGTTACCGGTGAAGAAGCCCTGGCTGTTTTAAGAAAAAAAGATATTGATCTTGTTCTATTAGATATTATGATGCCCGGTTTATCAGGATACGACGTGTTGGAAGAGATGATGAAGGACCAAAAGCTTTCCAGTATTCCGGTGATAATGGTAACTGCGCGAAGCCAGTATGAAGAGGGTAAAAGGGCAAAGGAAATGGGTGCAGCCGATTATTTTGAGAAACCTCTGAAGCTCGATAAATTAATCAACCGGGTTAAAGAGTTGGTACAGGAATTTGTTTAGTTTGACAACTATAAATAAAAGCTGAACCGCCTTTGGGCGGTTTTTTTTATTATAAATTTGACTACTTTTGAGCGATTTTATCGATGCTTCATGAACTATTTACAGGTAGAAAATTTAACCAAGTCGTTTGGCGATTTGGTGTTATTTGAAAACATCAATTTTACTATAGATAAGGACCAGCGTGTTGCCCTTATAGCCCGTAATGGGACCGGAAAAACATCCTTGTTAAGAATATTAGGAGGAAAAGATACGGCTGACAGTGGTAGCCTGATTTTCAGAAACGATATAACCGTAGCGTATTTAGAGCAGGAACCGCCATTAAACGAAAATCTTTCAGTAATTGATGAAGTATATAATTCATCGGATAAGATATTATCAGCCATCAAAGAATATGAACTTGCTTGTCAGATAAATGATACGGAAAGACTAGATGCAGCCATTCATACCATGGATTTGCTCAACGCCTGGGATTATGAGTTAAAGATCAGGCAGATTTTATCTACCTTAAAAATTACAAATTATGAACAAAGGGTTGGAGAACTGTCTGGTGGACAAAAAAAACGGCTGGCACTGGCCAGTGTTTTAATTAGTGAACCTGATATTTTAATACTCGATGAACCTACAAACCATCTCGATCTGGATATGATTGAATGGCTTGAAGGTTTTTTGAAATCATCAAAGAGCACTTTGATCATGGTAACTCACGATCGCTACTTCCTTGACAGGGTTTGTGATGTTATATATGAGCTCGACGATAACCAGATTTTCCGGTACAAAGGCAATTATTCCTATTTTTTAAATAAACGTGAAGAAAGAGTTTATAACCAGAATATAGAAATTGATAAGGCCCGGGCTTTATTCAAAAAAGAACTCGACTGGATCAATCGTACACCCTCTGCCAGAACAGGCAAAGCAAAATATCGCATCGACTCGTTTTATGAGACCAAAGAACTGGCACAACGAAAAAAACACCAGGGTGAAGTCCAGATTGATGTTCAGAGTGCCCGGCTGGGAAAAAAAGTACTGGAGATTACCAGCTTGTATAAATCTTTTGACAACCTAAAAATACTCGATGATTTTTCATACAACTTTGCAAAAGGAGAAAAAATTGGTATAGTTGGTGATAATGGCTGTGGAAAAACGACTTTTATGAATATTATCACGGGAAGTGAAGCCATTGATAAAGGGACTATTGAGGTTGGCCAAACAGTTGTAATGGGGTATTATACGCAAGAAGGTATACGGTTTGATGAAAATAAACGGGTAATCGATGTAATTAAAGAAGTTGCCGAGGACATACCGATGGGAGATGGCAGAAGGCTTTCGCCCACCCAATTTTTAAATTATTTTTTGTTTCCACCACCTACGCACTATTCTTATGTATATAAACTTAGCGGGGGTGAAAAACGCCGACTTTACCTGATGACTGTGTTAATGCGGAATCCTAATTTTCTGATTTTGGATGAGCCAACAAATGATTTGGATATTATGACTTTGAATGTTCTTGAAGATTATTTGAAAGAATTTCAGGGATGCGTAATAATTGTATCACATGATCGTTATTTTATGGACAAAATTGTTGATCATTTATTTGTTTTTCAGGGAGATGGAAAGATTAAGGATTATCCGGGAAATTACAGTGATTACAGGAAGTGGGTCAACGATCAGGATAAACAACAGAAAAATGACGATAAGCCCAAACCTGAAAAAGCCGAAACTGAAGTAGAAAAGGAAAAAACCAAACTTACCTATAAAGAACAACAGGAATTCGATCAATTGTCAAAGCAGATTGAAAATCTGGAAAATGAAAAAAGCAATATGGAACAATCGCTGGCTTCAGGAACCTTATCGACAGATGAAATTATTAATGCATCAAAAAGGCTTTCTGAAATTGAAAATACACTACCCGAAATGGAAAACCGATGGCTCTATTTGAGCGAGTGGAGTTAAATCAAAAGAATTCCCTATAGACTTGTCTCTTTCGCCAAAGCTTCAACAACAGAGCACTCCGAGGATTGGTAACTTTAAAAATTTTCTTTAATCTATAAGTTAAATAATAATAAATATTTGCATTTGTTAAACCGGAAAAAAAACTATTTTTGCTCCTCCATATGGGATAAATATTCAAGGCAAACCATGATAAAACGCTTTCTCTTACTTTCAGGAATTATTATACAATTTGGACTGCAATTAGAAGCACAGGATAATGATATTTTGATCATTGCCCCAAAAGAGGTGAAAGCAGGAAATGAATTTTTATTATCGGTAAGTTTACCTGAAAATAAGATGGAAGGAGTGGCCCGCCTCCAGCTCGAACTCCCAAACGGATTTACAGCTGTAGCCAAATCGACGGTGAATGCCGATTTTAAGTTTGAGAATCAAAAAGCCACGTTTCAGTGGTTAAGTTATCCGGTTGGCCAGGTGGTTGAAGTAAAGATGAGTGTTACGGTGGCTCCCAACATGGAAGGTTATTTTGTGATTAAAGGAGTTGCCAATTGGATTAAAAGCACCGAACCTTTTCGCTCGAACATTTATCCCCAGGTTATAACGGTTACACCAGGAGAAACTACCGAAGCTGAATTGGAGCAGAGAAAGGAAGAAACTAAAATTACCTATGATGAATTTAAGTCGGAGGGAGTGGCCTGTATCAGGCAGGTGCCTTACGAAAAAGACGGAGAAATTATTGTCAATGTAATGGTGAGTAAAGGCGACCTGGACAAATACGGAAAAATTCAGGAAAAAATTCCGGTAGGTTATCGTGCTGAAAATATAAAAAGTCAGAATGCCATTTTTATTTATAACGAAAGGCAACAACTGGTTAAATTCATGTGGATGAACATGCCAGCCGTATCAAAATTTGTGGTAACCTATAAGCTTATTCCTGAACCTGATTTAGACGAAAGTAACCCGTTCCTAATATATGGAACCTTCTTTTATGCTGAGAATAATATGACGCAAACCGTTGATATTCAAGAGCGGGGCATTGATCTTGACAAAAAGTAAATATCCTTATTTTTCAATAATTCTTTTATACAATTGCATGGAACAATTGCATGGAGGATTTCCGCATTTTATGCATTTGAAATTTTGAGCAATACTATCGTTCGACCAATAGTTTTTGTAAATACCAACTTCCACAAATCCTTCGCGTTTTATAATTTTTGTAAACCCGGCGCTGTGCGATTCAACCCATGAAGGATAATAAATATTGGAAAATTTACCAGTAATCTCCATTTTATGCACCATTTTTTTCAATAATGCCGAACCCATGCCTTTACGCTGATATTCAGGTACTATGGCAATTGTTCTTATTATACCAAACTTCTCCGGGCCGGTTTCTGAAATATAAAAATCGGATTTTATCTGCTGAATACTGATTTTTTGGGCCAAACAGAATCCAACCACGATACTATTAACCGATAATTTTAAATAAAAACCTTCAATAGAAATTAATTTATTGAGTTGATTTATAGATAAATAATTAACTCCAAAGCAACGATCGGATATATCTTTTACCTGGTTAAAATCCCTGATTTGGATAGTTGAAATAATGGTTTTGTCCATGTATCAGTTTTTGGTTTAGTTTATATAAAAATAAGAATCCCTTTCAGAAAATTCCGAAAGGGATTCAAAAAAAAACTAAACCAGAAAAATTTATTTTACCATGAAACTTTGTTTTCCTACGAATAAGTTCTGATTTACTTTATCAGATTTTAAATAATTTTCTTTGTTAAGAGACGAACTGTAAACCCATTCATCTGCATTATTTTTATAAGCTTTAATTTCAATGGGTGTGAAATTGTCCCCTTCAACTTTGAGTGTCATTTCGGCTTCAACACCGGGTGTAGGAGCAAATTCATCATCGTAAGTATTTGAAGTTAGCATCCGTATTTTTGAAAAATAGTTGGCTACGGCACTCGAATCAGCCATAATACCATCAATCATCCACTTATTGTTAAGATTAGTCAGCGTAAAGCTGCTATCAGCAGGATAGGTGAAGGTTAGTTTCTTCCACGAGTCCGGTTTGCCCACTAAAATTGCATTTTCCCTGAACGAATTTGATGCACGGTTTACCATCATACTTATATAACCGTCAACCGAATAAACTTCATCTTCGTCTGAGTTACGAACATAAGAAGACATCTGCATATTTTGCCGCATGTAAGGATTTTGATTCTGCGGTTGTTGATACGAGAATTTTCCTACCATCACATCAGCCAGTTTTTTGCCATCAGCTCTAAGCTCAATCCTGGTGCCAGCTGAATCAGTAAGTTCATATTCCGGCCATTTATCTTTACTGGTTGCTGCAACACTTTTCGTTTTTAGTGCACTAATCTGTCCCAATAAGGCATCTATGGTTTCATTATCAGCCTGAACCTGTTTATTTTTCATCTGTAAAAACCACAGCTTATCTTTTTTAGTCAGCTCAAGCGGTTGTGCTTTTCCTTTCGGGGTAAGCGTAATTGCATCTACCTTTGATGTATCAACCTGAACCACATAGGCCCGGAACGAACGATCACCCTGTTTACGATCCTTTAATATAATTACCAGCAATAAAACAATTAGTACTCCCAGTATTATAAATACATTTTTAAAATTTGTTCTCTTAGACATAACCTTCCTCCATTCTTTTGAAACGTAAATTGCGTTGTTGCTGGCCGCGGATAAATCCGATAATAATAATCAATAAGATAGGTAATAGCAGGTTCATCCATTTCAGGAAAGTCTTTTTACCATCTTCAATCTGATCCAATGGCCTAGAGGTTACTCCTTTGGTTCTCAGGTCGATTAAGCCTGTATCATCACTTAAATAATCAATAGAATTCACCATCAGGTTAATATTGTCAGGATTTTGTTTCCGTGCCTGCTGTCCTGAACCGGTAATTGCAAAATCACCATCGGCAATTACTACCATTTTGGTATTTCCCAATCCTCCGATATTTCCTTCAAGTAAAGCACCCAACGGCAATTCAGCCAACGGAAAATCCTTTTTTGTCCAGTTTTTCTGGATATCAAAATAAAGGGGTGATGATAACGTACCGGCATTTTCAGATGTTGTAAGAAGTGGGGTATAAGTAACCGTGGAATCACCGGTAAATGTTACCGTACTTATAAATTGAGCCACAACCTGCTCCAAACCTTTGGTAATAGGGTGATCGGCAAATTTTGAAATAATGGGTATGTAGGGGAATTTTACCTGCGAAGTCATTGAGAAGAATCCTTGTTGTTGCTGAACCCCAACTGCTGCACAGGTGGCATCAATTACAAAGTTGTTATCAACTACTAAGTTTTTCTTAGCCAACCAGGTTTCTAACCCGGTATTAACTGTAGTTCCGCGCTGTTGTTGCAAGTCACCATTAACCCGGTTAATCGCAACATAAACCCTGCCGCCTTTTGCCATAAAAGCATCAATTTGTTGAAACTCGGCATCGGGTATACTGTCTTTAGGCGCAATAATTGCCAGCGTAGTGACACCATTCAGAGCATTTGGCTGTGAAAGGTTTATCGGTTTAACCTGGTACAAAATATTTAACTCAACCATGGCCTGCTGTAAATTTTTCAGTTCAGGTTCACCATGGCCTTGCAGGATACCAATTACAGGCTTGTTTTTAACAGTCAATTTTTTTATTCCCGATGACAAGGCATATTCCATTGCTGTTCCTGGTTGCATAAAAGGAATAACTTCCTTCTGTTCACCTTTTTTAATTACAGCACCCAAATAGGCTTTTTGCTGTTTTACCTGGTCTTTATCGCGTACATTGATCAGAACAGGCTGAATACCGGCGCTTGTAGCTTCGCGTTCTTTTGTTTCATCCCCATTAGGGTTGATGAACTCATACATTATATTGTTTTTTGAAACATTCCGGTATTCAGTGAGCAATTCTTTGAAATCGCGGCGTGTCCTGGCAACATCAGGAGGTAAATCCTCACTGAAATAAGCAGTAATGGTAACCGGTTCATCCAGATTTTTTATAATGTCTTTGGTTGCTTTACTTAGTGTATACCTGCTGTCCTGGGTCAGGTCCAATCGCACAAAAAGCTTGTCGGAAATTATATTTACCAAAACAATGGCAGCCAAAACAAATACGATATATAAACTTACACTTTTAGTTTTCATCTTTACTAATTTATGATTTATGAAGTTTTAGATTGTAGTGTTTTTTCAGCCAGAAAAACTCCCACGTAGGTTAATGAAACAAAGTAAATCAGATCTTTTGAATCAATTACACCTCGTGTAATACTGTCAAAATGCGTATTCATGCTTAAAAAGTAAAATATCTGACCTAAAATACCTGATGCATTGCTGGCAATTAAGCCAAATAAAATGTGAAAAAATACACCTATTATTAATGCTACTAAAGCACTAACAATTTGATTATTAGAGAGTGAGCTTGCAAAAAGACCAATCCCGATATAAGCACTACTCATTAAAATAAGTCCGAAATATCCGCTTATTATGGCTCCATGGTCAACATTGCCCAAACTTGCAACTGTAAAATAATAGGGTAGGGTAAGAATCAGCGCAATGATTACCAATAGTAACATTGCCAGGTATTTACCCCAAACAATCTGCATATGGGTAATCGGTTTGGTCAATAATAATTCGATAGTTCCGGAGCGTGTTTCTTCCGCAATTGAACGCATAGTAAGAAGCGGGATGGCAAAGAACAGGGTAAGGTAGGCAACCTGGAAAAAAACCTGTAATGATGCCTGTTGTACAAAGAAAATATCATTTCCGTAAATCCAGGTGAAGAAACCACTGAATCCCAGAAACAATACTAATAATATATATGCCATTAATGAATCGAAGTGCGATCTCAATTCCTGTCTGGCTATTATCCATATTGATTTCATAATTTTTTAACTTTTTTAGTTCAAATTGACTTTGAAAGACAGTCTGTATTTTATTATTTATGAGTCAGATCCCTGAAAACATCTTCAAGCTTGGTCTCAATTGGTGTCATTTGTGTTAACACCCAACCTTTATCAACGCAAAGTTTAAATATTTCACGGGTGCTTGATGCACCAGCTTTGCTTTGTACCTCAATGAAATGACCCGAAGTGGTATCTACCATATCAACCGAAGGCAAATCCTGTAAGGCTTTTACAATATCATTTTTATCGCCGTCTTCAATGGTTACCTTAACCATTTCATTACCTTTTTCTGCTTTACGAAGTTCTTCAGAGGTACCATCGGCAACAATTTTACCTTTATTAATGATAAGTATGCGATCGCAGGTAGCTTCAACCTCAGCCAAAATATGGGAACTGAGAATTACCGTTTTTTCGCGGCCAATTTTTTTAATCAGCTCACGAATTTCCACTATCTGGTTGGGGTCGAGGCCGGTAGTCGGCTCATCAAGGATCAGCACCTCCGGATCATGAATTAAAGCCTGGGCCAAGCCTACACGTTGTTTATAGCCTTTTGAAAGTTCACTGATTTTTTTGTGTTTTTCACCTTCAAGCCCACAAATATTTACCATTTCGAGAATTCTTTCTTTGATTTTCTCGGGCTTAATTCCCTGTAACTCGGCAACATAACGCAAATAATCAATTACCGGCATTTCCTCGTACAGTGAGTTATGCTCCGGAAGATAACCAATCAGTTTTTTAATATTTTCCTGGTCGTTCCAAATGGAATAATTGCCCACGGTAATATCGCCTTCGCTGGGTGCCATGTAACAAGTAATGGCTTTCATGGTGGTAGTTTTACCCGCACCATTCGGACCCAGAAATCCAAGTATTTCTCCTGTTTTAACTTCAAAAGATATGTTGTCCACAGCACGCTGGGGTCCGTATCTTTTCGTTAAATTTTTAACTACAATATCCATAATTTATTGACAGTTAATAGTTTATATTTAATTTCAAAATTATTTTCACTTTGTCGATTTAAACCTTATTTGTCATTATAAGGTCACAAAATTATTGTTGACAAAGATAGAGAGGATAGAAATGGTGAAAAATAGAAAAAATGTTAAAGTTGTGTTAAAGTCTGAAAACATTGGTCTTGGGGGTAATTGACCAGCTTTTTCAATGCTGAATCAATAGGCAAGAATGTTGGGAAAAGGGTGTTGTTAGTTGTTTTTCTTGATTTTTGTTATTTGTAATTACATCAACTATGGGTATTGTTGTTACCTCTATTTAGATAGATACTTATCAACCATACCAATAAACTTTTTGGTTTTAATTGGTTTGGCGATAAAGTCGTTGCACCCGGCATCCAGCGCCTTAACCACATCATCGTACATGGCGTAGGCCGTTTGGGCAATAATCGGAATATTGGCATTAAACTTTCTGATTTCCTTGGTTGCCTCGAATCCATTAATACCGGGTAATTGAATATCCATTAAAATGAGGTCAAAATCTGGATTTTCCTTAACCAGCGTAATTCCCTGGTCACCATCAATCGCACGGGTCAGTTTTACTCCGTGCAGGCTTAATAAACCTTCAATAAGCAGGTAATTGGTATCGGTGTCTTCCACCACCAGAACTTTTTTATTATTCCAGGCCGGGCCCCGCTTTTCGTTTTTTGATTGGAGTAACGACTTTTCAATTTGTGCCGGATGGGTAAAACAGAACGTTGATCCGGTTCCAGGGGCTGAAAGGCACCAGATAATCCCGGACAGGGCCTCAACATTTTTTTCGGCAATGCTTAAACCTAATCCTGCATGATTTTCCTTGTTCATGCTTACAAAAGGTTTAAATATTTTTTCAGTATCATCAGGATTAATCCCAATACCAGTATCTTTTATAAAAAAAACAATTTCCTTGTCGTTATAAATGTCGTATCCTATTTCAATTTTACCTTCATGGGTTGCTTCTATGGCATTCTCAAGCAGATGCATCAGAGTCATATTAAGCAATCGTTCATCGGAGTAAATTGTAATTTCATGAACCGGAAGCAGAATGTTTGCTTCAAGTTTTTCGGCTTCGATCAAACCGGCATTCCGGTTAAAAAAATCTTTAATTAAAGTATTCACTACCAGGTTTTTAGGAGTTATATTTTCCTGGTTATGTCCATACTGTGCCCATTCAGCAATACTCAAAATAGGATCAAGACAAGCCTTTGGATTTCCAACCTGACCATCCGCCGAAGTATCACAAAGTCTATTGCACCAAAAAGTTAAATTTTCAGCAATAAGCAGATTTTCTTCAATTACATTTTGTTTTTCTTCTTTAAGGCTGCGTTCAACCTGTTTAATCTGGGTAATATCGCGCGAAACATTCAATACGGATTCAACAGTACCATCCTGGGAAAGCTCAGGAACCAGGTGTGCCTGAAAAATCCGGGTTTCATTTTTTATGGGAACCCGGTACTCGAATTTGAGCTTACGCCCGGTCCGAAAAACTTCCAGATGCATCTCTTCTAAGAATGAAACCAGCTCGGCTTCAAGGTCCAACTCCAGGTTATTCCTGCCAATAAACTGACTTATCGGGATTCCGATAAGCGATTCGACAGTAAGATTAGCATAGCTGTAAGTCAGATCTTTATTATACCTGGTAATGACATCAGGTGAATTTTCAGCCAGCATTCTGAAATCGGTCTGGCTTTTTCGTAAAGCTTGTTCAATACGTTTTTGAGCCGTAATTTCAGAGGTAATAATATAGGTGCTTTTTCTACCATCGGTGCGTTGTGCAAAAGTATAATTGCTGCGAACGCATTTTTCCTGACCCATTCGGGTTTTAATCCAGTATTCAATTCCATGAATTCCCTGTGGGGCATCGTTGGTTTTTTGTTTAAAGGCTTTTATACGCTCAATTTCATCCTCACGAGCCATTGAATATTCATCCATATCGCGAAGTTGCTCCTTGTTATAGCCGGTGATTTGTGTCATGCTTGAATTTATAAATACTGCCTTGCCTTCTTCCACAATTACAATTCCTTCAGCAATATTTTCAGCCATCTGTAAAAACCGGTATTCACTCTGCCTTAATGCCTCCACCACTTTTTGCTGGTTTCCAATGTTGCGCTGGAATATCAGAAGCTGTACATTCTCACCTTCAAAAAAAGGATAAACGGTAATTTCAGATGAAATAGTTTGTCCATTATTGGCAACTATTTTACCCAGATAGGTAATGCTTTCGTTGGACGACAGGGGATTTACAAATTTTTTATATTGATCAACCGAGTTAAATATTCCTAATTCTACAGGAGTAAACTTCTTGCATTCCTCAAATGTGTATTTGAGCAATTCAAGCGCACTTTTATTAGCCCTGGTAATTACCGGTAATTCAGCTGAAATGTTAGCATCAAGGATAAAGGCCGGTTGCTTAATCTCATTAAATAAAAAACCAAAACCAAAGCCCACACGATCGTTTTTTGATTTAAGTTTGGTTATTTCAGCCTCAAGTTCCCTGATTCTTTTATTTAGCTGATTATTATTCTCGTTCATACTTAGGTAAATATTATGCTAATATAATAATATTTGTGGTTCTTCATCACCTAAACAAAATCCTCGAAACATACCTTCAGTATTATAAGGCATGTTAATATTCCCGTATTTATCAATACAGATAACACCACCTGAGCCCCCAACTTTCGTAAGATTTGAAATTACCGAATCAGAGGCTTGTTTTACTGATTCGTGCAAATATTTCATCCGGGCTGCAATGTCATAGGTTACATTATATCTGATAAAGAATTCTCCATGTCCGGTGGCTGAAACTGCACAAGTTGAATTATCAGCATAGGTACCGGCACCAATTATTGGAGAATCGCCAACACGTCCGAACATTTTATTGGTCATTCCACCGGTTGAAGTACCAGCTGCCAGGTTACCATATTTATCAAGTACCACGCAGCCAACAGTACCATGTTTAAAATCCTTGACTTTATCGTCAATAAGGCTTTTTTGAAGATCATTCCATCGTTTTTCAGTAAAAAAATATTTTGGATCCACAATTTCCAGCCCACGTGTTTTGGCAAATTCCTGTGCCCCTTCACCGGTAAGTAAAACATGCTTGGAATGTGTCATCACTTCAAAGGCGGCAGTAATCGGGTTTTTAATAGTTTTTACTCCGGCAACTGCACCTGCCATTTTATTGATACCATTCATAATGGATGCATCCATTTCGTTGGTTCCCTCATGCGTAAATACGGCTCCTTTACCAGCGTTAAACAGGGGAGAGTTTTCCAAAACTTTTATCACATCAATTACCACATAAACTGCTGAATCACCTTTTTTTAAATCGTTGGTACCTACTTCCAATGCTTCTTTTAACTTGGCCTTGTACCGGGCTTCAACTTCAGGAGAAAACATACCGGGTTTAATACTTCCTGCACCACCATGAATTACCAATCCATACGGAATTTTTTTTTCAAAGGTTTGACTGGCTGCGTAGGATTCCTGGTTATTAATAACTTTTTTACCTAGTGGGGCCAAAAGGAAAGGAACCACCAAAAACACTATAATAAAAAGGTACGGTTTAATATGCTGTAATTTCATTTTAAAACGAATATAGTAGTTAATATTAGGTGTTGTTTCACACAAAAATAGCAAACTTAACTTGTATTTAATTAAAATTTATATCGGTACTTCATTAAAAATATTTCATCAGCTGTATACAATCAGGTTAACTCTGTTTCATTTATATTACATTTGCTCCGAAATATAAACTTAGTTATAAAATGCGTTTCAGGTTCATTTATTTGTTAAAGTATGCCATCTTTTGGATGCTGTTTTTCATAGTATGCAGACTTTTCTTTGTGATTTACAATGTTTCTCATTTCACCCATTTCTCAATCTCTGAATTGTTATTGATTTTTGTACATGGTGCTAAACTCGATATTTCAATTGTAGGTTATCTTTTGTTTTTCAATGCCATTATTCTGGCTTTTTTCATTTCCCAAAGAAGTACCATAAGTATTTGGTATTCAAAAATTTTTACAGGATTATTTGTTTTTCTGTTTTCATTTATAACCATTATTGATGCGGAATTGTACCGAAATTGGGGATTCAGGATGGATTCAACCGTTTTTTTATACCTGCGAACCCCAAAGGAGAGTCTTGCCTCGACTCCTGTAATACTGATTTTTGCATTATTTTTTATGGCAGTTCTATTAGGTTTTGCCAGTTTTTTACTGTACAGGCGATGGGTTGAAAAAACGCTGCAAAAAGCTGAAAGATACAGATGGTACATGTCTCCTGTATACTTACTGTTTGCGGGTGTTATGATTATTCCTATCCGGGGTGGTGTTGGCATAGCACCAATAAACCAGGGAACTGTTTATTTCAGTCAGAATGTATTTTCGAACCATGCTGCACTGAATGAGATATGGAATCTGGGTGAGTTATTATCGACCATGAACCAAAGGCAGGATGTTCAATTTATGAGTTCAGACGAGGCAAATAAACATTTTGCCAAATTATTTACTCCGCGAAAGGATACTGTATCAATCATCAATAATAAAAGGCCCAATATTCTGATCCTGATAATGGAAAGTTTTACGGCAAATGTTGTTGGAAGCCTTGGAGGAAAGCCAGGAGTGACTCCTAATTTAGACAGGCTTAGTAAAAATGGTGTGTTTTTTACAAATTTTTATGCCAGTGGCGACAGAAGCGACAAAGGAATTGTATCGGTATTGAGTGGATATCCGGCACAACCCACCACATCTATAATAAAATATATTAACAAGTCGGCTAAATTGCCTCATTTGAGTAAGGAACTTAAAAAATTGGGCTATAGTTCAGGTTTTTATTACGGGGGCGAAATAAATTTTGCCAATATGAATTCGTACTTTATTTCCGGAGGCTATGAAAACCTGGTAACACTGAACGATTTTTCATCAAATGAACTGAATTCAAAATGGGGCGCTCATGACCATGTGGTTTTTAATCGCCTCTTACAGGATCTGAACAAGTGTAAAAATCCGTTTTTCAGGGTAATGTTTTCACTCAGCAGCCACGAACCGTTTGATGTTCCGCATCATAGTCAGTTTGACGGTAACAGTGAAGAAGAAAAGTTTCTAAATTCAGTGAATTATACGGACAGCTGCCTGGGAAATTTTATTGACAGGGCCGGAAATACATCGTGGTGGAATAATACCTGGATAATTATAGTTGCAGATCATGGCAGCCGTTGGCCGGGAAATATTTCTTACAATATTCCTGATAAATTCAGAATTCCGATGTTATGGACCGGGGGGGCTGTTAAAACTGATTCTGTTATTTCCGAAACCGCATCGCAGGACGATATTCCACTCATGATTGCCAACCAAATGGGTATTTCAATAAAAGGACTTGATTTTTGTAAAGATGTGATTAACCGGCAACCCGGATTTGCATTTTATGCTTTTAACAATGGTTTTGGCTTTGTATCAGATACTGCTGTAATGGTTTGGGATAACACATCGAATAAGGTAATTCTTAAAAAAAATATGGATGAAAGTTTCAAAAAAACAGGTCTTAGTTTCATGCAAAAATTATGGGACAATTTTAACTCAAAATAGGTCAGTAGCTTGGTTCTATTAAGCTTATCTATTGTAAATCAATACTATAAATCTTGCAATTTTTCAAATCATCCCTGCTGAGCATTAAAAAAAACTTTTCCATTTTTATAATAATGGTTATATTGTAGGATGTTTACAAATTGGTATATTTGTATATGAATACATTAATTCTGAAACCGACCAAGACAAATCCATATATTTGTTTAGATCCTACCAATAAGCGGTATGAGATTTCAGGACAATCTTTCCCGGAAGATCCACAGGAAGCATTTGGACCAATTTTCAGATGGCTTGATGATAATCTTTTGGAGCTAAATCATAAAATGGAATTGCACCTTCAGGCAGATTACTTTAATTCAGCCTCGAACAGATTGTTGCTTAAAATGTTTCGCCTGTTGGAAGTTCAGGTACAAGCCGGAAAAGAAATTGAAATTGTATGGCGTTACGATGATGAAGAAATTCAGAATGATGGCATTATCTTTTCACGACTTGTAAATATTCCTTTTCAATTTGTATATAGCCCGGTGTCCGGCGACAATTAAATCATTTTACCTTTTTTTCTGTTTATATGCTTTAACTGATTGAAGTAACGCATTGTGTTAATGCCATTTAAAGCAGTTAATGTTCCAGCTAATAATTTTTAGTAATAATCAATGAATTAACTAATTAGGATTAAAAAAAAAATTTTCATTCCTCAGATTTTTTTTTAAATTTAATAATAAATAAAAGTAGCATGATTATTCTAAAAAACGGGACATTTATTGATTGGCAGACTTTTAAATTTAAAAGGGGCCATGTGGTGGTTGATGGAAATTCAGCCGCTAAACTGGTTTCTGTCCTTCCTAACGATGTTTCAGATGCTACGGTAATTGATTGTTCGGGAAAATACATTACAAAATCGTTTGGATGTGCGCATCATCATATATACTCGGCATTAACAACAGGAATGCCTCCACCGGCTAAAATACCAGGGAATTATTATGAAATATTAAAATATATATGGTGGACTCTGGATAAGTCGCTTGATCTTGATATGATTAAATTAAGCGCGTACATTACCGCGATAGCCTGTGCAAAAAAAGGTGTCACTTTTGTTATGGATCATCACTCTAGTCCAAATGCCATTGAAGGTTCCTTACAAACCATTGCTGACGCTTTTAATGAAGTTGGGGTTAGCCATTTGCTTTGTTATGAAATATCGGACCGTGATGGTGTTGAAAACTCACGCAAAGCTTTATCAGAAACAGAAAAGTACTTACAAACCAACCAGGGATTGGTAGGATTACAGGCTTCATTTACCCTAACGAATAAAACTCTTGAAAAAGCCGTAACCCTGGCCAAAAAATACAACTCAGGCATACATGTTCATGTTGCAGAAGATATTTATGACCAGGAGCATTGTTATGATATCCATAATAAAAGAGTAGTGGAAAGGTTTAAAGATTATGGAGTGCTTGATTTATCCAAATCGGTCCTGGTGAATTGTCTTTACCTGACAAATGCCGAACGTCAAATAATACGTGAAAGTGATATACATGTGATTCAGAACACTGAAAGTAATTTACATTACGGAATTGGGCAGTTTAGCTCTTGTTCGCTGGGTCAACGAATTTTGCTCGGAACCGACGGAATGCACTCAGATATGTTACGGGCGGCTAAAGCTACATTTTTTACCGGACAGCTAAATGATACCATATATTATAGTGATGCATACGACAGATTAAGAAATATTCATCATTACAGCAACAAAAATAACCTGGCCGGCGATGGTGATGACAATTTAATTGTTCTTGATTATCAACCTGATACGGAGTTTAGTGCCGAGAATTTTTTGAGCCACTTTATATTTGGAATTGATTCCAATCATATACAACACGTTATTTCAAAAGGGAAACTCATTGTTAACGATCGAAAAATTACTTCGGTGGACGAAGCCGAAATAAAGAAAAATGCGCAGGAGATCAGCAAAAAATTATGGAGTAGGATGCATGAGTTTTCTATTTAGTGTATCACATGATTTAAATTTGGGATTCATACATTTCTATTCAAATTAGTAAAGGAAGCCGTTAATACCTTCATTTTACTGGTAAAATGATTCATATGTATACTGTTTCACCATGGGAAATTATAAGGGGCTACCTAAAAAATTACTCAAATTTACTGTACCATTTCATCCTAAACGTTGCTATTATGTGATTGAGCAACATTATTAATGATTTAAAATCAGAAATCAACCTGTAGCCGTACTTATAAATTTGTAGTGATATTATCATTTAACTATTTTTACTCAGTAATTGATGTTAAACAACGGGTTCAGTCATTTTAACTAAAAAACGGTATGTTCAAAACCATAATAAAAATCCAAATCAGTTTTATTTTTATTTGCTTTGTCCTTGGCTTGCATGGTCAGAATTCAAATTCACCGGTGAAAGATTTAACACACGTCAATGCCGGTTTTTATCTGACCAGATCGGATAAATCGACTCTGTTCACCAAAATTGATAGTACGGTTCAATCAGGCAATGTTGATGGACAGCCCACAATAGCTGTGAATACATCAACCCGTTACCAAGAGATGGATGGTTTTGGTTATTGCCTTACTGGAGGAAGTGCTGAGCATATTTCAAAAATAAGTGCAGATAAAAGGCACCATTTACTAACGGAGTTATTCGCTAACGATGAGAATAATATCGGGGTGAGTTTTCTGCGGTTAAGCCTGGGTGCTTCTGATCTTGATGAAACCGTATTTTCTTATGATGATTTGCCACAGGGCGAAACTGATATAAATCTTGATAAATTTTCACTCAATCACGACCGTGCGTACCTGATTCCGGTTATTAAAGAAATTCTTGAAATAAATCCTGATATTAAATTCCTGGCTTCGCCATGGTCGGCACCCACCTGGATGAAAACCAACGGTGAATCGAAAGGGGGGAGCCTTAAAACCGAGTATTTTGATGTGTATGCCCGATATTTTGTGAAATATATCCAGCAGATGGCAAACGAGGGAATCAATATATATGCCATAACCATTCAAAATGAACCGCTGCATCCCGGCAACAATCCAAGTATGTATATGACCCCGGAAGATCAGGCATCTTTCATCAAAAAAAGCCTGGGACCGGCATTCCAAAAGGCAAATATCAAGAGTAAAATTATTATATACGACCATAATGCTGATCGGACAGATTATCCTATCAGTATATTAAATGATCCTGAGGCTAACAAATATGTTGATGGCTCAGCATTTCATCTTTACGGGGGCAGTATTAACGATTTAATGAAAGTTCATAATGCTTATCCTGACAAAAACCTTTATTTCACTGAACAATGGGTAGGTGCTGGTAGTGATTTTGGCGGCGATTTGCGATGGCATACTGAAAATTTAATTATTGGTGCAGCCCGAAACTATTGCAAAGCAATTTGCGAATGGAACCTGGCAGCTAATTCAGCTTTAGAACCTCATACACCAGGTGGTTGTACCAGGTGTTTGGGTGCTTTAACGATTGATGGAGATACTGTGACCAGAAATGTGGCCTATTATATTATAGCTCACGCTTCAAAATTTGTTCGTCCAGGTTCTGTAAGAATTGAATCAAATTCACCATCAGGGTTATCGAATGTAGCCTTTTTAACTCCGGAAAATAAAGTGATTTTAATTGTACTAAACACAACAGACAATAAGCAGACTTTTAATATCCGGATAGATGAAAATACTGTAAATACTGAATTAGATGGCCTTTCGGTAGGAACATACATTTTGAATTAAAATTTAAACTAAAACTAAATAAATATGAAAAGAACCAGGGGAATCTATTTAATTGCCTTACTTTTGGGGGCATGTTCCCAACCAACCACAAAAACCCCAGATGATGCCGCTGTGGCCAATAAATTTATAGCAGAAGGCAAAACGGCTGTAATTTATACTACAGCAAAAGATACTAACCTGAGATTGTCAGAATCAGGAGAATTTGAATTTAAAAAGGCGGTACAAACCTTAGAAACACAAATTGCTGTTTTTGTAAATCCCAATAAAACCTTTCAGTCATTGTTAGGGATTGGTGGCGCTATTACAGATGCTTCGGCTGAAGTTTTTGCCAAATTGCCAAAGGATAAGCAGGATGAATTGCTGGAAGCCTATTATGGTAAAAACGGCATTTGCTATTCATTAATGCGCACCAATATACATAGTTGCGATTTTAGTAGCGAAAGTTATACTTACATCGAAGAAGGCGATTCTGCACTAAAAACTTTTAACATTGACCACGATAAGCAGTTTCGGATTCCCATGATTAAAAAGGCGATAGAAAAAGCGGGTTCCATGACATTGTTCGCAAGTCCGTGGAGCCCTCCGGCTTTTATGAAAAGTAATCAAAGCATGTTAAAAGGTGGAAAATTACTTCCTGAGTTTGCTTCAGCCTGGGCTATGTATTATATTAAATTTATAAAAGCCTACCAAGCTGAAGGAATACCGGTTTGGGGTATTACTATTCAAAATGAACCTATGGCTACCCAAAAATGGGAATCATGTATTTATACCGCTGAAGAAGAACGTGATTTCCTTAAAAATTACTTAGGCCCCACCATGGAAAAAGAAGGTTTAGCCGATAAAAAAATTGTGGTTTGGGATCATAACCGTGACCTTGCCAGCGACCGTGCCAATACTATTTTTGAAGATCCCGAAGCATCAAAATATGCATGGGGTCTTGGATTCCACTGGTATGAAACCTGGACAGGTGGTGCACCAAAATTTGATAACCTGCGTGAGGTTAAGGCTGAATTTCCTGACAAACAAATTATGTTTACCGAAGGTTGCAATGAGGCTTTTACTCAGGAAAAATACCAATACTGGCCTAATGCTGAACGCTATGGAAAATCGATGATTAATGACTTTAACTGCGGAACAGTAGGGTGGACCGATTGGAATATTTTATTGGATGAACATGGCGGTCCAAACCATGTGGGTAATTTCTGTTTTGCTCCGGTACATGGCGACGTTGAGAAAGGACAGTTAATTTATACTCCGGCCTATTATTATATTGGACAATTCTCAAAATTTATACATCCAAAAGCAAAACGTGTAAGTACCACAACCAGTAGAAGTGTATTAATGAGTACATCATTTTTAAATACTGATGGCAAGATGGTTACTGTAGTTATGAATGAAAATGACTATGCGATTAATTATAAACTGGTAGTTGGTGACTCTGAAGGATGGGTAACAATTCCTGCTCATGCGCTGCAATCCATTATTTATTGAATGATATAGCTAATAGAATTATCTGTTATAAAACCCTGAAAATTAATAATCTATGTCTTAGTAATTTTCAGGGTTTAATTTTTTTGAAATAAATAAAAGTAAATTTTACTTTTTATATTGTATTATTAAAAGTATTATTTACTTTTGTTCAAAATTTGTTGTATGAATATTTCGTCATATCTTTCACAGGAAAAGCATCTGGTAGCCGTTGATTGTGTTATATTTGGTTATGAAAACGGCGAATTAAAACTACTGCTTTTTAAGAGACAACTGGAACCGGAATTAGGCAAATGGTCTTTGGTTGGAGGATGGTTAAACCAGGATGAAAGTACAGAAGAAGCTGCCAAAAGGGTATTACAAAAAATTACGGGTCTTGAAGATATTTTTATGGATCAGATTCATATTTTTTCAAATCCTGATCGTGATTCCGGCGGCCGGGTTTTAAGCGTAGTGTTCTTTGCTTTAATTGATTTAAATCTACACGACCGTACATTAATTGATCAATTCGGTGCCAAGTGGTGGCCGGTTATGCATTTTCCTGAATTGATATTCGATCATAAAGCCATGGTTGATCTGGCATTACATAAATTGCGCGAAAAAGCCAGTTACGATATTGTGGGTCGCGATTTGCTGCCTGCTGAATTTACAATAATTCAACTTCGTCAATTGTATAATTCCATATTTGCTATGGAATTTGATCCGGGCAATTTCCGAAAGAAAATGCTGTCGCTAAAAATTCTTGAAAAGCTGGACAAAAAAGATACAAGCGAATCCAAGAAAGGAGCATTTTACTATCGTTTTAAAAAGAAAGAAGAAATTGAAGGTTCAGTAAGACTAGTAAAATATGAAAAGTAGTCATCTATTAAGAATTATTACCGTTCATTTCGACTCCGCCCAATGAACAGTTGCTCAATGAAACCTCACAGTAAATTGAAAATGAGCACATGAACTAATTAATTAATAGGCTAATGAATTAAAAATATGATAAACTTTACAGAACATCCGCATCGACGATATAATCCGTTAACCAACCAATGGGTGTTGGTGTCACCACATCGCGCTAAGAGGCCATGGCAGGGGCAAACGGAGAAAAGTTCAGAAGAAAACAGACCCAACTATGATCCAGGCTGTTATTTATGCCCGGGAAATCAACGCGCCTCAGGTCCTGTAAACGATAATTATACATCGACATTTGTTTTTACTAACGATTTTAGTGCCTTGTTGCCCGATACTCCCCAGGGAGAACTAAATGAGGAGTTGTTTATCGCTAAAGCAGAGCAGGGAATAAGCCGGGTAATTTGTTTCTCACCCGATCATAGCCTCACCATTCCTGAAATGGAGGTTGATGATATTGTAAAAGTTATTGATGTATGGATAGATGAATACCGCACGCTGGGAAGCAACGATTTTATAAATCATGTTCAGGTATTTGAAAACAAGGGCAGTATTATGGGCTGTAGCAATCCGCATCCTCATGGTCAGATATGGGCTCAATCCTCAATTCCCGACGAAGTTAATAAGGAATGCGAAAGCCAGTTAAAATACTATCAACGGCATGGAGCAACAATGCTGGAAGCATATTTAAAAAGTGAATTGCAAAAATACGAACGTATTGTGGTTGAGAATGAATCCTTTGTAGCTCTCGTCCCGTTTTGGGCTACCTGGCCTTTTGAGACTATGATTTCACCCAAAAGGGCCGTACAAAATATATTACAACTTACTGAAAATGAAAAAGAAGGCTTTGCAGATATATACAAAAAGCTGACGATTAAATACGATAATTTGTTCGAAGTTTCTTTTCCTTATTCGGCAGGCATCCATCAGGCGCCTGTCGATGGAAAAGAACATCCTGAATGGCATATGCATATGCATTTTTACCCGCCATTATTGCGTTCGGCTACTGTAAAAAAATTCATGGTGGGTTACGAGATGATGGCTAATGCACAACGGGATATTACAGCTGAACAAAGTGCCGAAAGGCTAAAAGGTTTATCTTTGATTCACTATAAAAAAAGTTAGTTTTTTTATTGATTAACACTGAGAATTAGAAAAGAATTTAAAATTATAAGATTAAGAAATGAATAAAAAAGGAAAGATATTAGTAACCGGAGGAACCGGCTATATTGGTTCGCATACTACCGTAGAATTAATTAACCAGGGTTATGTAGTGCTGATTATTGACAATTTATCGAATTCTGATGCCATTGTTGTTGACCGGATTGAACAAATTACCGGGGTGCGTCCAAATTTTTTTGAGTTCGATTTACTCGATAATAATGCACTGGATAATTTCTTTAAACAACAGCACAACTTAAAAGGAATTATACATTTTGCGGCTGCCAAAGCTGTAGGTGAATCGGTTCAGATACCTTTGCATTATTACCGTAATAACCTGGTTACCATGTTAAATTTGTTGGAAGGTATGAAGAAATATGAAATTGAAAATTTCGTTTTTTCATCTTCCTGTACAGTTTACGGGCAACCCGATGAATTGCCGGTTACCGAAAATGCTCCTGTAAAACCGGCTGAATCACCTTATGGTTATACAAAACAGGTAAACGAAAACATTTTACGCGATACAATAAACTCCGGAGCTAAAATAAATGGAATTGCCCTCCGCTATTTCAATCCTATCGGGGCACATGCTTCAGGATTAATCGGAGAATTACCCAAAGGAGTGCCGGCCAACCTGATGCCTTTTATAACTCAGACAGCCTACGGCATTCGTCAACAACTGAGTGTGTTTGGCGACGATTATAATACTCCTGACGGATCGTGCATACGTGATTATATTCATGTGGTTGACCTGGCTAAAGCCCATATTGTTGCCATTGAAAGGCTGATCTCAGGCAAAAATAAAAATGCTTATGAAATGTTCAATATTGGTACAGGTAATGGGTTATCGGTTTTTGAAGTCATTAAATCGTTTGAAAAAACAACTGGTGAAAAGCTTAATTATAAAGTAGTTGGCAGGAGGGCAGGTGATATTGAACAAATTTGGGCCGATACAACCATTGCCAATAACGAATTGGGCTGGAAAGCAGGAAAAACCCTTGATGAGATGACGAAATCAGCATGGCTATGGGAGAATAGCTATCGAAAATCTGAAAATGTTAAATAAGAGGTCACTTACCGAAGTCTTTTATTCGAAATTGTAGCCTAAAACCTTCGTAAGGTCAATAAATATTAAATAATTAGAAATAATAATGCCGCATGCAAAGTTTTAATGAAATTTATAACAGACTGAAGAATACTGATAACAGCTTTATCAGGGAGTTGTACGGAAATGATGAAAATATATTAAAAGAAAAACTTCACCTTTACAGCCAGTTGCTCCATAAATTCCAGGACAAATATCAACATAACGAAGGTGATATTTTTAGTGCTCCGGGACGAACTGAGATTGGCGGTAATCATACTGATCACCAGCACGGAAGAGTTCTGGCAGGTGCCGTAAACATGGATAACATTGCCGTTGCAACCCCAAACCAGACAGATTTGATCCGTATCACCTCTGAAGGTTACCCCGAAATCAAGGTTGATTTGAATTCACTATCTATTAGAAAAGAGAAATTTTATTTATCCGAAGCCCTGGTCAGCGGCATCTGTGCCCGCTTAATTGAACTGGGCTACCAGGTAGGCGGCTTTGATGCCTACATTATCGGAGGAGTACCCGATGGTTCCGGTTTAAGCTCATCAGCATCATTCGAGGTTTTAATGGGTGCCATTATCAGCCATTTATTTAACAACGGTGAGCTGGATGCCGTTGAAAACGCCAAAATAGGGCAATGGGCCGAAAATAATTATTTTGGTAAACCATGTGGATTGATGGATCAGACAGCTTGTTCAGTAGGCGGATTTATAACTATCGATTTTAATAACCCATCGAAACCCGTGGTAAAAAGTGTTAATTTTGATTTTATGCATTCGGGCTATACACTTGTAATTACGGACACGGGGGGAAGTCATGCCGACCTTAACGAAGAGTATGCATCCTTACCTAATGAAATGAGATGGGTTGCGAAAGAATTTGGTAAAGAGGTTCTTCGCCAGGTAACTCAGGAAGAATTATTAAGTAAAATTTCACAAATTCGCTCAAAAACAGGAGACCGTGCCATACTTCGGACACTTCATTTTCTGGGCGACAACCAACGGGTGGTCGATCAGGTTAATGCATTAGAAGCTAATAATTTTGAAGCCTTTTTATCTATGGTTAATGAATCTGGACGTAGTTCATATATGTATAACCAAAATGTGTATTGCAATTTTACACCAAACGAACAAGGTATTTCGCTGGCATTAGCCTTAAGCGAAATTGTTTTGAAAGGGAAAGGGGCCTGGCGTGTTCATGGAGGTGGATTTGCCGGAACCATTCAGGCATTTGTTCCTGATTCATTACTTGACGAATATATTCAAATGCTTGAAAGTGCTTTTGGGGTTGGTAAATGCCATAAATTATTTATCAGGAATAAAGGAGCGGTGAAGGTGGAATTATAATGATTAAAAACATAACATCTATAGGAAACTAATAAACCACAATTATAATGTTTAACTAAATTAACTAATATGGAATCATTTTCGCTGACATGGTTAGATTATTCTATCATGATCATCTATTTTGTTTTTGTTTTGGGAATTGGATGGGCACTAAAAAAATATATGAGTAATGCCTCTGCCTTTCTCGAAGCCGGACGTTCTTTGCCTGCATGGGTAACCGGCCTGGCCTTTATATCTGCAAATCTGGGTGCCCTCGAAGTAATTGGTATGGCAGCCTCAGGAGCAAAATATGGGCTGGCCACAGTACATTTTTACTGGATTGGTGCCATTCCGGCCATGATTTTTCTGGCCATTTTCATGATGCCATTTTACTATGGCTCCAAAGCCCGGTCGGTACCGGAATACTTAAAACTCAGGTTTGACGAAAAAACCAGGGCTTTTAATGCTTTTTCGTTTGCTATTATGACCATTTTTGCTTCGGGTATATCAATGTATGCCCTGGCATTGCTTCTCGAAAATTTGCTGGGATGGAATTTTCATATGAGTTTAATAATATCAGCTATTATTGTACTGGTTTATACTTATTTAGGAGGATTGAGTTCAGCGATTTACAACGAAGTTTTGCAGTTTTTCCTCATCGTAATAGGATTCCTGCCCCTGGTAATTATAGGATTAATACATGTTGGTGGCTGGGAAGGACTAACCGCAAATATTTCACCTCATTTAGCCCATTCATGGAAATATATTAATGCCGATCACCCCATGGGAGGCGTTATGGGTATCATTTTTGGATTAGGATTTGTCCTGTCGTTTGGGTATTGGTGTACCAACTTCCTGGTAGTACAACGTGCCATGGCAGCCGGTTCGATGAGTGCTGCCCGTAAAACCCCTTTAATAGGTGCTATTCCAAAAATGTTTATTCCGTTTTTAGTGATAGTACCCGGAATGATTGCTATTGCTTTGCTTAATATGGGCGATGCTTCATTTCACCTGCCTGTTAAGGGTGCTGGCTACGATTACGACCTGGTAATACCTATGCTTTTAAAACGCTATTTCCCGACTGGGGTTTTAGGACTTGGATTAACAGCCCTGATGGCTTCATTTATGAGTGGTATGGCTGGTAATGTAACAGCTTTTAATACCGTTTGGACTTATGATATTTATCAAAGCTACCTGGTTAAAGGAAAATCAGACAGCCATTACCTGCGTGTAGGGCAAATAACTACTATTGTAGGCGTTGGGGTTTCTATTCTAACTGCTTATGTAGCTGCATTATTTAATAATGTAATGGACTTTTTACAACTGGTTTTTGCCTTTATTAATGCTCCGCTGTTCGCTGCCTTTGTCCTGGGTATGTTTACAAAACGAACTACGGGACACGGTGCTTTCTGGGGTTTAATTGCCGGTACAGGATCAGCAGCCATTGTTCATGGCTTAACTGCACCTGTAGGTGCTGAAAGTCTGATTAAAGGAGGTTGGTTGGGAACCGTAATAAAAGTATTCCCCAGCGAAATGGCTCAGAATTTTAATATTGCCATTATTGCCTTTAGTGTTGCCCTGGTTGTAACATTAATCATCTCGCTGTTAACCAAACGTACCAAAACCGATGAACAACTAAAAGGCCTAGTTTATCAATTAACACCCAAAGTGGTTGATGATTCAAAAAGATGGTTTCAAAAACCTGTTGCAATGGCCTGGATGGTTGGTGTTATTGCTCTTGTGTTATCAATTATTTTCTGGTAAACATTAAAATAAATTATCATGGGATTAGATATTAAAATACCAATAGGACTGATGTTTTCCATTTTTGGTTTATTACTTACCATTTTTGGATTGGCAACATCGTCAAATGAAATGTATTCTATTTCACTGAACATTAATATAAATTTATGGTCAGGCATTTTTATGCTGATATTCGGCGGATTTATGCTTATTATTTCCGATTTATTCAGGAAAAAGAAAAAAAAATAGATATTTAAGTAAAATTGTATAATTTCGGATGTTTCAAAAATGAAACATCCTTTTTTATATTTTAAATTTCAAAATCAGATTAAAATAATGGATATGAAAACTTATTCACTTACAAACAGTAATGGAATTATAGTTGAATTTATTGCACTGGGAGGCAAATTTACATCAGTTAAAATTCCGGAAAACGGTAAACTGGTTGATATTGCCCTTGGATATGATACTTTTGATGAGGCTGAGCAGGGCGATAGTTACATGGGAGCAATCTGCGGAAGGTTTGCTAATCGTATTGGAGAAGGACAGTTTACACTGGAAGGAAAAACCTATCAATTGGCCCAGAACGACCGTACAAATCAACTACACGGTGGATTTAACGGTTTCAATACCCGTGAGTGGCTGGTGGAACCGTATAATTTGGAAGGATATAGCAGCGCTTACAAATTAAAATATTTAAGTGTTGATGGGGAAGAAAATTATCCGGGAAATTTATCAGTTGAAGTAATCTACGCTTTAAACAATGATAATGAGTTGTTTATTGATCTTTCAGCTGTTACTGATAAAACAACCGTAGTTAATTTAACCAGTCATCCTTATTTTAATTTGAATGGTGTGGGGCAGGGTAAAGTTTTTAACCATGAGCTTAACGTAAATGCGAAATCATTCACCCCGATCAATGAGATGGGCGTACCCACAGGAGAACTAAGGGAAGTACTGGGAACAGACATGAATTTTATTGAACCGGTTAAATTATCGGAGCGTATTAAGAGTGAATACGATCAGATACAATTGGTTGGAGGGCTCGATCATAATTGGGTAATTAATAAACCTGAAAAAACTTATGGCCTGGCATGCAAGGTTTCTGAACCCAATTCAGGAAGAGCTATTGAGGTTTATACAACCCAGCCCGGAATTCAGGTGTATACAGGAATGCATTTTGATGGCAGCAGTATTGGTAAAGGCGGATTACCCTTTGCCCAGTATTCAGGCATAGCCATTGAAGCACAAAATTTTCCTGATGCCCCCAACAAACCCCAATTCCCCAGTGCTGTGCTGCGACCTGGAGAAAAATATCATGAAAAGATAGTTTATAAGTTTATTTTCTAACTTATAATATGAAAGCAGATTATTTGATTGTTTTTTAAATTATAATTAAACATTGAAATATTTTTTCAGATTTTTTTTGCTTATTCAAAAATATCTTTCATCTTTGTTCTGTCAAAAAAACATAACTATGAAAAACCTGTTTGGACATACTTCTTTTTATTATTTCTATTTTTATTTCTGGGGAAGTAAAACGGGGTTTTATTTGAGTAAATAATATAATATTTAAATATAAGCCCCGCTGAAAGCGGGGTTTTTTTATGCCAGATATTATGGTTGACAGTAAATTAACAGAAATAGGTTTAAAAAAGGTTGCCATCCAGGGTGGAACAGGAGCCTTTCATGAAATTGCCGCACGCAATTATTTCGATTTCGATATTGAGATAGTACCATGTGAAACCTTTGAAAACATCACCGACCTGTTGGCCAGAAAAGAAATCGATTTTGGGATAATGGCTATCGAAAACACGGTGGCTGGCAGTTTAATTCCTAATTATGTATTATTAAAAGAATCACCGGTTAAAATTGTAGGTGAAGAATACCTGCGTATCAAACAGAACCTGATTGCCTTACCAGGTCAAAAAATTGAAGATTTAACTGAAGTACATTCGCATTACATGGCCATTGCCCAGTGTCGAAAATTCTTTAAACAATATGCTGAAATTAAATTGGTAGAATCTATTGATACCGCGCTAAGCGCCCAGTTAATAGGCGAAAAGAAATTAGTGGGAAAAGGGGCCATTGCTTCCGATCTTGCGGCTGAAATGTTTGGACTGGAAATATTAGCGCCGGGTATAGAAACCAATAAAAGGAATTATACCCGGTTTTTAATTTTAACACATCGCGACAGCGAAGATAATTTGCCTGAAGATATAAGTAAAGCCTCAATTTGTTTTAGCCTGCCAAACTATCAGGGAAGGCTTTCACAAGTATTGAGTGTACTGGCTTTTTACGACCTCGATCTTACCAAAATTCAATCAATGCCGATCGTAGGTAAAGAATTTCAATATTTCTTTTATGTCGATCTGGCTTTTACCGATTACCAAAAATACACGCAGGGTTTAGATGCTATAAAACCCCTGATAGTTGATTTACTTATACTCGGAGAATATAAATATAGTATCGAAACATTAGAAAATATTCATCATCAATAAAAAATGATACAACCAGCTGACAGAACCAACCTGGTTCAGGAATATTACTTCTCGCAAAAGCTCAAGGAAATAGCTAAAATGCGTTCAGAAGGAAAAAATGTGATTAACCTGGGAATTGGTGACCCCGATATGTTACCGCCAAAGACTGCCCTTGAGGCTTTTACCAATGGAATTAATACTCCGGGAAACCATGGATATCAAAGTTATAATGGGATTCCCGAGCTTCGTCAGGCTTTTTCAAAATGGTATAAAACCTATTACCAGGTTGATTTGGACAGTAATACGGAAATATTGCCTTTGATTGGTTCCAAAGAAGGGATTATGCACATCTCTATGGCATTCGTAAATCCCGGGGATAAAGTGTTAATTCCCAATCCAGGCTATCCGACTTATCGCTCTGTTTCTTTAATTACAGGAGCTCAACTGGCTGAATATCAACTAAAAAAAGAAAACAATTGGTATCCTGATTTTGACGAGCTGGAAAAAACTGATCTTTCAGGAGTAAAAATCATGTGGGTGAACTATCCACATATGCCTACCGGTCAGCCGGCATCGATGGATGTTTACCAAAAACTGATTGAATTTGGATTGAAGCATGATATTTTAATATGCAATGATAATCCATACAGTTTTATCCTGAATGATGATCCCAAAAGTATTCTGGCAGTGCCTGGTGCAAAAGATACTGCCCTGGAACTGAACTCACTGAGTAAATCACATAACATGGCCGGTTTCAGGGTGGGAATGGTTGCCGGAAAACCTGAGTTTATCAGTCATGTAATTAAAATTAAAAGCAACATGGACTCGGGTATGTATAAACCCTTACAATTGGCTGCTGCTAAAGCTCTGGAAAAAGGGAATGGCTGGTTTAAATACATAAACGACGAATATATTGAACGTCGCAAACTGGTTTGGGAGTTATTTGATAAGCTGGGAGCGCGTTACGATAAAAATCAAAGCGGTATGTTTGTATGGGCACAAATTCCTGATAATTATAGTCATACTTTCGATTTTTGTGATAAAATTCTGTACGAGACCAATGTATTTATTACTCCGGGTGCCATATTCGGTTCAAATGGAGATAAATTTGCCCGGGTTTCATTATGTAGCTCGAAAGAGCTTATTAAAGAATCGATTGCGAGAATTGAAAAACTTAACCTGAATAACTAAAATTTAAATGACATTAACAATTATAGGCTTAGGATTGATGGGGGGCTCAGCAGCCATCGATTTAAGGAAAAGGGGCTTTACTGATAAAATTATTGGTGTCGACAAGGATCGGATAAACGCCAATGCAGCGCAGCATATTGGTTTTGTAGATGAAATTTCAGATTTGGAAACTGCTGTGAAACAAGCTGATATGATTATTTTAGCTATACCCGTGGATGCCACCATAAGTGTATTGCCTAAAGTACTCGATTTAATTGACATGCAGACAGTTACGGACATGTGTTCAACTAAAACATCTATACTTGAACATATTAAATACCATCCTAAACGGAAACATTATGTTTCAAGCCATCCTATGGCCGGAACTGAATTTTCAGGTCCCTGGGCTGCCATTTCAGGAATGTTCGACGGTAAAGCCTCCATATTATGCGATACCGAAGATAGTGATTTAAGAGCCGTAGCAGCAGTTAAACGAATGTATGAGGTTCTGAATATGCGCATTATTCACATGAATGGTATCAACCATGATATTCATGCTGCTTACGTCTCACACATTTCGCACTTAAGTTCATTTGCCCTGGCTTTGACTGTACTCGAAAAGGAAAAAAACGAAAAAAACATTTTTGATCTTGCCAGCGGTGGATTCGATAGTACGGTACGTCTGGCAAAGAGTTCCCCGGATATGTGGGCACCTATTTTCAGCCAGAATAAGGATAATGTAAAAACTGTACTGGATGTTTATATCCGGAAATTGCAGCAATTCCGGGACTCTATTGAAAATGATGACATTGAAAAAGTCCATGCCATGATCAAAGAATCAAATAAAATTAAGAGAGTTTTGTTTAAATAATTAATACAATTTTGAATAGAAATCATGAATGCAATATTAAAACACCCATTTAAAGGTTGGGGATTAGAAAAAGAAGACAGGCCTTTAATTATTGCCGGACCCTGTAGTGCAGAGTCAGAGGAACAAGTACTTGATACAGCGCGTCAGCTGAAAGATCAGGGTATTGAGGTTTTTAGGGCAGGAATTTGGAAACCCCGTACTCGTCCAAATTCGTTTGAAGGCGTTGGCAGTATAGGTTTGGAATGGTTACGTTCAGTTCAACGTGAAATAGGATTAAAAGTATCTATTGAAGTGGCTAATGTAAAACACGTTTACGAAGCACTTCGGATGGGGGTCGATATTTTATGGATTGGTGCCCGAACCTCAGCAAATCCTTTTGCTATGCAGGATATTGCCGATGCGTTAAAAGGTGTTGACATCCCGGTTTTTATAAAAAATCCTGTAAATCCAGATGTCGAATTATGGATGGGTGCCATCGAAAGGATTCAGGGTGCAGGAATTACAAAAGTCGGTGCTATTCACAGAGGTTTTTCAACCTTTGATAAAACCAGGTACCGTAATGCCCCGCAATGGCAGTTGCCTATTGAATTACGAACCAAAATGCCCAATTTACCAATGATTTGTGATCCAAGTCATATTGGGGGCCGCCGTGATATATTACAGGAAATTTCTCAAAAAGCTTTTGACCTGAATTATGATGGATTAATCATTGAATCGCATTGTAATCCCGATAAGGCATGGAGCGATGCCAAACAGCAAATTACACCAGCTGAACTTAAGAACCTTCTGGGCAACCTGGTAATCCGTCATCGCGAGATTGACCAAAATTCATTCCATACCCTGGAAGATTTAAGACAACAGATTGATAAATTTGACAATGAATTACTGGGAATTATTGAGGAACGGATGAAGGTGGCTGAAAAAATCGGGGAATACAAAAAAGCCAACAATATCACCATTTTACAACCCGACCGATGGCAGGAAATCCTGAATAAAATATTGGAAAAAGGTAAAAATCGTGACCTGAGTGATGAATTTCTGGTTCAGATATTTAAAGCTATTCACCAGGAATCAATCAATAAACAAACACGAATTATGAATGAAAATTAAGCTTTCTTACTTATTTTTATTCATCAATTACAATTTTGCATTTAATGGAACATATTACGGTCCGCGGATCACAATCGGAATCATTGCTTTTAATAGGCGAAAGTTTTAAAAATTTCAAAACTTATTTGCCTGATAAACAGGTGATTGTTTTAATGGATGATAAGGTAAAAGGGCTATACGGAGCGTTTTTTAGCGAATACCCTATTGTTGAAATTGGACAGACCGAAAAAAACAAAACCCTGGCTACCATTGAGTTTATAATGGATCAACTGTTAAAACTCAATGCCGATCGCAGTTCGTTTCTGCTGGCCGTGGGCGGTGGAATTGTTTGCGATATCGGTGGATTTGCGGCTTCTGTCTTTATGCGAGGCATTGAATTCGGCTTTATTTCAACAACCTTGCTTTCACAGGTTGATGCCAGCGTAGGTGGCAAAAACGGCGTAAATTTCCTTGGGTTTAAAAATATGGTAGGCACTTTTAATCAACCAAAGTTCGTTATTTGTGACCCAGAGATGCTTAAAACCCTGGAGCATGATGATTTACTCTGCGGATTTGCCGAAATTGTGAAACATACGCTAATCGCTGATAAAGCCATGTTCGAACAACTGGAACAAAATATCAGTAAAGCTATTAATCTCGATCCTGAATTTATTATGCAACTTGTTTCGAAGTCGGTTAAAATAAAAGCAGGAATTGTAAATAAAGATGAAAAGGAGCAAGGGGAACGCAGGAAGCTAAACCTGGGGCATACCTATGGGCATGCTGTTGAGAAGGTTACAGGGGTTTCGCACGGTAAAGCTGTGAGTATCGGTTTGGCCATTGCTGCTCAACTCTCTTTAAATCAGGATTCAATTAATCAAGAGGAATACACCAGGATTATTAACCTGTTAAAAGCACTGAATTTGCCGGTTAATGTTACGGATAAACACGATGAAGTGCTTGATGCTTTATTTATGGATAAAAAGCGGGAAGGCCATATGATCCATTTTATTTTAATGGATAGTATTGGCAATGTAAGTATTCAACAAATTTCGATAAAGGAATTACAATCACTTAAATTTTAACCCAAAAATAAACGGTATTATGCTTTGCCGGGCAATTGCAGTACAAGGATTACAAAAAATAAATTCGCTCTTAATTGGGGCTGAAATGGCTGAAATACGGCTTGAAAAGTCAGGACTTAGCCTTGATGAAATAAAAAATCTGTTTGGCAGCCATCCTAATTTACTGGCAACATGCAGGACGGAGGGATTAACTGATGAACAAAGGACAGGAATATTGACCACCGCTATTAATGCAGGAGCAAAATGGGTAGATATTGAAGTGGAATCGGACGATATGTATTCCCAAAACCTGGTAACCCAGGCCAAATTAAAGGGTTGTAGGGTTATTATATCCTATCACAATTATGAAAATACGCCATCGATGGATGAATTGGAAAAAATCATTAATGATTGTCACCGAAAAGGGGCTGATTTGATAAAAATTTCAACCATGGCCAGAAATCAGGAAGACAATATTAGTTTACTCAGTCTTTATCAGAAATATAATAATATTCTTAGCCTGGGAATGGGTAAGTCGGGAAGCATAACCCGGATTGCAGCCTTGAAACTTGGTGCTCCTTTTACCTTTGTAAGTTGTGATAATGCCGCGGAAACAGCTCCCGGTCAAATTACTGAAAGTAATATGAAATTAATTTTAAGTTATTTATAATCAAATAAATAATAAATTTATTTAAATTAATGAATAAAGTAATTTCTTCCTCAAAAATAGCGGGTACTGTAAAAGCACCGGCCTCAAAAAGTTTTATGCAGAGGGCGATTGCGTTATCCGTTTTAGCTGAAGGCGAGACTATTATTGAAAATCCCTCGCGCTGCGATGATGCCCTGGCCGGACTGAATATTGCTTCAAGCTATGGTTGCCGGGTTTATGACAACGACAGTTTTATCTCTATCATTCCTGATGGTAAAACCAGGCCAACACAATTGCATTGCGGCGAATCAGGGCTGGCTATCAGGCTTTTTACGCCTATTGTGGCTTTATTGGAAAACGAAGTGGAATTGAAAGCTGAAGGTTCTTTGCTCAAACGACCAGCTGATTTTATGACTGAAACCCTAAACCAGTTGAATGTTTCAATTACAACCAACCTGGGATTTCCTCCAGTTAAGGTCAAAGGCCCGATAGCTCCTGGTGTAGCCAATCTCGATGGTAGCCTTAGTTCCCAGTTTTTATCCGGATTATTAATTGCCTTGCCAAAAGCTAAAGGTGAAAGTGTGCTCAAAGTCAATAAACTTATGAGTATTCCTTATATCGACATGACACTTAAGGCCATTGAGGACTTTGGAGGTGTGGTAATGCATAATAATTACGAGGAATTTTATATTAAAGGAAATCAAAAATACCAGGCTGGTAATTACTTTATTGAAGGCGACTGGAGTGGAGCTGCAGGTCTTTTGGTAGCCGGGGCTATAGGTGGTCACATAAAAGTTGAACAGTTGAGTAGCACTTCATCACAGGCCGATCGTGCTGTTTTAAAGGCAATTAAAGATGCAGGAGCTATTGTTAATATAGCGGCAGATAGTATTGAAATTAAAAAGCCTGAAAAATTGCAAGCCTTTGATTTTGATGCCTTGCATTGTCCCGATCTGTTCCCGGTTTTAACAGCGTTGGCTGCAAATTGCGAGGGAACAAGCAGTATAAAAGGTGTACACCGGCTGATTCATAAAGAAAGCAACCGGGGAGAAGCCTTAAAGGATGAGTTTAGTAAAATTGGTGTAATTATTGAATTTGAGAGAGATATGATGTTTATTACAGGTTCTTCGATAAGTGGAGGGGAAGTCTTTGCTCATAATGATCACAGAATTGCCATGGCTTTGACTCTTGCAGCCTTAAATGCTGATGGTCCGGTTACAGTTTCAGGAGCTGAATGCGTAAATAAAACTTATCCTGAATTTTATACGGACATGAAAACCCTGGGGGTAAAGATTATCTAAACTAAATAGCTCAAAGGTTTCCCCAATTGTTTAATAAAGCGTTATTTTTGGTAAATTAATACTACTTTAATAAAGAAATATTTACGATGAATACTTTTGGCAGAATTTTTAAAGTACAAATATTTGGTGAGTCGCATGGTTTTGGTGCAGGAATTGTACTGGATGGGTGTCCTTCCGGAATACCTGTAACAGAGGATGATTTTGAACCTGATTTATCGCGTCGAAGATCGGGGGCAAAAGGCACTACACCTCGTAAAGAAGCCGATCTGCCAGAATTTATGAGTGGTGTATTTAACGGGAAAACCACAGGAGCTCCATTGACTATTTTTTTTAAAAATATAAATACCCGCTCAGGCGATTATGCCAACCTGGTAGCCTCACCACGTCCGGGTCATGCTGATTTAACAGGTAAAGTTAAATATGGTGGTTACAATGATTATCGCGGAGGGGGGCATTTCTCAGCCCGTCTCACCGTTGGAATAGTTGCAGCAGGAGTAGTCGCAAAAAAAATCCTGAAAAACATTCAAATTGAATCCAGGCTGGTTGAAGCCGGAGGTTCAACGGATATTGATAAAGCACTGGATCAGGCAATTGCTGATAATAATTCAATTGGCGGCATTGTGGAATGCCGTGTGAATGGCTTGCCTGTGGGGCTGGGTGAACCTTTCTGGGATTCTGTAGAATCACTTCTAAGCCATGCTGTATTTGCTATTCCTGCGACAAAAGGGATTGAATTCGGTAGCGGATTCGAGGCTGCCCGTATGACCGGCTACGAACACAATGATAATATCATCGATAATAAAGGTACTACTGAGACAAATTATGCAGGTGGAATTAACGGAGGCATTACCAATGGAAATGAACTGGTATTTCGCATAGCTGTAAAGCCAACTTCCAGCATTTCAAAACTCCAGGAAACCATGAACTTTGAAAAAGGTGAAGTGGACGAATTAATAATAAAAGGCCGGCACGATGCCTGTGTTGCCCTGCGCGTTCCACCCATTCTTGAAGCTATGACAGCCATAGTTCTGGCCGATTTAATGCTCCTGGAACAAAAAGCTGGCAGAGTGTTTTAACGAATTGTTAATTCGACTCCGCTCAGTAACCATTTCATGATACTTGATACTTGTTACCTGTTACTTGCTCCTTAATCCTTGGTCCTTGTTACTTGCCTATAAATAAGATAGTTTAATCATATTAGTCTGTCCTTTATTATTCAGGGGCATACTTCCCACATGAATAATTAATTCATTTTCAGTAATTAAATCTTTATCTTTCAAATACTTAAGTGTGAATTGATTCGCATCGTCAGTAAGAACAAATTCTTTACTGATGATGGCCGTAACTCCCCAAAGCAGCGACATTTGCCTGAGTAATCCACGATCGGGTGTAAAGGCAAAAATGTTGGTGTTGGGACGATGACTGGCAATCCTGAAAGCAGTATAACCCGAATGAGTATAAACAATTATGGAGCGAGCTTGTGACTGTTGAGCCAAACTACATGCACTGGCACAGGTTGAATCAGCAATAAAAGTATGATTCATTACTGAGGGGGCATGGTTCCTGTAATAATTGTAACCGTTCTTCTCTGTAAAGGCAATGATTTCGTGCATAGCCTTAATAACCCCAACCGGAAATTTTCCAACACTGGTCTCACCGCTTAGCATTAAGGCGCTGGCACCATCAATCACGGCATTGGCTACATCGTTTGCTTCAGCACGGGTAGGACTGAAATTGTTGATCATGCTTTCCATCATTTGTGTTGCGACAATTACGGGTTTTGCAAATCGAAAACACTTTTCAATAATCTGCTTTTGGATCAGCGGCACTTCTTGAAAAGGCATTTCAACGCCCAGATCGCCACGGGCTACCATTATTCCATCAGTCACATCAATAATATTATCAATTTCCTGAAGAGCCTCGGGTTTTTCAATTTTAGCAATAACTTTTGTGTGTTTTTTTTTATGCCGAATCAGGTCTTTCAAATCAGCAATATCGGTAACTGAGCGTACAAATGACAGGGCAAGCCAATCCACATCCTGTTCGAGTGCAAACTCAGCATCAACAATATCTTTTTCGGTCAAACTGGGTAACGATATTTTCGTTTTTGGCAGGTTAACCCCTTTTTTTGATGATAATATACCTCCGAATATTACTTTGGCTTTAACAGAGTCTTTTCCATTAGTTTCAACAGCTTCCAATTTTAGCTTCCCGTCATCAATCAGGATAGTATCTCCAACATTTACGTCTTTCGGGAACAGTTCATAACTCATATAAACCCTTGATTTGTTGCCCAGACATTTTTCATTAGTGAATTCAATTATATCACCGGTATAAAGTTGGACTCCATTGTTTTCGACATCGCCAATTCTAAGTTTTGGCCCTTGTAAATCGGCCAGAACGGCTACATTGGTATTTAGCTCCGAATTAAGTTCATGTATGCGGTCAATCACAATTTTATGATCTTCATGCTTACCATGTGAGAAATTGACCCTAAAAACGTTAACTCCTGCAATAATGAGTTCTTTCAACATTTCTTTTGATTCACATGCAGGACCTACAGTGGCCACAATTTTGGTTTTGTTTGCTGATCTATCGGGATTCATAGGAGGTAATAATTAAATGGACACGAAATAATAATATCAGCAAGTTAATTATTTAATCATTAACCTGAGCTACTTAAGAAATGGATATTGTGTAAAGCATAACTGGTTTTCTCAAAATTTTCATCCTTTTTGTACCTGGCCCAAATCATGTAAGGCTTTTTAGCAGGCATAAACGCAAATTTGTCAAATATTAATTCAAAAGGCAGCATGGATTGTAATGTCAGCTTAACAGATGTTTTTATACCATCAATATTTTTAACATCGGTTTCGCCAATGAATAATAAAGTTATATGAAGATTTTCGTTTGGTACCCAGCGTAAATTACTGACAGTCTTCAACTCAGGTCTAATTATCTGTAGTTCAGATATTAGTGCATCTGTTATAGGAATTCCAATGAATAATCTTGCTCTATGCATTTTCATATTAAATAACAACTATAAATTTATAAAATGTTGTTTGATGCGAAACGATTTTTTTGCAAATTCGCGATCATTTTTAAATGTTGAACGATGAGGTCCCTTATTTTTATTATGTTAATGACACTGTTGTGGTTTTCAAGCAGCATTGCACAGGTGGTGGGTGGAAAAGATGATAAACTGGCTCAATTATATGCTTCAGGAAAGTATGAAAGCTGCCTGTTCAAAGCTGATAACATGACATATAGGGAAAGTTCGTCGCATGAACCAGAGCCATATTTATACGTTGCAATGTGTTATTATAAGCTATCAATGTCTGATGATCCAATTCTCAGGGATGATTATAAAGACGGGTTTAAACAAGCCATTGCATACATTGGAAAATTTATCAGAAAAGACAAAGAGGGTATCTTATACGATGAAAACATTGGATTTATAAATACACTTAAGGATGAGCAGCTAAAAAAGATAAATAAATATTTTCAGGACATGGAATATAAAAAGGCTGCCATCGCCGCAAAAAGCTATAATAAATTGAATCGCGAAAACGACGAAACCATAGTATATTTTATAGGAGCATGCGAAATGCTTTCCAAAAATAATCCGCAGGGTGAACTGGATATGAGTAAAGCCCAGACAATTCTTAATGAAAAAATTAAAGCCGGAACCCTTAAAACTGATCCCAGATTTACACCTTTGCTCGCATCTGTATTTTTAAAATATTCTGAAAATTTAGTGCTTCTAAGCCAGTTAGAATCTGCTTCAACAATATTGTCGTATGGGTTAAAAATGATGCCCGATGAAGGTTACCTAAAGTTGCAGCTAAATATGATTGAGAAAAAAATGCAAACTCAGATTGACTCATTGCGACAGTAAACTTAATTTATAAAAAAAGGCACCCACAGAGGTACCTTTTCATTTTTATAGTTTGATTAAAATATATTCTATTCCTGCTTTTTATTTTCCTCGGTTTTTTTAGTGGCTTCAATCTTTATCTTAATTTTTTCTGTCTTTTTATCAAAACTCACAGTTATGGTATCGCCTTCCACAATTTCAGCTTTCAGAATAACTTCGGCCATTTCATCTTCAAGATATTTCTGAATGGCACGTTTTAACGGGCGGGCACCATATTGTATATCGTAACCCTTACTGGCGATATAATCTTTTGCTGTAGGGGTAATTTTAAGCTTATAACCCAGATGATCAACACGTTCATACAGGCCTTTCAATTCAATATCAATAATTCCATGAATATCTTCCTGTGTAAGCTGATTGAACATGATTACATCATCAATACGGTTCAGGAATTCAGGTGCAAAGGCATTCCTTAAAGCTTTTTGTATTACTCCTTTGGCAATTTCATTGGAAGCTTTCTGTTTTGTTGATGTATTGAACCCAACCCCTGCACCGAACTCTTTTAGCTGACGGGTACCAATATTTGATGTCATAATCACAATAGTATTCCTGAAATCGATACGGCGTCCCAAACTATCGGTCAAACGGCCCTCATCAAGTACCTGAAGCAGGATATGGAATACGTCAGGGTGAGCTTTTTCAATTTCGTCAAGGAGTACAACAGAATAAGGTTTCCGTCTTACTTTTTCAGTAAGCTGCCCGCCTTCCTCATAGCCTACATATCCCGGAGGTGCACCTACCAGACGTGATACCGAGAATTTCTCCATATATTCACTCATATCAACCCGGATAAGGTTATCCTTACTATCGAAAAGATACTGAGCTAGAACTTTGGCTAACTGTGTTTTACCAACACCTGTGGGACCAAGGAAGATGAATGTTCCAATAGGTTTATTCGGATCTTTTAAACCGGCACGGTTTCGCTGAATCGATTTTACAATTTTTCCAATAGCTTCATCCTGACCAATAACTCCCTTCCGTAAAGCATCACCCATTTTCAGTAAACGGTTACCTTCGGTTTGGGCAATACGTTGTACGGGTACGCCGGTCATCATGGCAACCACTTCAGCCACATTTTCAGCATTTACAGTTTCGCGGAACTTTATGAGATCACTTTCCCAACGGTCTTTTTCAGCTTCGAGGCTGTCGAGGAGTTTCTTTTCAGAATCGCGGAAACTGGCAGCCATCTCAAAATTCTGGCTTTTTACCGCATTAATTTTTTTCTCGCGAATTTCTTCAATCTCCTTTTCGAGTTCCTCAATACGTTTGGGAACTTTAATATTTGAGATATGCACACGCGAGCCGGATTCGTCAAGTGCATCAATGGCTTTATCAGGTAAATGCCTGTCGCTGATATAGCGGTTGGTAAGTTTAACGCAGGCTTGAAGTGCATCAGGAGTATAGTTTACATTATGATGCTCTTCGTATCTTTCTTTAATATTATTGAGAATTTCAAGCGTTTCTTCCGATGTAGTAGGATCAACCATTACTTTTTGGAAACGCCTTTCCAAAGCCCCGTCTTTTTCAATAAACTGGCGGTATTCATCCAGGGTGGTAGCACCAATACATTGAATTTCACCACGGGCAAGGGCTGGTTTTAACATATTTGCTGCGTCCAGCGAACCTGTAGCACCTCCTGCGCCAACAATGGTATGAATTTCATCGATAAAAAGGATGATATTATCATTTTTTTGCAATTCATTTAGAATGGCCTTCATTCTTTCTTCAAACTGTCCCCGGTATTTTGTACCTGCTACAATCGAAGCAAGATCGAGAGCTATAATTCTTTTGCCAAACAAAATTCTGGATACTTTTTTCTTAACTATCCTTATGGCCATTCCTTCAGCAATTGCTGATTTACCCACACCCGGTTCGCCAATCAGTACCGGATTATTCTTTTTACGACGGCTTAATATCTGAGCCAGGCGTTCAATTTCCAATTCGCGTCCTACAATGGGGTCAAGCCTGTTTTCTTCGGCTGCTTTTGTTAAATCAATACCAAAATTGTCAAGTACCGGAGTATCGGATGTTGATTTTGGCATATTCGACTGGGGATTTGAGCCGCTTTCACCACGACTACCAAAATCTTCATCGTCGTCATAATTGTGATCAGCCATTCCCCGGGTTTGCTCTTTTTGTAACATAGCTTTTACATTATCATAATTAATATCATGTTCGCCTAAAGTTAGGGTAACCAAGCTTAATTCATCGCGTAATATAGCCAATAGCAGATGACCCGTATTTACTGATTCGTTATTCATCGACCGGGCCTCAAGATATACTATTTTCAGCACATTTTCTGCACTTTTCAACAAAGGTATATTGTCCATATCTGTAATTTCAGATTCACCTTTAATACGAATTTTGGTTTCGATGGCTTTTTTAAGGTCGTAAAGGTCAAGGCCAAGACTAACCATAGTTTCAACAGCAAGACCTTCACCTTCCCGCAATATCCCCAAAAAAATATGTTCGGTGCCAATGTGATTATTATTTAGCCTGATAGCTTCTTCTTTGCTATAGGCTAGTATATCTTTCATTTTCTGTGAAAATTTTGAATCCATATTGTTTTTTACTGGTTTAATTTGATGCTTTTTCAATTCATGTACCAAAAATAGATATTCTTATTAAAAACTTCTACAATTATAAACATTATTCTGTTGATAATTTCCCAAAAAACACTGCTTTTTAAAGGGGTTAAAACCATTTATTTTAGTACATTTATGCGCTTTAAAAAAAAGAAAATTTTTAATTAAAAATCAGTATAAATGGCTGACGGAGAGAAAATTATAAAAATTAATATTGAAGAGGAAATGAAATCGGCCTACATCGACTATTCCATGTCGGTGATAGTGTCGCGTGCTTTACCCGATGTAAGAGACGGGCTAAAGCCAGTACACAGGCGTGTTTTATTTGGGATGTCTGAATTAGGAGTATTTTCAAACCGTGCCTACAAAAAATCAGCAAGGATTGTAGGAGAGGTGCTTGGTAAATATCACCCTCATGGTGATTCCTCGGTTTATTTTGCTATGGTACGGATGGCCCAGGACTGGTCGATGCGTTATCCATTAATAGACGGGCAGGGTAACTTTGGATCAGTTGATGGTGACAGCCCGGCTGCTATGCGTTATACCGAGGTAAGACTCATGCGGATTGCAGAAGAAACTCTGGCTGATTTAGAGAAAGAAACTGTTGATTTTCAGCTGAATTTTGACGATTCGCTTAATGAACCAACAGTTTTACCCACAAAAATTCCCAATTTACTTGTAAATGGAGCCTCTGGTATTGCTGTTGGTATGGCCACTAATATGCCTCCTCATAATTTATCAGAAGTTGTGGATGCTCTTTGTGCAGTAATCGATAATTCTGACATAACAACCGATGAATTGATCCATATTGTCAAAGGGCCTGACTTTCCGACAGGTGGTATCATTTACGGATACCAGGGAATACGTGATGCTTTTGAAACGGGCAGGGGCCGGATTGTACTCAGAGGAAAAGCTGAAATAGAAACTTCAGACAATGGTAAATCCAAAATCGTTATAACCGAAATCCCTTATCTCGTAAATAAAGCAGAAATGATTGTAAAAACTGCTGAATTGGTAAATGATAAAAAGATTGATGGCATTACCAATGTTAACGACGAAAGTGACCGGACAGGTATGCGGATTGTTTACGATTTACGCAAAGATGCCATTCCTCATGTGGTGTTAAATAAACTGTATAAGTTCACACCGCTTCAAACTTCATTCAGTGTTAATAATATTGCCCTGGTTGAAGGACGTCCGCAAATGCTTAATTTAAAAGACCTGTTGGTTAAATTTGTTGACCATCGTCATGATGTAGTAGTTCGTCGTACACAATATGAATTACGTAAAGCAGAGGAACGTGCTCATATTCTTGAAGGATTAATAATTGCCAGTGATAACATTGATGAAGTTATTAAAATAATACGTGCCTCAAAAACTCCGGACGAAGCCCGAGAAACATTAATGCAACGATTCAGCTTATCTGATATACAGGCCCGTGCTATTGTGGATATGCGTCTGCGCCAGCTTACCGGACTTGAACAGGATAAACTACGTGCTGAATATGAGGATATCAAAAAATTAATTGCTCATTTAAAAGAAATACTGGCAAACAAAGAACTCCGGATGAATATCATTAAGGAGGAACTGGAGGAAGTAAAAGGCCGTTTTGGCGATACTCGACGGACTGAAATTGTTCCTGATGCCGGTGAATTCAATCCTGAAGACTTTTATGCTGATGAGGAAGTAGTTATAACTATTTCGCATATGGGTTATATTAAACGTACAGCATTATCAGAATTTAAAACCCAATCGCGTGGTGGAACGGGTTCAAAAGGAAGTACAACCCGCGATGAGGATTTTATTGAACATTTATATAATGCCAATATGCATAGTACCATGTTGTTCTTTACTGAAATGGGAAAATGCTTCTGGCTTAAAGTATATGAGATTCCTGAGGGTACACGTACCTCAAAAGGCCGCGCTATTCAAAATTTACTGCAAATTGATGCTGCCGATAAAGTTAAAGCATATATAAATGTTAATACGCTTACCGACCAGGAATACATTAATGGACATTTTATAATATTAGCCACCAAACAGGGAATCATTAAAAAGACATCGCTTGAGGCTTACAGCAGACCACGACAAAATGGTGTAAATGCTATTACCATTAAAGAAGGTGACCAATTGCTTGAAGCCAGACTTACCAACGGCAGCAACGAAATTATATTAGCTGTTAAAGGAGGTAAAGCCATTCGCTTTAATGAGAAAGGGGTGAGAGCCATTGGCCGCACTGCTTCGGGTGTACGAGGAATCAACCTGGCCAAAGGCGACGAGGTAATCGGAATGGTTTGTATTGAAAATGAGAATATGGATTTATTGGTTGTTTCGGAAAATGGCTTTGGTAAACGTTCAAAAATTGACGATTACCGCATTACTAACCGTGGTGGTAAAGGAGTTAAAACCATCAATATTACTGAAAAAACAGGTAGCTTAATCGCATTAAAAGGCGTGACCGATGAAAACGACCTTATGATAATTACCATGAATGGCCTGACCATACGTATGGCCGTTTCGGAATTAAGAGTAATGGGACGGGCTACACAAGGCGTAAAACTGATTAATTTGAAACAAAATGACCGAATTGCTGCTATTGAATATGTCACTAAAAGTGATGAAGAAGAAGAGATTGACGGTGAATCGGGCAATAATGAAGAAATTTCAGAATCTAATGATCAATAATTGAATCGAATTACAAAAAAAATTATCTTTGACGCAGAATTAAACTAAAAATTATAAGAATGAAAAAATTAGCATTTTTATCTGCTTTGCTACTATCAGTTATAATTGTTTCAGCACAAAATTCAAAGGTTCAAAGTGCTATCAATTATATAAAACCACAGTATAACCAATTAGACAAAGCTAAAGAAGCCATTGATCTGGCTGTTCAAAACGAAAAAACACAAAACAGCGCCAAAGCCTGGAAAGTGAGGGGACAGGTTTACCAGGCCTTAGCCAATTCGACAGACGAAGCATTTAAAGCTTTAAGTGACAAACCTTTACAGATTGCTATTGAATCGTATAAAAAGGCCCTTGAACTTGATGTCAAAGGTCGTTTTACCGAAGAGATTCATAATCAACTTAAGCTTCTTGGTATTTTAATTATTAACAAGGGAATTGAGTGTTTTAATAATAGTGATTTTAACGGGGCATTTCAGGATTTTGAAGGATCATTGGATATTGGCGCAATTACTGATCCTAATTTAATTGATACCATGATTATATTCAACGCAGGTATCGCTGCCGACCGGGCTAAAAATTATGATAAAGCCATTGAATATTATCAAAAAACCGCTGATTTACGTTACGAAGGCTCCAAAGTATATGGCTTTATGGCTAACATCGAAAACGAGAGAGGCGATTCAGTTCAATATGTAGAATATCTTAAAAAAGGTATTGAAGCTTATCCATTAGACAATAGTACTTTAATGGTTACACTTATCAATTATTATCTAAATCATAATGAATCTGATGCAGCTCTGAAGTATTTGGAAAAAGCCATTGCAAACGATCCTACAAATCCGACATTCTTTTTTGCCCAGGGAGCGCTATACGATAAACTAAAAGACTTTGATAAGGCAAAAGCTTCATATGAAAAAGCAATTGAAATTAAGGGAGATTATTTTGATGCATATTATAACCTTGGGGCTTTATACTTTAACAAAGGTGCTGATTTATTAAAAGCAGCAAATGATATTCCACCAAATCAACAAGCAAAGTATGAAGAAGCTGTTAAAGTAGCTTTAAAAGAACTTGAAAAAACATTACCATATTTTGAACGTGCTCATGAAATAGATTCTACAGATGAATCTACTGTATCAACGTTAAAAGAAATTTATTTCAAGTTAAGGAATGACAAACCTGAGTACATGGATAAATACAATGAATATAATGAAAAAGCTAAAGCTTTAAAAGACGGAAAACAATAAAATATAGAAGAATAGCTGAATTAAATTCGGCTTTTCTTTTACATTTATTATTTAACATAATATATATTATCAGACTAATATTATAATTTAGATAGAAGTGATGAAACCTTATCAAAAAATAAAATTTTAAAATAAGTAAAGTATTTTCATAAATATTTAGTTTAATTGACAATATCTAAATTCCAATCATTTAATATTTCAACTTAATGAGACTTACGAGAATTAAATATTTCGCATAAATGCTAATTAAAATTTAAATATGCGATTCTCGTTACATTAACTTTAAAAACTAAATCATAAATATTCTTCTAAAATTTTGTAACTTGATATAAGCTAATTGCTTATTTTTAACACTAGAGCATGGAAAACAGAATCATTCATATTGTAGCCTTTAATGTTCCTTATCCACCAAATTATGGAGGTGTAATTGATGTTTTTTATAAAATAAAGGCATTGCACGACCTGGGTATTAAAATAAACCTTCATTGTTTTGATTATGGCCGTGGTCAACAACAGGAATTGAATTCACTTTGCCATAAAGTATTTTATTATAAACGGCAAACCGGCGTTGCAACAGCACTTAGCAAAGTCCCATATATTGTCTTGTCACGATCAAATAAGGAACTTTTAAACAACTTAAATACTGATAGTTATCCTATTTTATTTGAAGGATTACATTGTACTTTTTTTTTAAATTCGCCTTTACTTAAAGACCGCATAAAAATTGTCAGAACGCATAATATTGAACACAATTATTACAAACAATTAGCAAAAAAAGAACGAAATGTTTTTATAAAGCAATATTTTATTACAGCAGCACGAAAATTAAAGAATTTTGAAGCTATTTTGGCAAACGCGTCCCAAATAGCAGCTATTTCAGAAACTGATCATCAGTATTTTGAATCAAATTATGGAAATACCTTTTGGTTACCCCCATTCCATGCCAATATTGTAACGAACATTAAATTTGGTACAGGCAATTACGCTCTATATCATGGTAATCTGTCTGTTGCTGAGAATATAAGTGCAGCTTTGTTTCTTATAAATGCATTTAAAAAACATGATTCGGTTTACCTTATTATTGCCGGTAAAAATCCTGATAAAAAGATAATTAACAAGGCCAACAATGCACCTAATATTACCATTATCGGAAATCCTTCACAAAAAGAGATGAAGCAATTAATTAATGAAGCCCAGGTACATTTGTTGCCCACTTTTCAGGCTACCGGAATAAAATTAAAATTAATTGATTCGTTGTATAATGGCCGGCATTGTATTGTTAATGACGAAATGGTTGTTGGTACAGGTCTTTCGGTATTATGCCATCATGCCAATTCATCTACAGAATTTGTTAGTAAAACCCAACAATTGATGCACATTCCGTTTGAGGATAAAGATTTATTATTCAGGAAGGAAATTTTAAGTAAAAGATTTGATAATCAACGAAATGCAGAACTTTTGCTAGCCAAGATTATTGATATTAATCCGGGCAGTATTTAAAATGCAGCTTCTAATATCTGGAAATTAGAATGATGGAATATTGGAAAACTATAAAATACATTATGATAAATAGAACTTAGGCTATTTATTAATCAGCCGCCTTTTGGCTTATAGATGCATATTTGCATATTTCAGACAAACCACAATCGTTACATTTCGGTTTACGGGCCATACAAACGTATCTGCCGTGTAAAATAAGCCAATGATGTGCAATGGGTAATAATTTATCAGGGATGTACTTTACGAGCTGTTTTTCGGCCTCCAATGGCGTTTTAGCTTTGATAGTCAACCCGATTCGTGCTGCCACCCTGAAAACATGCGTATCAACTGCCATAGCCGGTTTATCAAATACTACTGAGGCAATTACATTTGCGGTTTTCCTTCCAACACCGGGTAATTTCAATAAATCTTCAACCCCGGAAGGGACTACTCCACCAAAATCTTTAACCAGCATTTTGGCCATGCCTGACAAATTCTTAGCCTTACTATTAGGATAAGAACAACTTTTAATAAACCCAAAAATATCATCTATCGATGCATTGGCCATACTGTAAACATCAGGATAAACCTCAAATAATGGCGGTGTTATAATGTTGACTCTTTTATCAGTACATTGTGCCGAAAGAATTACAGCTACCAGTAATTCATAAGGTGTAGCATAATGTAATTCGGTTTCGGCAATTGGCATATGGGTTGTGAAATAATCAATTACGCGGGAATATAATTCTTTTCTACCCATATTTTTTCAGTTAGGATTCTGCATAAAATTAAAAAAGGTTGCCGAAACCGACAACCTTATATTATTTTATCTTCAAAATTTACTGATTAACTTTAACCAGCGGTACATACCAATTTGCCTTATTCATCAATTTATCATGCATTTCAGTATAAGCGGCACTTCCTGGATTACCAAATTTAGCTGCAACTTTATCAGCTAAAAATGCCGGGTCGTTTCTGCGTTCAGCAATGCGAACCAGGTCGAACCAACGTTTACCTTCAAAGGCAAGTTCCATGGAACGTTCCTGAATGATTAAATCTTCAACATCCTTAACGGGAGTTTCACTTCCATCAGGTATAGCAAGAGCTTTCAGGAAAACCCGACCTCTTACTCCAATGTTTTTTGACCATCTTGAATACTCAGCAGGACTTGAAGCCAGACTACTAAAACCATTATTAAGTAATAAAAGTGCTTTATCTGTTTGACCAGCACGATTTAAGGCTTCAGCCAGCATCAGGTGAATATCAGCATCTCGGTACAATATTACATCAGCACTTGCAGGTATACCACCATCAATCGAGTATTTATTCACATAAATGTTGCTGTCAGCATTTTTATTTAAAGTCCCGGCCATTCTGTAAATATCAGCAGTATCTCCATTTTGTTGAATCTGTGAGAGATATGACAGAATCAGGTTTGTTGTTGGTTTAACCTGATATTTATATTTCATCCAATCTTCAAGTTTATTTCCCTGTCCATCCTGGAATGAATATGGAACAGCTGAAATTATTGCATTCTGACCCACAAGGTCGGCTGAATTAAAAAACTGAAGGGCCCAACCCTCTTGTTCAAAAGTTTTATCAACCATATACTCTGCCCTTTTACTCTTACCATCCACACAGAACTTTAAGTATTTTATGGCATTTTGATATTCGCCTTTTTCAAGGTACATTTCACCTAAAAGGGCATATTGATCAATGGGATATCTTGCAATATCATTCTCATCATAAAATGGTACCAATTCATTGATTAACTTATCAATGATTTGCTTTTTAGTCAAATATACAGGAGGTTTCGATGGATCGATGGTACTTAGGTTACCATCAACCAAACCCACTTCACCGTTTATCCGGGCCAGAGTAAAATAGGCCCAGTCTCTTAACGTGGTGAGTGCTCCAACGTAAGCTTCATAAGTTATAGAATCAAAATCGCGATCCTTGGTCATAATTTGAGCCAGGTTCGGAAGCACTTCGTTAACATTAATAATAACTTTATAATAACCAGCCGGATCAAGATATGGATTATCGGGACTAAAATCGTGCCTGTTAATATCAATCATATCCCTATCGGCATTTGCTGTTACGTCTAGCTGATCGGACCTTAAACCATCAACCAAAACCAGGTTTTGGGCAACATCCTGCAAATAAACAAAACAACCATCATATGAAAGTTCTGCATCAACCAGGGAATTATAATGTTGATCCGGACTAATTCTTGCTCCCTGCTGCGTATCAAAATAATTATCGATACAGGAACTCAACATACCAACCACTAAAGTTGAAAATATAGCCAGCTTTATTAAATATCTTTTTTTATTCATGATTTTTCTATTTTACAAGCTTAATTGGATTCCAATAATAACACTACGGGAAATGGGTATTTTTCCAAAATCGGTTCCCATATAATAAGTATCATTCATATACATAGTTTCAGGATCAACACCTTTATATTTAGAAAAAGTAAATAAGTTAGAACCTGTTATATAGAACTTAATCTCCTTCTTAAGGCCATATATCTCCGGAATAGTATAGCTGGCAGTTAAATGCCTTACCTTCACAAACGAACCATCTTCAATCCATCTGTCAGAAAATACATTGTTGCCATTGGGATCGCCAATTGTTGCTTTTGGCAATGTAGCACCGGTAGAACCCGGTTGCCAACGATCCAAAACATCAGTGCTTTGATTAGCATAACTGTCCATTGCTGTGGTTTGGTACCTAACATAGTTATACATATCATTTCCAACAACAAAGCCTAATATAGTAGAAAATTCAAAACGGTCAATTTTCAAACCAGCCGTTAACGAACCAAAAATGTTGGGATTTGGATTACCAATAATTTGTTTATCCTTGTCGTTAATAATTTTATTTCCATCTACATCCTCAAAAATTACATCACCTGCTCCCATTTGCCTGCCATTAGGTCCTATCATACCAGCAGCTTCAGCATCAGTATTATAAATTCCTAATGTTTTATAGCCCCAAAATGCGTTGAGCGGAGTACCAACTTTTGCAATGTATTCCATACCATTAATCTGAGTAATAATCGATTCCGTTTCAGGATTGATAAAATCAAGGCTTTTAACCTTGCTTCCCTGGTAAGTAACTGAAGCATCCAGGGTTAATGTAGCTTTACCAATACCAAACCGGCCATCGGCACCCAATTCTACGCCATTTATACCTAACTTACCGCCATTATCAATATAGTCGGTAAATCCAAAGTTATAAGGTAACGATTGGTTGATCATTAAGTTATTAACTGTAGCCATAAAATAATCGAGGTGAACATTAACCGCTTTCTTATAAAATGACATATCAAAACCTCCATTAATTGTAGTTTTGCGTTCAATTTTAAGGTCCTGATTTGCATTATAGTCACGGACAACTACTCCAATATTATTGTATCTGCGGCCTGTATACGTGGGTTTTGACATTTCATAGGCTGAACTAAACATATTTCCGGTATTTGAGTAACCGGCGCTGAGTTTAAAATCGTTCAGCCATGAACTCTTCATAAAATCTTCATTGGTCAACCGCCATGCACCAAATATTGATGGATAGAAATTATACCGGTTATTTTTGTTAATAACTGAGGTTCCGTCATACGAAAGTGATGCACGCAAATAATACTTATCATAATAGTTATAATTGGCATCGGCAAATAACGATAACCAGGCAATTTCAGATAATTCACCACCATTTGTACGAAGGTAATGATATTCAGTACCCTGACCCAAGCTTCTGAAATCGTCAGAAGGGGTATTCAGGTCAGCAGCCCAATTGTTTTTATAGGTGTTATGCATTTGCCTTAATCCACCATTTACAATTAAATTGTGGCCATTGCCAAATTTATTATTGTAGGTAATGGTTGTATGGTTCTGCAACGATCTGAATTCAGTAACCATATCTTTTGGACTGTTTTTGGCTGAATCGATCTGAACCACACCAACATCAGGTATAAAAAGGTTTACACGGTCATTGTTAACACTCGTTCCAATTAAGTGGCTTATGGACCAATTGGAATTTATTTTGTATGCAACTTTTACCGAAGTCAATAACTGGAAATTACGGATCATACCCATACCCTTATCAACTAATACAGCAGGGTTGCTTTGGTTAAAAACACCTACATCATCATAGGGGTATAAAACCGTACCGTCGGCTGCACTTCGCTCATGCGCACCCATCATAGGCGATTTAAGTAAAGTGGATAGATACGGGTTCCATACTGTTGTTGGACCAAGGTTTGAGATATTTCGGTCAGCCAATGATAGTTTTGTATTTGGTACTATAGATAGTCTGTTGGTAATATTTACTTTACCATTCAGCCTTAAATTATACCTTGAATATCTCCAATTACTATAAGGTGCTTCCTGTCTTAAATAACCCGATGAAATATTATAAGTTGCAATATCGTCCCCCCCTTTCAGGAATACATAATATTTCTGCAATGACGATGGATTAACTGTTTCCTTCTGCCAATCAGTATTGCTATTATATTTATAATAATCGGTTGAAGCCGGTCCGCCATTTAACCAGGGATACATAGTGTTAAACTGATCAGGAGTATATCCCTGCCCTTTAAGAAGGTCAACAAAATAGGATTTAAACTGGTCGCGATCTAAAACATCAGTTTTTTCATATGGCATGGTAACACCACCATACATTTTAACAATTATAGATGAACTGGTAACCCGGTTCTGTTCTGTATTAAAATAAACGTAACCGTTGGAACCCATACTTCCGAATTGCCCTTCACCTGTTTTCATCACTGAAACATCCACCATATCGTCTACATCCAATACATCCATCGGATTTAATAAATTACCTTCAATAATGGTGTGGTTAGGGTAACTTATTTCATGAATCATCCCATCAACAATCACTAATGGCTCATTCCGGGCAAAAATGGATGAAATTCCTCTTAAATTCATCCAGGTATTATCACCAGGCATTCCTGAGTTTTCAACCATATACATCCCGGGAATTCTACCATTCAGGTTCTGATCAACAGAAGAGGCAGAGGTTTCTTGAAAAGCAGATTTTGACAGTAGTGTGACAGCATTAGTTGCATCCTTTAATTTTTCAACTCCAAATACTGTTGTATACATCTTATCATCAGAATTATACTCCTTGGGTGTCATATAAATGGTTATGTCAGATTTACCGTAGGTATAAACCTCAATAGTTGTGTATCCCGGATAATTAACTACAATTTTCTCCATCCCTGACGGAACTTTTATAGAAAAATTACCCAGGGAATCACTATTGGTTGATTCGCTTGTTGAAGCCACAGATACAATGGCCTGTGGCACGGGTATACCCGTACCGGATTCAAGAGTTTTTCCTGTTAGGATAGTTCCCTCGTCCTGTGCCATTACAGAATATGAGCCAGATAAAACACTGCATATCAAAATAATGAGCATCCCGGCTATCTTTTTATGTATTGCCATAAAGTCGGACTTTTGTTGATGTTCTATACTGGTTATTTTCGTTTGCATATCCTTAATTTAATATGTTTATAAATTCAAAATTTGAAAAATCAATGATTTACATTGGGGTAAATCTGACACGATCCCAGAAAATCTGACCTGGAACAAGTGTTTTCACCTTTATTACATGGTTACTGGTTTCCGTAAAGTCAACCTCACCCACATCCATCCAGTTATTCCATGTTAAGTTAGCTAAATCAATATCTGATATATATTTACCATCGATATACCAGGCAGTGACAGCACCCCCAAACCAGTATGTTCCGAGCATGTATTTTCCTGCCCGGATTTTTGGCGTTGTAATTTCAATCCAAAAATGTCCGTTTAAACTAATACCATCAGCATCCATGAAGAGATCCTCATTTTTAAAATAGTATTCCAGATATTCAGCATCCCATTTAATGTACTTAAATGTATTTGCACCATCGAAAAAACGTTGGTAATAGTGTCCATAGCAAGGTTCCTGTTGAAAATCGAAATAATCGGTTGTTTGAAATACAATTTCTGCAGGAGCCGCATCCTCATTGGGCAATAATGAATTAACCGTATGAATTACACCATTTTTGGCTGGAACATTACTCTGATCAAAATAAAATCCGGTATAGCCACTGTCAGATTTATTAATTTCAAAATCATTTTCAACTTTTATATTTAAATAATTTTCTTCAGATATGATATAGTAAACATTATCAGGCTGAAAATCAGTAAAATAATGAGTTCCTGATAAACAATGGAATACCATATATTGATTAAAACTATTATTTGGATCTTTCAAATCCGACCCATTACTGTATTTTGCAACCAGATCATCAATTGAATTGATGCCAAACCGATTATACAAGGTATCGGGTACAGCCAAAATAGTATATCGGTTTCGAGCCGTTGAAGTACCATACTGAAAATCAATTACTGAAAGGGTATCCGAAATTCCGGTTTTTTCCAGTCCCTGCGTGAAAATACTATACCCGGGATCGTCTTTTAAAACTTCATAAACACTTTTGGTAACCACATCAATTACATGATCAATCTGATGTATGTAACCATTCGAAACGTGAATATCTCGTTTTGTAATTTTTGCCTCTTTATTGATAAGGATATCAATTCCGGGTAAGTCAGTGGCAACATAATCGCCCAGGGCATTTTTGCTTGGCATGGCTCCCATCCCAATTACACCGGCACTATATTCACCACTAAAAATATGATTGTAAGCGAAATCTTTTAAAGTTTCAACATCAATCTGATCATATGAAGTTACATTCATTGAAGCATAATAGGCTTTCATGGCCTCATCGGTTGGTAATAATAATGTAAACGGACCTCTGACTCTCAATAAGTTTTCAACTCCTGTTACCCTTAATACATTTCCAAATTCAGTATAAAGTTCAGGGTTATCATAAACATATTCTGTAATAACCAACTGATCGGATTTTGGTTTCCATTCCTGAACCTGCGTATTACATTGGGTGAATACTAACGCTATTAATAATAACGATAATAACTTAACTCGAAAGGCAGGTTTTCTATAATTTGTTTTTTGTGTTTTCATAATTCAAATTTTTAAGTATTAACTTAACTACCTGTCGTAAAATGGGTTTTGAACTAAATTTCTGTTATAATTCAACTCATTCTCATAAATCGGGAGAAAATAGCTCATGGAATCAATTACTTTTGATCTCATAACTACAAGTTCCTGAGCATCAGCTGCTTTAGAAAGCATTAAATCCACCAGGAATTGTTTATCTTTAAAACTATCTTTCTTGGCAAAGCGTAATAAATCGAACCAGCGTTTGCCTTCACCAATAAATTCCTTACCACGTTCAGTCAGTAAAGCTGTACGAAAACTTTTCAAATCATATACACCGGTATAAGTAGTACCAGCCCGTTCAGCAACCTGACTCACCAAGTTATTTGCACCATCAAAATTACCGGTTTCGGCCAAAGCCTCAGCTTTCATCAGTAAAATGTCAGCATACCTGTAATAAATGAAGTTCGCAGAACGTTCACTTCCTGATCTTTTTTGGCGGGAACTTCCGGTTTCATCTTTTCCCAGATATTTCCATTCAATACCTTTACCGTTTATATATCTTAAATCAGTAGCTTTATCAAAACCTGCTTTGCTGATTTGAGCATTTAAACTGCCCCAAAGGCCGGCATCTGAAAAGTAGCTTTCCTGTCCTTCATATGCATCATCGAATTGTATTTCAAAAATACTTTCAAGCTGTGAATTTCCGGGATAATACAGTTTAAACCAGTTTTTATTGCTTTCAAGACCAAATTTTCCTGAATTAATAATTGAGTCACAATAAGTGATACAATGTGCATAATCCTCTTTCCATAAATACATATCAGCCAACAAAGCCTGTATAGCGTATTTATTAGCGCGGCCTTTAATTGATGCATCTTTTGACGCGTAGCCACTGGCCCTTTTCAGATCGTTTATCACACTCTTAAGCACCACTGTTTCAGAGCTTTTTGGCAGATAAAAATTAACCGTATCAGAAACCGTTGCTGATTTTACCAGTGGAACATCTTTCCATATTCTTACCAGGTAAAAGTAACTAAGCGAACGTAAAAAAATCATTTCTGAATTAATCTGTCTTAGTACATCCTCATTCAGTGTTTGATCGATCCCGTGCACTATAGGTGCATAAAACATCACTGTATTTGCAAGGTTTATGGTGTTGTAGTAAGCCCCCCAGTTGGCTAACTCGTTGGTACTTCTTACATCATTTACGCTAATATCACCTATGCTGCCAGTTAAGCCCGTCTGGTACCAATTATTAACATAGGTACCATCGGCGGTTATTATGTCAGCCCGGACTTCACCCATAACGAACGACCGGAGGGTACTATTACGAGTTGACCTGTATGTTGCAGCCAAAACCTCCATTACATCATCCTTGGTTTTCCAAAACTCCTGCTGTATCAGTGCATCTTCAGGTTCAATGTCAATCCAGTCATTACAACTTGAAACAAAAGACAATAATATTACAAGAGTTATTACTGGTTTTATTTTAAATATATATTTGATTGATTTCATCATTTTACTATTTAATTGTTTTAAACATTAAAAAGTTACACCCACACCAAGTGTATACCTGATGCTTGGAGGAGTCCTGCTATAATCTTTAGGCAATTGCAATGGATTAGATGGTGTACCCACTTCAGGATCGGGTCCTGAATAACCGGTCCATGTATACATATTGTACCCCGTAAGATAAACCTTTAATTCCTTCAGATTAAGCTTTTTAACAAAGTCTTTTGGAAAATTATAGGTAATTGAAGCAGACTTAAGTCTGGCAAATGAACCATCTTCAACGAAACGGCTTGATCCCATCCAGTTATAACCTTCACCATAAAGAGCCCTTGGCATATCGGTTATGTCACCTTCGCCTCTCCATCGCCAGTTGGTGGCTTTACTTTGGTTATCATAACCATACATATTTTCTGTATCCATCCGTGTTTGGTTAATAATTTTCTGACCAACACGAAAATACAGGAATAAGTTCAATGTAAGGTTTTTATAAACAACCCTTGGTCCAAAACCTCCCATAAATAACGGGTTGGTATCACCCAGGTAAACCAGGTCGAGTTCATCTATTTTACCATCATGATTAATGTCCTCATATTTGGCATCACCGGCCCTGAACATATAACCGTCGGTACCTCCCTGTATCATTCTCATTGGGGTATTTGTACCTAATTCATAAACCAGGTTTCCATCGGCATCCTTCACATAGGTATCCGCAGTGGTTGAATAAACCCCTAAATAATTATATCCAAAGAAACCTCCTGTTGCTTTTCCTGGTTCAATAGCAACTTTATAGTTTCCGTTTTCTAACATATTACCTGATTCAAATGCAAAGTTTTCAGGTAATTGGAGTACAATATTTTTGTTTGTTGATATATTAAAATTAAAACTAAGGCTAAAATCCTGTTTTTCAACAACTTTATAATCAATTGATGTCTCAATACCCCGGTTCCTCATACTTCCGTCGTTAGTGTTAAACTTAGAAAAACCGGTACTTGACGGAATACTTGTTCCTATCTGGAACAGATTATAAGTTGTTTTATCGTAAATATCAAATTCAACGTTCAACTTGTTTTTAAGTCCATAAAATGAAAAACCAACATTGTATTGTTCAATACTTTCCCATTTTAACCCGGTTAACTCCATATTAGCCGGTACAACACCGGGCATATCCAGATAAGAGTATCCTATACCTGCATTATAAGTATTAAAATACAGATAATTATCATTAGGAGTGTTACCCGAGATACCCCAACTTCCACGTAATTTAAAATCGTCGATAAATTTCAGATTTTTAAGGAAAGGTTCTTCAGATATCCTCCAGGCGAGAGTTGCAGCCGGGAAAAATCCCCAACGTGATTCGCGGCTGTATTTTGAATTTCCTTCAAATTTAGCTCCCACTTGGACAATATATTTATCTTTTAACTTATAAAATACATTTCCAAAAAATCCTAATGAGCGATATTCTGAAAAACCAGCATTCATATAATTAATAGTTTTATCACCCAAGGTAGTGGTTTCATATTCCGAAAATGAATTATTTGTTTCAAGATGGTACACCCTGTTTTTAGTCAATTCACCGTCGAACTGACCCAAAAATTTCAAATCGTGAACATCATTCGAAATAGGAGCATAAATTAACTTGGTCATATTGTAAAGAGATGCCTTGTTAGTGAATTCATTGGTTGCCCTACGGGTAATACCATCACCAAAACCAGCCCCAATTGCTTTGTATGGAAGAAACTTTTCCATTTTTGTATCAAAAACGTCAAGGGTAATAATTGAATTGGCAGTTAATTTATCGCTTATTTTATAATTCAGTGTAAAACCGGCTCGTACATTATCCTTAAAACGCTGGTTGGTTGGCAGATTTGCAAATGCAACGGGGTTAGGAATAGTATATGCTCCACCCTGAAGCGTATTAGCCGGCGTAAAATAGTCAGGATACACATTATTCAGGGTATCGCGTACATATACCGATAAATTCGGCATTTTACGATAAGCCATTGACCGAAGACTACGCTCATTTTGCCAACTTCCGTCTTCATAATCATAGGTTGCATCCTGGTCGTAGTGCGTATACATAATATCACTCTGGAACTTCAGTTTTGATGAAATATTATAGTCAAAAGCTGTTTGAATAGTAATTTTCTTTAAGTTGGTTCCAACTGTTGTTCCATCTTCATTATTATATCCAACAGCTACTTTATAGCTCGATTTTTCACCTCCTCCTCGAACTGAAAAGTGGTGTTGTTGTGTATAAGCTGTTCTTGTAATTTCTTTGATCCAGTTGGTGTTTTGAGCATAGTTCCAATACTCCTCCCAATCCTTATTGTATGCAATTTCGTCTGCATTTGGGTCAGTAGCAATAAAGTTATTCCTATCATCAAGGTTATAATGTTCTTCTGCAATTAATTTGGCATATCCCCCGCCATCAAGCATTGGAATTGGATCGGGTTCATGTGACTGTGTTATTTTAGTGGTATATTCAAATATAGGTTTTGAACGCGTACCCCTTTTGGTTTTAATCATTAACACACCATTTGATGCCTTTGACCCCCAGATAGCGGTTGCACCAGCATCCTTCAATACTTCAATTGATTCAATGTCCTCGGGTGCCACGTCAATTAAATTACCAAATTTTTCAACGTCAGCACTTCCAAAATCAAAACTCTGGTCAACCTGTGTATCGTAAGGAATTCCATTAATAACAATCAATGGGCTGTTATTTGCATTTAAAGTGGCCGTACCCCTAATCCGAATGTTAAGTCCGGCACCCGGGTCACCTGACATGGAGGTAATATCAACGTTACCCAAACGACCCTGAAGCATTTCCTCTACTGATGTGGTCATGCTTGAGTTCAGCTCTTTCAATTCGATACGTGAAACAGCCACACCCCGGTCGCGGATAGCAGTAACTCCATCGTTACCAATTTTTTCACCTGTTACGGTTATATCTGATAACTGAGTAGATGTTTCCGACAACTTAACATCAATTCTTGCTCGCTTACCCACCTGTATTAACTGCTTTTCATAACCCAGCATTGAATACTGGATGGTAGCATTTGCAGAACTTACTTTTATAATATAGTTACCGTTAAAGTCGGTAATAGTACCATTCAGGTACCTACCATTCGCGTCAACTTCTACTACGTTGGCTCCTACCAAAGGTTCACCCGCAGACGCGTCCCGTACCTGTCCACTTACAGAGACACTCTGGCCAAAGGTGTTAATTGCAGAACCCATAAACAGCAACGTACCGAAGAGTATTTGTAATAGTCTTTTCATAGTTGAAATGTTCTAAATTCTTAATAATTAAATAGTTAATTAAGGTTCGGAAATTAACACCGAATTTATCTTATGCAGCACACCGGTTTGAACTAAATAGTCAGCTCCACTATGGTCGATGCTAACCGTATTACCTGCATTATCCGTAACACTCAAACTGTTTACACTATTGGTAAAAGTCAGATTTTTATAACGGATGTCTGTTCCAACCACAGTATCCTGTAATTGAGTAGGTAAAGAACCTGAGAATTCACCATCATCAAAAACACATTTGCTTCTTACAAAATGATAATATATAAAATTTCTCAATTCGGCTGTATCAGCTGGAATTAACCCGGAAGCATTTGCACTGGCAATAGCCTGATTATCCGGGGCCAAAATGGTCCACTGCCGTAAATCAGGCATAAACCTGATCCTGGGGAATTTAATCCCAGGCTGTTCATATATTTCCTGAACACTGTCAATTAAACCAGCCGTTGTTAATAAATCTTTAAAACTGGACAAATCGGGATCGCTCAGAATAAGTTCAGCAGCATTCTCTGCATTCTTTATAGGACCATCCAAATAGTATAAAACGCCGTTTTTATCGCTTGGGATTTTTTCAACCACCTGGCAATAATCGCCATCTTTTTGATTTCCACCGCCATAAATCTTTCCAGCTTTATAATGAACGTAGTTATCAGATGCCATGCGAAGATATCCTTCACCACTTAAATCATCAACTTTGCCAATAAATACATTATCCTTAACAAACTCTTCCAAGGTATATCCATCAGCATTATTTGGAACCATTGAATTCCATAATCCATCAGATGACTGTATTTCAATAGAAATATCACCCGATGAATTTTTAGTTCGGATTCCATTTTTCAATAATTTGCTATTATCAGTTGCAAACAAGGTTACATCCACATCAGGTTGGGTTAATGTTGGCAAAACACCCGAATTATTCAGCGCATATAAAAACGTAGTATAATTGCTATTATAATAAATAGGACCCGGAACACAGGTAAATGCATTTGGTTCCAATACCTTATTCATGGCATATATTACCCCATTACTACACATAATTGAGGTACCTATATCTGTATTACTATGGAATTCAATATCATCGCCATAATAGTTTGTAAACCTCTTGTCCATTTTTGAAGGAAGCGTCAGATAGTCAACCTGATGTGATTTTAACAGGTAGATTAAAAATAATTGAGGTACACTGTCTATTGATTCATAATATTTAAATACTGTATTATTCAGATAGTCCTGAAGGACATTATCATAAGGAATAAAAGCCGTATATAAATATATCATATTTGCAGGGTCTGTAGTTGATGGTCCGCGTTCATCCCCAAAATTCATCAACTCCGTATAACTTTTTCGGTATTCCCTGTTTTTTTGTTCATCAAGCCTTGAAGCTGTATATTGAGCAAAACGCTGAGCCAGGTCATAGTATAAACCAAACTTGTCCTGATGGTCCTTCAAATATTTATCGATAGTAGGTATAGGAGCAACAACCCTGTCTATATAATATATATAACCACTTGAGGTTGGAGCGATAGAGGTAACGGCAGCATCATTCCACTGAGTACCGGTCCACTTACTACCCGGATACATGAACAAATAATCGGAACCATTGGGATCTCCAAAATAATCTTCAAAATATTCAGTAGTGAACAACGAGATAAATGTATTACTACGATAAATACTTAAAGTTTGTCCAACGAAGTCTGGATTATAGCGGACTTCCTCGGAATAATTAATTGGAACAGAATAGGTTTGTTTCCTGTTAAACAATGTTCCGTACTCGCCTTCAGGAGTCTGAAGCTCATTCCAGGCATATTCATACATTAATTGATCACGCGAACGTGGGTTAATTAGCATAAACTGACCGAATAATTCTTCAGCCTGTTGCCTGGTCATATCATCGATAGATGAAATACCTATCTTTTTGTAATATTCCTCAAAACTACTGTCGTTGGGAACAAAAAGAGTAAACATTTGGCTTTCAATGGCAGTGCGATAATCTGCTTTATCCATTAAGGCTAAAAACTGCGTACAGTTTCCGGCTTTTTCCAATGTTTCAATGTTGGTACCTTTAAACCATGGTGGATCCTCGTACCGAGCATACTTGTCGGTACATTCATAAAAAAGGGCCGCAAACGTTAGCATGGCCACAATCCTAAATACAAATTTTTGTTTCATACCCTAATAAAATATTAAATAGCTACACTTTGGTGTTTATTGTTTCCTTTATAATATGATGATATAGTCCTACTACACAATCATACCACACCCCATTAAAAATTGGATTCTAAGATATAAAAAAAATAGAGCCGCTCTGTGTTATAAGTTGCAAAAAATAATCAAAACTTTAACAATTTGTTAACTAAAATTTCTATTTGTCTGTTATACAGCATATTAAATTTATAAGAATTTTACCACTTAAAAACACTCAAATGCTGATGACTGCTGAATAAATAGAATTCTTTAAAGAAGAATGATAGGGAAAGTTGAAAAAGAAAGATCAAAAAAGCGGTTAAGAGTAACGGTTATCTTTGCTGCAATTATTTGTAAAAATGGTTTGGGTATTTAACATAAATATTTTAAAATTTGAATAAAAAAAGCTCCTCAATGAGGAGCTTTTAAATTATTTACTATTCTTTGCTATTTCTTCAAGCATTGAGGTAGTTAATGATTTTGGCCTTTCTAACGGATATCCAAGTGCGCGATCCCAAATTATATTTGACAAAACGCCCATTGCACGGCCAACACCGAACATAACAGTATAAAAGTCATATTCTTTAATCCCGAAATGATAAAGTAAAGCACCAGATTGTGCATCAACATTAGGCCATGGGTTTTTGGCTTTACCTTGTTCAACCAAAATGTCAGGCACCACATTGTAAAGCATACTTACATACTTAAATATTTTATCATCAGGTAAGTGCTTCAGACAAAATTGTCTTTGAGCTTCGTACCTTGGGTCTGTTTTACGCAAAACAGCATGTCCGAATCCAGGAATTACCTGACCTCCGTTAAGTGTATCCCAAACAAATTGCTTCATTAATTCCTCGGTGGGCTCCTGACCACCCAGTTTTTGTATTACATCCTGTAACCAACGCAGTACTTCCTGGTTTGCCAGTCCGTGTAAAGGACCTGCCAAAGCATTCAAACCTGCTGAAAGTGAATAATATACATCGGAAAGTGTTGATGCTACAAGGTGTGTGGTATGAGCTGATGCATTTCCTGATTCATGATCGGAATGCAGAAGGAAATAAAGACGGGCAACATCGTCAAAAGGTTCATCAATACCCATCATATGAGCAAAGTTACCACCAATATCAAGAGAATAATCGGGAGCAATAAGTGTATCGTTCCTGTACTTCATTCTGTATATGTATGCTGCAATTGACGGTAGCTTAGCCATTAATTCAACCGCATCATCATACATAGGTTGCCAATAATCATTTTTATGTATGCCCACTTTATACTTCCGTGCAAATTTTGATTCCCGTTGCATAGCAAGTACTGCAGCTGAGAAAATGGTCATTGGATGTGTATCACGCGGTATTTTTCTGATAAGTTCAATTACATACTGTGGGATAATTTTCTTGGTATTAAACTCATCACGAACGGCAGCAGCCTCCTCTTCTGAAGGAATTTCGCCAGTCATTAATAACCACCAAAATGATTCAATTGAGGGATATTCTTTGCCTTTTTGCTTTGGTAATTTAGCAAGTACTTCAGGGATGGTAAATCCTCTGAACCTAATCCCCTCCATAGGATCAAGATAAGAAATGTCAGTTACAAGCATCTTTACTCCTCTACCTCCTCCAATGGCCTGACCTATGGTGACATCTCCTAATTTAACTTCTGAATACTCTTTTAGTAGTTTGGTTGTCCTTGGCCTTTGTTCTTCAATTTTCTGGGCCAATCTTTCTTTTAGTTTTGACATAGGTTCTAAAATTTAAAGGTTATGAATTTTGTGAATTTTCATCACATCGAAACAGTTCGATTACATATTTTCTATAATGGCATCTCCAAATTCGCTGCATTTTAAAAGGGTTGCCCCTTCCATCAAACGATGAAAATCATAAGTAACTCTTTTTTGCGAAATTGCAGACTCAAGTCCTTTAACGATAAGGTCAGCAGCTTCCTGCCATCCCATATATTCCAGCATGAGTACGCCAGATAGAATTAAAGACCCCGGATTTACCTTATCTAAATTAGCATATTTAGGTGCGGTACCATGTGTAGCTTCAAAAATTGCATGCCCTGTTACATAGTTGATATTTGCTCCTGGTGCAATTCCAATTCCACCTACAATTGCAGCTAAAGCATCTGAAATATAATCGCCGTTAAGGTTCATTGTTGCAATAACAGAATATTCAGCGGGACGGGTCAGTATTTGCTGAAGAAAAGCATCAGCAATAACATCCTTTATAATGATTTTGTGTCCGTCTTTATCGATAATTTGCCATGGACCCCCTTCATAATCAACCGCACCAAATTCGTTTTTAGCAAGTTGGTAACCCCAATCACGGAAACCACCTTCGGTGAATTTCATGATATTGCCTTTGTGAACAATGGTTACTGAAGGTCGCTTATGATCAATTGCATACTGAATTGCAGCCCTTACTAAACGTTCAGTACCTTCTTTTGAGGCAGGTTTAATTCCAATGGAAGTTGATTCGGGGAAGCGGATCTTTGTAACACCCATTTCCTCGATTAAAAACTTCTTAACTTTTTCTACTTCCGGGGTTCCATTTAACCACTCAATTCCGGCATAAATATCTTCAGAGTTTTCTCGGAAAATTACCATATCGGTTGTAGTTGGATCTTTTACCGGTGAAGGAACTCCGGTATAATAGCGTACCGGACGAAGGCAGGTATACAGATCAAGCATCTGGCGTAAAGCCACATTTAATGACCGGATGCCACCTCCAATCGGGGTAGTCAAAGGGCCCTTAATAGCCACCAGGTATTCATCAATGGTATCCAAAGTAGCCTGAGGTAACCATTCGCCTGTGGCATTAAATGCTTTCTCACCTGCTAATACTTCTTTCCATTCAATTTTTTTATCTCCGTTATAAGCCTTTGCAATTGCTGCGTCAAAAACTTTTACTGATGCGGCCCAGATATCGGGCCCTGTACCATCACCTTCAATAAAAGGAATTACCGGGTTGTTTGGTACATTTAGTTTTCCGTTTTGAATTGTTATTTTTTGTGTAGACATGTTATATTACTTATTTGACATTTTACGAATTAAATTAAGCGCACTACCCGCCTTAAACCATGCAATTTGTGTATTATTATAGGTATGGTTCAATTTTATTTCTTCTTTCGAACCATCCTGATGATTGATAACAAGGGTAAACTGACTTCCTGGTGCGAATTCGGTCAATCCCATTAAATCGAATGTATCATTTTCTTTAATTTTATCATAATCACTGGCATCGTTAAAAGTCAACCCTAACATACCTTGTTTTTTCAGGTTGGTTTCGTGAATACGTGCAAATGATTTCACGATAACTGCTCTAACACCCAGATGTCTTGGCTCCATGGCAGCGTGTTCTCTTGAAGAACCTTCGCCATAATTTTCATCTCCTATTACAATAGATGCGCCTCCGGCAGTCTTTATTTTACGTGCCAAATCAGGAACTTTCATGTATTCGCTGCTCTCTAAATCCAACACTGAATTGGTTTTATCGGTAAAAGCGTTCACTGCTCCTATCAACATATTATTTGAAATGTTATCGAGATGTCCGCGGAATTTCAACCATGGTCCGGCCATACTGATATGGTCAGTGGTGCATTTTCCTTTAGCTTTGATCAACAATTTTGCTCCCATGATATTTTCACCATCCCACTCAAGGAAAGGCGTTAATAACTGCAGACGATCAGAATTTGGATCAACTACCACTTCAACATCTGAACCATCTTCAGCCGGAGCCTGATATCCATTATCTTTAAAAGCAAAACCTTTTTCAGGAAGTTCCCAACCTGTGGGCGGATCTAATTTAACCTCTTCTCCTTTATCATTTTTTAAGGTATCCGTTATGGGGTTAAAATCTAATCTTCCGGCAAGTGCAATGGCTGTTACCATCTCGGGTGAAGCTACAAATGCATACGTATTGGGGTTACCATCGGCACGCTTGGCAAAATTCCGGTTGAAAGAATGAACAATCGAGTTTTTCTCCTCCTTTTCAGCACCCGGACGTGCCCACTGGCCAATACATGGACCACAAGCATTGGTAAATACCGTAGCATCCGATTCTACAAAAGTTTTTAAAAGTCCATCGCGTTCGGCAGTATAGCGAACCTGCTCAGAACCTGGATTAATACCTAAATCAGCTTTAAATTTCAATCCTTTTTCAATGGCCTGGTTAGCAATGGAGGCTGCTCTAGATAAATCTTCGTAAGAAGAGTTGGTACAAGAACCAATTAAGCCCCATTCTACTTCTAATGGGAATCCGTTAGCCACGGCTGCTTCTTTCATTTCAGAAACTGAAGTAGCTCTGTCTGGTGAGAACGGACCATTTAAATGGGGTTCCAGTTTATCCAGGTCGATTTCAATCAATTGATCATAATATTTTTCAGGATTTGCATAAACCTCAGCGTCACTGGACAAATCAGCTTTACAGGCATTTGCCAAATCAGCTACCTTTTCTCTACCCGTTGCACGAAGATATCTTTCCATGCTTTCGTCGTAGCTAAAATTAGAAGTTGTTGCACCTATTTCAGCACCCATATTACAGATGGTTCCTTTACCTGTTGCTGAAAGTGAGTTAGCTCCTTCGCCAAAATATTCAACAATACAACCGGTTCCTCCTTTTACAGTTAATAATCCGGCTACTTTTAAAATAATATCTTTTGGAGCTGTCCATCCGTTTAGTTTTCCCGTCAACTTAACCCCAATTAATTTAGGCATTTTAAGTTCCCACGGCATTCCTGCCATAACATCCACCGCATCGGCACCCCCAACTCCAACGGCTATCATACCTAAACCACCGGCATTTACCGTATGTGAGTCGGTACCTATCATCATTCCACCCGGAAAAGCATAATTTTCCAAAACCACCTGATGAATAATTCCTGCTCCGGCTTTCCAGAATCCAATTCCATATTTATTGGAAACAGAGCCTAAAAACTCGTAAACCTCTTTATTAGTTACATTCGCTGTTTTTAAATCCTGAATCGAGCCTTCTTTTGCCTGGATAAGATGATCGGCATGAACTGTTGATGGTACAGCTGCCTTGCTTTTGCCAGCCTGCATAAATTGCAACAAAGCCATTTGGGCTGTAGCATCCTGCATGGCAACTCTGTCAGGATTGAATAATACATAGTCTTCTCCCCTTTTATAAGCTTTTTGTTCAGCTTCATCTGAAAGGTGAGCGTACAATATTTTCTCACTTAATGTTAATGGTCTATTAAGATTTTTTCTGGCCTTTTCAACCTTCTCGGGAAAACCGGCATAAAATCTCTCAATAACGTTTAAATCGAATAGCATGTTAAATTGTTTTATTTATTTTTTATTTTTTTCCTATAATTTGAAATTGATTCAGTAACAATTGTGAAGAATAACCTAACTATAAAAAATCATAATTTTTCATCTAAATCAAACTTTTAAATATTTTCGTCAAAAATCAATAAATGAAATGATGAATATCATTTTAATCTCCAAACTAACGAAAACCACCGCTAAATTATACTATAACATAAAATTTAAAATATATTTTTAAATTATTTTTTATATAGAAAAAGCGAATAATATTATATCTGACCGTATTTCCTTTAAAGTTACGAATAAAAGTGCAGTGTTTAAAGCTGTTACAATAAAATTCAATATTTTTTTAAATATTATGTTTTACAAGAGGTTTTAATTTTTGTTTTATTTCGGGTTAAGGACAGGACAAAAAAAAGCGTCGATATATTCTGACGCTTTTAAACCAAAACAAACAAAAACGAATTAGTAATATCATATCTGTTTTAAATAATCTATCGCTTATTATTTGGTAGCAAAATTACTAAAATATTTACAAACCAAAAGTTAATATCTACAAAATTTATGATATTGTTATTCAATACTCAATTTAATCGTTTTAGTTTGTTACAAAAGCTTTGAATCAGAAAAGAGTTAAAAACGATGATTCACCTCTAACCGTTATAAATTATAAAAAATCTAAAAATGTATTGAAACATGCGGAAAGAATTTCTTAATCTGTTGTTTCTGGAAATCATTAAGCTTAGGATTATGTTCAATATCAAGTTCCTCAAGTGATTTCATTCCGGCTAATTGCTTATTTAAATACAGCAATTGATTGTTATTAAGGTTTAGTTTTTTGAGATTTATAAGGTTGGCTAACGATTTGTCAACTTTTTCAATCTGATTATCGGAAAGATCAAGTTCCTGCAATTCTGTTAATTTATTTATATTTCCATCAACCCTGCTAATTCTGTTTCTATTTAAATAAAGTACTTTTAAATGACTTGCATAACCAATATTTGAGGGTAAAGATGATAATGCATTCACTGAAATATCGAGAAATTCAAGCTGGTTTAATTCTCCCATATTGCCTGTAAATGACGATATCTTGTTCAGACTTAAATCCATTGTTTTAACTTTTGGCAGATTAATACTATTCCCCGTTACTTGTTTAATCAGATTATTTGAAAGATTTAACTCCTCAAGATTTATTAACAGACCCAACTCATCAGGAATTTTAGTCAGCTTGTTCTGGCTTAGGTTTAATTTAGTAAGTGCCTTACAATTTCCAATGGATGCAGGTATACTGGTGAGTGAATTTTTTTCGACGTTTAATTCAGGCAGTAATACCAAATTACCGATATTATCAGGCAATTTAGTCAATTGGTTTTCAGACAATTTTAATTCTTTAATCTTAGTCAGATTACCTACCGATTCCGGTAATTCTGTTAACTGGTTTTTATCAAGAATTAACCTTTCCAAATCTTTCAAACCTCCAAGTTCGTCAGGCAAACTGGCTACCATATTCCAACTTAAATCGAGCGATTTCAGCTTTTGCAATTTTGAAATATCAGCCGGAACTATGGAAATTGAGTTATTAAATAAATCAAGTCGTTCAAGGTTTTTTAATGAAAAAATACCGACAGGAATTTCTGAAAATTGATTTTCACCCAATGCCAGAACCTGCAAATTAGTAAGTTGAAATAATTCAGATGGCAGGCTGCTTAATTTATTACTGCGTAAATATAGCTCCTGCAAATTTTTAAGTTTCGCAATTTTGGCAGGTATTTCCTTTAATCCTTTATTATCGAGGTTCAGAATATAAACCCTTTTTTTATTGGCCATAGCTTCCGACCATGATCGGTAAACTTTTTCATTTTTTAATTCCTCTTTGGTTTTCAGAGGTTTAGCTTTTTGTGCTACAGTTATAGTTACAGTCAAAATGCAAATAGTTGCTAACAGAAATAATCTTTTATAATTCATTGCTAATTTTTTTTGATGCGCAAAGAAACAAATTTGTGGCTTGCTATGCAACTTGTAATTTTTGTTATGCTTTTTTGTTTATTTGTTTCTTCTTGGTCAGGGCAACCGTAAGTACCCCTATTATTACAATAAAAGTCCCCAAAAGCTGGAATGAAGTTATGGTTTCATTCAAAAAAAATGATGCCATAATTATAGTGCTGATGGGTCCAATACTACCCACAATGGCTACATTGGTTGCTCCAATTCTCCTGATCGCTTCTGACAGCATAAATGAAGGAATAATAGTACTTACAAAGGCCATTCCCAGACCTAACCAGTAAACTTGTTTGGGATAAATAAAAACATTTGCTGTTTTGTCAATCGAATAATGTAAAAGCACTGCTAAACAAGATATAATCATGACATAACTCGTAAACCTTATTGACCCGATACGTGGAATTATGTTGCCGCTTCCCACCAAATAAACTGAATAGGTTAAGGCACTACCAAAAATAAGCACGGCTCCTAACGAGATGTTAGTATTCACTCCCGCATGTACCGAATACTTATAAAAGGCCACAAAAACCCCTAGATAAGTTATACCAACCGCTATTATTTGCTGAAGATTTACAGGCTTTTTCAGAAAAACAGCAGATATGATAACCACAAGGGTTGGATATACAAATAATATTAGCCTTTCGATACTGGCTGTTACATAATTTAATCCACTAAAATCAAAAAAACTGGCCAGGTAATATCCCAAAATCCCAAGGATAACCAGCATACCATAATCTTTTAATTGAAGTTTGTTTTTACGCTTTCGGTAACTCTCAATACTGGCAATTAACAGGTAGAATGGAAGTGAAATACCCATTCTGATTAATAATAATGAGACTGTGTCAATATGATAATTGTATGCCATTTTAACCATGATGGCTTTGGCTGAAAAAAATATTACACCAATGGCAGCCAACCCAAAAGCAATTAATCGATAAAATTTTGTTGTAGTATCCATAGTCCATTTTTTAGCAAAAAAAAACCTCCCTGATATATAGGGAGGTTTTTATATTTATTTCAGTAACTCTCAAAAATTACAAAATATTATAAACCCACCTTAAGCTATTATTAAGCCAGAGCCAGTTTTTCCTAATATTTTGTTTTTTATTCATCATAATCGATCCAAAAGTATAAAATTTAATTTATTTTAAAACAAATATTTACCGGATATTTTCACTTACTCACAATTTCAAACCATTTTGATATAGAATTACCATCCTCATCCACTACTGTTACCAGATGTTTGCCCAAAGGAGGATTTATAGCAATTTGATGAAATTCTTTGGTAGCCTGAATATATTGGTTGTCAATGTGCCAGAACAACTGTGCATCACTGTTACGGTGAGCCACTTCAAAAACTACCTTACCCTTTTTTCCATAAATATCCACAGGCACATAAATTTTTGCCGATTCACCCGGATACACAAACTCCATGATATTTTGATTCCCTGATTCGCTACAGCCCTTTTTCATTGGCGGTAATGGCAAATAATAAGGATTTTTCTGCCGGTAATAATATTCCATGGCAGGCGGAAGAACAAACCATGATTTTTGTATAATATCCTCAGGATTTTCGCAGGAAGAATTCACCTGAAAAGTCCCTGTTTTATCCAAATGAATAATTTTATGATATGGACAAACCCTCGACCGTAGTCCGGTTTCAGGGATTTCTACAGTATCGATATGATTGCAATTGATTGAAGCCAGGTATCCACTTTCATGACAAACTTCAGCCTGTACAAATTCATCATAAGGCTCACTGAACCAGCCATTTAGTTTCAGTTGTTTAAACACATCAAACATTATGGGTGCTGCGGCTGTAACACCAGTTAATCCGGGGCGACCTTCCCCATCTGCATTTCCGACCCAAACACCAACCGTGTATTGAGGGGTTACTCCTAAAGCCCAGGCATCACGAAATCCAAAACTTGTGCCGGTTTTCCAGGCAATTTTATCAGCCGAAGCAAACGATTGCCAGCCATTTTCAGCATCAGGGCGGTTTACCTCCAGCATAGCTTTAAATGTACACCAAATAGATGCTGCGCTAAAATAGACAGGTTCCTTACTTTCCCTTTTTTCGGTATTTAAGTAAATATTTTCAAAGAATGTAGGTTCAACAATATCACTCGCTGAATATATATAATTGTTTTTAACTGAATTTTGCAGAATTCTGGCCATACCTGAATAAACCCGAACTAAATCCCAAAGAGTGGTTTCAGCCCCTCCCAAAATAAGCGATAAGCCATAATATTCAGGGGCCTGGGTTATAGTTGAAAATTTCAGCCGCTGTAACTGGTTATGAAATCTTGCAACACCATATTTTGATAACATATGTACTGCAGGCACATTCAATGAGCGCGATAGTGCTTTGGAAGCGGGCACAGCACCATCAAATGTCAGACTATAGTTTTTGGGTGAAAAACCTTCCATAAACATTGGGATATCCGGAACCAGCGACATGGGAAGTAATTCACCATCGTTAATTATTGAAGCAAACAATATAGGCTTTAAAATACTTCCTGAACTCCTTGGAGCATCAATTAAATCAACATCCTCAGCATGTTCAGGGCCTTGTTTTGAATTACCAACATACGCTATAATTTGTTCGGTGGCATTATCTACAACCAAAACAGCGGCATTATGTATTTCATTGGCCGAAAGGTGTTTAATATGTCTGGCTATCAAATCATTTATTCTTTGTTGCAAAAAGTAATCAACAGAAGTAATAACTTTTTCTCCCGGATGCATACGGACCATTTTTGTCAGAAGATGTGGAGCCTGTTGCGGTAATTCTTTTGGTTTTCGGGGTAAACGTTCTTTAACAGATAATGCAAAAGTCAGCGAATCAATAATATTGTGGTCGTTTAAAAGTTTTAATAGTCTGTCGCGTTTATGTTTTAAATTTAATTGATTTTTGCCCGGGTAAATTAACGATGGAGCATTTGGCAATACTGCCAGGGTAGCCGATTCGGCCCATGATAAATTATCGGGTGAACGCCCAAAATACCGCCACGAAGCGGCTTCGATACCTACTACATTACCACCAAAAGGTGCATAGGATGCGTAAAGTGAAAGAATTTCGTTTTTTGAATACTTCAATTCAAGTTTAGTGGCCAGAACCAGTTCAATTATTTTTTCTTTTAAACTCCGCTCCTTTCCTTTTCGCGCTAACCGAATCACCTGCATCGAAATGGTACTTCCACCGCTAACCACTTCACCTGCTGAAATATTTTGCTTTAATGCCCTTACAATGGATATGGGATTAAATCCAGGATGGTAATAAAAATATTTATCCTCAAATAATAGTACCGCTTGTTTATATTTTTGCGGGAGTGTGTCAATAACCGGGAAACGCCATTGGTCGTCAGTTGCAAGTTTGGCTCCCAAAAGTCTGCCTTGCTTTGAATAAATTACTGTGCTGGTTGGTTCATTAAATTTGGGTACAGGAATTAATAAATACCCGACAATTATTGTGGTTACAGTAATAAGTTTAATTTTATGTCTGGCTAAAATAAATTTGAACTTTAACATATTGTCATGAAAGATGCTAAAAATACAAATATACTTTTTGTTTTTGCTTATTAATTTTAAGGTTTAGGGCCAACTTTAATGGCCCATTGATGTCCCTGACCGCCTTAATGTTAATTTTCTGAAACTTACCGAAATAGGTTCCTTTGGAGAATTTCTTAAGCCCAGGCCCGGCATACCTCAGCATCTATGCCAACGGCAATAACAAATTTTAAGGCATTTTAATCAGTTATTTTTTATTTAAATCGACAACCTTTTTAAGGTAATTAATTATAATTAAGTGTAAGAAATGATTACAAAAAAAGCGGCCTCGGCCGCTTTAGTTACTATCCTAAATATGTTTTAAGCAATTTGCTTCTTGACGTGTGTCGCAACCTCCTAATTGCTTTTTCTTTAATCTGGCGTACCCTTTCGCGGGTTAAACCAAATTTCTCACCAATTTCTTCTAACGTCATTTCCTGGCACATAATACCAAAAAATAACCGGATAATATCACGCTCACGTTCTGTTAAAGTTGCTAATGCTCTTTCAATTTCACGAGCAAGCGATTCATTAATCAATTGGTTGTCAGCAATTGGGCTATCTTTATTTTCCAGTACATCCAGCAAACTATTATCCTCACCTTCCACAAATGGTGCATCCACTGAAATATGTCTTCCGGAAACACGCAAGGTATCCACAACTTTTTCTTTTGGCAATTCTAATACGCTGGCCAATTCTTCCGGAGATGGAGTACGTTCATTTTCCTGTTCAAATTTACTGTAGGCTTTATTAATCTTATTTAAAGAACCTACCTGGTTTAAAGGTAAACGTACAATTCTTGATTGCTCAGCCAGTGCCTGAAGAATAGATTGACGAATCCACCAAACAGCATACGAAATAAATTTGAAACCTCGGGTTTCATCAAACTTTTCAGCAGCCTTGATCAATCCGAGATTTCCTTCGTTTATCAGGTCAGGCAAGCTTAAACCCTGATTTTGGTACTGTTTGGCTACCGAAACCACAAAACGAAGGTTTGCTTTGGTAAGTTTCTCCAACGCAATTCTATCACCTTTTCTAATCCTTTGCGCTAATTCAACCTCCTCTTCTACTGTAATCAGCTCCTCTTTTCCGATTTCCTGCAAATACTTGTCCAATGAAGCACTTTCCCGGTTAGTGATTGATTTGGTGATCTTTAGTTGTCTCATAATTAAAATACTCCTTTGTAATTTTTTTAATGATCCCTGTGAAAAAAGAAAAACCCGGCTATAAAACAATTTATAGCCAGGTAGGTTTATAATTTTTTATTATTTTATCATCCCTTTTGAGAATTTATTCCTTTTCTAACATCCAACATTACGTATATCGGTAAAAAGGGTTACAAAAGTATAAAAAAATCTATAATTATTAAATTCCAAATGCATAATATGCTGAAATTCCATTAGGATATACTCCTTCAATATAAACCCCTCCTTTTATATTTTGGAAAATAAGCTGCAAATCCTGTATATTTTGTATGCTCTGACGATTAATTGAAGTAATTATAAATCCCTCTTTAATTCCTGCTGAACTAAACTTACCATCATCCAATTTAACGATTTGCACACCTCCCTTAATCCTGAGTTTAGAGGCATCGCTTGCTGACAAATTTTTAAAATGGGCTCCATTTAACTCCAATGTTTCCTCAGCTTTTACCATATCAGTTTTTCCTTCAAAATTTCTAAGTGTAAGTAGTAAATCTTTTTCTTTATTTCCACGAAGAATGGTAACAGAAATCTGATCGCCCGGGCGGTGCTGACTTACCTGTTCCTGAAGCTCTGATGTACTGTTAACCGGAATATCTTTAACTTTAAGTATTACATCACCTTTTTTGATGCCGGCATCTTCAGCTGCTCCACCTGGTGCAACACCGCTAACATAAACTCCCCTGGTTACATCAACTCCCTCTTTTTGAGCATCGGGTGAAGTAACATCAGAAATAGTGATACCAATAAATGCACGTTGCACAGCTCCAAATTCAAGAAGGTCATTAACTACTTTTTCAGCAATTTTTTGGGGTACCGCAAAAGAATAACCTGAATATGAACCAGTAGGACTTGCAATAGCTGAATTAATCCCCACCAGTCTGCCATCGGTATCAACCAGTGCTCCTCCACTGTTACCAGGATTCACGGCAGCATCAGTTTGAATAAATGCTTCAATCGCTGTACTCTTATTAAGTATATCAATATTTCTTCCTTTTGCACTTACAATACCGGCTGTAACTGTTGATGTAAGGTTAAATGGATTGCCAACGGCAAGCACCCACTCTCCGACTTTTAAGTCATCTGAATTTCCCCAGGGAATAAATGGAAAATCCTTACCATCAATTTTAATTAATGCAATATCAGTGGTTGGGTCGGCACCTATAACTTTTGCCGTAAATGTTCTTTTATCATTTAAAGTAACTTCAAGCGCATCAGCCCCTTCAATTACGTGATTATTAGTCACAATATATCCGTCATTGGAAATAATTACACCACTACCGGCTGCAACAATCGGAGCCTGCTCATTACTGTCATAATTGGGGTTACCAAACAAAAAATTATAAAACGGATTGCTGTATCCGGGACTCTGGCTTCGAACTTTTACGTGAACAACAGCATGAACTGTTTTTTCTGCTGCATCTACAAAATCCATATCAGAATTTACTCTCACAATTTTTGTATCAACTTGCTTTGAAGGTATTTCCACAACAGGTGCAGTTGTAGTAGTATGATTTCCAAAAAAGAGTAAATAACCTCCAATAGCGATAAATCCGCCTAAAAATGATGCTAAGATTAATCCTCCAATTTTTTTCATTTTATTCAATTTTTAATTTAACAAATTTTAAATCTGAAACGGGGGTAGATATTTTTTTGTTATACAATTGTTCGATTTTAACATATATTTAACCAAAGATGCTATATTTGAACATCTGTAAAGATTTCTTTAACATTATTCGGTAGAAATTGAACATTTTAATACTGTTTTGACCTTAATGAGTAAAAATTTTGAATTTCATAAATACCACGGCACCGGGAATGATTTTATATTAATAGATTCATTCAACACTGATATCAAGCTTACCGGCGATACTATTAAACAAATGTGTCATCGTCAATTTGGTATAGGTGCCGATGGATTAATGATATTACGCAAAAAGCCAAATTACGACTTTTATATGGAATTTTATAATTCTGATGGCAATCCCGGTTCCATGTGTGGAAATGGCGGAAGATGTATTGTGGCTTTTGCACATGATTTAGGAATAATAAATAATGAAACAACATTTTGGGCTCCGGATGGTGAGCATCAGGCAGTATTTCATAGTCATGATAAAATTTCGCTGAAAATGAAAGATGTTACTCAATACGAAAGTCATAAACTGGGCATCTTTATGGACACAGGTTCACCCCATTTGGTAATCTTTCGTAATAATGAGTCAGGAATTAATGTTTATAATGAAGGCAAAACCATCAGGTACTCAGAAACTTACAAAAAGGATGGTGTAAATGTGAATTTTGTTATTCCGGCAAACGATGTTTCAAAAATATTTACCTATGAGCGGGGAGTTGAAAATCAAACTTTTTCCTGTGGTACCGGGACTGTTGCCTCTGCCCTTACATTAAATCTGCTTAAAGGTAATGTTTCGCCGGTTCAATTTGAATCACTGGGTGGGCATCTTGCAGTATATTTTGATAAAAAAAATGAAAATACCTATACAAATATTTGGCTGGAAGGGCCGGCAATAAATGTATTTAAAGGTTTTTACCAATTATAATTTCCTTTCTTTAAATATTTTTGATAAAATGAAAGAAAGCCTTATATTTAAAAAATCAATTTGGGATTCTTTAATTCATGAACATTCAGTCTGTTAAAGATAGTTTCGCTCTCAGATTATTTCAAGGAATGCAAAAAGATAATCTGAATTATATTTATCGGGGTGTTTTTAGCCAAAACATCACTGATGGAATTCTTTCATTAACTGAAGCGAATCTTGATAATGCCGGAGAAGACTCTAAAATAAAAAAGAGAGTTTTTACAATTATGGTTGAAGGGTTACAAAATATAACCCGGCATCAGGAAGTAGAACAATCGACAGACTCAAAAAGTGAAACCGGAATATTTATCATACAGGATATTAATAAACGTTACTATATCACAACCGGCAACCCGATTCTTAAAAAAAATATTCCCGCACTAACCGACCAGCTTAATAAAATAAACAGCCTAAGTCAGGATGATTTGAAAATTTATTACAAAACCGTACTAAATGATAATATAATTTCTGACAAAGGTGGAGCAGGTCTTGGATTAATTGAGATGGCCCGTAAATCAGGAAATAAGCTGGTTTATGATTTTATTAATATTAGCGAGAATTACTCCTATTTTTATCTGAATACCGAAATTTCACAGGAAAATATTGGAGAAACTCCCACCGTTAGTAAAGGTCTTGATTCACTGAATTATATAAAAGAACTACATAAAACTTTAAATGAAGAAGAAATAGTTCTGATTTTTAATGGTATTTTTAACCAGGAAAGTTTGTTAAATCTGCTTTCTATTATGGAAAATCAAATGATGGAGCATAATCTTAATCTAAAAAAGAAGGTATTTAATATTATGGTTGAAATGCTCCAGAATATTGTTAAACACGCTGCAAACAGCATTGATTATGGTCAGAATCCCGGAATATTTTTTATAAACCAAAAAGAAAAGAAATATATATTAAATACTGGCAATTACGTTAAAAGAGATGAAGTCGGAAATTTAAGGCAAAAAATTGAATACGTTAATTCACTTTCAACTGAAGAACTTAACGATTTTTACGAGAAAAGCCTTTTCAACTTCCAGATTGATAGCAGTAAAGAGTCAGGTTTAGGGTTAATAGAATTAAGGTTAAAAACAAAAAGAAAACTAAAATTTGAAATTAGCCCTTATAATGATAAATTTAGTTTTTTTGCACTAGAAACAATTGTTGATTAAAGGCTATATGGAAAAGCTTATACTTAATCCCACAGAAGATACTCCAAAAGTAGTTTTTGATTTTGAAAATGGTATTTATCGTATTTCAGGACGGTCGCTGCCTGAAAATGCAGTAGCATTTTATTTACCCTTGATTGATTGGCTTAAAGAATTTGGTAATTCTTCACAGACTTCAATGGTTTTTCATTTTAAATTAGATTATTTTAATACTGCTTCAGCCAAACAGATTACTAAATTACTGTTAATACTTCAAGAGATTGCAGAGAGTAAAAATGTACTAATAAAATGGCATTACTATTCTGAAGATTATGACATTAAATCATCCGGAGCCAGATTTGCAAAACTTATAAAAGCTAAAATTGAACTTGAACCCTACGAAGATTGACCTAAGATTCGATTTTAAAACCAGCTACCAGAACATCATCAACCTGATCAAGCTTACCTTTCCATGATAAAAATGCATTTCTCAATTCATTTTTCTGCTGGTCAAAAGCAAAAGTACTAATTGCCAGCAATAATTCTTTAAAAGGCTTAATTTTCAATTTCTTACCAAATTTACCACCAAACTGATCGGCAAAACCATCAGTAAACATATACACAAAATCATCAGGTAAATAATTAATTTTATGTTCACTAAAGGGTTTTGTATGCAAATGCGAAATGCTGATAGGCATTTTATCAGCAGATAAAACCATCAGTTTTTTGTCTCTAACCAGATAGGCATGACAATTTGCTCCTGAAAAAGTCAGTTCTTTTTTTCTGGTATCAATAATCATCAAAGAAACATCCATTCCATCATTTGTTTCTCCTTCTTTTCCGGTTTGATCCAAGGAGGCAATAACTTTATCGCGAAGCAGGTTTAGAATATCTGAGGAATTGATTACGCCATTCTCTTTAACAATTGTATTTAAAAACGAAATTCCGATTAAACTCATAAATGCCCCGGGTACACCATGTCCGGTACAATCAATTACTGCAACTATCTTAAACTGATCAAACTGATATACCCAAATAAAATCTCCGGTAACAATATCGCGCGGCTTGTTTAATAAAAACGACTCGGAAAAAAGACCTTGCAAATCCTCTTCATTATTGAAAACTGCGCTCTGAATCCGTTTGGCATATTGAATACTATCAATAATCTCCCTTTTTTGTTGGACTATTGCGTCACGTTGTATCAGTGCCATATCACGCTGAGCCTTAATTTTATCGCGCTGAGTATGAATTTCAGATTCTGCAATTTTTAACTGGGTAATATCTGTATCAATGGCTATAAGATGAATAATTTCATCATTATCATTTAAAACAGGTGTCAATGTAGTTTGAGCCCAAACCGTTTTGCCGGATTTTGTTTTTTTCTGATTTTCAAAAATTATAGGTTGTCTTTTACCAAACCAACTATTTACCATTTCACGGATTGAGGTATTCGTGTTGTCACCAATTATACCTGTTTCGCTTATTAATAAATCATGATATGAATACCCATAAAGTCGTTCATAACCCTCGTTTATCCACTCAATTTCACCTTGTGGATCCATTATCACAATAGCATTATCTGTTTTACTGGCCACCAACGATAGCTTTTCGAGTTCAGCGTTTGCCTCCTGCAGCTTTTGTGCCTGAATTCCAATTTGAATTTTTTGTTGCTCTTCTTTACTTATCGCTGCTTTTATTCTTTTTTCCAGCTCACGTTTTTCTTTTTTAATCTTTCGCAGATATAGATAAATGGATAACCAGATAATTAGTCCGATAACAAGTATATAAGTAATAATAAATATATTTCGAAAATACCATGGAGTAGCAACTGAAAAATCAAATTTTGATTCGCTGCTCTCAATTCCATATATATTCCTGGCTTTTACAATAAATTCATAGTGTCCGCTGGGAAGATTCGTATAGGTGCGACTGTTATGTGTTGAATAATCGCTCCATTCTTTATCAAATGCCTTCAACTTTGAAGTATACTCAATGGACTTACCCTGGTGATAAAACGGTGCACAAAATTCGAATGAAACAGAATTTTCATTTTCAGGAATTTCTTTTTTTAACACATAAGTATCAGTTTTAGTTCCATCATTATAGATGGTTAGATAGTTATTTCCAATTTCTGCCAAATTGATGGTTACTTCAAAATTGAAATCACTCATAGGTTGGTTCGAATTTGCAATAAAATAAACCTCATTTTCGGATAATACGCTCAAACCTAATCCCTTGATTGATTTAATCAAATGTATTTTATTTTGTGTCAGATGTTTATATCTTGAATCATCAATCTTTCCCGAAACAGGATTAAAACTGATCAAACCTTTTTGAGTAGCCAACCAGTAATTACCCAACTCATCTTTGGTTAAATCCTGGATTAACTGCTTATCATCGTTAAAATTTACTCCAAAAGAATTATCATGAATGAAGGCTTTTGCCGGAATTGTATCCGGTTCAACCGGGGTACTAAAAATACCATAATTGGTTGTAATAACTATTTTATTGTCAAGGCTTTGAAGGTTTGTTACTGACAAATCCTTGAATTTTTTATTTAATTGATTGTAGTTAAATAATTTGAAATTATTAGGTGACTCTGAATCGTCAAACTCAATTCTGTAAATGTTATTAAATTGAGTACGAAGCCATAAATCACCATTATCAGTAATAACCATTTTTCGTATTGATTCTTTAATTTCAGGTAATCTGGTCACATTGGTAACATGAATGTTATTTTTTGAATAAATCAAATCAATTACTTCCACACCAGTTTGGTTTCCCAGATAAATTCGTCCCGGAATTTTTTGACTTTGAACTATTGAGTAGCACGCATAAATGTTAAATAATTCCTTCACATGATTATCAGGAGTTATCCACAGGATATTTCTCAGCGTTGAAGCTAACAGTAAATCGCCTTTATATCCCGGCAAACGAATTTTTTTGAAATCAAGATTGTAGATATAATCAGGATCTATATTTATAAAATTTTCTGATTCTAATTTTTCATCATCACACAGAGGTTTTGCAAAAATTCCGCTTGAAGTTCCACAAAATATATAATTATTATAATTCTCAATATTTTGTAATGACCCATCAATTCCTGATATACTATTTAATTGTGTATAAGGTAAACTAAGCTGAATCTGGGACAAACCTTTTTCATGACCTATCCATAAATCGTGATAATGATCTTCATATAAATAGAATGTTGAGTTAATAGCCAGGCCTGAATGTTTATCAACGTGTAAAACAGGTTTTCCATTTGGGTCAATAATAAATATTCCCAATTTTAGTGTGGCAATGGCAATGTTACCATTATTAAGAGTAATGGCATGGTAAGCATTTCCAAGCTTTAATTCATTTTCATAACTATTTTCAAATTTCTCCCATTGTTTTCGGGTAACACTGTACAGGTACAGTCCCTCTTTTAAAGTTCCAATTAATAACGACTCCTTATCATAGGGTATTGCAAAATATACAGAACCCGGATTTCTTTTATTATCAAGAATTTCAAAATGATCATCGGAAATTTTGGCTACACCACGATTATCAGAAAACAAGTAAACAGCATCGTTAATTTTAAAAGCCCTGAAAAAACTAAAACCGTCGGTATCAATCTCTTTTATCGATGAATTTTTAAATATAAATACCCTTTTATGATCTGCAATAAAATAAACAGAATGACCAATAACAAAAGTTTTGAGAACAGGACCAAAATCTATATTTTTTAATGAATCGGATAGCCCATGGTATTTATACCTGTCAAATGAATCAGGACTTAAATAACCAAATTCATGGGTTCCACCCACATAAATAGTCTGAGCCTCATTAATTGCAATTGAGCGAACAGAATTCTTCAGACTTGTTTTATACAAATTCCATTCTCTCCCATCGTATTTTACAATTCCTGAGCCAGCAGCCATAAAAAAAACACCATGATTATCCTGAACCATTCCCCATACCTGGGGAGGAGAACCCAAAATATCTGATGATATATTATTAATTACAGGATACCCAACGGAGGCTAATAAGCCGGCGGGAAAAAAAAGAATTAAAAGTGAAAGGTTTATTAATATTAATCTCACTTTTTTTATTAGCATTAAGATATAACTTAAACTGTAAATTTAATTCCTATTACCAGTACATCGTCAATCTGTTTATTATCACCTTTCCATGAAGTATATTCCTCATCAATAAGATTTTTATGTTCAGAGAAAGGCTGACTCTGAATTTTTTCAAGAAACTCCATAAACCTGGGAGTCATATACTTATGATTTTTATTTCCCCCAAACTGATCCTGATATCCATCTGAAAACATATACAATGTCGATTCCGAATCAATTTTAAGTGTTTGTTTACCGAATTCAATTACATCAAATCCCACATTTCCTCCAATACTGTAAATATCACCTTCGAGGGTTTTTAAAACTCCATTACTTATGAATATTGCAGTATGATTGGCCAGAGCCAATTGCAATTCCTTTGTTTTGGTATTATAACAGCAGAAAGTAATATCCATTCCATCTTCACTAAAGCTCTGCTTTTCAGTATTGTTCTGATTCAGTGTAAAAACCACTTTTTCATTTAATAAATTCAGGACTTTATCAGGTTCGTAAACTCCCTTCTCATTTACTATTTCATTTAATAATGTATTTCCTATCATACTCATAAAAGCTCCTGGAACACCATGCCCTGTACAGTCAATAGCAGCAACAAAAACCAGGTCACCATGTTTTGCATGCCAATAAAAATCACCGCTTACAATATCACGAGGCTTATAATATACAAAGGAATCGGGCAGATTTTCCTTCATTTGCTTTTCATAAGGCAAAATAGCTTCCTGAATATGACTCGCATAATTTATACTATCGAGTATCTGACTATTTTTCTTTTCAATCTCACTATATAATTCCTGCAGTTTGGCATTAGCCTTTTTCTTCTCCTGCATTTGCCTGAAAATCAAGATAGTAATAGCAACTACAAAAACAATCGCAATCAGGAATGAATAAACCAGCCTTCGGGCAGCTTTTGTACGGGCTTCCTCTGCTTTTATGCGAGCCGCTTTTGCTTCATTTTCGGCATTTAGCAATTGAACAGCTAATTGACTCTGTTTCAAAGTATCCTGAGTTTTAACCAATTCCTGCTGGGTTTTAACCTTTACTTTTACGGCTTCATCCTTTTGCGCCTGCATTTGAGTTAATTTCTCCTGGTTTTGCTGTTCGCGTTCTTTAAACAACTGTTGCTGAATGTGTTTGTCGATAGTTGAGTAAAGACTAAAATATTCAACCGATTTATCTTTTTCACCTTTATGCTCGTAACTTTCATGCAAAATGCCGTAAAACGATCTTAGAAGCTTCATATCATTTAATGTCTTGCTTATTTCAAGACCTTGTTGTGCAAACTTAATTGCCTCATCGTATTGACCATTATTATTATAAGCAATAGCAATATTGCTTAAGCTGGCTGCGATTTCTCCCTTATTTCCCTTATTTTTAATTAAATTATAACTTTTGGTAAAACATTCAATGGCTTTATCGTAGCGTTCCATATCGGAATAAACTGATGCAAGGTTTTCCAGTACCTTTTGTGTACCATGTTCATTTCCTATACTCTGATTAATGGTTAAAACCTGTTCAAAATAGTTAACGGCATCCTGATATATGAAGTATTCCCAATATAAAAAGGCAATTTTATTAAGATAAGTGGCGGCAGCATTATCATTACCGGCATTTCGGTTCTTAATAGCATTAACTTTATAATTTTCAATCTGGGTCCTGACTTCATCAGGTAATTGCTTCTTTTGTGCACTGGCATTTAAACCTGTCATTAAAAAGAAAATGGTGGATAACACCAGTGTTATTATAATTTTGCCCTTATATATAATTCTCTTCATATCAGCGGCCATTTAATAAATGTAAGACTACGAAAGATAAGCATTTACGTGCAATAATAAAAAATACCTGATAAATTTAGATAAAAGGTCGATTAACCATATATAAAATTATAAAATGTAACGGTTAATGTAGAGTTTTTAAGTAAAATACAGCGCTAAGTCCAGATGGAACAAAAAATTACTTGGTTAATTAATTTTGAATCCCAAAACCATAACATCATCAATTTGTTCATGATTTCCCCTCCACAAATCAAATTCCTGCTCCAGTAATTTTTTTCGATCAGTAAATGGTTTTTTATTTATTTGATGTAAAATATTTTTAAACCTGTTGTATTTTAATTTCTTACCGTATTTTCCCCCAAACTGGTCAGCAAAGCCATCAGTAAAAAGGAATATAATATCATCGGTTTTCACCTCAATTTTTTGTGAACTAAATGGTTCAGAATAAAACTCGTGAATTCCAATAGGCATTTTATCCGGTTTAAGTTCAATCAGCTCATTTTTTCTGAAAATGTATAAAGGATTGTTTGCACCTGAATACTCCAGCGTATTGTCAACAATATCAATAATACATACTGATATATCCATTCCGTCGCGGGAGTATTCCAGGTTATTTGAAATTTCCTGATGTAAGGATGATATTACCCTCTCACGCAATTGTTCAAGTATTTGAGCCGAATTAGTAATATCATTCTTATTCACTATTTCATTTAAAAAGGCGGTCCCCAACATACTCATCATAGCTCCGGAAATTCCATGACCGGTACAGTCACCAACTGTTACGATGGTTTTATTCCGGTTTTGTGATATCCAGTAAAAATCGCCGCTTACAACATCTTTGGGTTTATTCAGCACAAAATGCTCCGGCAATAACTGTTTCATCAAGTCTTTAGGAGGTAATAATGCAGACTGTATGCGACTTGAGTATAAGATATTATCAGTAATCTCCTGCTGCTGCTCTACAATTTTATCACGTTGTTTCAGAGCCATATCACGTTGTGATTGAATTTCTTCGTGCTGCTGCTCAATATGATCACGTTGTGCAATTATTTCATCATTTTGAACCTTTAGCGTATCATTTTTGGATTGAATTTCTTCCAGCGCTTCCTCTAATGATTTACGCTGAGTCTCATTTTGGTTTAACGCTTTTTGAAGTTGTATATGCTGGATACTTGATTTTTTAAAGGCGGCTTCAAGTTCCTCATTTCTCTGTTGAATTTCAATATTCTGGTTCTTTGCCTGTTCCTCATGAAGTTTTAATTCCTTAGTAACAGCAATATTCTGCGATAAGGCTTTTTGCAACTGCTCGTTTGTTTCTGTTAATTTGAGAGTACGTTGTTGAATTTTACTCTCAAGCTGTGTTTTAAGTTCATTTAATTCGATCAGTTTCATCTGGTTTTGCACATTGCTGTAAATAATATGCAACAACCTTTTTTCACGTTGATTGGAATGCGACCGAAAATCATTAACTAGACCGGACCGAAGCAGCGTTTTCGAAAATTTTTCCCATGGGTCGGATGACCACACAACAGAATATGGAATTTTATCAGTAGAGAGCTTCTGTATTTTTTTAAAGAAATCAATAATCTCTGATTCAGAAATATTATTAGAATTAAAATGGATTACACTTTTGTTGTCGCCGCAAATTACTGAATTATAAAGAGCATCACAATCAGAGAAATAATTAATTTTTATGGCATTATTATCAGCATCTCCATTAAATGAAATGGTAGAAAATGAATCGAAAAATTCGTCGGTTTTGGAGAATACTAAAAGATTCCAGTTACTTTTGTTTTGATCAATACTTTTTCCCCTACGATGCTGTTTCGGCATTATATTTTTTATGATTATTTAGTTACTTACATGATTTTTTTCGCGGTACGATGTTTCTTACATCAATATAATTACGCAAACATATTTTAAAGGTTACAATTACAATTAATTACAAATGAAAAAAGTAAATTACTTTTTTAAAAACCGGCATATTTCTTTAAAAATAAATCCGGAGAATTCTTAAAAAGCAATTTACTTTTTCCCACTATTCCGGGTTAATCAAATTATGCATCAATTTTCGCATATTTAGCATGAGTTTCGATAAAAGTTCTCCGTGGAGGAACCTCATCACCCATAAGCATAGAGAAAATATGATCAGCCTCAGCAGCATTTTCAATGGTCACCTGTCTAAGTGTCCTGTTTTCAGGATTCATGGTTGTGTCCCATAACTGTTCTGCATTCATCTCACCCAAACCTTTGTACCTTTGAATGTGCATGCCACCTTCGTTTCCACCTCCCCATTCTTGAACCAATTGCAACCGCTGATCCTCGTTCCAGCAATATTGCTGATTTTTACCTTTTTTAATCAGGTATAATGGTGGAGTAGCAATATATAAATAACCATTCTTAATTAAATCCTTCATAAACCTGAAAAAGAATGTCATTATCAAGGTAGCAATATGACTACCGTCTACATCGGCATCACACATAATTATAGTTTTGTGATACCTGATTTTCTCAAGGTTTAGTGCCTTACTGTCCTCTTCAGTTCCAACGGTAACTCCAAGTGCAGTAAAAATATTTTTAATTTCATCGTTCTCAAAAACCTTATGAGTCATAGCTTTTTCAACATTCAGAATTTTACCACGCAAAGGCAGAATGGCCTGAAATTTCCTGTCGCGACCCTGTTTAGCAGTACCACCGGCAGAATCACCCTCGACCAGGTAAATTTCACAGTTTGCCGGATCTTTATCGGAACAGTCGGCCAGTTTGCCGGGTAACCCTCCACCGGTCATTACCGATTTACGCTGCACCAATTCACGGGCTTTACGGGCTGCATGCCGTGCCTGAGCTGCCAGAATTACTTTCTGAACAATTGTTCGCGCATCTTTTGGATTTTCCTCAAGATAATTAGCCAACATATTGCTCACTGCCTGGTCAACAGCCAAACTGACATCGGAGTTTCCCAATTTTGTTTTGGTTTGCCCCTCGAACTGAGGCTCCTGCACTTTCACCGAAATTACGGCTGTTAAACCCTCACGAAAATCATCACCATTGATTTCAAATTTAAGTTTAGCCAACATTCCCGATTTCTCTGCCCAGGTTTTTAATGTACGTGTTAAACCACGCCTGAAACCAGTTAAATGCGTACCTCCTTCAATGGTATTAATGTTATTCACGTAGGAATGCACATTCTCAGTAAAAGAGTTATTGTATTGCATGGCAAGTTCAACCGGAACATCATTTTTCTCGGTTGAAATATGAATAGGCTGTTCTATAAGAGTTTCCCGTGTGCCATCCAGATATTGAACAAATTCTTTTAATCCCTCTTCCGAAAAGAAATTATCAGAACGGGGAGTGCCGTCGGCAGTAATATCGCGTAAATCTTTAATATTAAGCTTAATACCTCTATTAAGGAAAGCAAGTTCACGTAAACGAGCCGACAGGATTTCGTATTTATATTCTATCGACATAAAAATGGTATCATCAGGCCGGAATGTTATGATGGTTCCGGTTTTATCAGACTCACCCATATCTTTCACCCCCCCTTTAGGTATACCAATGGAATATTCCTGTACATAATATTTACCATCGCGGTGTATCTCTGCTCTTAGGTAGGTAGAGAGGGCATTAACACAGGATACACCAACCCCGTGCAAACCACCGGATACTTTATATGAATCCTTATTGAATTTACCCCCGGCATGCAACACGGTCATAACAACCTCAAGTGCAGATTTTCCCTCTCCCTGGTGAGTTTCAACCGGTATTCCACGACCATCATCAATTACAGTAATGGAGTTATCTTCGTTAATAATTACTTCAATATTATTACAATGTCCGGCTAATGCTTCGTCAATAGAGTTATCAACCACCTCATAAACAAGATGATGCAACCCTTTTACACCAATATCCCCAATGTACATAGCAGGTCTTTTGCGAACTGCTTCCAACCCTTCCAAAACCTGAATACTATCTGCTGAATACGAACTTTGTTTACCTTCCTGTTTTAACTGATCGCTCATCGTATAAAAGAATTTATTCTAAATATATTATTATCAACAACTTATATGTCCATATTATGCTATTGGACAAACAAACAAATATAGTTATTTAAAGCTATTTTGAAACCCATTTCAAAAGTTAATTTAGAGTAGTTTTAAACAAGATTTTAACAATGAAAAAACCATATAAAATCAACTATTTTGCTGAGCCATAACAGGAATTGCAAAATCTTAAAATGCGATTAAATTCCTGCTTCAATTTTCATTACTCACCATAACGGTTGAGTATATATTAATATCTGATGTTTTTACCGTTGTTTTCTAAAATGAATATGTTAATCCCAGCATAACATTAAAGCGCTGCGAGGAATAATGATCCCATTCATAATACTTTACCGAACTTAAATTGTTAAAATCAGCAAATGCCGAAAATATTTTCGATAACCGGTATTCCACTCCAAGGTTTAAATCGACCAAACCCGGTAAAGTTTTATCATAGGCTATACCATTCTCATCGAATTCACGCACCCATCTTTCTCCAAGTGCATAAATATTTGCCTTAAGTGCAATTTTTTTCTGAATAAAATATCTTTCATTTAAGCTCACTGTGTAATTTGGCATATGCCAGGGATGCAATTCATTCTTCATCTTATAACTGTAATAATTTGCCTTTAACGACAAGAACAAATTTTCACCAGTCCTGTAAGAAACCTCACCCAATAACCTGATGCGGGTTATATCATCATAAACCACATCGAATTTATTTTGCAAAGGCACTGCTTCAGAAGTATCGTTCACAAAGAAGTACTGATTACGGATATCGGAGTAGTTAATTTTGGTATTAAAGGCAATTTTGGAGCTTATATTTCCCCTAAAACCAAAGGTGATATTTAATTTATTATTGGTGGGGGTAACTGCTAAATTTTGCCGGATAAATGGATTCCTGTCATAAATTTCTTTATAGCTGTTCTCCTGATAATTTCCGTTCAGTTCAAAATAAGGAATAAGGAAATAATCAATAATATTATAATGCATACTCAGCCTCGGATAGAAATAGTATTTTTCACTGGCCTGATCAAAAAAGGTAGAAACTCCTGCTACAACGCGCCATTTATTGCCAAATGCTCCCACCCACGGGCTGAATTTGACTATGGCACCATTCACAGAATCCATAAGACCCGATTTTCCATAATAATTCATAAATAAATCGGCACCTATAAATTCAGTCTCGAAAAAATAATCCAGATCGGTTTTAATTTTCAGCGCATTCTCTGCAATTCCATTTTTAGCAGAAAGGTTCTGGTAGCCAACATTAACTTTGTAATTAACCTTTGTTGAATCGAGGTAATCGGTACGAAGTTCACCGTTAAGTTTCATGAAATTTACTATCTGGTTTTCAATGGAATCCTTAACCAAGGGTGCCCGATTGGTGGTTTCATTAACAACTAATGGATTATAACCATAATAGTAATTTATTTTGTTTGCAGCTTCAGCTTTAAATGATATTACTTTACTGTCTTTTGTGAAATAATTTACTTCACCACTTCCCTGTGTATTACTGATTCCGGCGTATACCCTTTCATTAACCTCATTTCTGATTTTTCCATTTGACGAATTGTGTCCTGCAACTACGCTCCAGTTCCATTGCTCTGACCTTTTGCTCCCTAAATATATCTCTGCCAATGGTGACAAATATGATCCAAATCCGGCTTTAACATGTCCCAGATACAACTTGGATAAAGGTTCACTAATTAATTTTGCAGGTTTAATCGGAACCGGTGTAAAATGAGTTGAATGCTGGGCAGTGACTATCTCATAATTAAATTTTGTGATTACTTTGTTGGTATCTACAATTTTTGGTAGTTCACTTATTTTAAAGGCATCATTTATAACCGGTTCGTAGGGCTTAATCACCTTAACTTCCTGATTTACATTCTCCTGGGCAAACAAATACCCATGAGCCAGGATCAATAATATTCCAATATATATAAAAATAAACCTCATCATAGTTTTATTGTTACTGCTGTTAATTTTCATTTGGACCATCCTCATTTACAGGATTTGCAGTACTATCAGACTGGGCAGAACGAAATTGTTTGTTTTCCGCTGTTACTATTTCGTCCAGTTTTGCTGATGATTCCTTAATTATGCCGTCGTCTGTAATTTCATAATTGTCGATAACACTTTGCAATGTTGCCTTTGCCTGAAAATTATCATTTTTACTAAGGTAAATATCCGATAATAAGATAAATGCTTTAGCCAACCAATATTGATGCGGTGTTCCGGTGTTAATAAATTCATTAATTGTCTGTTCTGCTTCATCGGGTTTACCCTGTTCATCAAGAATTTGAGCCACCCTGTATTTGCTTTCAGCCCCTTCGGTATTTTTAACATCGAGTGCAAGAATCCGAAATTGAACTAAAGCAGGATCCAATAAATTCTGTGCTTGGTACGATTTTCCCATAATCATGTGGGCCATCCGTTGATCCTCTTCTGCCACTTTATCTGTAATTAGCACTCGGCGTGCAGCTTCAATGGCATCCGAATATTTTTTCTGATTAAATGCAGCCTGCATTTGTCCTTTCCTGGCAATCAACAAATTCGATTTAACCTCGGCCTGGTTTTCTAATTTATTATAAGTGATATAGGCCATGGAATCAGCCCCCTTTTTAGCATATAATTCGGCAGCATTTAACAGTGACGGTTCTGAAAAAATATTCTTTGGCTTATCAATTACATAGCTAAAATCGACAAGTGCAGAATCAACCCTGCTGGCCTTTTTATTGCAGTCGCCACGATAGTAATGCGCATTGAGTGCAAATTTTCCATTTTCGAAGCTGTTTAAATAGTCGTTAAACATAGTGCTTGCCATTCTCCAGTTCCCGGACATATAAATTTTTTCAGCAGCCAGGTAAGTAAGCGAATCCTTCTCATTAATACTTATGTTTTCACCACCACCCTGCTCTTTCGCATATGCAAAATAATCGTCTACCTTGTTCATATCAAGATAGATATTCTTAATTCCCAGCATGGCATCGTTAGCTTCCTGAGTGCCCGGATAATCGGCTACAACTTTTTTATAGTTGGTTAACGCCACCTCATAGTTATTTTTATTATAGTTTAATAAACCCAGTTGTAGTAAGGTTTTAACAACATAAAGACTATTAGGATATTGCTCAAGCAACTGGTTAAAATCGTTAATTGCCAAATCCGTCGAATCGAGGGCAACATAACTTCTGCCCCTTTCATACATAGCATCGGCACCATAAGCTGATTTGGGACTACGGGTCAGCAAGGAAGTTAGTGTTTCAATTTTCTGCTGATGTTTTTTAATGAGCCCTAATGAAAAACCTTTTTGAAAGAGGGCATAATCTACATCAAAAGTGTCTAAAACTACAGCCTTGTTATAATATTCAATGGCATCAGTATAATCGCTGTTTACAAAATAGCAATCGCCAATTCTGATAAATGAATCGCCCCTTTTCAGGCTGTTTACCTCATTTCCCTTATCGGTATATTTCCGGTACCATGAAATGGCTTTATCGTATTGCTTTAGTTTAAAACAGCAATAACCCATATTATAATAAGTGGTATTATATTCATCGAGTAAATAGGCTCCCGGTGTAAGCAGAAACTGGTTATAATTGTCAAAAGCTTCGCTGAACCTGTTTAAACGATAAAGAGCTTCAGCTTTCCAATAAATTGCCAGGGAATGTAATTGCTCGTCAAAATTCCGCTCTTTCAATGAAATATCGAATGCTGACAGAGCTGCCAAAAACTGCAGGTTGTTAAATAGTTCCAAGCCACGAAAAAATGCCACACGTTGGTGGGCAGCCATCATTTCGGGCGATTTCACCTTTATATTATCCAGCGAAGCCAGAGCCTCCTTATAATTTTTTGAAGTTAAATAAACTTTAACCAGGTAACTATAAGCCTCATCGTGGTGTATCGAGTTTGGATAATTAGTAATATATGTGTAAAAAGCGTTTATGGTTTCATTAAATGGCGAATATGATAATTCATACGAAAGCTTGGCATAATTCAACAACGAAATTTCCTTTATTTCGCTGTCAAAATCAAGTTTCGAAGCTGCTTCGAATGCCATGCGGGCCTGGTCTTTCTTATCCAATTTAAGATAACAATCGGCCATGTGAAAGTATGCATTTTGCGTAAGCCCGTCTTCCACATTGGTGATATTTGAAAAAGTTTCAACAGATTCCTGGTATTTACCGGTCATATAATACACATAACCCAACTCATAGATATCCTCGCGGGTATAGGTATCAGCCTTTTTCTTATAATTTTCGAGATACTCCAATGCTTCCTGAAACTGACCTTTTGAATACAAAGCCTCTCCCACCAATCGCGAAATTTCAGCTTCACGCTTTGTTTTAGGTTCATCCAGCAGTTCAGGGCCATATTCAAGCACCTTGTCCATTTTTCCCTGCAAATAATATATCTGAACAATATAATAAGGGGCAATAGGTGCAAAAGTCGGGTCATCCTCAAGTTTTTGGAAGCCTTTTAGCGCTGTTTCATAATTTTTATCCATATATGCAACATGCGCATAATAATAGTTGGCCGGACCTGAATATTTTGAATCCTTATCGAGTATTTCGTAAAACATTTTAGCCGACTGTTCAAGATTATCCAATTTAAAGTAGCAATAACCTTTTTTAAAATAATACTCGTTCAGCTGGTCTTTAGTAAGGTTTTGTTTCCACACTTTATCGAAATAATACAGTGCCTCATCGTATTTTCGGTTTCGGTATTTAAACCTGCCCATTTCAAAATAAGCAACCCTTGTACGGGGGCTTTCCGGATAGTCGGCAATAAATTGTGAGATGCGGTATTCGGCATCGTCATTAAAAAGTTCAATTGCACAAAGTGCAAGATAATATTCGGCATCGGCCTTAACATCAGTATGCTCATCACCATAATACGCAACAGCCCGGTTAAAAAACTGCTGTGCTTCAGCGTATTTTTCCTTTTCAAATAACTCAACCCCCTTATTATAATTAAGGTCTTCGTCAGCATAAAGCATCGAATTTTGCGCGAAAATATGCGGGCCGGTTATGGATAAGATGAAAATTAATAAATTAACTTTCAACAACTTATATGTCATTCTATTCTGTTTTTAAATATCCGTAAAGGTAAAAAAGATTATCGCTCAGGTTATAGCCAACAAAATCATGTTTTCAACAAACCATTGTTTATTACTTTAATTTAAAACAGACAAAGTGCCTGTTTATTGCCATAAGGATAAGCAATATTTTGTTACTTTTGTGGCAAACTGAGAGTTATGCCGAATACAAACCTGATTAAAATCGAAAATGCCACACTGGCATACCCCAACAATATTATATTGAAGGATATAAATTTTGAAGTTGACAAAGGTGAATTTTTATATATAATAGGTAAAACAGGTACTGGTAAAAGTACGCTGCTTAAGACATTATACGTGGAACTTCCGCTTAGTAAAGGAACCGGACAAATTTCAGGTTTTAACCTGGTAAATATAAAGAAAAAAAAGGTGCCTTTTTTGCGACGCAAGCTGGGTATTGTTTTCCAGGATTTTCAGTTGTTGACCGACCGTTCGGTATATGAAAACCTTGCATTTGTACTTAAAGCAACCGAATGGAAAAAAAAGATTGAAATCGACCGGAGAATTAAGGAAGTTCTTGATAAAGTAGGTCTTGGATTCAAGGAATATAAAATGCCACATGAATTATCAGGAGGTGAACAACAGAGAGTAGTAATTGCCCGGGCATTACTGAACGATCCGGAAATTATTCTGGCAGATGAACCCACAGGGAATCTTGATCCTGAAACTTCAGAAGAAATTATAAAATTACTTCGCGAAATTAGTAAAAATGGCAGGGCTGTAATCATGGCGACGCACGACTATGAGATGATCAACAGATATCCGGCACGCGTAGTAGAGTGTAATGGCGGCAAGCTTATTGAATATAAAAACCAGGTTGAAATTAAAGAAGAAGAAGAGATAAATATTGAAGTAGTGGGCGATTTACCCGAAAATAAAGAATAAGTTGAATTTGAAGGCACCGTTTTATGTTGTCAAAATGACAATAAATAGATACATTGCATCAAAAAGGAAGCCGCTGATTTATTAGCAACATAACTGTCAAATCTGATGGTTGGCTTTTAGGGTATGGTAAAGGTGTTAATTTCAATTCATTTTTATGGGTAGGTTTGTAACAACAACTTTGTTATTGTTTGCTTTTTATTTCATCTTTGGACAAAATGAAGTTTCTATTCATTTTCAAAGACTTACATCGCATCAAAACCTTTCACAAAACTATATTTCATGCATTTTTCAGGATAAAACCAGCTATATCTGGATAGGGACTTTTAATGGATTAAACCGTTATAACGGACAAAAATTTGAGCGCTATTTAAATAATCCATCCGACTCAACCTCGTTACCCAGCAACGATATTAAAATTATTTACCAGGATTATAAAGACAGACTTTGGATGGGTAGTCACGATGGGATTTGCCGGTATGATGGAAAAACCAATAGTTTTGTCAGGTTTCCGAATGCTGATTTTCCTAATTTCAAACTATTGAATAACGAGGTCAGGGCTATTTATGTTGATAGTACTGATAATATTTGGGTAGGCACTTATGGTGGCGGCATTACTTTCTATAATCCGAACCTGAAAACCATCACGAATTACTCCATAGCAACCCAACCCGGTATTTCTCCCCTGAGTGATTTTATTAATTGTTTTTTTGTCGATACCGATGGTAAATTATGGGTTGGAACCGAAAATGGCGGAATAGCAACATTTAACGTGGAAGGTAAACAGTTCGAAAACTGTAAATTTGCTGATAAACCCAGGAATGTACTAAATACAGCAGTTATCAATTGCATTATTGAGGATAAATCTGACAAAAACATCCTATGGATCGGAACCTGGAACAATGGCTTGATAAGGTACAACAAGTCCACCCAATCAATGAAAAAATATAGCGCAAAAAGCAATTTACCTAATCACCTTAATAATAATACCATACGAACGATCGAACAAGATAATCGTGGTAATTTATGGCTCGGTACTTTCGGGGGCGGTTTAAATTATTTTAATCCAAAATCAGAAAAATTTACAGCTTTCGTTAATAATCCGGCTGATCCGTCCAGCCTTTCTTATAATTTGCTTTGGTGCTCCTTACTCGACAGAAGCGGATTACTATGGCTGGGCAGTTTTGGCGGAGGCTTAAATAAAGGCATCATCGGCAACCAAAATATTGTCCATGTACAAGCTTCAAACAATGCTTCGGGCCAAATTGCCAACAATTCGGTGAGCGCTCTCTGTATTGATCACAAAGGAATGGTTTGGATGGGTACTATTGGGGGAGGAATAAGCCTTTATAATTCTGCAATTCGGGCTTATGACAATGAACTGAAAGGATTGGAAACCGGTGAAGTGGTTCGCGATATTTACGAAGACAGCCATTTAAGAATATGGATTGCCACCGAAAATGGGCTATATCTATATAATTATCAAAAAAAGAAACTAACCGCCTTTTCGCAGGAACTTATTGATAAACCGGTTTATTGCATATTTGAAGACTCCGGGCACAATATCTGGTTAGGTACATTTGATGAAGGGATATTTAAACTGGATGAAAAAGATTCATTTAATCCCGATCCCCAAAAAGTTAAGTTATTACATTACAGCCACCAGGAAAGCGATACCAATTCATTAATAAGTAACCGGGTATGGTGTATTTATGAAGATGCTGAAAATAATATTTGGCTTGGTACCTTTAACGGACTCGATAGATGGAACAAAACTACCGGAACCTTTAGTCATTATGCAATTAAAGCTGACCAGAATTCAAATCCCACAGAAATTGCTATAAATACCATTCTGGAAGACAGTTCCGAAAATTTATGGCTGGGCACCAATGGAAACGGTTTAGCCAGATTAAATAAAACTACGGGGAAAATTAACTGGCTGGGCGGCCCTAAAGTTGTTTACGGGTTAATACCTGAAAATAACAATCAGCTTTGGTTAAGCAGCGATGCAGAAGGGCTTTTCAGGTTTAATTCCAAAACAGGTACTTATAAAAACTATACTTCCTTAAACGGATTTCAGGACGAAGTTTATGAGCGAAAGGCATATGGTAAACTTCCATCAGGAAAACTGGTATTTGGGGGTACCCATGGCGTTGATATTTTTCACCCTGACAGTATTACAGATAATGATTATAATCCGCCGGTGGTTATCACCGATTTTAAGCTTTTTAATATTTCAGCCACCGGCAACCGAATCGATAAAAGATTTACCAGTTATATTTCAGAACTTAAGCATATCAAATTATCCCATAAAGAAAACATATTTACCATCGAATTTGCGTGCCTTGATTACCTGGCCCCGGAAAAAAGGGTTTATGCCTATAAACTTGAAGGCTTTAATCAAAATTGGGTTTATACCGATGCTAAAAATAATAATGCCACCTATACCAATCTTGACGGAGGTACGTATATTTTTAAAGCTGCCATGGTAAACAACGGGGTAATTGACCTTTCCACCACTGCCCAGATTGAGATTGTTGTAAGTCCCCCATTCTGGAAAACCATATGGTTCAGAATATTAGTATTATTGGGTACTACAGGATTTATTGTTTTAGGCGTACGGTTACGGATAAACGCTTTAAAACAGCAAAAAATTGAACTTGAACGCCAGGTAAACCTGAAAACAGTGGAATTAACCCGACAAAAAGAAAAGTTGGAACATTCGAACGAGGAGCTTCAAAAACAAAAGGAAGAAATAATTTCGCAACGCGATCATCTAAAAGAAATGACCGAGCAGGTAGATGAAGCCAATACTAAGAAAATCAGTTTTTTTACCAACATCTCACACGAATTGCGCACCCCGTTAACTTTGCTTATTGGACCGGTAAACCGGCTTATTAATTCGTTGCAACCAGATGCTGATGTTAAAAATGATTTGCTTATGATTCAGCGAAATGCGCTGCGATTGAAAAAGCTGGTGAATCAGCTAATGGATTTCAGGAAAATTGAAACAGGAACGATGCCATTAAATATCAGTGAAAACGATATTATTGATTTTATAAGCAGTATTAAAGATACTTTTAATGATATAGCCAGGCAGTATCATATAAACTACTCGCTGTTTGCCTTTTCAAATTCAATCAGATGTTGGTTCGATGCCGATAAAATCGAGAAAATCACTTACAATCTCCTTTCAAATGCATTTAAATATACTTCACCGAATGACACTATAAAAATTTGGGTGCAAGAGTATCCCGGCTTTGAAAATGATCCTGATTTTAACGAGATTATCAAAAAACAACAGCTTAAACCTGTTGGAAAGTTGGTTGAAATTGTGGTAAGCGACACCGGAAAAGGAATAGCTGTGGATAAACTTGATAAAATATTTAACCGCTTTTATCAAATAGAATATGTTAAAGCCAGTATGCACGAAAGCACAGGCATTGGATTGGCTATGACAAAAGACCTGATTGATTTACATAAAGGAATGGTTGAAGTTACCAGCGAATTAGGAAAAGGATCGTTGTTCAGAGTTGTACTACCCGTGAGCAAAGAGTTTTACCTGGTTAATAATATGGAGACCTGTTTAAATTTAAACAACGAAAAATCCGAAATATCATCAATTGTTATTCCGGAAGATTATAATAAAACCGTACCTAAAGAAAAAGCCATCCATTCATCAAATAACTCCATGACAAATCAGATATTAATTGTTGATGACAATGCCGATTTACGTACATTTTTAAAAAGTTGTTTTAAGGACAACTTTGAGATTATTGAGGCCGAAAACGGAGCAAATGGGATTGAGTTTGCCATAAAATATCAACCCTCAATAATTATCAGTGATGTTATGATGCCCGTTATTGATGGTAATGAAATGTGCCGTACTTTAAAACAAAAAATAGAAACCAGCCATATCCCTATTATTCTTTTAACTGCAAGAGCTTTGCATGAGCAACAGGTAGAAGGACTTGAAACCGGTGCCGATGATTATATCACCAAACCTTTTGATAGTGAAATATTATTGCTAAAAGTGCGCAACATCATTGAAACCCGGTCGAGAATGGCCAATGCATTCAGACTTGACATTAACACAAAGCCCACAGACCTAACAACAAATCCAATCGATCAAAAATTTGTTGAGCAGGCAAACCGGATTATCCTGGATAATTTAAATAATCCGGATTTTAATGTTGATGAATTCACTCGTGAAATGGGCCTTGGACGAACTATTTTTTACCAAAAAATTAAAAAGCTTACCAATTTATCCGTTAACGATTTTATTATCACAGTTAAATTAAAGAAAGCTGCAGAATACATGAAAACCAGTGATCTGAGAATTTCGGAAATTTGTTATGAAACCGGATTTTCAAGCCCTCGATATTTTGCTACCTGCTTTAAAAAACAATTGGGTATGACTCCCACCGAATTCATCCAAAGCCTTAAAAAATAAGACGGATATTTTTTTCATCCGGTATACTTCAATATGCTCTAAATCCCCACTCCCAGCCTTCTCTATTTACCAGCAGCCGGTTTCTATACATCTGTTTCTGTACAATTTCAGACCATTTCTGTACAATTTTGAACAAGCAAACTTTTATATCCTGTTAATTTTGAAAACAACAAACAATTCAAATTAACTTAAATATACTATTATGAGAAAAAAACAATTACTATTAAGTCTGCTTTTGGTTTGTATGGCTCTGTTTAATGTAAACGCCCAATGGACCTTAAAATGGAGCGACGAATTTAATTATACCGGAGCACCGGATGCTTCAAAATGGAATGTGGATGTTTGGGCTCCCGGACAGGTAAATAATGAATGGCAGGCTTATACGAATCGTTCTGAAAATCTTAGAGTAGAAAACGGCAATCTGGTTATTGAAGCAAGACACGATTGGGGAAATGGATACGAATACACATCGGCACGAATTAACTCCGCCAATAAAGGTTATACTACATATGGCCGTATTGAGGCCCGAATTAAGTTACCCGGAGGTTGGGGCACCTGGCCGGCATTTTGGATGATGCCAAACGATCCCAGTAAATATGGCTGGAATGATGAAAATGGTTGGTATTGGCCAAACTGCGGTGAAATTGATATTATGGAAGAAGTGGGATACGACCAGAATAATATCCATGGATCCTGTCATAGTAAAGCGGCCTATTTTAAAGTGGGTAACCAACGTACCAGCACAACTTATGTAGGAGATTGTACTTCAGCGTACCATGTTTATGCACTGGAATGGTTTCCTGATCATATGGATTATTATGTGGACAATACGAAATATTTCACTGTAAATAATGATGGTTTAGGTTGGGAATGGTGGCCTTTTAATTATGATTTCCATTGTATACTTAATCTGGCTGTAGGCGGAGACTGGGGCGGTGCCCAGGGTGTTGATCCGAATATTTGGCCCCGTCAGATGTTAGTAGACTATGTACGTATATATGATTACACCCCGTCAGCAAACGACTGGACTATTACATTAAAAGGCAGCAATGATATGTATGTAAGCTCTGAAAACGGACAATCGGCCATGATGTGTGACAGGACCACTGCACAAGGATGGGAAAAATTTGATGTTGTTGATGCAGGCAATGGCAAAATTGCGCTGCGTGGCACCAATGGTATGTTTGTAAGCTCCGAAAACGGGCAGGCTGCCATGAATTGCAATCGTACATCAATTGGCGACTGGGAAAAATTTACATGGATTGATTTGGGTAATTATCAATTTGCATTGCAAGGTAATAACGGAAAATATATAAGTTCTGAAAACGGAACCATGGGAATGACCTGTAACCGCTCTTCTATTGGAGGTTGGGAAACTTTTACATGGAACACCACAACAAAATCAGCGACTATTGCCACCGATATTAACCAAAATGAAATGCTGCCTTCAGGAATTTATCCAAACCCTGTGTCCAACATATTGTATCTGCCCGAGCAGAACCCAAACGATATAAGTACAATATATGATGCAAAAGGATCTAAAATAAGGACAGTAACCGGTTCATCAGTAGATGTAAGTAACCTGAAAAACGGACTTTACATGATTCAGATGAATGGTAAAGTACAGAAATTTATGAAACAATAAGCCAACTAATCACAAACTAATTTTTAATCAAGGCCTTGTTATCTTTTGGTATCAAGGCCTTTCTATGATTAATAATTCTCAAAACCAAGCCAATTGTATTCTATTAATTACCAATAAGCATTGTAATTATCCAACAATTACTTTTGATTGTAGTACATTATTTCCTAGTATAATATTAAATTGACCTGGTTCCAGGATATAGTTCATTTTGCTGTCATAAATCTTAAATTTATTATTCTCAATAACAAACTCAACATCTTGTTTTTCACCAGGCTGTAAATGAATCCGTTTAAAGAATACCAGTTTTTTAACCGGTGTGGTTACTGAACTAACTTCATCGTTGAGATAAATCAATACCACTTCGTCGCCAGCTATAGAACCCGTATTATTAACGGTGACTTTTCCCGGCAAATCATCAGTCAGATTCATTTTTTCCGGTACTTCCAAATTTGAGTATTCAAAGGTGGTGTACGATAAGCCATATCCAAACTCATATAAGGGCTGTGAAGTGCTTTGAAAAAACCGTCCCCTGTGAAAAGCCGATGGCATATGATTATAAAAAGTTTGTATATGTCCTACAGTTTGAGGAACTGAAATTGGCATTTTTCCACCAGGATTATACTCGCCAAATAATACATCAGCCACTGCCTGACCTCCATACAATCCCGGCTCCCAGGCTTCAATAATCCCATCAACATTTTCCACCAACCCTGGCGATGCAATGGGTCCACCATTAACCAATACTGCTATTACAGGGTTGCCTGCCTTTTTTAATGCCTGAACCAAAGCCAGTTGGGAACCCTGCAAATCGAGTGATGACCGGTCGAGGTTTTCGCCGCTGGTTTTATCTTTATCGAACCTGATAGAATTTTCACCTACGGCAACCACAACCGCATCACATGTTTTGGCCGTTTGCTCTGCTTTTTGCAGTTGAGCCGGTTCAATTTCCGTGTAACTGTCAACTGGCAAATATTCTATTCGGGTATTAGGTGAAACATGGCTTTGTACCCCTTCAAGAATAGTGACAATATTTTCAACCTCCTGCCTCCTGGCCCAATCTCCAAGTATGGCTTGGCTATTGACCAAAGGACCGGTAACCAGGATTCTTCCGATTGACTTTTTCAATGGTAAAACCTGGCGATCATTTTTTAGCAAAACTATTGATTTACGTGCCGCATCCAAAGATAAATCCAAATGCTCCTGTTTCCGTAAGTGTTGACAGACAGTAGCTGAATCGACAAATCTATTCTCGAATAATCCCAGTTGGAATTTTGCATATAAAATTTTATATACAGCCTCATCAACCTGTTCCATAGATAAATCCCCACTCCCAACTAACGCTTTTACATAATCAAAAAAATGCGGCCCCTGCATATGCACATCCAAACCAGCTGATACTGCCAAACGTACAGCATCTTTTTCATCCTTTGCAATTTTATGAACCGTAAATAAGCGTTCAATATCCATCCAATCGCTTACATAAATACCCTTAAATCCCCAGATATTTCTCAATAGGTCAGTCAGATAAGCTTTGTGTGCATGACAAGGAATTCCGGCAATATCATTATGAGCCGGCATAATGGTATAAACCCCAGCTTTTATAGCTTCCTGAAAAGGTGGAAAAAAGATATTATAAAGTGTTCGCTCTGAAACATCGGCCGAACCTCCGTTTAATCCATTGAAAGAAATTCCTCCTCCCACAAAATGCTTGGCACAAGCCAGTACATTAACAGAATCAGCAAAATCTGTTCCCTGGTATCCTTCAATCATGGCTTTTCCCATCTCAGACACCAGCATCGGATCTTCGCCAAAAGTCTCGCCGCACCTTCCCCAACGTGGATCGTGAACCACTTCGATGTTAGGAGAAAAAGTCCAGTGGTAACCTGCAGCCCTCATTTCATCAGCCGTATATACTGCAATTTGCCGTACCAATGTTGTATCAAAGGTAGAGGCCAATCCTATTTCAGTGGGATAAATTGTCGTATTTCCTTTATACATACCCATTCCATGCAAAGCGTCGGTGGCAATAAGTAAGGGTATTTTTAATCTCGATTGCAGAGCAAGTTTCTGCAATTGGTTGGCTTCTTTAAAGGTAGGAACCTTTAAAAAAGAACCTATTTTTCCTTGTTTTATCAGCTCGGCCCGTTCACCTATCCCGGTAACAAACGAAACCTGTTCATCCTTATTCTGCAAAGCATTATCAGTGGGTTCACCCACATACTGACACATTTGTCCGATTTTTTCATCCAGGGTCATTTGCTTCATTAACAACTCAACTCTTTTAGCAGCTGGTAATTTGGCATCCAGATATGTGATATTCTGATCTGATTTAGTATTACAAGAAAAAAGAAAAACCAAAGGGGTAATCCAGGTTAGAATTTTATTTAAAGGTCTGAAAAAATTATTCATAAGGTTTTTTGTTGATTTTAATATATACGATTACGAGCTTAAAGGTAATATAATTAGTAATAATATGAGTTAAATCAAAAAGCAGAATGGTTTGTTGATTAAGGATTAAAAGGAAAGATTGAATATTGGATTGACAAAACATAAAATAAATTGATAATAATATTACTGTTATTGTACCTCAGGCAAATGACGTTGGAATATTTTTTGATAATAAGTATATTAGCGATTTATAAATTTAAAAACTTCTGTTATGAAATTAAGATTTATTTTGTTCCTTCTTCTATCGCTTTCAATATCAAGTCTTTTTAGTCAGTCGTTAAAAGTTGGTGATAAAGCCCCGGAAATAATTCAACCCCGGGTTAATGGTGATGAATTTAAATTATCTGATTTAAAAGGACAGCTTGTTTTGATAGATTTCTGGGCCAGTTGGTGCGGCCCTTGTCGTAAGGAAAACCCAAATGTGGTTGCGGCTTATAATAAATATAAAGATGCTGAATTTAAGAATGGAAAAGGTTTCACAGTAGTCAGCGTTTCACTCGACATAAAAAAAGATAAATGGGAAGCAGCAATTAAAAAAGACGGCCTTATTTGGCCTTACCATGTTAGTGATTTAAAAGGCTGGACTAATGCAGCTGCCAAATTATATAACATTCAAAGTGTCCCCACAAATTATTTAATTGACGGTGATGGTACTATTATTGCCTCGAACCTTCGCGGTGACGCTTTGGAAAAGCAATTAAGGAAACTGAAAAAGGGATTGTTCTGAAGGATTAATCATAAAAATTAACCCCGGTCGAACAACCGGGGTTAATTTTATCTCGAATTCACGATAATAAATAATTAATCACAAAGTGATTTATTTTTGGCTTCAAGCAAAAGTCTTTCAGCCATTGCCGAAAGTTTGATATTCATTGCATCAAGGCTGGCAGATTTTTTGCTACCGCAACCTGCTTCAATAAGTTTTACCCCAATTGCATTTATAGCACTGTCACAGGTACTTGCTTCAATACCAGTGCATTCATACTTATCTCCATTGTAGGTATAGTATGAATTATTTACTCCATCGCTACAAAAGGTAGCAACTGCATCAACATTGGTAGGACAGTTAAAATCACTTGAAAGATTTTCGCTGTCACACGAGTTGGTATCTGCAGGTGTACAGGATGTAAAATATACCAATACTGCAATAAAAGCAGGCATTAAATACTTAAAAGTTTTCATGTTTAAATAGCTTTAGGTTATTAAATCAAAAAAAAGCGAAATCTTATCTGAAATCATACGCAAAATAAAAAATAAATGAATCACTCCAAAGTGAATTATAATTCTTTTTTTATAGCCGACCTAAGAAATTGATACGATCTGAAACCTTTATAAATACTTCCATTTATCACAAACGTGGGGGTTCCGGTCAGTTTTAAACCTTCGAATTCGAATTTATTGGCTAACAGATAATTTTTTGCTACACCTCCAAGCATGCATTCTGCAACATAATCATCTTTTGCAATAAAGCCTTCAGTCATTTCTCTGAATTCTTTGGTATAAACAATGTTTGGCTGTGTAAGCAACAGTTTTTGTAAACTTTCAGGGTTCCCGTATTTATTTATACACACTAAGGTTTCTAACGAGTTTTCCACCGATTCATTTCCTGTCAGTTCAACTGGCTTCATTACAAGTCGTACCTTACCGGTTTCAATAAATTCAGCTTTCAGGGAATCGAATGCCTCATTAAAAAATTTACGGCAGAAAACGCAATCGTATCTGAAATACAGGTAAACAGTAACCTGAGCTGAATCAACGCCATAAATAATATCCAAATCACGGTTAAAAATTTTTGATTCAACTTCAGACTGCCAACTCTTTTTGTTTCCTATAAAATTATAAATCATAAAAATGGCAACAATTAAAAATGTTGCCATTAATATATTGATAATTAACTTTTTGCCGGATAAAAATGATAGTATTTTCTTTTCTTTTGTCATCTGTTTATTTATACTTTTCAAGTATTTCCCGGTTTCGGGCAGTCCTATCAAGGTCTGTTGAGAAATTTACCAAAAGCGGATTAAAGACCAGTTTTAAAAATCCTTCCTGTTTATTCAGATTGTTTTCAAATTTCTTTTTTAATTTCTCATTATCAAACCCATTCTTTTTAAAATCACCTACGTCCATCGATACCAGGTTCAATCCACTCCTATCCACAGTACCTCCATCCTTCTTATTTTGTTTGGCCTGGGCTGCCATAAGTTTATCCGATTTTCCTTTCAAAACATCACTCAGATGCAAAATAATATGGTATTCATAATCCTCATCTTCACCCATACTTTGCATAGCAAATGCAGAAAGGTCAAGAGCTGAACTTACCACATCGGTTCGTGGAATATATATTTTATTCTTAAACATGAAGATACTGGTTTTCAGCGTATTAAAATCCATTTTGTTCAATTCTTTCAGTCCTCCAATACCAACCGAAGCATCAACCAGTGGTTTATAATCATAAAGCTTTCCATTCTCAAGCATAAAATTACCTCTCACCCTGATCTTGTCTGTCGGGACAGAATCACCAATTAGTGTAGCACGTGCACTTAAGTCGCTGGTTAAAATCCCACTTACTTTATCATAGGTAAGTGTGGTATCACCAAAATTATCATTAAGCATCAATAATTTTTGAAGATCGAGACCTGTGATTATATTTTTAACATCAACAACCGGCTGGTTCCAATCGCGCCGGGCATCAAACTTCAGTGAAGTATTGACATCTCCGTCGCAGGTTTTTAATTTAAACTGGTCTATTACATATAAACTATCAGCAAAACGGAATAACATCGAAATATCGTCAATTACATTCTTCTCATATTTCACCTGTTTTACGCTTAACCTTCCCCTGACAAGGAAATGGGGCAAACCTAATTTCTCAAAATCGGGCAGAATAGCGGTTGAAGCTGAATCATCGGATGTATTTTCAGTCGCATTTTCGGCTGTCGCGTTTGCTGATTTGGTTGTATCTGAAACGGTTGAATTTGAATCACTTCTGGCAGCCGGCGCAGCTGATTCTGCCTCCTGACTATTGGTCATACTATCTACTGCAGTGGTATCGGCAGGCATCATGGCTTCGATGGCCGCATAGTCAATTGCACCTACATCTATCACGGTCTGTACAATTAAATCCTTATCCCGATGACCCAGAATAAAGGTTTCATATACATTTTTAATTTCAGTAGAATCTATTCCAAAATCAATTCCGGCAACCTTGCCTTTCATTTTATTTATGGCTATCCGGTCCTTATTTACAGTAATCCTGCCCGAAAAATTCTCCACCTTAGTCATAGGATCATCGGGCATTGATACATATATATTTTTAAGCTGAACCGAGGTAAGGCTTTTATTAAAAATTAAATCGGTCGCCTGATCAGCTATAGAATCAAGATCCAAGGTGCCTGACGAAGAAAAACTCAGGTACATTGAGCCGTCTAATCTGTCAAATAAAGTATCTGGCATCATCGATTTAATTTCACCAAAATTGACGTTAAAATTGGTACTGGCTCTGAATGTAGGCTTTTCCAGATTACTTACCGTACCCGAAATATTAAACTTACAACTATCGGTTTCAACATGAATACTTCGAATATCAAGATACATCGAACTCATATCTTCCAGGTTGCCCTGAAACCGTGTATTTAGTGAAGTGTTTTTTAAATGAACTTTATAGGCGGGCACCGAAACTGTCAGATTATCAATCTTAAAATTGTTGGGAGAATAAGCCATAGCAGCCGAAAATGAATTTACAATCAGGGTATCGTCCATGTTAACATCGAAATTCCTGAATTCAATATTAGCCCTGCTGTTTTCCATCACATAATCCACAAAATCGTCACCAATGGAATCTGGCAATTGCCCTTTGGTGGCTAATTTAGCATGAATAACGCCATCAATGCTTTTCAACAAACTATCAGGAATAAATTGTTTAAAATCGTCAACATTAATAGTCATATCTGTACTGACATTGTACATGGGGTGATCAATATTCATCACCTTAAATGCAAAATTAAAGTTACTGTGGCCGGTTGCAAATCCAAATGATTTAAAATCAATTTGAGTTGACTGGTTATTGCGAAGTAAACCATTAGTAACTTTTCCCGAAAAATTAATATTATTCAGTGCCGGATAATCCTTAGTAACTACTTTTCCATCTTTAAATGCAATATTCAGATTAACCTGGGGCATTTCGTTATCGGTGTAAATGCCTTTAACTTTGGCATTTAAACTGATAACTCCACCTACCTGGTTCACACCATATTCCTTAAGAATCTCAGCCGGAGCATACTTTATAAGCTCACCCAGGTTAAGCTCTGCGCTCTCCAAAGTAATATCAGTGGCAATCTCATCTTTTAAAATTGCTCCACCTGAAAGGTTAATTTTTGCGCCGTCAGTAACAATACCAAGTTCTTTAATCCGGACGGTATCTGCCGAATAATCTATATTAAAGTTGGCAGCCAGTTCCTTCATCAGGTTAAGATTGGTACCTTCGAAGCTACAGTTTGATAATGTAATACCCCCTTTAACTTTTGCCTGGTAAATATCATTTTTTGCCCTTGCTTTGATTTTAATATCCGGAATTTTAAGCGTAGCCGCCATTTTCATTGATTCATCGGCATAGTGGCAGGTTATATTTTTTAAGGATAATTCCCCAAGAGTAGCGTCTAGCGGTGCTGAAGGTGTAGTATCTTCAACCGCTTCTTCCGTTTGAGTGGTATCAACAGGCATTAAAAAATCAATATTTGTCTTTCCGGCAGTATCGACCCTATAGGCCAGGTCGGCCCCTTCAATTTCAATTTTTGTCACCTCAATTATTCCATCAATCAGTGGCTTTGTCTTGGCATCAAGAAAAATTTTATTGATGCTTACCAGGGTATCAACACTAATAATGGATGAATCGGCTCCATATTCAGGCGAACCCAGGTAAATACCGTTTAATTCAATAGTAGCCCTTGGAAAATGCCGAAGCAGTGTAAATGAAACATCGTCAATTTTTACCGGAGCCTTAATTTCCTCACTGACTTTTTCCATCACCATATGCGTGATATTATCCTCAGTAAGCTTGGCAACAACTGTTAAAACTATGATCAGTAAAAATATACTTAGAATGAAATACAATAAAAATTTTAGTATCTTTTTCATATCGGCTGGTTATTAATTTTGTTAATATTTTAAAGATATAAAAACCTATTTATTTATTAAACTATTAATTGAATTTGTCGGAAAATAATTTAAAAATTTAACATAAAATTAAATTGGGGCATAATGCAGAGATGACAAAATGTTTTTCTTTTGGTACCAAGTTAAAACCGACTTTTTTTTATAATTTGTCTTATATTTTAAAAAACCAATTTTACCATGGAATTACAGAAAATAAATGAATTTTTAGCCAGCAAAAAATTTGCTATGATAGGTGTATCGAGAGATACAAAGAAAACAGGATATGTTTTTTATAAAGAATTAAAAAAGAAATTATACAATATTGTTCCCGTAAATCCGCATATAGATGAGATTGATGGTAACCCCTGCTATCCGACCATTAGCAGTCTTCCATCGGATGTTGAGGCTTTGATTTTTACTACTAAACCCGAAGTCACTAATCAACTTTTAGCCGAAGCTTTTCATAAAGGGATCAAACAAATATTTCTGCAATTAGGATCGTCAAACGATAAAACCATAGAATTGATTGCCAAAACGGATATCAATATCATTTACAAACGATGCATACTTATGTTTGCAAAACCGGAAGGATTCCATAAGTTTCATGCCTTTGTGGCAAAACTTTTCAGGAATTATCCAGGTTAGTCTTCAGTAGGTAGTAAATTATGATTTTGGCAAGGTTATCCTCACTACGGTTCCTATACCGGGTTCTGATTCAAAATCAAGGGTTCCTTTATGTTCCTGAATAATGGTATAGGTAATTGATAATCCCAATCCCGTCCCTTTCCCCGGATCTTTTGTGGTAAAAAAAGGATCAGTTACTTTCTGCAGAATTTCCTCTTTAATGCCTGAGCCCGTATCAGATATTTCAATTATATAAATATCTGAAACCCTGTTATGTTTTGTCCTGATGGAAATTTTACCCGAACCTGTAATAGACTGAACTGCGTTTAGCAGTATATTTAAAAATACCTGGTGAAGTTTGCCTACATTGCCTTTTATTATTACCGGATTATCAAGGTAATCTTTATCAATTTCTATAGTGCTTTTAATCTGATTATTTAACATTAGCAGGCAATTATTCATAATGGAATGAATATCACAATCTTCGTCCATTATACTGCCGGAACGACTAAACTGACTTAAACCTGATATAATATTCGATATCCGTTCGATCCCTGTTTTTATGGAATTCAGCAAAAATTCAGTTTCATCATTTCTGCAATCTTCATGATTCATATAATATTCTTCCAAACCACTGCTTGCACCCTTTATAAAATTCAACGGATTATTGATTTCGTGGGCTATACCGGCAGTCAGGGTTCCAATGGATGCCATCTTTTCAGCCTGAATAAGCTTTGTTTGTGTTTCGTGTAAAAAATTAAGCGTGGTTTTTAATTCGATGTTCTGATTCTCAATAATTGCATGTTTTTCCGAAAGTTCTTCATTCTTTGTCCTCAGTTCTTCAATAGCGGAATCCAGATCCCGGGTTTTCTCTTTTACCAGGAGTTCCAAATGGTCTTTATAATTATTTAAATCAGCATGCAACAGGGTATTCTGAATGGAAATTGATAATTGATTGGCCACGGTTTGGCCAAAATTTATTTCTTCTTCACTATATACCCTTGATTTGTTGCAGGTGCCCAAAATTAATACACCCAATACAATATTTTCATGGATAAAGGGTAAATATATAAGACTTCGCAAATTACGCATCTGAACTACAACAGATTCCGGTCCCGAAAGTACTGCATTTGTGGTATCTGGTATGATCTGGGGTTTACGCTCCTGAATTGCCAGTTTAATATGAGGATGATCGTCAACCAGTGCCTTCCGTAACTCCTGGGGCATATTCGGATCCAATGGCGGAGTTGCAGCACCCATCATCAAATCATTTTCATTCTCCAATAAATAAATGGCGGCTGTTTCAATTTCAAGTAGTTCAGACATCCCATCACTGATTATCTGTAATACTTTTTCATAATCAAGCGTGCTAATCAGGCTCTGGCTAATATTTATAAGAATATTTAATTGCCTGAAATTTGTTGTATTTGTCATCCCCGGTAAATTTTTGGAAACAAAAATAGCTTCTTTTTTAATAAATTTTCAAATAAATTCTATCAAATTAACGGTTCAGGATATTTAGGATCCGAATGGGAAATTTTAACAAATCGATAAAAATTAAATAATTTATCCTAAAAATAGTTGCAGATTAAAATTTATAAACTACTTTTGCTATCGAATTAAAACAAGAGAAAATGTATTTAGGCTTACATCATCACCATCATCATTTTTATGCAGCAGTAAACGCGCAGTACTGATGATGTTGTAGGTTTAATAATTAGATATTTTAAATCGAAGGCTCGCAGGAATGCGGGCCTTTTTTATTGAAATTTATTATTGATTAATATGAAACTCGCGAAAGCGATTAGAAAAATAAAAAAATGGAAACGATTTTAAGAATTGCAGTACAAAAAAGCGGCAGGTTAAGTGAAAAAACCCAGGATTTATTAAAAGCCTGTGGACTCGACTTTAATGGCGGTGGTGCCCAATTAAAAATAAAGGCGGTAAATTTTCCGCTTGAAGTATTATTCCTACGCGATGACGACATTCCAGGCTATGTAGCAAGCGGAGTTGCCGATTGCGGGGTGGTTGGCGAAAATGTAGTAGATGAAAAAGGGTATGCAGTTGATTTAATTCACCGCCTGGGTTTTGCCAAATGTCGTTTATCAATTGCCATTCCCAGACGGTTTGAATATACTGGTCCGGAATTCCTTGAAGGAAAGCATATTGCAACCTCTTATCCAAACATTTTAAAGAAATTCCTAAAAGAAAACAATGTAAATGCAGGCGTAAATGAAATATCGGGGTCAGTTGAAATTGCCCCTGCCATTGAGCTCGCCGATGCTATTTGCGATATTGTAAGTACAGGCAGCACTTTATTAGCCAATGGTTTAAAGGAAGTGGAATCATTTTATCGGTCCGAGGCACTATTAATTGCAACTCCAAAACTTGAAAAAGAAAAACAGGAATTATTAAATAAATTAATGTTCCGCATTAAATCGGTTCAAAAAGCGAAACTTTCAAAATATATTGTTTTGAATGCGCCCAACAATAAAATTGAAGAAATCAGCAGTTTTTTGCCGGGAATGAAAAGTCCAACCATCACTCCATTAGCTATTGAGGGCTGGAGTTCAATGAGTTCAGTGGTAAAAGAAGACGAATTTTGGGAAATTTGTGAAAAACTGCACGAAGCCGGTGCCGAAGGTATTTTGGTAATGCCAATTGAAAAGATGATTTATTAATGGCTCATTTCGGCTTATTTCGACTTCAATGAACCGCATCAATGAACCGTTAAACAACAGGAGACAAGAAACCAGTAAAAAGAAGCTAATAATGAAAAAATATATCAACCCTGCACCGAATCAATGGAGCAAAATTATGAGCCGTCCGGTATTTGATACAGCTGATATTGTTCCAAAAGTAGCGGATATTCTTTCCAACGTAAAAAACAATGGTGATAAAGCATTAAAGAAATATGCACAAATGTTTGACAGTTTTGCACCTGAATCATTCCTGGTAAGCGATGCTGAATTTAATGAGGCTATCGAGCAAATTGATACAGATTTAAAAATGGCCATGCAACAGGCAGCGAATAATATTGAGAAATTTCATACCGATCAGCTTTCAGGAATGGTACGAACTGAAACAATTCAAGGTGTTAAATGCTGGCAAAAAGCAGTACCCATAAACACGGTTGGACTTTATATCCCGGGTGGTACGGCCCCGCTTTTTTCAACTGTTTTAATGCTGGGTATACCTGCTGAAATTGCCCAATGTCCGCAAGTAGTACTATGTACTCCGGCTGATAAAAATGGTAAAATTAATCCTGCTATTTTATTTGCAGCACGGCTTTGCCGGATTTCAAGAGTATATAAAATTGGTGGTGCCCAGGCTATTGCCGCTATGGCATATGGGACTGAATCAGTTCCCGGGGTAAATAAAATATTTGGCCCTGGTAATCAATATGTTACTACAGCCAAACAATTAGTTTCATCAGAAGGTATTGCCATTGATATGCCTGCTGGTCCGTCTGAAGTTCTGGTAGTGGCCGATAAAAAAACTCCAGCCAATTTTGCTGCTGCCGATCTACTTTCGCAAGCCGAACACGGAATTGACAGCCAGGTTATTCTGCTTGCCACTGACAGGCAAAAACTGGATGAGATTGAACAGGAAACCCTGAAACAATTAGAGGTTCTCCCCCGTAAGAATATTGCCACCAAAGCCCTTGAAAATTCAAGACTGGTTTTTATTGAAGATCCCAAAATATGTTCTGATTTTATTAATGCTTATGCGCCTGAACACCTGATTCTTTCGGTTGAAAATCCAGTTGAATGGGCTAACCGGGTAACACAGGCCGGTTCGGTTTTTCTGGGTATGTATACTCCTGAATCAGCAGGTGATTATGCCTCAGGTACCAACCATACCCTGCCGACCAATGGGTTTGCAAAAGCATACAGCGGAGTGAATCTCGACAGTTTTATGAAGAAAATTACCTTTCAGCAAATCTCTGAAACAGGTATCAAAAATTTGGGGAAAACCATTGAGATAATGGCCGAAGCCGAACAATTAATGGCTCATAAGAATGCCGTTTCGGTACGTTTATATGCTATCAAAAACAAAAAAAATTAACCTAAAATAAACCATATGAAATCTAATTTCGACATTAAAAAGCTGGTACGGCCAAATATAGCTGAACTTCAGCCCTATTCTTCGGCCCGCGATGAATACGTTGGTGAAGCAAATATTTTTCTGGATGCCAATGAGAATTCACTGGGTTCAGCAGTTCAGGGTAAATTTAACCGCTACCCTGATCCGAAACAATGGGAATTGAAAGAAAAACTTGCCCGAATAAAAAAAGTAAAACCCTCACAGATTTTTTTCGGCAATGGCAGCGATGAAGCTATCGACTTATTATACCGGGCCTTTTGTGAGCCCCAAAAAGACAGTGCCCTGATCTTTCCTCCAACCTATGGAATGTATAAAGTTCAGGCCAATATTCATAATTCGCCGGTGGTTGAAATTCCTTTAAATGAAGATTTTTCACTTCCTGTAGAGAAAATTATTCAGATAATTAACCCGGCTATCAAAATGATGTTTATCTGCTCACCGAACAATCCAACTGGTAACCTTATCAGGAAAAAAGATATTTTAACGATTCTCGACTGTTTTAAAGGTTTAGTGGTGGTTGATGAAGCCTACATCGATTTTTCCAATGCCGATTCGATGCTATCGGAGATTGAGAATTACGGAAATCTGGTAGTTTTGCAAACGTTTAGTAAAGCATGGGGTATGGCAGGCCTGAGGCTCGGAATGGCTTTTGCACAGGCTGAAACTATTGAAATACTGAACAAAATTAAGTATCCCTATAATATAAACCAGGTAACACAGGAGTATGTCATAAAAGCCTTAAGCAATCTGCCTCAAAAAGAAGATATGGTTAATACTTTGCTGCAACAGCGTAAAGTACTTGAAGAAAAGTTGTCGGAGCTTGAAATTGTTGAGAAAATTTATCCTTCGGATGCTAATTTTATCCTGGTTAAAACTTTGAATGCCCCTGCCATTTATAATGATTTGATTAAAAGTGGGATTATCGTACGAAACCGGAGCAATGTTAATTTATGTAACAATTGTTTGCGAATAACTGTTGGAACTGCGTCGGAAAATGAGCAGTTAATAGAACAATTGGCCAAAATTGGTGCCGGATTATTTAAAAATGTAACTGCCTAAGACAAAGCGATCATGAAGCAGAAAAGAATACTTTTTATTGACAGGGACGGAACCATTATTAAGGAACCTCCCGTGGATTATCAGGTAGACAGTCTCCTGAAGCTGGAATTTGTGCCCAAAGTAATCCGTAACCTTTATGAAATTCAGAAAAATTCTGCTTTTTATTGGGCCCTTGTTAGTAACCAGGATGGATTAGGTACAAAATCGTTCCCCACTCTCACGTTTACAGAGCCTCATGAAAAGATGCTGACCATTTTAAGCAACGAAGGAATAACTTTTGATACCGAGCACATTGATCCTTCGTTACCTGAAGAAAATTCACCGAACCGGAAACCGGGTATTGGTATGCTTACCGGATATTTTAACGGCGATTACGATATTAAGAATTCACTTGTAATCGGCGACCGGCTGACAGATGTAGAACTGGCAAAAAATATGGGCTGCAAGGCTATTTGGTTTAATTCCAAAGAAAATACTTCGCAATTGACTGATAATCAACTGGAAAAGCATGTAGCATTTATTTCAAACGATTGGGATGAGATAAAAACGTTTCTGCTTAAACCGAAATCGGATATCCATATTGTGCGTAATACCAAGGAAACCAAAATCGACCTCACATTATATCGTGATAATATTGCAAAAACCCAAATAAACAGCGGTTTGAACTTTTTCAATCACATGTTAGAACAATTGGCCCGTCATTCGGGTTGCGGATTGGAGCTGGAAGTAAAAGGCGACCTGGAAGTGGATGAGCATCACACCATTGAAGATGTAGCTATTGCGCTTGGTGAAGCATATAATGAGCTTTTGGGCGATAAACGCGGTATTAATCGTTATGGCTTTTTATTACCTATGGACGAAAGTCTGGCCACTGCGGCAATAGATTTTTCAGGTCGTCCCTGGTTTATCTGGGAGGTAGAATTTAACCGTGAATTCGTTGGTGATTTTCCGACCGAAATGGCAAAACATTTCTTTAAATCATTCAGCGACAATGCCAAATGTAATCTGCATATTAAAGTGGAAGGGGAAAATGATCACCATAAATTGGAAGCAATTTTCAAAGCAGTGGCACGAACCATTAAAGATGCAATGACACAGAATGCTGGTCACGAATTACCCAGTACGAAAGGGATGCTTTAGTTAGGGTAAAAAGTAAATGGTAAACAGTAAAAAGTTGCTTCGTCTCATTTCGGTTTCGCTCTATTAACAGTTCAGCAACAGGTAGCCTATAGCACGAGATTTGAACAATGAGCACATGAGCACATAAACTAATGAACTAATTGAATAAAAATATGAACACAAACACGGCCATAATCGTAATGCACTGTCCCGACCAACCGGGAATAGTAACCAACACTACCAAGTTCATTCATGAAAACAATGGGAACATCATTAACCTGGAACAGCATGTTGACCGGGAGATACATCGTTTTTTCATGCGTATTGAATGGGAATTGGAAGGTTTTGCTATTCCTACGGACAAAATAGCAGAATATTTTGAAACGTTGATCGCCAAGCGATACGAGATGAGCTGGAAACTTTATTTCTCTGATTATAAACCCAAAATGGCATTATTTGTATCAAAACAGATGCATTGTGCTTACGACATCCTGGCCCGTTACCATGCAGGAGAATGGAAAGTGGATATTCCGCTGGTAATCAGCAATCACGAAGAAGCTAAAGTAATTGCCAGGCAAATGCATATCGATTTTCATCACATGCCCATAACTAAAGAGAATAAAAAGGAGCAAGAAGCTAAAATTTTGGCGCTGCTTGAAAGTTATGATATCGATTTTCTGGTTTTGGCCAAGTATATGCAGGTTTTATCCGATAAATTTGTAAAAGGATTCGAAAACAGAATAATTAATATTCATCACTCATTTTTACCCGCATTTCCGGGTGCAAAGCCCTATCATTCGGCTTACGAGCGTGGCGTAAAAATAATTGGTGCCACCGGCCATTACGTAACTTCGGAGTTAGATGCCGGACCAATTATCGAGCAGGATATTATCCGGATTTCGCACACCGATAGTATCCAGGATTTGATCCGTAAAGGAAAAGATCTGGAAAAAATTGTGCTGGCCCGCGCCATATACGCGCATCTTAACCGGAAAATTATAGTAAATAATAACCGGGCTATTGTTTTCAGATAATATGTAATGAATATGCTATCGATCTAATAAACACAGACACAATGACCTACTGGGAAAGAAAGGATAAGCTTTTTAAATACATTGAAGGTGTTCGCCAATTTTTTCCTTTGGCGCAGGAACAATTAGAAACTATTTCAAGAATAATTGATAAGTTTAACCCTGACATTATTAATTTCTTAGACTTAGGTTGTGGAGATGGATTCCTGGGTAAATTCATTTATGACATATATCCAAAATCAGTTGGTGTATTTTTAGATATCTCAACCGGAATGATTCAAAAAGCCAGACAAAGGGAATTAAAAGAGACAACTGAATTTATTGTTCAGGATTTTGGTGAAGATAACTGGATTTCGAGCCTTAAATCACAGACGGAATTCGATTTGATTATCTCCGGATTTTCTATTCATCACATTGAAAATGAGAAGAAGAAACGTTTATACAAGGATATTTACCGATTATTAAGACCCAATGGTATCTTTTTAAACCTGGAGCATGTTTTATCGCCTAGTGGTAGTATTGAAGAATTGTTTGGTGATCTGTTTATTGATTCAATGACTGATTATCAAAATAATATTGGGGAACCAAAATCAAAAGAACAGATTAAAGAAATATATCACGATCCAAACCATCAAAAATTAAATAAACTTGAAGCGGTGGAAAAACAATGTAAATGGTTAAAAGAGACTGGATTTGCTGAAGTTGATTGTTATATGAAAATTTTTGAATTTGCCTTATTTGGAGGAATTAAACGTTAGAATTAAAAACTCAGGAAACTCCCCTGATATACGATTAATCTTAATTACAGTATAGCATTCGGGATTTTAACACAAATAAAAAAATGAAATTAGGCTTAGTAAAATATAATGCAGGAAATATACAATCGGTAGAGTTTGCATTAAATCGCCAGGGAGTAAATCCCGTTGTGACGGATGATCCTGAAATTCTGATCGCTGCCGATAAAGTTATTTTTCCGGGAGTCGGGGAAGCCAGCTCAGCCATGAAATATCTGAAGCAACGGGGTCTTGATGAAGTCCTGAAGTCATTAAAACAACCTTTTCTGGGTATCTGCCTGGGCATGCAGCTCATGTGCAAACACTCGGAAGAAAACGATACTGAATGCCTTGGAATTTTCGATTTAAACCTGAAAAAGTTCCCTCCGCTTGACAAAGTTCCTCATATGGGCTGGAATAACATCACTAATCTTAAATCGAATCTTTTAAAAGGATTGGATGAAAACGATTATGTATATTTTGTACACAGCTATTATGCTGAACTAGGCCATGAAACTATTTGCAAAACCCACTATATCAACGATTTTAGTGCCGGATTGCATAAAGATAATTACTATGGTTTTCAGTTTCATCCTGAGAAAAGTGCTGAGACCGGTGCCAGGATTTTAAAGAATTTTCTTGAAATATAGTAAATTAGTAAACAGTGAACAGTAAAAAGTTCCTAATCAACAATTAGAGACCAGAAATCAGAAACCAGAAACTAGTATCAGGTTCATTAAGTAACATTAGACTCATCGGATGACTAAGTTGCTGGTTTATAAATAAGTCATCCGATGAGTATTTAATCGGAACTTTATGAACGTACTACTAGTAACTAGCAACACGAAACTTAAATAAACAATGGAAATAATTCCCGCAATTGACATTATAGAAGGTAAATGTGTAAGACTTACAAAAGGTGATTACAACCAGAAAAAGGTTTATAATGAAAATCCTTTGGAAGTTGCCAAACAATTTGAAGGTGCCGGGATTAAACGATTACACCTTGTAGATTTGGACGGAGCTAAATCGGGGCAAATCATCAATTACAAAGTATTGGAACAAATTTGTAACCAAACGAGCTTAATCGTGGATTTTGGCGGAGGTTTAAAACGAAATGAGGATTTGCGTATTGCTTTTGAAAGCGGTGCTGAGATGATTACAGGTGGAAGCATTGCAGTTAAAAACCGTCCGGTATTTGAACATTGGCTTGGCGAATATGGCCCTGAAAAAATTATTTTAGGTGCAGACGTAATTGACCTTAAAATTGCCATTCATGGTTGGCAGGAGGCATCAGAGCTGACTATCAACGACTTAATAACATTATACCAGCCTAAAGGGATTAAAAAAGTTATATGTACTGATATTTCTAAAGATGGAGCCATGGCCGGACCATCCTTTGAATTGTACAAACAACTTTTAAATGATTTTCCGGAACAGCAATTCATTGCCAGTGGCGGAGTTACAACCATGGACGATGTTATTAAAATAAGGGATATGCAAATGCACGGAGTTATTATAGGCAAGGCCATTTACGAGGGAAGTATTAAATTAGATGATTTAAGTGGGTTGGTGTAGGGAATTGCAACTTATTTCGGCTCATTTCGACTCCGCTCAATGAGCTGTTAAGAATGACTCAGCAATATTAATTCTATATAGAAAAAGAAAAAAGAAACAAGAAACAAGTAGCAAGAAATAAAAAATAAAAATTTATGCTCGCAAAACGAATAATACCTTGTCTCGATGTAAAGGATGGCCGTACGGTAAAAGGCATCAACTTTAAACAATTACGTGATGCCGGCGATCCTGTGGAACTTGGGGCACTTTATGCCCGTCAGGGAGCCGATGAACTCTGCTTTCTCGATATTTCAGCCACCCTTGAAGAACGCAAAACATTTGCTCAACTGGTGAAGGATATCGCACGAAATGTCAATATTCCTTTCACAGTTGGTGGTGGCATTAGCAGTGTTGACCAGGTTTCAACCCTGTTAGAAGCCGGGGCTGACAAAATTACCATAAATTCGGCAGCAGTACGCGAACCACAACTGGTAAATAAAATGGCCAACGAATTTGGCTCGCAATGCATCGTTGTAGCCATCGATACCAAATTTACAGATGGAGAATGGTATGTATATACTCACGGCGGCACCCGCCCCACTCCCATTAAAACCACCGATTGGGCGAAACAGATTTACGATTTAGGCTGTGGTGAAATATTACTTACCAGTATGAATCACGATGGTACAAAAAACGGTTTTGCGCTTGATATTACCAAAACGATCTCAGAATTGGTAAACATCCCGGTTATCGCTTCAGGCGGTGCCGGAACCATGGAACATTTTACTGATGTTTTCACACAAGGAAAAGCCGATGCTGCCCTGGCAGCCAGTATTTTTCATTTTAAAGAAATTGAGATTGAAGCGTTGAAAGCTTATTTGAAAGGTCAAAATATCTCGATGAGATAGTCTTATTGTCAGCAATGGTAAATAGTGGCTTCTGCTCATTTCGACTCCGCTCAGCAACCAGAAACCAGAAACCAGAAACCAGCGACAAAATAATAAATTTGCAACTACATAACACTTAATATATATGGATTTAGATTTTAAAAAATACGCCAACGGACTAATACCGGCAATTGTACAAGATGCCAGAACACTTAAAGTTTTAATGCTGGGATTTATGGATGAAGAAGCTCTGGCTGTAACACAACAAACTGGAAAAGCTACGTTTTATTCCCGTAGCCAACAAAAAATATGGACTAAGGGAGAAACCAGCGGACACTTTTTAAAGGTTACAGAAATTTTGCCCGATTGTGATAACGATACCCTGCTTATTAAAGCAAATCCCATTGGCCCAACCTGCCACAAAGGTACCGACACCTGTTTTGACGAGCTTAACCAATCTGCTTTTTCCCTGGAATACCTGGAATCGGTTATTGAACAGCGACTTAGCGAATCCCCGGAAAATTCTTATACACGGCGGCTATTCGACAAGGGAATCAATAAAATAGCTCAAAAAGTAGGTGAAGAAGCGGTAGAACTCGTTATTGAAGCCAAAGACCAGGATGATAATCTGTTTATAAATGAGGCTGCCGATTTAATGTTCCATTACCTGCTTTTGCTTAAAGCCAAAGGCTTTAAACTGAACGATGTTATTAAAACACTGGAAGGGCGGCACAAGAAATAAAAGAGGATATTTACTTTAGAGTTTGACTGACAAAAATTTCAGAAATTTTCAAACGTTAGCATGTTACTTATCACAATTAAAAATGTCAGATTATTGAAATCGAATTCACGAATTCATAAAATATAGTCATGATATTTAATTACTTACATTCGCTTGTTAACAAAAATTAGTCATTAAAAACAGTGAAAACCAAGTTCATATAATCAGGAAATTACATCATGTCAGGTTTGCTGATTAAGAATACAAAACATATTAAATTTTAAAAAATGTTTTTTATATATCTTTGCATTTCATTTTTAAATGATGCAATTGGTTAAGTATTATTTGGGTTATGGTATATATTGCAACAATCTGGTGTTTCCACCAGGGTTGTTTGTTTACAAAACAATTAAATATCCAGGCCGGTACAGGCCTCTTTTTAAGAGATGCTTCGCTTAATTAGTTACCAGAGTATATTACATGTAGTAGGTATTGCACTTATGTTTGAAAGTGCTTTTATGTTATTTTTAATACCTATTTCACTTTTTTATCATGAAGCCATTATTGGTCCTGAATTTGGGGCATTTTCAATTACATTTGCCATTGGAATCCTATTGTTTTTACTTACCAAAAACCATCACAGCGGTAAATTTACCATTAAGGAAAGTTTTATTATTGTTCCAACCCTATGGATTACCATTCCCCTGTTCGGAACCCTACCTTACCTGCTCTCGCACAGTATTCCTAATTTTGTAAATGCACTATTTGAATCGGTTTCAGGTTTTACCACAACAGGTTCATCCATATTAAGCGATATTGAGGCTCTGCCAAAAGGTATTTTGTTCTGGCGGGCATCAACGCACTGGTTTGGGGGATTAGGAATTATAGTACTGGTAATTGCCATCATGCGCCACCTGAAAATTGGAGGAAACCATTTGATGGTGGCTGAAGGTTCCCTGTTAGGTATCGATAAAATTAAGCCCAGGCTGATTGATGTAGCCAAACAATTATGGGTTATCTACCTGATTTTAACTGTAGCCGAAATCATTTTACTCATGGTTGCCGGCATGGACCTTTTCGATGCTACATGCCACTCATTTGCCACCATTGCCACCGGAGGATTTTCCACTAAAAATGCCAGCATCATTGGCATGTCGCCGGCTATTCAGTACATCATTGTAATTTTTATGACCCTTTCGGGTGTGAATTTTTCGTTGCACTATTTTGCGATGCATAAAAAATATAAACGGGTATGGAAAGATGATGAACTCAGGGCTTACCTGGCAATTATGGGTGTAGCAACACTTCTGGTTACGCTTAGCACTTTAAAACAATATCCCACTATTGAGGAATCGTTCAGGCAATCGTTATTTCAGGTTTCATCCATAATGACCTGTACAGGTTTTTCATCGGCCGATTATGCCGTATGGCCGGCTTTTGCGCACCTGATTTTATTTTTTATTATGTTTGTCGGAGCCTCGGTCGGATCGACCGGTGGAGGTATTAAGGTTGCCCGTTTTGTGATTATATTTAAAGCAGCCAAACAAATGTATTACCGCATCATCAGTCCGAACACAGTAAAAATTACGCGGTATAACGGCGAAAAAATCAGTAACCAGGTTATAGTTAGCGTTTTTGCGTTTGTATCGGTTTATTTTTTAACTTTTATAGTGGGTACCATCTTGCTTAGTATTGATGGCAACGACCTACCCACCTCAGCCGGAGCAGTAATTACAACGCTGGGTGGTATAGGTCCGGGATTTGGACACGTAGGTCCTACCGATAACTTTCTGGGACTTTCAGTATTTAGTAAACTATATCTATCCTTAAATATGATTTTGGGACGATTGGAAATTTTCTCATTACTGGTTCTGTTTACTCCTGAATTCAGAAAGGTTTAATTATAAACCTGTTTTAAAATCCATAAACATATTCAACTACCATTGAATCAGGCCGAAGATCTTCGATCATTTGAAACCCCAGGCGACCATCGGTAGTAATGGGATAGTTATGTTTGTACTTTAAATTTTTAAGTAATATAGCCCAATGCGCATTATCACTGAGCATAGAGTTTTCTTCGGGCCCATAAATTAAATCGAGATATTTCATATTATTATTGAAAAATACCCGGGTATAATTCAAATCGCAGGTGTGCCATACCCCATTATCATCGCAAACTTCAGCCCATTGATGATGATAATCGTAAATACCATTATCATCATAATTATAAACATTTCCCCATATGGTCCGGGCCGGTACACCTGCAGCCCTGCATAGGGCTACAAATATACGTGAAAAATTCATGCAGGTACCAAAAGCATCTTTCATGGTTTGCGATGCTTTAACCTCAAACGACCTTCTGTAATCGGGATCAAACCGGAAATTAGCAATAACATAGCGTTGGATTTTAAGGGCTTTATCCATGCGGGTAGTTAATCCATCAGTAACTTCTTTTGCTTTGGAAACAATAGTTTCATTATCCCAATCAATATAATAGGAAGGTTTCAGCCAGAAATCAGTCCTGGAACTATCTGTAAAATCTTCAGTTTGCTGGCTGGTCCGGGTAAAATCGACTACCAGTTTGGTTCCCGAAGTACACTGTGAAGAATTTAACTTTATCCAATAGCCTCCACAGTTATCATAGATAATTTCATATTTCATTGCCGGATCACTATTTTTGACAGTAACCTGGTTATTCATTACGCTTATTCTGCCTACGGGAAAATAAATATCACTATTATCGGGTATTACATCATCTTTTTCGCAAGCGGTTGCGGTGAAAAGAACAACTGCTATCAAACTTAATAAAGTTGATATCCTGTTTTTAACATTAGTATTCATGGTTCTACATTTTAGGATTAATAATCTGAATTTTGGCGCAAAGTTGAATTTTCCGAATGATTCAGTCGACCAACTTTCGGTTTTTGCAGAAAAAAGGACTATTTTTTATGATAATCTTAATTTCAATTCAGTTAATTAATCTTTTTTCTCCGAAACTCGGTTGGAGTTACCCCTGTTTTTTCCTTAAATACACGGTTAAAAGCTGATTTATTATTGAAACCGACAGTATATAAAATCTCAAGAACTGTTTTATTACTGCTCCTCTCAACAAGCAACTTCTTTGCCTCTTCAATCCTGAGATCATTTATAAAATTAAAAAATGAAATTTTGAGTTGATTGTTTAAAAGGGAGGACAATTCGCGGGAACCCACGTTAAGCTTTGAAGCCAATTCGGGTAAAGTAATGGTGGGCTCAAGATAGCATTTTTCGTTTTCTATAAGCCGCATCAACTGTTGCTCCAGAACCTGGTCAGGAAGCTTAGCCGGAGACTTTTGATTTAAATTGAAAGGTTTCAATAAAATAGCAGGTTGCCTGTAGCCTAAATAAATAATCAATATGGCATAAGCTACCAGGATAGCATCTAAATGTACTCGTGTTTCGGTATGAAGAAAAATCAGGGAATATTCCAAAATCTTTATCCCTAATCCAACTGATGGAATTAAGTATAAAAGCGAAAATTGGAACTCATCAAAATTGGAGTAGGTTTCCTTTATATGTCTTTGAAAATTCTGAACCAGGTATAACATGGCCATAAAATAAGCAGTTTGTGCCATTTGAATTATATTGAAGGCTACAAGTTGATATTCTTTGGTATAGAAGGGTCTCCCTTCATGAAGTCTTGAAAATTTTATATCGGCCGGCTGCAAATAATAATTGAATAACAAGTTTACAAATACTAGCACAGCTGGAATAAAATGCCATAAATTCCACCATTTTAATTTTAACTCTGCTGTAGTTATCGATTTATAATAAAAATACAGGGTTGGAATATAGATCAATAAAAAAGTGTCACCCGTATTATAGAAATGAGGAAAATTGAGCTGGTGCAACAATTCCCGGTAGAAGAACTGTATACGGTCAGCAAGACAGATACCAACCGAGACCAGGAATAAGACAAGAAAAACCTTGCTGGTAATGCTAATTTGTTTGTGCCTGGCAAGAATCACTATAAACACCAGTATCTGAAAAACTGCAATTACATCGATAACCTTAAATATTTCTTCGGGCATTTATGGTATATTTTAGTCAGCCCTAAAAATACTATTTATCAATTAATCGGGGATAATAATTTGCATTAATCCGCATTACTTAAATAATTTCGCCCTTTGATTTTGTGATTTAAATCCCCGATTTCGGCAAAATAATTCTAAATATTCTTTTCAATTATTTTAATCAATTTATCTTCTTTAATAGGTTTGCTTATATAATCTAATATGTCTATCGGGAATGAATAATATTTATTATATTATAGGAAAAAAATTGATATGAATCTTATCAAATTCATGGAAGAGTTTCCTGATGAAGCTTCCTGTAGAGCTAAGTTTAAAGAATACCGA
>JBJKSB010000017.1:0-27611 GCA_046704385.1 Bacteroidales bacterium | reverse complement strand
CGATCATCGTTAAGTACGAAAAGATTTGGAATTATTTACATTCTCTGCAAAGGTGGGTCAGGGGTTGCCTTTGTGGTTACCTAAAGGTGCCCAGTTACGTGAGAGACTTGAGAACTTTTTGAAACGCGTTCAGCGGGAATATGGATACGATCCAGTAATTACGCCACATATTGGTCAAAAGGAACTTTACGTTACTTCAGGTCACTATGCCAAATACGGAGCTGATTCATTTCAGCCCATTCACACGCCTGCTGAAGGAGAGGAGTTTCTGTTAAAACCAATGAACTGTCCTCACCACTGTGAGATATTTAAGTTTAAACCACGTTCATATAAAGATTTGCCAGTACGGCTTGCAGAATTTGGTACAGTTTACCGATACGAACAAAGTGGTGAGTTACATGGTCTTACACGTGTCCGGGGCTTTACTCAGGACGATGCACATATTTTCTGCCGTCCCGACCAGTTGAAGGAAGAATTTATTAAGGTGATCGATATCGTTTTATACATTTTCAAAACGTTGAATTTCGATGACTTTATTGCCCAGATATCCTTACGTGATCCTAATAATAAGGAGAAATATATTGGTAGTGACGAAAACTGGGAAAAAGCAGAAAGTGCAATAGTGGAAGCCTGTAACGAAAAAGGTATGGAAACCGTGGTTGAATTAGGCGAAGCCGCTTTCTACGGACCAAAACTCGACTTTATGGTTCGCGATGCCATTGGACGTAAATGGCAGTTAGGTACCATACAGGTCGATTATAATTTACCGGAACGTTTTGAACTGGAGTATATAGGCAGTGACGATAAACGGCATCGTCCTGTGATGATTCACCGTGCCCCGTTTGGTTCAATGGAGCGTTTTGTGGCCGTTTTAATTGAGCATACAGGCGGTAAATTTCCGTTGTGGCTGACACCTGAACAGGCAGTGGTATTGCCTATTAGCGAAAAATATAACGATTTTGCACAAAAAGTTTCAAATTCACTAAATAATTACGATATTCGCACCGCAATTGACGACCGAAACGAGAAGATTGGCAGGAAGATACGGGATAATGAGCTAAAAAGAATTCCTTACCTGCTAATTGTTGGTGAAAAAGAACTTGAAACCAATACCGTATCTGTACGTATGCAAGGCGAAGGCGATAAAGGCTCAATGAGCATTGAAGCTTTCGCTGAATTAGTAAACAACGAAGTAAAAAAATTATTGAGTATTAACTAATATTGGAGGAACCAAGCTATAGCAGGACCAAGATTTAACAGGGCTGGCTTTCAACAAAACAGAGACGAGAAAGCGCAATTTAGAATCAATGAGGCAATTCGAGTGTCACATGTACGATTAGTTGGTGATAATGTACCTCAACCCGGAATTGTTTCGGTTCACGAAGCACTAAAACTGGCACAACAACTTGAACTGGATTTAGTGGAAATTTCTCCGAAAGCTGACCCACCTGTATGCAAGATTATTGATTACAGTAAGTTTCTTTACGAACAGAAGAAGAAACAAAAGGAGATGAAATCCAAAGCTACCAAAGTGATAGTTAAGGAAATCAGGTTTGGCCCCAATACTGATGAGCATGATTATAATTTTAAAAAGAATCACGCTATAAAATTCCTTGGCGAAGGAGCGAAACTTAAGGTATATGTATTCTTTAAGGGACGTTCAATTTTGTTCAAGGAGCCGGGTGAAATCCTTTTACTACGTTTAGCCCAGGAATTGGAAGAAATTGGTAAAGTGGAACAGTTACCCCGTTTGGAAGGAAAAAGAATGACTATGTTTATTTCACCGAAAAAGAAAAATTAGTTTTATCGCATTAAATTGAAAAATTATGCCAAAAATGAAAACTGTTTCCGGAGCGAAAAAGCGTTTTGTGTTGACAGGATCCGGAAAAATCAAAAGAAAACATGCTTACAAAAGTCATATTTTGACTAAAAAAGCAAAAAAGCGTAAACGCAATCTAACTTATTTTACTACTGTTGACAAAGCCGATGTGAAAAACATTAAGCTTTGCCTGGCAATGAAATAGTAATTAAATGTTTAATCGGGATTGAATTAGCCGAAAAAGTTTCCTAATGGGAGGAACGCTAACCAGTCCATAAAAAGTAAAAATTATGCCAAGATCAGTAAATGCTGTAGCATCAAGAGCTAGAAGAAAGAAAATATTAAAAGAAACCAGAGGTAATTTTGGGGCTCGTGGAAATGTTTGGACGGTTGCAAAGAATACCTATGAAAAAGGATTACAACATGCATACCGCGATCGTAAAACCAAAAAACGTACTTTTAGAGCATTATGGATTCAGCGTATCAACGCTGGTGCTCGTCTTCACGGAATGTCTTACTCCGAATTTATTGGTAAATTGAGTAAAGCCAATGTGGAAATCAATCGTAAGGTGCTGGCTGATTTAGCTATGAATCATCCAAAAGCATTCGAAGCAATTTGTAAAGCGGTGAAATAAAACTTTTATTTTAATTAAATATAGTCAATAAAGCCATCCTGTTTTCAGGATGGCTTTTTTTTGTATTTTTACTGCCCATAACCGTTACGTATTATTTTCAGGGTTATTTTAAATCTGCATTTAAATAGAATGCATTATATTCATCTAATTTTAAAGAATAAAAACACAATACTTATGAGAAAATTATATCTGATTTCATTGGCTTGTTCTTTTTCAATATTGATTTCATGCCAAACCCAACCTGTAAAACCTGATGTTGAGTTGGAAATATCGAATATACTTAACCAGTTAACCCTGAAAGAAAAGGTTGACTTATGCCATGCTCAGTCTAAATTCAGTTCGAAAGGTGTTCCCCGTTTAGGTGTTCCTGAACTTTGGATGTCTGACGGACCTCACGGGGTCAGGGCTGAGATAGCCTGGGACAATTGGGGTAGTGCAGGATGGACGGATGATTCCTGTACAGCTTTTCCGGCGCTCACCTGTTTGGCGGCTACCTTTAACGAAGACCTGGCCTTAAAATATGGTGTTGCTATTGGTGAAGAAGCACGTTATCGTGAAAAGGATGTGTTGTTGGGCCCGGGTGTTAATATTTACCGTACACCAATGAACGGAAGAAATTTTGAGTATATGGGTGAGGACCCATTCCTGGCATCCAAAATGGTTGTACCGTATATTCATGGTGTTCAGCAAAACGGAGTGGCTGCCTGTGTAAAACACTTTGCCCTGAATAACCAGGAACTTTGGCGCGACCGTATTAATGTTCATGTTAGCGACAGGGCATTGCGTGAAATTTATCTTCCGGCTTATAAAGCTGCGGTACAAAAAGGTGGAGTTTGGGCAGTAATGGGTTCTTATAATCAGTATGAAGGCGAGCATTGCTGCCATAATAATGTATTGATTAATAAAATATTAAAAGGCGAATGGGGATTCGACGGTGCAGTAATTTCTGATTGGGGAGGTGTGCATAATACGGATCAGGCTGCCTTGAATGGTATGGACATTGAAATGGGAACCGGAACCGATGGTCTGTCAGTTAATACCAAAAACGCTTACGACAAATATTACCTGGCTTTGCCTTTTTATCAAAAATTAAAAGGTGGCGAAATATCAGAAGCTGTGGTTAATGATAAGGCCCGTAGGGTTCTCAGGCTTAATTACAGGACAGCAATGAATAAAGAAAAACCCTTCGGGTCAAAAGGTTCAAAAGAACATTCCGAAGTAGATCGTGAAGTTGGGCAACAGGGCGTGGTTTTACTTAAAAATGAAAATAAATTTTTCCCGATTGATACCCAGGCTAAACTAAAAATTGCAGTGATTGGCCAAAATGCCGTTCGCCCGATGACAGTGGGAGGTGGTTCTTCAGAATTAAAGGCTTTGTATGAAATATCTCCACTCGATGGCATTAAAAACCGTTTTAAAAATGCTGAGATAAACTTTTCTTTAGGATATGCTGCCGGCAGAGGTGGATGGATGCAGGAGTTCCCATCGCCTTTAAATGCCGATTCATTAAAGCAGGCTGCTTTGGAAACTGTAAAAGGTGCCGATTTGGTTCTGTTTATTGGTGGTTTGAATAAAAATCCGGGCCAGGATTGCGAAGGTATGGACCGTAGAAGCTATAATTTAACATACGGACAGGACGAATTATTGGCTGATATTTTAAAGGTAAATCAAAATGTGGGAGTAATTCTTATAAGTGGTAATGCCGTGGCTATGCCATGGGTAAACGATGTTAAAGGCATTATGCAAGCCTGGTATTTGGGCAGTGAAGCCGGAAATGTAATTGCCGATATTATTTCTGGTGATAAAAATCCATCAGGAAAGCTTCCGTTCACTTTCCCGGTTAAACTTGACGATAATGGTGCAATGTCATTTGGTGAATTGTCCTATCCTGGTGATGGCAAAGATGAATATTACAAAGAGGGTATTTATGTAGGATATCGATGGAATGAGAAAAAAGAAATTAAACCCTTGTTTGCCTTCGGTTATGGTTTATCTTATACAACTTTTGAGATAAAAAACTGTAACCTGGTGGCAAACCAGTATTCTGTGAACGACAAACTGAAAGTTAGCTGTACGGTTAATAATACAGGTATAGTGGATGGTGCCGAAGTTGTTCAGGTTTATATTGGTAAAATTGATTCAAAAGTTGACCGAGCCGTTAAAGAACTAAAAGGGTTTAAAAAGGTTGATATTAAAGCCCATGGTTCAGCTGATGTAGCTATTAACATTGATATTAACGACCTGGCCTTTTGGAATGAAAAAACCAACAGTTGGGAAGTTGAAAAGGGTAAATATTTTGCAGCTATCGGAAATTCTTCTGATCAGATTACTGATAAAATTGAGTTTACAGTGGAATAAGGTTTGGATATAAATCAGAAAAAATGGTCTTTAGCAGGCGCTAAAGACCATTTTTTTGCACCATTGCAGAAGTTTTGTGACTTAAAGTTTTTTGCAGGAAGATTTTGACTATTTTATTTAACAACTTTCACGCATAGCATTCTACTTTGGTCGCGCACCAATAATTTACCATCGGCCAAAGCCATAGGTGCCCAGTTTTGGGTTTGCCCTCCAAAAGAAGTCATACGATTACTGCCGTCGACACCTCCCTGGTTTAAAATTTCGTATGAAGCAATGGGCTTAAATGCTGACGGGTCAGGTTCAATCAGGTATAAGGTTTTGGCACCATCTGTTGACAATATTAGTCCATCAGCCACAATTAAACTCCCTTTATTGAATTTTGGATCATTTTTGGTTTGCCACATTATTTTACCGTCCATGCTCATACAAACCAGGCCGTCGTGCCTTTCGTTGGTGGTATACTGACCGTAGAAATATCCGTTTACAAATACCGGAGGTAAAGTATGTACTCCAAAATCGGTGGTGGTATAAAGTTCATTGGCTTTGTAGGTTCCATCACTGTTTTTAACAATTTTAATCATAGCCGATCCTGCATTGTATCCACCAGTAACCAATATTTTATTATTGCCGGCATCAACAGCACCGGTTGATGGAATACGACACTGGAAGTTTGAATATTCCCATAAAACCTTTCCTGATAATGGGTCGATTCCTGCTACCCTGCCATCCTTACCGGGCTCGTTACGGCCACCACCGCAGGCTGTAATCATTACCACCTGACTTTCATTTCCAATTTTAATAATATCGGGGCTAACATAGCCGGTCGGGCCGAGGGAGGGGGTTGTCCATTTAACATCTCCGGTAAGTTTATTGTAAGCCACAACACCAGTGCTGGCAGTTTGCGAGGCTACAATTACCAGATCATTATAAATTACAGGGTTTTGTGTGATAGCCCACATCGGGATATCCTGGCCACCAAAATCCTTCCATATATTTTTATGCCACACCGGCTGGTGAGTATTAATATTAATACAGTACAGATCGCCAAGGGGACCACAGGAATAAACATTGTTTCCGTCCACAACCGGAATACTTCTGGAGCCTGGAAACGGGAAAGAGCCGGCAGCATCATAAGCATATTTCCAAAGTTCTTTTCCATTGGCAAGGTCAAAACAACGCATAATATCACCTGTTTTGTCGTCCCTGTCGAGCAGATAAACCTTGCCATCTTTTACTACCGGCCCGCCATAGCCAATACCCACATCAATCGACCATAGAATCTCAGGACCGGTTTCAGGCCACGAACGTAACAAATTTTTTTGTGGAGAAGTGCAGTTCCTGTCGGGACCTAAAAATTGGGGCCAGTCCTGTGCAAAAGCATTTGAGGATAAAAGCATTAAAACAGCAAATAGTGACCCAATGAATATTTGGCCTTTGACGATGGTTGGATAATTATGTTTCATTACTCTGAAGATTAATAGTTAGACTAATATATAAATGTAATGAATTGCAGGCAAATAATGAATTTAGCATGAACAATTCATCTAAATGCAAAGCATTTTAGATGAATGTGTGATTAAGTTGAAAATATGATAATCGTTTGTCAGTAATTAATAGCGATAATTTTAACAGTAGAGATATGGTAGCTTTATTTACATAATCTCATAGATTTATTTAAATTTATATCTGCTTTTTACCCGTTTAACAATTTTAATTATGTGCAAACTATATTTTAGTCTCACCATTCTGATTTTTTCATTTCAAATTGGTTTTTGTCAGCAAAATATCCCAAATAAAAATAAGTCGGCTGAACCGCTTTACATGCTTACCTATGATCATGGAGGACTCGTTTTATGGGGAGCCGATCATTTTCAGGAACGTCTTCACAATGCTGAAAGCTGGCTTGATAAATACCCGGATTTTAAGATCGGGCTTGATAATGAAGCTCATATGTATGATGAGCTTGCTGTTGAGAATCCAAAGTTATTGGAAGAAATAAAATTGGACTTAACCCGGTACCAGGGAAGGTTTGGGATTGGAACCTGCACGTATGGCCAGCCCTTGTCGCAGTTTATCAACGAAGAATCGAATATCAGGCAAATTGGGTATGCGATAAAGGCTATTCAAAAATACTTTAACTATACACCAAAAGTCTATGTGATGAGTGAACATGCCATGCATTCACAGATTCCGCAAATCATTAAAGGTTTTGGGTTTGAAGCGGCCATTATGCGTACTCATTTTATGATGTATGGTTACAACCCGACGTATAATTCCGCTTTTGGATGGTGGGTAGGTCCTGACGGTAGCCGGATTCCTACTGTTCCTACCTATGATGGGGAGGGAGCAGAATTTTTTAAAACAACAGTCGATAACTGGATATTAACCCGCTACCCGGGCCAGGATGCCAAAGAATCTTTACAGGATTTTAAAAACCAGTTCAGCCATATTCATCCATTACTGGCCAGCCGTGTAGACGATTCCGGGCTTCGTAAGGAGGAACTGGTTAAAGAATATGAAGGTAACCCTGATTATAAATGGATATTACTCGATGAAATTCCCGAAATATATCCAAAACCAGATACTGTTTTTGTTACCAAACCCGATGATTTTAAAGTAAGAATGCCCTGGGGATATTGTGGCAACATAATATGGAATAAAAGCCGAAGTGCAGAAACCCGGGTTTTAGCTGCAGAGCGGTTGGATGCTTTCCGTTACCTGGTTCAGAGGGAAAGTTGTGAAAAACAACTCAATATGTCATGGAAAAACCTTTTGGTGGCACAGCATCATGACATTCAAATAGTTGGTTTATTGAATAATGCCGAGGAATTTCTTGCAGCATCGCTGGCATCATCTGGAAAAGTTATTGATAGCACCATGGCGTTTTTTGAAGCAAATATGGCTGCTGATGGAAACCGTCAGGTTACGGTTTTTAATCCGGTGTCGTGGAAACGCACGGAATGGATTGAAACGGTTGTTTCCTTTGCTAAAGGCGAAGCCAAATCTGTTGAAGTGGTTCAGGGCGGGCAAAAATTTCCGGTTGCTTTCCTGCAAAAGGACAATTATTCGGATGGCAGCATCTTTGAAGCCCGCATTGTCTTTGCCGCCGATATGGATCCGCTTAGCATCAACAGTTATTCGGTTTTACCGGTGACAGAGGAGACCAATGATTTTAGATCAGGAATTATCACCGATGCAAAAAAGCTAATGATACAAACACCTTATTACAGAGTTAAATTAAATGCTGGCGGTGGAATATCGTCATTAATAAATACCAAAACCGGTGTGCCTGTTTTTGATGAACAAAAGCGGAGTGCTTATTTTACCGGACTTATCAATGGTGAAGAAAAAGAATCAAAAGGCCGGTGGATCATTGAAAAAGTTGATTCCTTATCGCCTTGGGTAACAGCTACCGAATATGGGTTTATCGATGATATTCCGTATACATTTCAAATGAAGTTTTATACCAATAAGCCACGTGTTGATTGTAATGTTCAATTCGATTTTAACGGACAAAAAATTGGGCAACTCAGCGATGATAAAAGAGACCATATTTCTGCTTTTGTTCATGAAAAGAAACTCCGTTTTAAATGCTATCCGGCAACTGGTGAGAATGTATCGGGTATAAGAGATTTACCTTTCATAATCGCATCTACACAAGATAAATATGTTGAAGGAAACTACTGGACTGCCATAAAAGGCAAAGACCAGGGGTTGGCTTATTTCAACCGGGGTAATATGGGCTCAATCAGAGAAGCTGACGATGGTTTTTCCATACCATTGAGTTATGCCATGTATTACATTTGGGGTACACGGATGCTTGAAGGAAAATACACTTATAAATTTGCCATTTATCCGTTTGGAAGCGATACTAAACCGGAAGCCATTCACCGCAAAGCGTTGGAGTACAATTACCTGGTTATTAAGGCCGACAGCAAAACAGGTAATGGAAAATTGGGTAGCAAAATAAGTTTACTTGATGTAAACGCTCAAAATATAAATCTGTCAGCTTTGTATGTTGAAAATAACAAGCTGTTTATGAGGCTGTATGAGAGTGCCGGAACAAAAACCCACGTGCCAATTCAATTAAAATGGAATGGTAAATTACTTTTCGAATCAAATTTAAAAGAAACCAAGGGACAAAAGGTAGTTGGTGAAACCGACTTTAATCCCTGGGAATTCAAAACATTTTTAATTGAATAGCAACATGATGCCACTTAAGATAATAAGTTTGTAAAATATTTATCGAAGCAGATTGAAAAATAGCTAAAAGATATTTTGACAAGAAGAAATTTCATTTTTGTATAATTACAAATGTTGGCAGCTATAAAATTATAATGTTTTGAATGAAATAATTAAAAAATATTCTATTAATTACCTTATAATGAAGAGTTCTGGTTTATTGTTATTAATCCTTATAGTCCTGAGTAACAACCTTATTGCTCAAAACTGTATTCAAAATATCGATAGCAGAAATAAAATTAGTTTAAATGGCGATTGGCAGGTTATAATCGATCCTACAGATAATGGTGAATGGAGAAAAGTATGGAAGGATCCGGTACCCTTAAAGAAAACTGATTTTTTTGAATACGGATTTAATAAAAAAAACACCTTAAGAGTACCAGGGGATTTTAATTCACAACTACCGGAGCTGAAATTCATAGAAGGAACTGTTTGGTATAAAAAGAGTTTTAATTATTCAAAAAATTCCAAGCGCTTGTTTTTATACTTTGGAGCTGCAAATTATAAAGCTAAAGTATTTTTAAACGGCAAATTTATTGGCGAGCACGAAGGTGGGTTTACGCTATTTCAGTTTGAAATATCAAAAAATGTTAAAGAAGGCGCGAACAGTGTTGTTGTAAAAGTTGATAATCGGAGGGTTAAAAATGGGTTACCATCAACAGGTTACGATTGGTTAAATTATGGGGGAATAACACGCGATGTGTTTTTGGTTGAAACAAACCAAACTTATATAAACGACTATTTTATCCAGCTTAAAAAGGGTTCACTTACCAATGCTGTTGGTTGGGTTCAGTTACAAGGATCAAATCTTAATCAGAAAGTTGAAATTAACATTCCGGAACTTAAGATACATTATAAGGCAAATACAGGTGTGGATGGCAGGGCTGAAGTTAAATTTAGTGGAAAATTTAACTTATGGAGTCCGGCTCATCCTAAATTATATAAAGTGCAGGTTGTTTGTGAAACCGATACCATTTGGGATGAAATAGGTTTCCGATGTATTGAAGTTGAGGGAAACATGGTTTTGCTAAATAAGAAACCGATCTTTTTAAAAGGAGTAAATATTCACGAAGAAAATCCATTAAAAGGTTCGAGAGCCTGTTCAAAAGAAGATGCTGAGTTATTATTAAATTCTGCAAAAGAATTAGGTTGTAATTTAGTCAGGCTGGCACATTATCCTCATAATGAAAATATGGTAAGACAGGCTGAAACAATGGGCTTGATGGTTTGGGACGAATTACCAATATATCAGCATATCGAATTTGCAGATAGTGTAGTTCCTGTTAAAATGGAGCGAATGCTTAAAGAAATGATAGCAAGAGATAAAAATCGTTGTGGGGTAATAATCTGGAGTTTGTCGAATGAAACCTACTCTTTTACCCCTAATCGCGATAATGCATTAGTCAACCTTACCAAAAAATGCCGGTCAATTGATTCTACCCGGTTAATAACACATGTAATTAGTACACAGGGATATGAAAATAATACTTTTAATGTTTGGGATACGCTTTACAGGTATTGCGATATTATGTCGATAAACGAATATATTGGTTGGTATGTTCCCTGGCAGGGCAAGCCAACTGAGACCAAATGGAATTTAGTCTGCCCGGATAAACCCTTATTTATTTCAGAATTTGGAGGAGAGGCTCAGTATGGAAATCATACCGGACCACCTGATGAGGCAAACTGGTGGAATGAAGAATACCAGGAACAGATATATAAAGATCAGATTCAAATGTTTGAGAACGTTCCTAATTTAGCCGGCGTTTGTCCATGGATTTTATATGACTTTAAATCGACCAGCCGCTTGAATCCTGTTTATCAGGAGGGTTATAACCGAAAGGGACTTTTATCCGAACATGGCGACAAAAAGAAAGCATGGTTTATCATGAAGTCGTATTTTGATTCAATTAAATAAAAAAAGTACCGATACTTTGTTAAAACCTAAAAAATAAATGACCACTTAAAGTAGGGAAGGGTACAGCCGTATAACCATATATATCGTCTGCCATTATTATCGACAAGCCCGCATCAAGATTGATTCCAATATTAGGTGATAGATGAAAGGATTTTCCAATTCTGTAATAAGGAACAATTTTTTCAAATCTTTCGTAGCCCGGTGCAAATAGGGTACTGGCAATACCTCCCATCATATAAATTGTCCTGGTATCGTTGTATTTCTTTTTATCGCTAAAGTAATAATACCATTCTATTCCTGACATCCAGATATCTCCAAATTCATATCCCTGGTAAATTCCTATTTTATGAATATCACCGAATTTTGCCTTCAAACTCACAGCCTCAGGAATTCCCAAACCCACATTTACTTCAAATTTAGATTGAGAAAATCCGGAATACATGAAACTTACAAGAATAATAGTTAATATAACTGGTTTGCTCATTATGAAAATTTTCATAAAGTTATGGAATCAGTTTATTTGAGTCAAGACCCAATTCGTTTTAATAAACTGAGTTCCAGGTGATTTTTAATTAAAAGAATTCCATGAGGCTTGCCACTGGGATGGTTAACGTCAAAAATTTTCTTTATAGTTGGTTTTGGATATCAAACTCTCTTTATAGGGTGTTCAAAAATGCAACAGTTTTAAATCCTTCAAAATTCAAACTAAAAATTGCTAAAAACATTTTTGCAAAGTTCCATATTGTAAAATATAATATTGTATATTATACACCAAATGTATTTGTTAACAATCATGGATTTATAGCAATATATTACTTTAGCTGCCGGAACAAAATTTAAGTGCCATAGCACAGGCAAATATAAGCGTACATAAAACCAAATATGCAACCAAGAAAAAACAATATTAAACCCTGAAATAAATAAAATCTCTTATGAAAACTAAAATAATTTCATTAATCCTGCCTTTGGTTATTTCAGTATCATTAGTTCAGGCACAGGAAACCAAACGTTTTTTTTTCGAAAAAGATTTGATCACAACAGGTATCTATTACTATCCGGAACATTGGGATGAAAATCAGTGGGAGCGGGATATAAAACAGATTTCTACTTTAGGGTTTGAATTTATCCATCTGGCTGAATTTGCCTGGGACCGTATGGAACCCCAGGAAGGTCAGTTTAACTTTGAGTGGCTTGACCGGGTGATTAGTCTGGCCGGTAAATACAATTTGAAAGTTGTGTTGTGTACCCCGTCTGCTACACCTCCGGCCTGGCTTGGAATCGAGCATCCCGAAATATATTTTATGAACAGCAGTTATATTCGTGCCGAACATGGTACTCGGGCCAACGGCTCGCTTTCAAACAGCACTTTTCGTCGGTATGTAGCTATTATCGACGCAAAAATGGCAGAACATTTTGGTAAAAATCCCGAAATAATTGGATGGCAAATTGACAACGAACCCGAAGCTAAAGCTGATTATAGTCCTTCAGCACAAGAAGCGTTTAGAAAATGGCTTAAGACAAAATATACCACCATTGATAAATTAAATGATTCATGGGGGACTTCATTCTGGAGCCAGATGTATAATAATTTTGAGCAAATCAAAATACCAAATGCTGATCTGGTTGGCTGGTGGGGCTCTAATCCACATGCCTTGCTTGATTTTAAGGAATTTTCTGCAGATGTACAGGCTGATTTTATTGATTATCAGGCAGAAATATTACGAAAATATATTTCGACCTCTCAGTTTGTTACGACCAATTATTTGGGAAAGGTTGCAGGTACAGATCCTTACCGTGTAAAATTACTTGATTTTCCAACTTTTACAGCCTATCCTAATGGTGGCCAACATAACATTGGTGACCAGGGTTTCAGGCTTGGGAACAGTCGTTTGCTTGCATTTGCCAATGCTTTTTACCGCAACATTAACGGAACTTATGGTATAATGGAACTTCAACCCGGACCTGTGAATTGGGGAAGTGTTAATCCAATATTAATGCCCGGTGCTTTGCACATGTGGTTATGGCAGAGTTTTGGGGCCGGCAGTTCATTGGCATGTTCTTATCGCTTCAGGCAAATATTATACGGAGCCGAGCAATATCATTCCGGTATCATGAAAACTGACGGAATTACACCATCAGAAGGAGGCATGGAATACCAGCAATTTATAAGCGAAATTAAAGAACTTCGAAAATTGTACCAACCCAACTCAAAAATACCTGATAAACTCAATAACAGAAAAACGGCAATCCTTTGGAACATTGAGAATTACTGGACTATCGACCGGCAAAAACAAACTCAGCAATGGGATGCATGGGGATACGCTGGTAAATATCTTGAAATATTGAATGCTTTTGGTGCTCCGGTAGATATTGTTAATGGAAAGGCTGATTTGTCAACCTACAAATTCGTTGTGGTTCCGGCTTATGAACTTGCTGATTCGGCTCTTGTGCAGAAATGGACGAACTATGTTACCAATGGTGGGAACCTGGTGATTACCTGCCGTACCGCTACAAAAGACCGGCAGGGGCATTTTTGGGAGGCTGAAACAGCAGCTCCAATCTCAGGACTAATAGGTGCCCATATTACAAATACGGACATGCTTCCACCTGACGTTCAGGGTAAAATAAACTATAGGTCATCTATCTACTATTGGAATAGTTGGGCTGACTTGTTGAATCCGGACAATGGCACTGAAGTACTGGCAACCTATGCTGATCAGATTTATGCTGGGATGGCATCCGTTGTAAGACATTATATTGGGCAGGGTTCAGTTACATACATTGGCGTGGATACAGACGATTCGAAACTGGAGAAAGCTATTCTTCATGAACTATATGTACAGAGAGGTGCAAAACCGGAAAACTACCCACCCGGAATTTTTGTTTATTGGCGTGATGGTTTTTATGTTGCAGTTAATTTTTCTTCTGATAATTTCACAGTTGATATACCCACAAAAGCTAATATAATAGTTGGTCAAAAAGAGATGAAACCTGCAGGTGTGTTGGTTTGGAGTGAATAATAAAAGATTAGGTTATTTAAACGAATAAATTATTTGCCTGCCTTATAATTATATGGCATTGAGGGTAATTCTCGATATACAGCACCCACTTTGAGAATTTCGTATCTTCTTTGACAATTCACACTTTCATATTACTTATTTATCTAAAACAATAAAAAATTATCGAAAAACGATAAATATATTTTGTTTATTAATAAATATTGATTTTATTTGTAAAGTAATTTTTGGTTCTATTTAATGTTTAGCAGTTTCGTTTATTTAATTATGTCCCCCTGATTAGAGCCAGTCCCGAACTTGTTTCGGGAGGGATGCGGCGACTGCCGGGGGGGTGCTAAATATGTAAAAACAAATTTAAATTATACAATGAGAGGTAAAAAACTGATTTCCATTTTATATCATTTACTTAAAGTGGTTTTATATATAAATATCGTCCTGGCCGGAGGTATTTTGGGTTTTCAGTTGTTGAATTTTTTACATCCTGACAAATCATTAATTACAACTTACCTTGGAAAATTTGCTATGGAACTGAATAGCACAGGGTCTTTTCAAAGCTTAAACCATAAGGGTGTTGCTGTTTATATCGAAAATATAACGGGTTTACCATCGCTGGGAATGAATTCACACTGGCATAGCATTTATGTTCTGATTTTCACACTGGCAGTGGGCGGGGTTACTTTGTTTTATAATTTCAAATTTTATAAAATATTTGAGCTGTTACGGAACTCAATTCAGGAAGGCACCCCTTTTACCCTTGAAATTTCAAAAGAATTAAAATCAGTGGCTTTATTTTCCATCATAGTATTTGTGGCAGGATCATTATTGAGTGTGTTAAAGCTTATTATCCTGAAAGATATTACTTTCCAAAATTTTGTAGCGCACCCGGTTTTCGATAACCAATTGTTGAATTTCTTATGGTTCGGCCTGGCTATCTATATTCTAAATGAGATTTATAAAGTAGGTATTGAATTGAAGAATGAGCAGGATTTAACTATCTAGTTTAGAGAAATGGAACAGTTAAAAAAATGATAAAGACCTCGTTATTAAGCTTTTTTCCCTCTTTGAGGGAAACGAAGTTCGTGAACACCATAAAAAATAATTTTATGTGTGAACAAAATCCCGACGACCTGTCCCGAACTTGTTTCGGGAGGGAAAAGGGTGAAAAAGAGCTAAACAAATATTATTTGTATATGTACCCTTCTCCCGACTATTGTCGGGATCACCCTAATCAGGGGAGAATGAAGAAGTTAAAGTCTGTACTTTACAAACTAAATTCAATAAAAATTTTTGTCAGTTTGACTGCTATGCTTTAGGAGGGATGGTAAGGAGGTTGATTTACCTTTAATTTTAATCATTATAAAATGTTATATATACCGTGGCAATAATTGTAAACCTTGATGTGATGCTGGCGATACGAAAAATGTCGCTGACCGAACTTTCGGAAAGGGTGGGGATTACCATGGCCAATTTATCAGTACTTAAAAGTGGCAAGGCAAAAGCAATCAGGTTTTCAACCTTGGAGGCCATTTGCCGTGAGCTCGATTGCAAACCCGGCGATATACTTGATTATAAAAACGATGAATAAAAAATAAAATCTTAACCAAATAAAGTATAATGAATATAGCATTAATTGGATATGGACAGATGGGCAAAGAGATTGAAAAAATTGCCCAAGACAGGGGGCACATTATTGTGTTAATTGTCGATAAAGACAATGCTGACGATTTAAATCAGGCTAACCTGGCTAAGGTAGATGTGGCCATTGAATTCAGCCGGCCTGAAAGTGCGGTAAATAACTACAAAACCTGTTTTGCCAGCAAAGTTCCGGTAGTATCGGGAACCACGGGCTGGCTTGATTTATTGCCCGAAATACGGGAAAACTGCGACGCAAACCAAACCGGCTTTTTCTATGCATCGAATTTTAGCCTGGGAGTAAATTTGTTCTTTGCCTTGAACAAAACACTGGCGAAGTTGATGAATCCTTTTACGGATTATAATATCAGCATGACTGAAATACATCATACACGTAAATTGGATGCACCAAGTGGTACGGCTATTACGTTGGCTGAAGGACTTATGGAGAATATAGACAGAATATCGGGATGGAAAAACACATCGGAGGTGGCTCCAAATGAGTTACCCATTATTTCGGTACGCGAGGGTGATGTACCCGGAACTCATGAAGTGGTTTACGATTCAGAAGTAGATATTATTACCATTAAACATGAAGCTAAAAGCAGAAAAGGTTTTGCGTTGGGCGCGGTATTAGCTGCTGAATTTCTTAAAGGGAAAACCGGCTTTTACGGAATGAGCGATTTGTTAAATATTGGTTAAAATCCGGTATAATAATTTTGAATATATATTTTTGCACACGGGCCGAAAATTTTTCGGTCGTTAAAACATACTTAAATGAAAGATTTATTAAAGAACAAATGGTTTAAATTTTCATTAGCAGGAGTTGCATACCTGCTTTGGGTAATCTGGAATACAAATTATTGGTGGCTGTTGGGTTTACCGGTAGTGTTTGATATTTATGTAACTAAAAAAGTTCACTGGGCTTTTTGGAAAAAGAAAGGGGTTCAAAAACAAACCAAAGTGGTTGAATGGGTTGATGCCATTATATTTGCTGTTATCGCCGCAAGTTTTATCCGTACCTTCTTTTTTGAGGCATACACCATTCCTACCTCATCTATGGAAAAATCATTATTGGTGGGTGATTATCTTTTTGTAAGCAAATGTGCCTATGGTCCCCGTAAGCCAATGACACCGCTTTCATTCCCGTTTGTACACCATTCAATGCCGATGACAAACAGTACGGTTAAGTCATTTAGTGAAGCATGGGAACGTCCTTATTTCAGAATGAAAGGTTACAGGACTATTAAAAATAATGATGTTGTGGTTTTTAACTTTCCTGAAGGGGATACCGTTTGTGTGGAGAACCAGGCACCCAGCTATTATCAGCTATGCCGGGCAATGGGGCGCGATAATGTATGGAAACGCTACACGGTGATCCACAGGCCGGTTGATAAATGTGAAAACTATATTAAACGATGCGTCGGAATACCAGGCGACAGCCTGCAGGTGATTAACGGACAGCTTTATGTAAATGGCCATCCACAGGTAAAAGCCGGGCACATTCAATATATGTATTATATTATAACCGATGGAACAAACATTAACCCCATGGCTTTGCAAAAGCTTGGTGTAGCACATGACGATATGAGAATGGTGCAGCATGGAGTTTATGAAATTCCATTAACTGAGGAGGTTGCAAAACGTATCCGTACCTTTAATATTGTTAAAAAAGTGGAGCGCTTAAATGCAGGTGATGCCGATGATTCAGGTGAAGTTTTTCCTCAGGATTCATTATATAAGTGGAATGTTGACAATTATGGTCCTATCTGGATTCCGAAAAAAGGAGTAACTGTTGATCTGACATTGGCCAACCTTCCTTTTTATCGGCGCATCATAAATGTTTATGAGAATAATATACTGGAGGTTAAGGATAGTTCAATATACATAAATGGAGAACTTGCAAAAAGCTACACTTTTAAAATGGATTATTACTGGATGATGGGAGACAATCGCCACAATTCACTGGATTCAAGATATTGGGGATTTGTTCCCGAGGATCATATCGTGGGCCGGGCATCGCTGATTTGGTTATCATTGGATAAAGATTTACCATTCCCTAAAAATATCCGTTTCAGGAGGATGTTCAGAACCATAAATTAGTCTCTTTATCAGAGACCAATTTGTGCAAATACTAATTGATGGTTAAAAATATTTTTAAGCAGAGAAAAGGAATTAAAGAATGGGGACTGGCCTTAGGGCTTGCCCTTATTCTTGCTTTGGTAGTTAAAGGATCAATAATCCAGTCGTTTAAGGTGGATTCACTAAAAATGGAGAAAACGATCCTTTCCGGCGATTACCTTATGGTGAATAAGCTGGCTTATGGTGCCCGATTGCCCATTACCTTATTTTCTGTCCCGTTTTTTTCGCATGTTTATTCCGATATTATTAAATTCCCATATTGCCGGTTACCGGGTTTCAGTAATATAAAAATTAGTGATGTTCTGATAGTAAATTATCCTGACCAGCTCGATCCTCCAATTGATAAGCGAGAAATTATGATAAACCGTTGTGCAGGTTTACCCGGTGATACAGTTACCATTACTGACAAAAAAGTTTTCGTCAATGGTATGGAATTAAAAAATCCAGCCATGGCGCAATTTAATTTCCGGTTGGTTACCAATGGGCAACCCCTTGATAATGAATTTATGGAAAAATTCGGCATCCGTGAGGGGGGAAAAGTTTCTGATGCAGGTATTTATGATTTTCCATTAACAAAAGAATGTGCTGAAGATTTAAAAAAGGAAGAAAATATCCGTTATATCAGGGAGTTAAAGGATTTTCCAGGCGAAAACACACAATATGTTTTTCCGGTGGGGCATTACTATTCTTATAATAAAGATAATTTTGGTCCTGTAGTAGTACCTTTTAAAGGACAAACCGTCCAACTTAATATCCGGAATATTGAATTGTACAAAAGTTTAATTGTTGATATCGAAAATAATACCCTCAAAATTGATCATGATAGTATTTATATAAATGCTATTCTAACATCCAATTATACAATAAAGAATAATTATTATTTTGTACTGGATGATAATCGCGATTATGCCAATGACAGCAGATACTGGGGATTTTTACCCGAAAGTCATATTATTGGCAAAGCACAGTTTATATGGTTTTCATTTGATGGCGTTAAGAAAAAAATCAGGTGGAACCGGGTGTTTAGGCGAATTAATTAAATATTTTAAACCCTGATAACCAGTTACCTATGAAATACGTTGTTTTATTTTTATTTATTTTAATAACCTTTTCATTGCAGGCCCAGGATGCTAAAGTAATGACCGAGCAGCAAAAAATTGATTATCTGATAAACCGGATTGAGAAGTTAGAAGGAGCCCGGTTTATTCGAAACGGAGTTTCGTATGATGCAACTGCTGCGGCCGCACATCTTCGCATGAAAAGAGAAAAAGGCGGAAGAGCCATAAAAACAGTTAATGATTTTATCGATAAAGTTGCTTCATCTTCAAGCATGTCGGGTAAACCGTACCTCATTAAATTCAATGATGGAAAAGAAATGGAAGCCCGCGACTTTTATTTGAAGTGTCTGGGCGAACTCAAATCTGTTTCCGGTAAAAACTGATTAAATCTTGCTATTAAACTTAATACTGTTTAAGAATATATAATTTGTTGAATCTATTACCAATAATTTATATTTTATTTGTTATTTAAAGTAATTAGTATTTAATTGTAACAAATTATAAATATGGATAAAATGGCTACACATTCACAAATTGATGATCTCGATAAGAAAATTTTGACATTAGTATCGAAAAACGCCAGGGTTCCTTATCTGGAGGTAGCCAGGGAGTGCAATGTTTCTGGGGCAGCAATTCACCAACGAATTCAACGACTTATAAAATTGGGTGTTATTACCGGCTCTGAATTTATTATAAATCCAAAATCGATAGGTTTATTAACCTGCGCTTATATGGGAATTTATCTTCAAAAGGCGGCTCTTTACAGCGATGTATTAAAACAACTTGAAAGAATTCCTGAAATTGTGGAATGCCATTATACAACAGGTGAATATTCGTTATTTGTAAAAGTGGTGACACGTGATAATGAGCATTTAAAAGATATTTTGGCCGGACAACTGCAAAAAATTGAAGGGATTGAACGCACGGAGACCTTTATATCACTTGAAGAGAATTTTAAAAGGCAATTTCCTATAACCTAAATAAAAAAGACCGGTGTAACAGCCGGTTTTTTTATTAACCAAAAGTCAACAAAAAACAATTATTAGCATGGAATTACTTATTTTTGTCAAACTAAAAATGGTGTGAAACAAAAGATTAAATCAGTTTACTCGTCCACTTTTAAGGTTAGTTGCTTTTAATTCTCAACTCTCACCAAAGTAAAATATGTAATCAGAATACGATAAATTAATTATTCTAATACACTAAAATAACATGAAAAGAGATAATAAGGTATTCGATATTATTGAAAAAGAGTACCAACGTCAAAAAAATGGTATTGAATTAATTGCCTCTGAAAATTTTGTCAGCGAACAGGTAATGGAAGCTATGGGCTCATGCATGACCAACAAATATGCCGAAGGGTATCCCGGTAAACGCTATTATGGAGGTTGCCAGCATGTTGATGAAACAGAACAGTTGGCCATTGAAAGAATATGTGAGATTTATGGGGCTGAATATGCAAATGTGCAACCTCACTCCGGTGCCCAGGCTAACATGGCTGTTTTTATGACCGTGTTAAAACCCGGCGATACTTTTTTAGGACTCGATCTGTCACATGGTGGTCACTTGTCGCATGGTTCGCCAGTAAATACCTCCGGTATATTATACCGCGCTGTGTCATATAAAGTAAAGGAAGATACCGGCATGGTGGATTATGATATGATGGAACAGGTAGCTCTTGCTGAGAAACCAAAACTGATTGTTGGTGGAGCTTCTGCATATTCCCGTGAATGGGACTATAAGCGTATGCGTGAGATTGCCGACAAAGTGGGAGCATTATTGATGATTGATATGGCGCATCCGGCCGGATTAATTGCAGCCGGTTTACTGGAAAATCCGGTTAAATATGCTCATATTGTCACTTCAACAACGCATAAAACCCTGCGCGGTCCGCGTGGTGGTATTATTCTTTTAGGTAAAGATTTTGATAATCCATGGGGAGAGAAAACTCCAAAAGGTGAAATCAAGAAAATGTCGGCTATGCTGAATTCAGCTGTTTTTCCTGGTATCCAGGGCGGGCCGCTTGAGCATGTTATTGCCGCTAAAGCTGTAGCTTTTGGCGAAGCATTGGATCCATCCTATAAAGAATATCAAACACAGGTTAAGAAAAATGCGACTGTTATGGCCCAGGCTTTTATTGATAAAGGATACAAGGTAATTTCAGGAGGTACTGATAACCACTCTATGCTTATTGATTTAAGAACCAAATTTCCTGATTTAACCGGTAAAGTTGCTGAAAATGTATTGGTACAGGCTGATATTACTATTAATAAAAACATGGTACCTTTTGATAGCCGTTCGCCGTTTTTAACTTCTGGTTTACGTGTTGGAACACCAGCTATTACTACCCGTGGTTTAAAAGAAGCCGATATGCCGGTTATTGTTGAATTTATTGACAGGGTACTTTCCGATGTGGAAAATGAGAAAGTAATTGCAACAGTTCGTGCCGAGGTAAATAACATGATGCAGGATAGGCCTATGTTTGCCTGGTAAAATTGATTATAGTATACCTGATTTTTAAAGAGACTTTAAATTTTAGGGAAATTATTTAATATACTATCTTTGAAGCTATCCGCCATAGGGCGGATGGCTTTCTTTTTAACTGACTATGATTGAACTTAATTGGTTTACCATAACGCTGATTGTTGCTTCCGGATTGCTGGCTGGTTTTATAAATACACTGGCAGGTAGTGGTTCGCTAATAACAGTGCCATTACTTATGTTTTTGGGTTTGCCGGCAACTGTAGCTAATGCCACCAATCGTGTTATGATATTTTTGGCAAATATAGTCGGGGTTTCAAGTTTCAGGCATCAAAAGGTTTTTCATTTTCGCGATAACATTTGGCTCACTATACCAGCCATTGTCGGGGCCATTATCGGGGCGCGAATTGCGGTGGATATTAATGAAGTGGTTATGACCCGCATCATTGGCGGGCTTATGGTGTTTTTATTGTTTACCATTATTTATAAACCGCAAAAATGGCTAAAAGAGGTTGGGCAACATTCCGAATCTAAGTTTAATGTTTGGCAATACCTGGTAATGTTTTTTGTGGGTCTTTATGGTGGTTTTATCCAGATTGGGGTTGGGGTTTTTATTTTGAGCGGACTGGTGTTAACCGCCGGATTCGACCTTATAAAAGCCAATGCTGTTAAACTGTTTATAATTATGGTATATACGGCTTTTGCCCTGGGTATTTTCATTTATAACGGACAGGTTAACTTTTTAGTGGGTATATTACTGGCTGCAGGTAGTATGACAGGTTCGTTTATTGCTACCAAAGTTGCTGTTAGCTGGGGACCAAAGTTTGTGCGGATTATTTTGATTGCAGTTGTGATTGTAGCAGCCATTAAGTTTTTGGGAATTTACGATTTTGTAAAGAGTTTGCTATTTTAAACCGGTATCATGTTATTTTTAATTTTATTTTTGCAGCTTGCTACCAACATTATTTTAATTTTGGATAAGAATGATTAAAAATTTTATAAAGCTTGTACTTCAGAAATTATTTGGCTTTGAAAATTACCTTTATATTTTTTCACTTTTCATTATAAAAAAACTTCCCTGGGATAGAAATGAGAAAGATTTCATGCATTTTCTCAGGATGATTCCCGACAATGGTGTAATACTTGATATTGGTGCCAATATTGGAGTAATGAGTTATTACCTTTCTAAAAATAAGCCACATTCACATATCTATTCATTCGAACCCATTGCCAATAACTATAATAATATGGAAAGGGTTATTAAAAGATACAATTTGACAAATATATCAATTGAAAAATTTGCGCTGGGGCAGGAGGAAGGTGAAATTGAGATGGTTATGCCCGTTATAAATTCAGTAAAATTTCACGGATTGAGTCATGTGGTGCATAACACCATAAAAGATTACAATGAAGGGAACCGATTTAAGGTTCCAATCAAAAAACTTGATATCTTTGATATAGATCGAAGTCATAAATCGGCAATTAAGGCCATTAAAATTGATGTCGAAAATTTTGAGTATTTTGTATTGAAAGGAGGAGAAAAGTTGATTGAACGTGATAAACCGGTTATTTATGCGGAACTATGGGAGGGCGAAAACCGGAATAATACATTCAATTTATTGAAGGGGCTGGGTTATAAAATTAATATTGTTGAAAATAAAAAGCTGGTTAACTTTACCGGGCAACAGAAGCAAAATTTCATTTTTGTACCTTAAATTTTACCACTATGCGGATTGCAGTTAATGCTCAAACCCTTGTACGTGACAAAATGGAGGGATTAGGATGGTTTACCTACGAAACGCTTAAACGCATTGTTTTAAGCCATCCCGAGCATGAATTTGTATTTATTTTTGGAAAAGGCATCGAAAGCGATTATGTTTTTTCAAGAAACGTTAAACCTGTAAATATTGGGCCACCTTTTTTCAGGCCATTGGCATGGATTTTAAAATTTGAATTTTTGTTGCCCCGTTATATAAATAATAACCATTTCGATCTCTTTTTATCGACCGATGGGTGGAATTCGACCAAAATAAGGATTAAATCGGTTGCCGTAATTCACGATATAAATTTTGAGCATTTTCCGGAGTTCTTGCCTAAATCGTTTTGTCGTTTTTATAAAAAATATTTCAGAAAGTGGGTACATCAGGCTACCCGGTTGGGAACCGTATCAAATTTCTCAAAATACGATATAGTAACAACATATCAGGTACCCGACGACAAAATTGACGTATTGTACAATGGTGCCAGTCCGGTATATCGTCCTGTTAAGGAAGCTAACCAGGTTGAAATACGTGACAATTATACCCATGGAAAGCCTTATTTTGTTTTTGTGGGGGCTTTGCATCCCCGTAAAAATGTGGTGAATTTATTTAAAGCATTCGATTTATTTAAGGAAACCGATAATCAGGGAATTAAGCTGGTAATTGTTGGCGAAAGGTTTTACTGGGATCGGCATACCAATGAAGTTTATCATGAATTAAAATACAAGAACGATATTGTTTTTACGGGTCGCTTGTCGCAGGCTGAATTACGCGATGTGATGGGTTCAGCATTGGCCCTGACCTATGTCTCTCTCTTTGAAGGATTTGGAATTCCGATAGTTGAGGCTATGAATTGCGGGGTTCCGGTTATTACATCAAATACTACCTCAATGCCCGAAATTGCTGGTGATGCTGCTTTGATTGTTGATCCGCATTCAATTTCCAATATTGCCGGTGGGCTTAGCCAATTAGCTACTGATGAGGAATTGCGTCATAAATTAATTGAAGCTGGCGACATCCGAAAACAAAAATATTCCTGGGATAAAACAGCGGAAAAACTTTGGGCTATTGTTGAGAAGGTAATGGGATAAAAATCGAATCATTTTACTCAAACCCAAAATAATACGTAATAGTACCTTGCTGCAGTGCAGGTGCATTCTTATTGACATCAAAGGTAGCTTTTAGCGCAGCTTCTTTGGCCACTTTCCATAAGGATTCATCTGAGAGTGTTGTACCCTTTACTCCGGGTCGCGCACTAACCACGTTTCCATCCTGATCTACCGTAACTTCAACAACTACTTTTCCTTCACTTTTGTGGATTTTGGGAGGCGCTGGTAACGATCTGTGGCTTCGTCCGGTCAGGCTGAATGACACGCCATCACCACCGCCCGGGCCACCTGTCCGGTTACTTGAATTTATATCACCATCAGGTTTTCCCTGGTTGCCGGATCCACCGGTTTCACCTTCACCCGTATTATCTCCGGCTGGATTTTTACCGCCAAAAGCATTTTTAGCCCTGTCGTTGATAGCTTTTTGAGCTTCTTCCTGTCGAATCCGTTCTTCTTCGGCTTTTTCCTGCCGGTCTATCTCTTCCTGTTTTTTCCGTTCAATTTCTTCCTGTTCTTTTTTCCGCTTCAACTCTTCCTGAACTTCTTTCTCTTTTTTCTTTTGGGCTTCAATAGCAGCAGTCTTATCAAAATCCTGCGTTACAACTTCCTCTTTATTGTTATCCGTTTTAACAGGTTCAGGAGTACTAACAGGTTGTGTAACTGATTCCTGTTCCTTTGGCTGTTCGGAAGGTTTCGGTTCAACTTGCCCTGAACCCGTTTCGTTTGTACCGAAATTGATTAAAATACCTTCTTCTTCAGGAGGTGGAAATGGTGCAGAAAAACCAAAAAGCAACATCAGTCCGGTAAAGAATACCAGGAAAATAATTGTACTAATTAATCCGAACCGTTGTTCTTTGGTGAATTGCATTATACTTTAATTTATTGGGCGTGTAGCCAGAATTAAACGGTATTGATGATCTTTTGCAATATTCATGACCTTTACCACATGTTCCATGGCCACTGATTGATCCACATGGAGTGCAATTGTAGGAGGCTCAGGATAAGAGCTTGCCGGACCAACTTTTCGTACAATGGTACGCTCAAGATCGTTAAACCGGATAAAGCGGCCTTCAACTGCATATTGTAAATCTTTGGTAATTGAAACGGTAGTTATGGGTTTGGTGGCCATTGTTTGATTATTGCTTTGTGGCAACAGAAGTTTTAACGCATTAGGAGCAATTAAAGTAGATGTTACCATAAAAAATATCAGTAATAAAAATACAATGTCGGTCATACTCGACATCGAGAAACTGGCATTTACTTTTGATGTTCTTCTTAAAGCCATAAAAGATAATTATTAGCTGTTAGTTGTTAGTCGTTAGTTATTAGCTGTCAGGTCGTAGCTTTTAAATTTTAGTTCATAGTAATCTTAAAACGCCTATAAGCTAAGACCTCTTACCTAAGAGCTTAATTCACAGGTTCATTTAATAAATCCATAAATTCGGTAGTACGTGATTCCATTTTGTGTACTACTTTTTCAACCTTGGCAACCAGGTAGTTATAAGCAAAATAGGCTAAAATCCCAACAATTAATCCACCTACTGTTGTTACCATGGCTGTATAAATACCATTAGCAAGTAATTGCACATCGATATTATTCCCAGCATTTGCCATATCGTAGAACGCACGAATCATACCAATTACCGTTCCCAGGAAACCGATCATCGGGGCACCCCCTGAAATTGTAGCCAGGGTGGGTAATCCACTTTCCATTTTTGCGATTTCAAGGTTACCCACATTCTCAATAGTGGTATTAATATCGTTTAAAGGCCGGCCTAAACGGCTAATGCCTTTTTCAATCATACGTGAAACCGGGTTATTGGCTGACTGGCAAAGTGCTGTAGCCGATTCAACTTTTCCATCATGTATATAATCTTTTATGCGGTTCATAAAGTTTATATCTTCTTTTGATGCTATACTAAGAGTCCTGTAGCGTTCAAAAAAGATATAAATAGCAATAATAAAAAGTAGTGCAAGTACTATCATTATCCATCCGCCTTTTACTGCTAAATCTAATGCTGAAAGGGTAATTTTTCCTGCTTGGGTTGCAGCTTCATCACCAGCCTGTGGTTGGCTCATGGTAATTTGAAGAAAAGTTGATAAAAACATATTTATTATGGTTTTAAAATTTGCCGTTAAGATATAAAATAAACGGGATATAGCGGTGAGTATTATATGGGGTTTATTATTTTGATGTGCTAATGTGCTAATGTGCTAATGTGCTAATGTGCCGATGTGTCGATGTGCTCATTAGGTTATGTGCTTATTTTTTTGAGGCAGTTTACACGATAAGCGTTATTTAGCGGTGCCGAAGTAGTTGTCGAGTTGCCAATTTAGCAGTTCATTGAGCAGTTCATTGAGCGAAGTCGAAATGAAGTCGAAATGAGCCCAACTAAAATTCAGGACATGGAATTGCTTTAAATTTTTTGGGTCTTACACCGTCGGTTCCCCCCAGACTGTATATTATGCTAATTTCATGACTACCGCCACTGCGCGAGATCATTTTACCCAGGGTCATATCATAGCTGTAGCTGAAAATATACTTTTTATACTTTAGCCCAAAAAGATAAATTAAAGCATCAGGAGTGGAATATTCATTTAACAATGGAATACCCCGGTACCATAATCCGATCATCATTGGTTTACGGTTGTAATAGGCCCCCAGGTCGATTTGGTGAATTTTGTTCTGATACCAGTAGTTAAAGGCCGTTTGGAAATATTCATCTTTTTTACTTCGTGTACGCGTTCTTATTTTGAATTTGGCTCCCCCAAATACATCAACCCGCATATCGGAATATCTGAAATCGCTGCGCAGTACGGGCGATATGGTCATTAAATGGTCGACATTGGCCCCAAACCAGTAATTTTCGAGATAACCCAAGACTGAAACGGCAAAATCGGCATGTTGAATTTTATATTCGGGAAGGATTTCGGAAGTTGAGCCTACAAACTGGCTCCCAAAAAATTCATCGGCAAAATTTAGGATTGAATAATCGATATACCTGCTGTGATAATAAGCTGACAGGCCAGGTTGAAAAATAAAATCTCTGTTAATTTTTACTTTATACGAATATGAAAATCCGATATTATTGGTTACCAGTTTTCCCTGCCCGGCATTATCGGAATTAAAGTATAAGGCTACCCCGGATCTTAATTTTGGAAAATAGTAATCGCCCGAGAATGAGTAGGTAATAAAATTTCCCGGTACTTTAGGCCACTGGTCCCTGAAATTGAGTACAAATCGGGGTTCACCCGAACTCCCTGCAAATGATGGGGCCATATATATCGGGTTCGCATAAAATTGTGAAAAATGTGCATCCTGACCTTTAACTCCGTAAAACGAAATCAGAATCAGTACTATGCTAAAACATCTTTTCATTCTAATTATCTTTTACAATAAGTAAAACATTACCGGTCATTTTAAAAGGCTGACCATTATT
>JBJKSB010000016.1:0-40605 GCA_046704385.1 Bacteroidales bacterium | reverse complement strand
CAGTTACCCTTCCATCAAATTTATCAGCATAGAATGATGCCAGGCCAATTTCGGTGATCTGCGCATTTGTAGTAAAAAAAGGGACAACAAGAACCAGGCTGACAATAAATATTTTAAAGTTTCTCATTTTTTCCAATAAGGTTTCAAAAGCAAAGTAAAAACAATTTTATTATTGTTTCACAATTTTTTGGGTAAATACATGATCAGCATTCGCAATTTGTAGAAAATATAAGCCTGATGTATATTTCGAAAAGTCGAGTTCTTTAATGTTTTTTTTGGTAGTTGTATTCCAATTATGAACTTCAACAATCTTTCCGTTATTATCCATAATAGTGATAATTGAACTGGTTTTTAGATTTTCATTTTGTTTAATAAAAAGCGCCTCAATAATAGGATTCGGATAAACTAAATAATTTGCTGAATTTGGATTATCAGGTGTTGATACAATAAACAAATTTATAGGTGTTGAAAAATAATAACTATTATCAGTTTCAGCAGTTTCCGTAATATCAGATAAATCGTCGGCCACGAAACCAACATAAAAATCACCATTAAGCGGAGCATAATCATTCAGGTTCACTTTTATATCAACAATGGTAAATGTAGACGGTGCCAGGTTTGCAATATCTACACCTTTTAATAACTTATCGCTTGTTCCAATGGAATTATCGGTCGACAAATAAAATCCGACCCTGAAGTTGTTGGCATCTTCGGTACCATTGTTTATAATACTGGCGTATACTTCTAATTCGTTGGTTGATGCTGTGTGGTTGTAGGAATTATTAGCCCCGATACCCAAATGGGTTGTGATGTTGATTCCTTTTTCTGGCTGATAATATGGAATAGGTTCCATAAAAATGTCTGTATTGTCAGTTTCATCCGACTCTGATACCTGTTTAAGGTCATCGGCATAAAAACCAACATAATAACTACCTTCCGATAAACTCATATCCTCTATATTTGCAGTAACATTAATGTTCTGAAAATAGCCTGGCTCCAGTGAGCTTATGGTTTGGCTATTCAACAAAATGTCGCTGGTTTGTATGTTGCTGTTATCTGACAAATAAAACCCGACCCTGAAGTTGGTTGCTGTTGCCTCTCCGTTATTACCTATGCTGGCATATACTTTCACATCCCAGGTATTATAGTTATAATTGTAATCGTTAATTGAGTTTGTTCCTTTATAAATCATCAGGTTTGGAGCCCCGATGGTAGTAATGGTAATGGCATCATTAAACAAAATAAGATTATCATTTTCATTGGATTCTTCAACCTGACCAAGATCGTCATAAATTATGGCTATATAATAGTTGCCTGGTTCCATACCCAGTTCGCCCAAATTGTTTTCAATATTTAAATTCGTGTAATAACCAAAATTTAAGTAATCTACATCAGCACTCTCCATCAAAGTAATTTTTTCTGTGCTTTCATTTATCAGATAAAATCCTACCCTGAAATTGTTTGCCTCAGCGCTACCCAGATTGGCCACACTCGTATAAACATCCAGGATATTTGTTTCTGCATTAAAAGAATAGTCATTATTGGAACCTTCGCCTTCGTATATTGTCAGATTCGGATAACTTGCGGGTAAATAGGTTATGGCATCCAGAAAGTAACTTAAATTATCGGTTTCGTTCGATTCAGTGATCTGAAAGGTATCATCAGTAAATATTATTATGTAATAGGTTCCGGGCTGGATAGAAAAATCATCAAGATCAGTATTAATTTCTATATTTTTATAATATCCGGCATTCAGGCTTTCAACAGTACTATTCCCGATGAGATAATCCGACTCTGCAAAAGTATTATCAGGAGATAAGTAAATTCCGACACGAAAACTCCCGGTAGCACCTTCTCCACCATTAACGATGCTGAGTTTTACATTTAAAGCATTTTCAACACTGTCAAACGTATATTGGTTGACAGAACCCTCACCTACATACAAAAAAAGGTTAGGCACACCAGATTGTTCATAAGTTATTGGGGGATTATATTTCCCGGCATTATCGGTTTCACTTAGTTCAGTAATTTGAAAAGTGTCGTCGCAAATTACTGAAATATAATAAGTTCCTGACGGGATGTTTAAATCATCCAAAGTAACTGAAACCTGGATGTTGGTATAATAATTAATTGCCAGACCACCAATAGTATAACCTTTTATAAATATTGGAAGTTTGAATAATTGAATCTGTTGAAAGATAAAATCCAACCCTGAAAGTACCAGCATTAGCTGTTCCATTATTTGCCACCGAAATATTTGCAGTAAGTAAACTTGTAGTATTGTCGAAATGATAAGTGTTATCTGAACCCTCGCCTCCATAAAAAAGCAGGTTTGGCAGGCCTTCACTATTCAAAATGCTATTCGTTGCAAGGGTATTTAGTTTGTAATTTGTAAAAATTTCAGAGCTTTTTTGAGTTTTAAAATACGGACCCGATCCTTGTTCAATAAAGTTGTCGGTGTTATTAACTGCATTCACGCGATTTGATGTTCTGAACCTTGAATCGGGAGTAATTGAAATAGGGTTAAAATAGTTACCAAATGAGACAGAATGATTGCTTTTTTGAGCACTATGTGTATTATAATCCTTAACTTGATTTGAACTGCTATTATTATCCGGTTTGGTTTCATTTTTTACTATTCCTGATGTTTTAATTGCAGCTGCTGTGGTAACCAGGTTATAGTTTTTTTCGGATGTATTATTATCCATTGGAGTAATGGTAATTGCTCCATCGGCACCTACTTTTAGCTTCAACATCGGGTTAACGGCTGATTGGTTTTGGGCGTTTGCCTGGCAGAGTAAAATAACTGAAATTCCTGCTGCGATAGTTTTAAGTTTCATCTCAATTTAATTTTGATTGTTCAACAAAAAGCTTCGTTAAATTAAAGAGCGAAATACTACATTCACAATAACAGCTTTGGGCTGTACAGTTTTGTAATTATCTTATGTTATTAATTGAGTGGGTCTAATTAATTCTTGAATAAGCAGTAATAAATTTACTACATAAATTACTTTTATCCAATAAACACTTGGTGCTTTGTATCATAAGGTATTAATTGAAGGAATTGCTCGAAGGCTTGTCTCGATGTTCCGTTTTTTCACCCTTTATTTTAGGGCAAATCCCGACAACAGTTGTAAGTGGGGTATAATAAAAAGCTTAGGTGTGTGGCTTACTTACAGGTCTTTCAACAGATCTTCTTTTTTAGGATAGTATCGCTCATATTCCTGGCTGCTTTCAGAAAGTTCAAGGTCTTTTTTATATCCAAGTTTGGCATTTCGGATACTAATGTTCAACTCAAATCCCATAATAAGCACAAATGAATTAATCTTTAGCCATACCAGCAGGGCAATCAGTGTACCAATTGATCCGTAAATTTTGTTATACCGGCCAAAACGCCCCAGGTAATATGAAAATGCAAGTGAGCTTAGAATTATCAGCAAAGTTGCAATGATTGAACCTGGTGAGAAAAAGCGGTATTTGCTCCTCTTTGAAGGAGCATAATAGTAAAGAAAAGATATACAAAGAAGAATAAAAACCAGGATAATGATCCATTGGCCGGATACAAAAATAAACTGCGAAAACCCACTGTAAAGTATCGATTTATTTACAAGGAATCGCAGAATATATTTTCCGAAGATGATTAGCCCTGTGGCAATTGTAGTCAGGCTAAAAACAATTAAAACCAGTACTACTGCAATAAGCCTCATGCTGAGCCAGGTACGGTTTTCCAAAGCATTGGCTGAGGCGTTAAATGCAGCTATCATTGCTGAAATACCGTTGGTGCTGATAATGACGGCTGCTAAAAAACCGAACGACAGCAAGCTTCCTCTCTTAATTGTCGCAATATCAATAATTGTATTTTCAACCACCTGGTAAGTGTTTGATGGTAAAACCTGTTCCAATATCTTAATTAATTCCGGTTGAAAATTTGGGATAGGCACAAAGGGAATCAGGGTGAAAAGAAAAATGATGCTGGGGAAAAGCGCCATAAAAAAACTGAATGATACTGCCGAAGCCCTGACACCCAAAGCGCCATTGCCAAGACCGTTCATATAAAAAACGCCAACATCATACAAAGGCACCCGGTTAAAACCCGGTAAGCTTATTTTTTTTGCCTGGTTTATAATTTTATTCGATGTCCGGTTAGCCCAACCTGGTAGTTTCTTGTCAGTTTTGATATCGTTGGGCGTTTTATCCATAAAACCAGATTTGTGCAGGTTATTAAATTGCTTTTAAACTGAGGTCAAGACTTTTTATCTGGTGGGTAAGGGCTCCAACCGATATATAGTCGACACCGCACTCAGCATAGGAGCGGAGGGTTTCCTTTGTAATACCTCCCGACGATTCAGTATCAAACTTTCCGCCGATCATTTCAACAGCTTTGCGTGTATCTTCAATGGAAAAATTGTCAATCAGAATCCGGGTAATTCCCCCAACTTCCATAATCTGTTGTATTTCATCGAACGATCGCGCTTCAACCACAATTTGTAAGTCTTTGTTTTTTTCTTTCAGATATTTCTGTGTCCGCTCAATGGCTTTTTTTACGCCTCCGGCATAGTCAATATGATTATCTTTTAACATGATCATATCGTATAACCCCATGCGGTGATTGAATCCTCCTCCGATTTTCACGGCAATTTTTTCAAAAATTCGCATTCCCGGGGTGGTTTTTCGGGTATCGAGAATTTTGGTTTTTAATCCTGCAACCAGGTTTACATATTCGTTGGTTTGTGTGGCAATGCCACTCATTCGTTGCATAAAATTAAGCACCAGTCGTTCGGTTTGCAAAATTGAAGTTTCTTTTCCCGTAATTTCAAGAACTACATCGCCAACCTTAATTTGAGAGCCGTCATTTATAAAGACATTGATTTTTATACCGGGATCAAAAACTTTATAAATGGTTTTGGCTACCTCAACCCCGGCAAGTATGCCATCCTGTTTAGCCAATAATTGCGCTTTCCCCATTTGATTGGCAGGAATACAGCTAAGCGAGCTGTGGTCGCCATCACCCACATCTTCCTTAATGGCAAGTTTAATAAAATCGTTTATGTAATTATCCAATGACATATAAAATGCTTTTATACAGGTTTTTAACGAATATTAAATTTCTGATTTCAGTGTTTTTATTGATAACTTTGAATTTCCCGGCGGTCAATATACTGAGAAAAGTTTATTCTTCAATCCTAAACTGGTAAATATAAAATAGATTGTCGGAGTATTTGGTTAAATAACAAACCCTGAAATGCTGCTTTGCAGTGTGCAATTTGCCAACTACAAAGCTACTTCCGTTATTAAAATTCTGATTAATAACCTGGAATGAAACGGGGGGGTTTTTTTCAAAAAAATCTTTAATAATAAAAAAAGCTTGCGATTTACTGTAAATACCTGATTGATTTGGAAGTATAATATCCACTTTTTCGTAAAACAATTCTGAAAGTTCTTTGGCTTGTCCCGATTGTAGCGCCTTTGAAATAGAATTATGAATGGTTGAGTCGTTTTGCGCCTGTGAAAAACCCTGACTGGCTAAAAAAAAAGTAAAGAACAGCCAAATTAGGAACAGTTTATGATTATGTGTTTTTTTGTTTGAAAACATTTCTTTAATTTCCGATATTGCTTGACGCGTTACAAATTTAGTCAGTTTTAAAAATTAAAAAAATTAACGGTTGATTTCAGCTATTATTACCTTCGTAAATTAACCTTGCAGGCCTGATTATGAAAGCAGTTTTATTAGTAATTGGTAAAACCGATGAAACCTTTGTTAATGAGGGTATAATTAAATATGCCCAGCGCATTGGTAAATACCTGCCCTTTGATGTAGATATTATACCTGACTTAAAAAATACAAAAAACATGCTACAAAATCAGCAAAAGGAAAAGGAAGGGGAATTAATACTAAAAAAAATTCAACCCGGCGATTTTGTTGTATTGCTTGACGAAAAAGGGAAACAATTTTCATCGGTTGAATTTGCCACATGGTTAAATAGTGTTTATGTTTCGGGCAATAAAAGGATTGTATTTATTGTGGGTGGCCCTTATGGATTTAGTGATGCTGTTTACAAAGCCTGTCAATTTAAAATTTCGTTATCTAAAATGACTTATTCGCATCAGTTAATCAGGTTAATTTTTGTGGAGCAGTTTTACCGGGCACAAACCATTTTAAAAGGTGAACCTTATCATCACGAATAAAAGGGTTTATGAAAACGTTTTTTACCAAAAATAAATTTCTTCTGCTGTTTCTGCTGTTTTTGGCTTTGGGTGCCATTGTGAACCTGCTAAATTTCAATATAAGGAACACAAAACCGGCGATTAAAACTTTCTCAAATATTCTGTTCGATAAGGAGTTAAGGGTTGATGCCGTGATGGACAGTTTGATGCAGCAAACTGAAAAAAATGCTTTGCCCGATTGGGTAAACAGGAACTCCGCTTTGCTTGATTATTTGGATTTAAACGAGGGGCTGATTTTTTTGGTTTATCGTAATTCCGATTTAATTTACTGGACAAGCAACCAAATTGCCATTCCTGATAATTCCGGTTGGTATAAAGAAAAATTTTCAAAGCTTGGAAATACTTTTGTTGAAATACGCAATCACACCAACGATTCGGTGGTTGTGGTGGGCCTAATAAGTATTATGGACAGTTATCCATACCAAAACAAATTCCTGAAAAATGAGTTTCATCCTACCTTTGATTTAACCTGTCCGCATTCCATCGTTATTGATAGCGATGATACCGAAAATGCTATTTATAATCGTGAAAATGAATATCTGTTTAGCCTTAGGAGTGAAGGTAATTGTTACCCGATGATGAAAAATCATATGCTAACCATTATTTACCTGATTGCCTTTATTTTTCTGTTGGTTTTTGGACGCGAAAAGTTCAGGGACTCAAAATTTACTATTGTCCAGTTTTTGATTTTTGCCTTGGCTTTAACTGGAGTTAGAGTATGTATACAGGTTTTTCGATTACCTTCTTTTTTAACTGAATTATCAGTGTTTCAGCCGAAATATTTTGCCTTCTCTGAATGGTTCCCTTCGCTGGGCGATTTATTATTGACGGTAATTTTATTTACCTATTTAATCTTCATTTTTTATACAAAAGTCAGTATTAAACGATTTGCGGACTTATCAAAGGCAGGGAAAGTTACTTTTGTTGGAGTATGGTGGGTTATTTTGCTCGTTTTTAGCCGGTTTGCCCACAATATTTTTGCGCATCTGATTATCGATTCCAACTTTCAGTATGAGGCCTACGATGTGCTTAATCTTTCGGTTTATAGCTTTATTGGTTACTTTATTTTGTTGGTTCTTTTTGTTGGTATTATACTGATTATTGATAAAGCAGCTATTTCATTAAAGGAATCTGTTAAATTCAGGCATGTGATAATTGGAATTATAAGCATGGGGCTTTTTCTCATCGGGACACTTATACTGTTGAGAGATTATAAATATATAATTCCGGTTATTTTCCTCTTTTCTATCTTAATTTACTGGGCACATATCAGGATACTTTACACGCCCCGGTTTGGAATGGTGGTAATTTTGATCGCCTTTTTCTCGGGATTTGCCACATTTTTTATCCGGCACCAAAATTTCAAAAAACGAATTGAAGAAAGTAAAGTAATTGCTATTAACCTTTCCCGCGAACAGGATCCTGTGGCTGAAGTTATTTTTGGCGATATTATTGAACAGATGAAGTCGGATTCTGTTATCAAGGATTTTCTGGAAAATCAGTGGTTCGATTTTCAAAAAATGAATACCTATATCAAGCGTACTTATTTTACCGGATACCTTGATCGTTATATTTTCCAGCTTACGGTGTGTAACGATGCCGATAGCCTGCTGCTTGACGATGAGCAGGACTCATGGCAATACTGCTATGGGTTTTTTAGCAATTTATTGAAATACAATGGGGTTGAGACCAATATTCCCGGACTGTACTATCTGAAAGATTATTCAGGGGGGCTGAATTATTTTATGCAGGTTGAAATTCCCTTATCGGGCAACTGGAAAGACGTGAACCTGTTTTTTGAACTTACCTCGCGTTCGAATTATGAGGTTTTGGGTTATCCCGAATTGTTACTCGAAAAGCCTATTGGATTATATGATATACAAAATTCAGGCAGTTATGCCAAATACAGTAAAAACCAGTTACTCATCAGACGTGGTAATTTTCCCTATGCGCTTGAACGGGATGTTTATGGTTATTCGAATACGGAATTTGCATTCTTTCAGTCTGAAGATTATGATCATCTTCTGTATAATCCAAATCCGGATCACACGGTTATTGTTAGCTTCCCGACTATTCATTTTTATAATATATTAATTTCGTTTACCTACATTTTTCTTTTCCTGCTTATTCAAACAACTTTGTTGCTTTTAGCCGGGAACCGCTTTACCCATATTGTCGATTTTCATTTTAACATTAAGAACAGAATTGTATTTTCAATGATGCTGATTTTGTTGATTTCGTTTGTGTTTGTGGGAGGAGGAACTGTAATGTATACCTTTAAACAATTCGAAAAAGGCCAGATTGATATTTTAAGTGAAAAAATTCAATCGGTTTTGGTGGAATTGGAGCATAAGCTTTCTGAATATCAAAACATAAACCAGGTATCACCTGATTATATTAATAATTTACTTGTAAAGTTTTCCAATGTATTTTACTCCGATATTAACCTTTACGATGTTAAGGGAAATCTGGTAGGCACTTCGCGTAAAGAAATATTTGACCGTGACCTGACCGGTAAAAGAATAAATGCTATTGCTTTTCGCGAACTGGTAATGAATAAAAAAGCCCGGGTAGTACATAAAGAACACATTGGCAAAATGGAATACTTTTCTGCTTACGTACCTTTTACCAACTCCGAGAACAAATTGCTGGCCTATTTAAATCTGCCATATTTTTCAAAGGAAATATTATTGCGTCAGGAACTTTTGAGGGTGGTAGTGGCCGTAATAAATATTTATGCTTTTCTTATCATTTTAAGTATCGTAGTAGCAGTTTATATTTCGAACCGGTTAACAGAACCGTTGAGAATGGTGCAACAAAGGATTCGTAATATTGACCTGAGTAAGGAAAATGAGCGCATTAATTACGAGGGTCAGGATGAAATTGCCGAACTGGTAACTGAATATAACCGCATGTTGGAGGAGTTGGACAAAAGTGCAAGATTGCTGGCAAAATCGGAACGTGAATCGGCATGGCGCGAAATGGCCCGGCAAATTGCGCATGAAATTAAGAATCCGCTGACTCCTATGAAATTAAGCATTCAGTTGTTGAATAAATCGTGGGACAACCACGATATTGACTTTGATACCCGGTTTAAAAGGTCAACAAAAACCTTAATTGAGCAAATTGACAGCTTGTCGTCCATTGCAACCGCTTTTTCACAGTTTGCAAAAATGCCGGTGGCCCGGTCGGAGAAGGTGGATGTTATTGAAAGAATAAATCGTAGTGCCGGACTTTTTAAGGAGATTAACTTTGCAACGCTTGAGTTACATGTTTCTAAAGGCAGGAAAATGTATGTAAGAGCCGACAACGAGCGGATGTTGCAGGTTTTCAATAATCTGTTTAAAAATGCTGTTCAGGCTATACCAGCTGACAAAAATGGTAAAGTAATAGTCAATATTTCGGAAGAGGGAAGCAGTGTGGTGGTTGAGATTAAAGATAATGGTGCAGGAGTTCCCCCGGAACTTGAAAATAAATTGTTTCAGCCTAATTTTACCACTAAAAGCAGTGGAACTGGGTTAGGTTTGGCCATAGTAAAAAATATTGTTGAAGAATTTGGAGGTGCCATTTGGTTTGAATCAAAAGTAGGCAAAGGATCATCGTTTTTTATTTCGATGCCGGTTTACGAAGAAAACCATAGCGACCCGTATAAATAGTATTGTTTAAAAATTGAAATAATGAGAAAAATTATCTTAGCTCTATGTATCTGTGTTTTTGCATTTTCAATCAATGCTCAAAACCAGCAACATTCAAATCTGAAAAATGATCACGAGTATCTTAATCCCATATTTGCCGGTGATTATCCTGATCCCAGCATTTTGCGTGATGGCGAAGATTTTTACCTGGTGAATTCATCGTTTGAGTATTACCCGGGACTTTTAATCTGGCACTCTACCGATTTAATTAACTGGGAACCGGTGACCAATGCCTTGCACAAATATGTGGGTTCCGTATGGGCTCCTGATTTAGCAAAGTATAATAATAAATACTATATCTATTTTCCGGCCAGTAATACCAATTATGTAATTACAGCCGATAATATCGAAGGCCCCTGGACTGACCCGGTCGAAATAAAAGTGGATATGATTGATCCCGGACATGTGGTTGACAACGAAGGTAACCGCTACTTGTATTTTAGTAGCGGTAGCTATGTGCCATTATCAAAAGACGGTATCACGGTTACAGGCGAGGTTAAAAAAGTTTATAACGGTTGGGAAATTCCACGCGACTGGAGTATTGAATGCTTTTGCATGGAAGGGCCAAAATTGTTTAAACGGGGCGATTATTATTATTTAACAGTTGCGGAAGGAGGAACAGCAGGCCCGGCTACAGGGCACATGGTTATTTCCGCCCGCTCAAAATCACCGTTGGGACCGTGGGAAAATTCTCCATTTAATCCGATTTTAAGGGCGCAATCCAGTAACGACCATTGGTGGTCGGTGGGTCACGGTACGGTTTTTAATGATGCCAACGACAATTGGTACATGGTATTTCATGGATACGAGAACGGATATTACAACATGGGGCGCCAAACCATGCTGGTTCCAATCGAATGGACACAAGATGGATGGTATAAAATACCGGATGACATTAGTATCGATAAACCCATAAAGCTTCCGGAATTGGAGAATAAAATCAGTAAACCCTTTGAACTGAGCGACCATTTTGATGGAAAAACACTGAATCCCCAGTGGAAATTTTTTAAAGATTTCGATGAGAATCGATATAAACTGGATGGTGAGGGTATTGTAATAAATGGAAAGGGAAGCTCAGTAGCCGATTGCTCGCCTATGCTTACCATTCCGTCTGATCATTCTTATACAGCCCAGGTGGAGCTTGAAATTGAAGGCGATGCAGTGGGTGGAATTGTGCTGTTTTACAACGAAAAGGCTTTTTCAGGAATTCTGGCCGACAAGCAAAATGTACTGGCAAACCTTAGGGGATGGCAATTCCCTACCGAAAAGAATGTACTTAACAGGCACGTTTTTCTGCGTTTGAAAGACATTGAAAATACAGTCGATATGTTTTATAGTCTGGATGGTAAGCAGTGGATCAAGATTGAAAACTCTTTTGAATCATCAGCCTATCATCATAATGTGTTGAGTGGTTTTATGAGCTTGCGGATTGGTTTATGTGCCATTGGCAATGGCAAAGTGCGATTTAAGAATTTTGAGTATCAATCTATCCATAGCGACATTGGTATCAATTAAATATTCCTGTCTTCCCATACATTACGCATTTTGTTAAGTTCTTCGTTTAGTTCATGAGCACGTATTTTACTAATAGTTCCCTTTAGGCTTGCAGATAACTTTTTTTCGTCTTTCACCTTGTCCTTATCCAATACGCGTATTAAATTGGCAAGTTCAAGGTCTTTTAAAGGCCTTAAAGCATTAATACTTCTAAGTTCAACTATTACCGTTCTCATTTTCTAATTGTATTTTATATTTAATTTCCTGATATTTCATTTACGACGAAATCTCAATAGGTTTTAAAAAAAATACAAATCTTTTATGTGTTATAAGTTTGGTAAATTAAGACTGGGTTAAATATTATTTTGAAGGTGTTATAATATCCTTACAAATAGTCTGGTTAAATATTTTAACCACGAATTCACGAATAAATAATGTTTGCACCGCAAACAATTTGTGTTTATTTTGTATTAATCAATCATCATGTGAATTTTATTCATTAAACAATTGAGAATATGGCATCAATTTTTTATAAAGCTGAGAGTTATAAGATTATAGGAGCATGCATGGAAGTACATAACCAATTGGGACCTGGTTTTTTAGAAATCGTTTATAAAGATGCCCTGGAAGTGAAATAATATATTGACATTTATATACAGTGTAAATTTAAATGATTATGAACAAAGTGCCATTCATTTTTAGTATTCTACTTGCACTTATTTTAAGTGCCTGTTACAATACAACCCAACAAAAAACGCCTTTTAAAAAGGGCGAATTTAAACAATGGGCTCAAACGCCACCCATGGGCTGGAATAGCTGGGATTGTTATGGTCCGACGGTTGTGGAAAGTGAAGTAAAGGCCAATGCCGATTACATGGCGGTACACCTGAAAGAATATGGCTGGCAATATATTGTGGTAGATATCCGCTGGTTTGTGGAAAACGTTAAGGCCGGAGGCTACAATCAAACCGACCCAAAATATGTCATTGATAAATATGGACGTTATCAGCCGGCTGTTAATCGGTTCCCTTCCGCTGCTGACGGGAAAGGATTTAAGAACCTGGCTGATTATATTCACAATAAAGGTTTAAAATTTGGTATTCACATTATGCGTGGGATTCCAAAGGTGGCTGTGGAAAATAAATTACCCATCAAAGGAACTGACGGGATAACAGCCGATCAAATTTATTCACCTGAAATGCAATGCGAATGGTTGCGCGATAATTATACTATTGTGTCTGATAAAGCCGGAGCCCAGGAATATTATAATTCTATTTTTGAATTATATGCCGGTTGGGGTGTCGATTTTGTTAAAGTCGATGATCTTTCACGCCCTTACCATAAAGGCGAAATTGAGCTGATACGAAATGCTATTGATGCCTGTGGCCGTCCCATCGTGCTCAGCACTTCGCCCGGTGAAACTCCGGTTGCTGAAGCTGAACATATTCGCGAACATGCCAATATGTGGCGCATGGTTGATGATGTTTGGGATACCTGGCCAAATATTACCCACCTGATGGAAGTAAGCAAAAAATGGTATCCGTATATTGCACCGGGTACCTGGCCCGATTGTGATATGATTCCGCTGGGGCGCATCTCAATTCGTGGAGAGCGTGGCGTAGAACGTATGACCCGTTTAACAAAAGACGAACAATATACCCTAATGTCATTTTGGACTATTTTTCGGTCGCCGTTAATGTTTGGTGGCGATTTGCCCGGCAACGACGACTTTACCTTAAATCTTCTGACCAATGATGAAGTACTTTATATTACAAAGAATAGTACAAATAACCGGTTACTTTCAGATGAGGACGGCCAAATAGTCTGGGTGGCCGATGATACTAAAAGCAACGATATGTTTGCAGCCCTGTTTTGTAATACTGATCAGGCTAAAATCGACGAATCACTAGCGGTTTACAGCAGCAACCTGGTTACTTATAAAAGCGGGGAACAAAGTACATCCGTTAAGGTGAAATTAAAAGGTTCAAAAAAACTTTTCCTTGTTGTTACCGATGGTGGTAATGGCAACAATTGGGATCATGCCGACTGGATTGAACCCAAACTTACCGGACCCAAAGGTACTTTGGCTTTAACTGATTTGGATTGGGTAAAAGCTACTGCGGGTTGGGGTACTCCGACTAAAAACCGAAGTGTGGGTGGCAATTCTTTAATTGTTGATGACAAAGAATATTCAAATGGTATCGGTACTCATTCCAATTCCATAATTGAATATACAATCCCAGATGGATACGATTCATTTACTGCCATTGCGGGTCTTGACAAAGAATGTGTTGACCACACTGAAGGCGCTACCGTAAAATTTCATGTCTTTACACAAAACCCTTCCGGTACCGAACCCCGGGATTCACTTTTTATAAGTTTAAAATTTAAAGATTTGGGTTTAAGCAGCACTTGTTCAGTTCGTGACTTATGGGCTAAAAAAGATATGGGTTATTACAATAATCAATTTTCGGTATTTGTTAGAAACCATGGTGCCTGTTTGGTAAGGATCAGTAGTGTGAAATAACTTTTTGTTTACATGATACTTTAACTCATTGGTTTTCACCAAGTATGACAGACTGTTGCGATTACTTCGGAATAGCAATCTCTAAAAAGTAAGGCAATCGGATATTTTAAAAATAACAACCCATAATTGAAATGCATGACAATCAATTATGGGTTGTTAAGGAAATATTATTTAGAAATTATTACTTCTTATAATGTTCTTCAACTGTCAGGCTATCACTTTTGTAAGTGTACCAAAGGCTTGAAGCATCAATTTTGGTGATTTCAGCGCCTTCAATAACAGATGCATCAATTGACAACCCACCGCCCAAATCAACGGCTTGCATTTGCATACTTAATTTTTCAGTTGCTGCATCATAGCTCCAGGTAAAAGGTTGTGCTCCCAGGAAAGAGGTACTTGTGCCGGTACCATCGGCCTTAAATTCTATGGATCCTAATTGAAAAAAACTGTTAAAATCGCTCAATACACCATCTTCATAATACTCGTCGCCGGTCCATTTTCCAACAAGTTGTGATTCAACCGATGGTGTGTTGTCGTTGTTGTTATCTTTTTTACAAGATGAAAAAACACCGATTAGCGAAACAATAACTACTAATTGTAATACATTTAAATACTTCATTGTAAATAATTTAGGTTTGTTAATTATAGTTTAATATTTGTGTTAATAGCTTGAATATCACATCATAACGGTTAAAAAATTGCATTTTTGGCTGGTTGTTTTTCAGATGCGAATATTTCATTTATCATAATAATTTAAATTAAGTTTCGATATACGTCAGATGTTATCTTTTGTTACTATATTTTTGATTTTTTTTCTTGAATTCTGCTAAAGGCGTAGGGTTCAGAGTTATATTATTTTATTTTTTAGGTATTTTATAATGATTAGGAAAGGGGTACCATATGTTTTGTTGGGTATGATATTTATTTTAGCTGAATAATAAGTTTATTATTTGTCACGAAAGGATGTGTAGGTTTACGAGGAATTGGTCAATAAAGGATGCCTGTCCTAAGAAGGTTCGAACGCTCCTAAAGCTATTTTCGAATTTTTATGCTTAAGCTTAATCAATTCAGACTACGATACTCATTTGGCGAAACTCCTACACTTTTCTTAAACATTCGTGTAAAATGTTGCGGATATTTAAAACCTAATTCGTAGGCAATATCGCTTATGGATTTGCTAGTATCATAAATTTTTTCTTTGGCCACCTCAATCATTTTTAGCTGGATATGCTCCAATGCCGATTTGCCCGTTTCTTTTTTTAACAAATCGCCTAAATAATTGGGTGACAAAAATAACTTTTCTGCACAGTAACTAACAGTTGGAGAACCGGATTCGAGGGGTTTATCAGATGTAAAATATTCGTCCAGTATCTTTTCAAACCGGACCAGCACATCTTTGTTAACATGGTTCCGGGTATTGAACTGACGTTCGTAAAAGCGTTTGCTATAATTCAGGAATAGCTCAATATACGATACAATTAGTGTTTTACTGTGGGCATCAATCGGATGTTCCAGTTCATAACTGATTTTTTTAATAGTGTCATTTATTACTTCGCGCTCCCTGGCTGAAAGATGTAGCGCTTCATTTACCTCATAGGAAAAGAAAGTGTAATCTTTGATATTTCTACCCAGTGAAGTTCCGTGAATCAGATCAGGATGAAAAATTAAAGCATGGCCCTGTGCCTGTTGTTTTTCACCGTTGTTTTCAATTCCATAAACCTGACCCGGAGCAATAAATAATAAAGTACCTTCTTCATAATCATAAGTATGGCAGCCATAAGTCAGGTTTCCACACTTTGCTTCCTTTAAAAATATGGCATAAATTCCCATTTGCTTTCTAAAAAAATAGAAGGGTTTAATTTTTGAAAAATCAATAACACTTACTAAAGGATGTAAAGTTTCCTGACCAATAAAGTTATTGTATTCGGTTATGGTATTTATCCTGGAAATATCATTCATAGCGCATCTTTAATTTAAATTCCAATACAAAGGTAAATATCTCAATGCTAAAAAAATAGCGTTTAATTAAGGTTCCGTAAAAATGGTAAGTACCTCTGTAATTTGGGTATTTTTTTTAGGCTTTTTTCATCGAGTTTTGTAGCGTGATTTTTACGATAACTTAAAATAAAGGAGATACAATAATGATTTTAAACGAAAATTTTACACTTGCAAATGGTGTAACAATACCAAAATTGGGACTTGGAACATGGTTTATAAGTGACGAAGATGCTGCTCAGGCAGTTAAAGAGGCAATCGCATTAGGTTACCGACATATTGATACTGCCCAGGCATACATGAACGAACGAGGTGTGGGCGAAGGTATCAGGACTAGTGGTGTAAAAAGAGAGGAGCTGTTTGTAACCACCAAACTGGCTGCTGAAGTGAAGTCGTACGACGAGGCTGTGGTTGCCATCGAGGGATCACTAAAAACTATGGGATTGGATTATCTCGACCTGATGATTATTCACAGCCCGAAACCATGGATGGAATTCCATGAGGAAGATGCTTACTTTGAGGGAAACCGCGAAGCATGGAGAGCACTTGAAGATGCTTATAAAGCCGGCAAATTGAAAGCCATCGGTATTTCAAACTTCCAACAGGCAGATATCGAAAACATTTTGGAATCATGCAAGGTAAAACCCATGGTAAACCAGATTTTAGCTCACATCAGCAATACGCCAAAAGGCCTGATAGATTTCTGTAAGGAAAATGATATTCTTGTAGAAGCATATTCCCCAGTAGCTCATGGAGAATTGATGAAAAGTCAGGAAATAACAAAAATGGCTGAGAAATATGGCGTTTCGGTGCCCCAATTATCCATACGTTATTGTTTGGAGCTTGGTTTGCTTCCTTTACCCAAAACAGCCAATCCGGCACACATGAAAAACAATACCGAAGTGGATTTTGTTATCTCGGGTGAGGATATGGAAATCCTGAAAAACATGAAGCAAATTGAAAATTATGGTGAGGCAAGCATGTTTCCTGTTTACGGAGGAAGACTAAAATAGTCGGGGCGCGACTTTCACTTCGTTTTCCCAAGTCATCCGATGACTTGTCAATTCATAAGTAATTCGTTCAATTTAATTACGACTTTTATTTTCGCAATCATAATCAATTGCAAAAAAGTTATAGCTTATAGTTTCAGTCGCACCCCAATTGAAAATTTAAAATTACTACTTGTGGTTAAAATTTAATAAATTGTTAAACTACGAATGCACTAATAAAATTGTTTCGAAGGAACAATTATTCGGGAGAATTAAAGGAGGTAGCTCAGAAAACATAACCTTTTTAACAATAGTTGTTTGCATCAATACAACGGTGCAAAAGTATTTGGATTTTAGTATTTGATACGAATAACATAAAGTTATTCGTGTATTCGTGGTTAAAAGAGAATAAAAAATCAAATTAAAATGTATAATATTAACAGCTTGTGTGACATTGCTTTTAATGTCATGCAATACAAAAAATTAAAGTATGATGAAAACAAATGAAATATTTCCGAAAGGACAGAAAGCAACCGAGAATTTTACCGGTGAAACGCATGTACAAATGCTCACAGTTGATGGGGCAAACTTTGATACCATGAGTTATAATGTGACATTCGCTCCCGGTAGCCGAACAGACTGGCATTCACATCCGGGCGGACAAATTTTGTATTGCACTTCGGGCGAAGGTTGCTATCAGGAAAAAGGCTTACCGATTCAGCATCTTAAAGTTGGTGATGTAGTAGAAATAAAACCCGATGTGGTGCACTGGCATGGTGCTGCTCCAAATTCTGAGTTTGTGCATTTGGGTGTCAGTACGCAACTGTCAAAAGGCCCGGCTGCTTGGCTTGGTGCTGTTACTGATGAAGAATACAATAGTTCAGATAAGTAATAAAAAATTATAATAATTTAAAAAGGACCTCGTGAATGTAATTTTTATTGCAATTCACGAGGTTTCTTTGTTAAATGGAAGTTCCGTATTATAAAAAGGTATCTTTACATATTATAAAGAAATCGTGAATTTGAAGAAGTCAATTGAAAATGAATTATGAAAAGATGGAAAGCCAGCTTGTTACTTCTTTGAAATTAAAAATGCAACCGGTGGCAGTATTACTGACGGACGATAAACCTGAAGATGGACTTCGCTTTAAAGAAGGCAACAGGCGCGGGTGTGTGGCTTCCATGTTAGTGTCGGCAAGCAGGAAAAACAGGGTGGCGTTTTTTGACCGTAAAACCTATGGCTGTCCTGGTGGTGGAACCGGCCTGGGATTTGGCGATTGTTATGGAAAATTTCACATCGATTACCTGCTGTCCACGGGAAATAAGGAGATGGTCGCACAAACAGATAGTTCTTTTATGATGGAGGGCGAACGGTTTTACAAATCTCCAGAAACGGTACAAAAATGGGTGAATTCGCTTCCTTTTATCGATGTTCCAACTGAGTATGTGGTATTTAAACCATGGGAACAGCTTACAGAAGAAGATAAACCCGAGTTGCTTGTCTTTTTTGCCAATGCCGACCAGCTTTCGGCATTGATTGTTATGGCTGATTTTAACCGTGGAACCAATCAGAGTACTACAGCGCCTTTTAGTGCGGCCTGTCAGCCCATACTCTTTGGCTTTGCCGAAGCAAAAAAGGAAAATCCCCGGGGCGTAATTGGCTTTTTTGATATTTCAAAGCGTTCCATTGTTGACAGAGAGACATTGACGTTTACTGTTCCATTCAAAATGTTTCAGGAAATGGAGGCCGGTGTTGAAGACAGTTTTCTGAAAATGCATGTCTGGCAAAAATTGCAGGAACGCCAGTGATGTAAAAGTTTTTAATGAATAAAAATGGCATTCAAATAATGCCTCCTGTTAAGATATGGCTTACCTGTAATTTTAAACGGAGACACTAAATAAATGCCATTAATTTTATTGTTAACTAAATATTTTAGATAAGCCCAGACCACCCAAAATAAAAGGCAAAAGAGGCACAATAACTCCTAATACTGTTAAAAATATTCTAATTAAAATTGAAACATTCGGGATTTTCCATGCAATAACCAGGGCTCCGGGTGGAAAAACCAGCAGAACTAAAAAGAATGACTTATAGGTGTAACCATGTTTAATTACAAAATCTGAAAATTTACTCATAAATATTTCTATTAATTTTATTTGTCATGACAAATATATAAATATTACTTGTCATGACAAATATTAATTTTATCTTTGAATATTTAATTTTTATCGCACATAATATTAGTAATTGACAATATTCGGTTTTAAGTAGATCAAAGTAAAAAGGATGGATTATAAGCTTGATGATGTAATTAATCATAAAATTTCAATGCTTGCCGTTTTTATGAAGCGACAAATACTTAAAATAATATCTGAGAAAGATTTGGAGATTACACCTGATCAATGGATGATACTTTACTATTTATGGCAGGAAAACGGACTATCCATAGGTGAAATTACCAGCCGATCGAAAAAAGATTTTGCCAATGTTACCCGAATTGTCGATAAGCTGATAAAAATGGGCTATGTTACCAAGAAAAAGAGTGAAAAAGATGGTCGCAGCTTTCATGTGTTCATTCGACCCAAAGCCGCTGAAATTAAAAACGATGTGCAAAATTGCTGGAAACAGGCATCCGATGTAGCACTTGAGGGAATAAGCAGTTCAGAACAACAGCAACTGGTGAAAATATTAGCTAAAATTGAAAATAATATATTGAACGATTTAGAATAATTAAAAATTACAATTATGTCACAACTTACAAAAGAAATGAAAGAGATGATAGAATCTCAGCAATGCTTTCACGCTACTGTTAGCAAAGACGGGATTCCTAATAACGCACCCAAACGTTCCACTCGTGTATTTAACGATGAAACATTAATTTTTACAGAAGGAACAGGTGGCCAAACCTATCAAAACATATTAGACGGCTCAATAGATTCAGTGGCTGTGGTTAATCGTGATATTATTGATGGATTTCGATTTGTTGGAACACCAGAGGTTTTAACAAGCGGAGACATTTATGAGAAATCTGCTGAAATGTCGGTTAAAGCCGGTATGCCAAAACCCGTAGCCATTGTACTTGTACATATTGATGAAATTCATAGTCTGAAGCCAGGACCAATGGCTGGTAAAAAAATTGGATAGGTTAGTTTAAATTCCGGTACTCGCTCGGCGAAACCCCAACACTTTTTTTAAACATCCGGGTAAAATGCTGCGGATATTTAAATCCGAGTTCGTAGGCAATTTCATTGACGGTTTTTGATGAATCGAGAATTCGGTTTTTTGCCAGATCCATGATTTTTAAGTGAATATATTCCTGGGCTGATTTGCCGGTTTCTCTTTTTATCAAATCGCCAAAATAATTGGCTGACAAGTGCAGTTGATCTGCCATGTAACCAACTGATGGTAAACCAATATTTATAGGTTGTTCCGATTGAAAATAACTATTTAATAAGTCTTCGAATTTTTCCAGTTTTCCCTGGTTTACATTTTCACGGGTGATAAACTGGCGATCGTAAAATCGTTCACAATAACTCAGCAATAAATCAATATTATGTGTAATTAGTTTTTTGCTGTGCTTGTCAATGGATTGTGATAATTCGTATTGAATCTTACCAAAAAGGTCCATAATAATCTCAGGCTCTTTTTGCGAAATATATAAAGCTTCGTTTAATTCATAGGAAAAAAAGTTGTATTTGCTAATGCTTTGACCCAACGAAGTACCACGAATCAAATCAGGATGAAAAACCAAGGTTAATCCTTTATGAGGTTTATAATCTTTTTTATTTTCAATCCCGATAACTTGTCCCGGACCAATAAAAACTAGGGTTCCCTCTTCGTAATCATACTTGTTTCATAATAGTAATTTTAAATTCCAATACAAATTTAATCCACTCATTTCAAATATTTTATCATTGAACTGCAAATCAGTAATAATGGTAGAAGAATCTGTAATACGTATACATTGCTGGCTATGGTTTACATAGCTAACTCATAAATAAGGTAAAAATGGTAGGTGAATCAGTAATTTATATAACCAGATATCGATGCATTAGCCGCAATTTTGTATCGTTAAATATTAAAACACTGAAAAATGAATAAAACATTAATTGCATACTACTCTCGTAAAGGACAAAATTATGTTGGAGGTAATATAAAAAATTTGCCTGTTGGCAATACCGAAGTAGTAGCAAAAAAAATACATGAATTAACCGGTGGTGATTTATTTTTTATTGATACAGTTCAGTTATATCCTATTGACTATACGGCAACCACACAGGTGGCAAAAGATGAATTAAAAGCCAATGCCAGACCGGAGCTAAAGAACCGAATAGATAATATAGATGAATATGATACCATTTATTTAGGTTATCCAAACTGGTGGGGTACATTCCCGATGGCTGTTTTTACTTTTTTGGAATCGTACGATTTTTCATGTAAAACCATTATTCCGTTTTGTACCCACGAAGGTAGTGGAATGGGACATAGTGTTGGAGACATTCGAAAGCAGTTTCCTGATTCGAAGATTGAGAAGGGAATTGCCATTAGAGGAAGTAGTGTTAAAAGTGCAGATGGTATAATTGAAAATTGGATTCGGGGCATTAATGGCTAAATCTTAATCAGATTTAATATCGTTTTAAATTTTATAAAAAGGACATGAAAGAGTTTATTTCAAAACTAAATACAAACAGTAGAGTTTTATTAGGAATATTAGCTGCTTTAATGGCAATTACATCATTGTCAACAGATATTTACCTGCCGGCAATGCCCCAAATGCAAATCGATCTAAAAGGTAATGTGGAACTTACCATTACCGGTTTTTTAATTGGTTTTGCTATAGGCCAGCTAATCTGGGGACCCATTAGCGATCGAATGGGAAGGTTACGTCCTTTAACTGTTGGAATCGCATTATTTATTTTTGGCTCAGTGGGTTGTGCCTTATCACAAAATATAACCCAAATTCTTATTTGGCGTGTTATCCAGGCATTTGGTGCCTGTACCGGTCCCATGCTTTCAAGGGCAATGGTTCGCGATATGCATGGTCGGACAAAGGCTGCTGAAATGCTATCTACATTGATGATTATTATGGCTATAGCGCCAATTATTGGTCCATTAATGGGGGGTCAATTACTAAAATTTAGCACTTGGCACAGCATATTTTGGTTATTAGCAATTATAGGTTTTATCATGTTAATTGCAATTACTGTTGTACCAGAGACATATCCAACTGAGAAACGACCAAATACTACCTTAACCAAAGCATTTGCCAATTACAAAGTGCTTTTAAAGAACCGTACCTATATGAAATATACTCTTAGTATTACCTTCTATTATGTGGGAGTTTATGCCTTTCTTGCCGGTTCACCCTTTGTATATATTGATTATTTTGGAGTAAAGCCTCAGCATTATGGTTGGCTGTTTGCCCTTAATATTGTAGGTGTAATGATACTGAGTGCTATCAATCGTAAGTTAGTAGCTAAGTATAGTTTAAATAGATTGTTGCAAGTTTCAACCGGCATAGCAATGACAGCTGGTATTTTTCTTATTATTTTGACTGATGCTAACTTATTTGGAATTTTTGGGATTATAATACCTGTATTCTTTGTTTTTTCCATGAATGGGATTATTTCGGCTACTGCTACAGCTGCTGCTTTGGACGGTGTTCCTGATATGGCGGGTGCCGCATCTGCTTTGCTGGGATCGCTACAATATGGAAGTGGTATCCTTTCATCAATCCTGCTGGCTTTGTTTAGCAATGGAACACCCTTTGCAATGAGTTTAATTATGGGTTCATTTGTTACACTTTCTGCTGTTGTACTTGTAATTAAACCGCGAAAGGTTAAGGCTGTAGTGGTAAATTGGGTTTTAATAAAATAGCATTTAATTAAAAGAATTCCTCGAAGGCTTGCCTCGGGGATAGTCAACTTTAAAAATTTTCTTTATTATTTTTCAGTTAGTTCAAATAATTCTTCTACTTTAATATCAAAAAACCGGGCCAATCTGATGGCTAAAATAGTTGATGGAATAAATTTTCCATTTTCAATGGTATTAATTGTCTTTCTTGTTACTCCTATTTTTGATGCCAGTTCTTCCTGGGTTAAATTCTTAATAGCCCTTTGAACTTTAATTTGATTTCGTAATTCCCAATTCTCCATTTCAGGCCCGATTGTAAATTAATGAAGAAATTAAACCTGAAAGAACACCAAAATATAAAGTGATTTCACAAACGATTAAAGCTGTGATATTAGTGAATATGGATAAACCGAAAAAAATAGCATTCAAAACAATTAACGTCCAATACCCAATCTTGAATGATTTGTTCTTATTGTACAAAGTCAATTCATCAGATAGAGCATGCTTTAATCTATGATTAGCGTTTACAATTTTTCCAAGTTTTATGTATTGTAATAAACTAATCGCATAAATTATCCATCCTAACAATCCGATGAGCAAGATTAATATGAATGCAATCTTACTGCTCATTACATCTTTCAATATGAATCCTCCAAACCAAATTGCCCAACCAACGGTAAACCATTTAACCATGTTGTACCTCGATTTATCTAATTTCTCAATTAATGATGTTTCCATAATTTTTCATTTTGAGTGTAACATAAAGTTATCTAAAAGTAACCCAAAGGTTACAATATAGCAAATTTTTGATGGCTTTTTCAAATACATATTGAAATTATTGCAGTAAAAATGGTATAACAAGCCGTAATTTGTATAACATTATTTCGTATTTCAAACCTGATATTTGTAATATTAAAATAACACAACTAATAAATTTCAAAATATTCAAATCATGAAAACACGAAAATTAGGAAACCAGGGATTAGAAGTTTCGGCTTTAGGCTTAGGCTGTATGGGACTGAATTTTGGTTATGGTCCGGCAACGGATAAACATGAGGCCATTAAATTAATAAGAAAAGCTTACGAATTGGGTATCACCCTTTTCGATACCGCCGAAGTCTATGGTCCATTTACGAATGAAGAGGTGGTTGGAGAAGCCATTGCTCCGTTTCGGAATGAAATTACAGTGGCAACTAAATTTGGTTTTAACATTCAAAATGGCCAGTCGGTGGGTTTAAACAGCAAACCAAAACATATTCGCGAGGTAGTTGAAGCTTCGTTGATACGGTTAAAAGTGGAAACCATTGATTTATTGTATCAGCATCGCGTTGACCCGGATGTTCCCATTGAGGATGTGGCCGGTACTGTAAAGGATTTGATTAAAGAGGGAAAAGTAAAATATTTTGGTTTATCTGAAGCGGGTGTAGCAAATATCCGTAAAGCACATGCAGAACAACCACTAACTGTCTTGCAAAGTGAGTACTCATTATGGTGGCGCGAGCCGGAAACTAAAACCTTCTCAACCCTTGAAGAACTGGGAATAGGCCTTGTACCATTCAGTCCATTGGGCAGAGGATTTTTAACCGGGAATATCGATGAGAATACCAAATTTGAGGCTAACGACTTTAGAAGCGGAGTCCCGCGTTTTTCAGAGGAAAACAGGAAAGCAAACCAGGCTTTTGTTGGATTCATTAAACAAATAGCCGAACAGAAAGAAGCAACTCCGGCGCAAATTGCACTGGCCTGGATCCATGCTCAAAAACCCTGGATAGTACCCATACCCGGAACTACTAAAATACATCGACTGGAAGAGAATATTGGCTCAACAGCTATCAGTCTTTCTGGTTCTGAATTACAGGTAATCAATATCGCACTTTCAGGTATTTCTGTTCAGGGTCACCGATACCATGAAAACAACGAGAAAATGGTGGATAAATAGAGACATCAGGTAATTAATCGGGGCACCACTCACACCTCAATTCCGCAAGACGGTGCGAGTTGTTGATTAGTAGCAATTTAGATTGATGGTTTCTGTGATGTTGGTAAATGACTCACGCTGTGACTTTTAAGAAGTTAAAAGAATGACCTGGTGATTTCAGGTCACAGTCGCATTCCGATTAATTTTATCAACTTAGTAAATCTTAAAGACATTTCTTAGATATACCCGGAAAATTTATACGAAATCATTCCAAAAATTTCGTGAATAAATTCATTCCAGTGAAACAGGGTTTGAACATCGGGAAATAACATAATTACCGGATTAAATCTCCTTGTGCCTGAATTATGATCTGTAGGATAAATATCGCAATACAAACCTGCTTTTTCAAAACAGCGATTCGCCCTGCGCATATGGCTTGCCGAGGTTATTAGTAGCAGATTTTCATGGGGTAGGTTTTGCAGTAATCTAGCGGTATTAACAGCATTTTCGTGGGTATTTCGTGAAAGCTCTTCGGTAACCACAGCCGAATCGGGAATACCTATTTGAATTAAAAAGTTTTTAAGCAAAGCAGATTCAATGGTGTCGCGGTCAAAAAAGTCTGCTTTGCCGCCTGTAATCAGTATTTTTTCAATTCTGCCTTCAGCATAAAGCCTTACAGCCTGCCATATTCTGTCGCTGCTTTGCATAAAATTAATCCGGTCAGTTTCTGTATCATACCAAACCATTCCTGATAATACAATACCGTAATTATAGTCGGGTTTTAATTCGCTGTCGGCTTTGGCTGGAGGCTCCCATTTAAGTAGGATTTCGTTAAAAATAAAACTGTTACTGAAAAAATAGAGTAAAACAACAGCCCAAAGGAAAAACCTTTTTTTTCGCTTCCCCGATTTACTGAATAATCCAAAAAGCAATAGTGTGAAAATCCAGATAAAGGGACTTATGAACAATCCTATTATTTTCGATAAAATATAAAACATCAGACTGGTATTATTCAATTGCCATATGAACCACTTTCTTTGTCTCAAAAAATGGTTCTTCAAAAAATGAACTGATGGAATATAATGTGGTTCTGTTTTCCACACCTGCCAGTTCATCCTGAAAATCGCCACCTTTTAAATAAAGGATGCCATTTTTCAATTCATTTTGATGATTCGTATGGATATTTTTCCGTGTTATTTTTCTGAAAGTATCAAATCGTGTTACCGCACGGCTTATTACAAAATCGTATCTTTTTTTAAGGCTTTCAACCCGAATTTGTTCTCCATTTATGTTATCGAGTTTCAGGCTGTGAGCAACTCCATTCACTACTGTGATTTTCTTTCCGATGGAATCTATTAAATGAAATTTAACTTCGGGAAACAAGATGGCCAGGGGAATTCCAGGGAAACCGCCACCTGTACCTACATCAAGAATCTGTGTGCCCGGCTTGAATTGTATTACTTTAGCAATGGCCAGCGAATGTAACACATGATGAAGGTATATCTGTTCAACATCTTTGCGCGATACTACATTAATTTTTTCATTCCATTCCTGGTATAAATTGCCTAACAAGCTAAATGACTTAACCTGCTCGGAAGTTAATTCGGGAAAATATTTTTGGATAAGTTGCATTATGTTTGGATTACAAACTGGCCTGACGTTTTTTCAGAATTCCGAAGAGCAACTCGCGGGCTCTGAATAATTGCGCTTTGACCGTCCCAATGGGAATATCGAGTTCATCAGCAATTTCTTCGTAGGAATATTCCTGAAAGTATCTGAGGTCGACCAGTTTACGGTACCTTGGTTTTAAGTTGTCAACCAGTTCACGGAGTAGCATTTTTTTCTGATCCATAATCAGCGTCTCTTCCGGATCGGGTAAATCGGATTGTATTGATAAAGAGGTTTCCTCGTTAATTCCATTCCCCATATTACCCTCGGCTTCCGCTGGAGAATTATATATGCTCAGCTGTCGTGCTTTTTTCTTTCTTAAAAAGTCGATGCAGTTGTTCGAGGCTATTTTAAACAGCCAGGTGCTAAAAGCAAAACTGGGTGAATACTGGTCGATATTCCGGAACGCCTTTCCAAAGGCTTCAATGGTCAAATCTTCGGCATCGCTGGTATTATTGATCATCTTTAAAATCATAAAATAAATCGCTTCCCGATAGCGGGCCATAAGCTCAGCAAAGGCTGCCTGGTTACCGTTTTGAGCTTTGGTTACCAGTTCAAAATCCTTTTGCGCCTTATCGGAAAATGCCGGATTTATTTCCATGTGTTGCTATGTCCGTTTAGTCTGTTTGAAAAAATAAAAAATAAGTGAATTACAGGTAAAAGTATATCAAACAGCGGTATCAAAAGAAAAAACCCTTTTTCACCCATTTTGTTCATATTCAGCTTTAAAATTAGCATTTGGATAAAAAATCTAAATGCAAATATACTTCCTATTAAAATATAATTTGACTGTAGCCAAATTAAAATAATAATAGCTAAATAGAAAATAAATCTGCTGAAGTGTTCAAGTCCAATAAAAAATTTATCACCGGCTTTATAGTATTTACTGGTAGTGAGGTGGCGTTTTTTTTGTTTTGCCCAGGTTCTCCACCTTTCCGGCGGTTTCGAGAGTGTAATACTTTCTTTTAATAATACAATTGCAGTATTTTCTTTATCGGCATTCTCGTTAACAAATAAGTCATCGTCGCCCGAAATTAATTTGTAGTGTTTTGAAAATCCTGTGCCGGCAAAAAAAAGTTGTTTCAGATACGATAAATTTCTTCCAACCCCCATATAAGGTCTGCCTGCCAGTGCAAAACCCAAATATTGCATGCCAATAAATAAAGTATCGAACCTGATGATCCGGTTTAGCAAACCCCTGGTTTTTTCATAGCCGCCATATCCCAAAATAATTTGTTTATTTACTGTATATTGACTGTTAATTTTCCGCAGCCATTGTGTCGATACCGGGTAGCAATCGGCATCAGTAAAAACTAACCGACTGTTTTTTGCTGATTTCATTCCGATGGTCACTGCAAGTTTTTTTCCGTGCAAAAACTTTCGGTCAGGCTCAATGGAGGTATGCCTAAGGTTTTTATATTTTTGTTCCATTTCACCCAATAACATTTCGGTATCATCTTCAGAGCAATCGTTAACAACAATTACTTCAAAATCAGGATAAGCCTGTTCCAAAACTTTAGGTAAATGGTTTTTCAGATTTTCATATTCATTCCGGGCGCAAATAATTACAGATAGTGGCTCATCAACTGCATTTTCAATTTTTGCTTTTTTCCAGCGTACAGGTTTGGAATAAATAAACAGGTAATAAATGGCTTGAATTATTACCGAAAACAATAAAACTCCAAAGGCAATTTGTTGCTCAATCGGTAAATTTAAAACGAAATCTTTCACGCACGGAAACTTTTAATTATGTGCAATTATAGTAAACATTTTGAAGGTGTCCAATATAAGTCTGTTGATTAATTTTACCATAATATTAACAGTCGGGCTGATGTTGTAAAAATAATTCATATTTAGGTTGGTATTAAAGAGACTTTTTACACTCAGCATACATCAAAAGTAAATTGCTTATTTTAGTATAGAGATTAATTATTGAAAGCAATAGAATTTAATTCGAAGATAAAGAATAATTATATTTTAATTCCAACAAATATACTTTAAGAATTAAACTTCATAAATCATTATATTTGCAGCCTTTTAAATCGGCTATGGATTTTAAATTATTAAAAACAGATTCACAAAGCTCGGCAAGGGTTGGTGAAATTACTACCGATCATGGTACCATTCAAACTCCTATTTTTATGCCTGTGGGTACTGTGGGCAGTGTAAAGGGTATCAACCAGCGCGATGTCGATCAGGATATCAAGGCTCAGATCATTCTTGGTAATACCTATCACCTGTACCTTAGGCCTGGAATGGAGATACTGAAACAGGCCGGTGGATTGCATCAGTTTATGAACTGGCAAAAACCAATCTTAACCGACAGTGGAGGGTACCAGGTTTTTTCATTATCGGATAACCGGAAATTAATTGAGGAAGGAGCAAAATTCAGTTCCCATATTGATGGATCGAAGCATATTTTTACTCCTGAAAATGTTGTTGATATTCAGCGTATTATTGGGGCTGATATTATGATGGCTTTTGATGAATGTCCGCCTGGAACTGCCGATTTCAAATATGCCAGCAAATCGCTCGACTTAACCATGCGTTGGCTTAAAAGAGGGTTAAAGCGATTTGATGAAACGGAACCCTTATACGGGCACAACCAGACTTTTTTTCCAATCGTACAGGGTGCATCGTTTTCTGAATTAAGAAGGAAAGCAGCGTACGAAATTGCTGGACTTCAACGCGAAGGGAATGCTATTGGCGGGTTGTCAGTGGGAGAACCCACAGAAGTAATGTACGAAATGACGGAAATTGTAAATGAAATTTTACCCGCTGACAAGCCCCGTTATTTAATGGGCGTGGGCACTCCGGCTAATATTTTGGAGGGAATAAGTCGTGGGATTGATATGTTCGATTGCGTTATGCCCACCCGAAACGGCCGAAATGGAATGTTATTTACATCTGAAGGGATTATAAATATTAAAAATAAAAAATGGGAAAACGATTTTTCACCTGTTGACCCAAATGGTACATCATTTGTAGACGGCTTTTACTCTAAAGCCTATTTGCGCCATTTGTTTATTTCAAAGGAGTTGTTAGGCCCTCAAATTGCAAGTATTCACAACTTGTCATTTTACTTGTGGCTGGTTAAGCAGGCCAGGCTAAAAATTGAAGAGGGAAGCTTTTCAACCTGGAAGAATCAAATGGTAAAGAAAGTTTCTTCGCGTTTATAGGTTTAAAGCAATAAATTACTTTTACTGCGAAATAATAATTTATTTTAATTTTGAGCCGCAATAAATGAATATGGGCCTTAAAATATTAGACAAATATATAATCAAAAAATACCTTGGCACCTTTTTTTATGCCATGTTATTGATTATATGTATAGTTGTAATATTTGACATATCTGAAAAAATCGATGATTTTCTTGAAAAGCAGGCACCTTTACATGCCATTATTTTCGATTACTATCTAAACTTTATCCCCTATTTTGCCAACCTTTTTTCAGCGCTTTTTACATTTATTTCCGTAATATTCTTTACCTCAAAAATGGCAGGCGATTCTGAAATAATTGCCATTTTAAGCAGTGGGATAAGTTACAGGCGGCTGATGGTACCCTATTTTATTTCGGCAATGATCCTCACCATTTTTTCATTTATACTCATAAACTGGATTATTCCGCCGGCTAACAAAAAACGACTCGAATTCAGTGAGAAATACATAATGGTGCGCCTGCGGTACGACGAAAAAAATATCCATAAACAGATTCTGCCGGGTACTTATGTTTACATGGAGTCATATAATAATCGTTGGAACATTGGCTACAAATTCTCGATAGAAAAATTTGAAAATGGTAAACTCAAGTCAAAATTGATAAGCGATTTAATTCAATGGGACACAACTATTAATAAGTGGAGAATTACCAACTATGTAAACCGCGAAATACTGGATAATCGCGAAATTGTCACATCGGGTCGTATGATTGATACAACCATAAATTTAACTCCGGCCGAATTTTACCAGCGTACCGAAGTGGTTGAGGCAATGAATTACAAACAACTCAACGATTTTATTGATGAAGAAACCATGATTGGTTCCGATAGGGTAACTTTATGGAAAATTGAGAAAAACAAGCGAATGGCCTATCCTTTTTCCACCATAATTCTCACTTTTATTGGAGCCGCACTGGCCTCGCGAAAACGGAGAGGAGGAATAGGTATGAATATTGGGCTGGGAATTTTCCTTGCATTTTCCTACATTATGTTTATGCAGGTTTCTACGGTTATGGCTACCAATGCTAATGTAAACCCTATTTTTGCTGTTTGGATTCCAAATATCTTGTTTTCAATAATAGCCCTTATTCTCTATCTCAGAGCAGCAAAATAGCCCGGACTATAATTTTTTAGCAGAAAAACAAGTACATATCTCAGCTGTAACTAAATTCTTTAGTCGTAATTTTGCTTAACTTGCATTTACAAATAATTGCCTTGAGTGCAAAATTGCTAATTGATTATTACCGAGAAGTTTAACTAATACATCTGATTATGTCGTTAAAACAAAAAACACGTGAGCTTTTAAAACGAAGAGAGGAAGTTCAGTTGGGTGGAGGCGAAGCTGCTATCGAAAAGCAGAAAGCAATTGGAAAATTGACAGCCCGTGAGCGTATTCTGTCTCTTCTTGACAAAGATTCATTCCATGAGTATGACTTATTTGTTGAGCACGAGGCACGTGACTTTGGAATGGAAACAAAAGTATTACATGGTGATGGAGTTATTACCGGAACAGGTACTATTTACGGGGCCCCTGTTTGTATATATGCACAGGACTTTACGGTTGCAGGAGGTTCGTTAGGATATATGCATGCCCGTAAAATCACAAAGATTATGGACCATGCCTTAAAAATGCGTGTGCCATTAATAGGGATTAATGATTCAGGTGGAGCTCGTATTCAGGAAGGCGTTAACTCATTGGCAGGGTATGGTGAAATATTTTTCAGAAATACACTTTCATCGGGGGTTATACCTCAAATATCAGTTATTTTGGGACCATGTGCCGGAGGTGCGGTGTATTCACCTGCTTTGACAGATTTTGTTTTTGTAGTGGAGAATATTTCAAAAATGTTTATTACTGGGCCTGAGGTTATTAAAACTGTTTTAGGCGAGGAAATTTCGATGGAGGAACTTGGTGGAGCACGTGTTCACAGCGAAATTACCGGTAATGCTCATTTTTATTCAGAAAGCGAGCAGGAATGTTTCGATCAGATTAAAAAGCTGATTACTTTCATACCATGGAACAACGGACAAAAAGCCAGGGCATTCCCTCCAAAAGAGCCAAAATCGGAATTCAAAATTGAAAAAATTGTTCCTAATGATCCGTCACAGCCTTACGATGTTCGTGATGTTATTAAAGCCATAGCTGATGATTCTGATTTTTTTGAAATTCAATCGGATTTTGCTAAAAATGTGGTAATAGGTTTTGGAAGGATAAATGGCGAAACCATAGGGTTTATAGCTAACCAACCACTGGTGCTTGCAGGTGTACTTGATTGTGATAGTTCTGATAAGGCGGCCCGTTTTATTCGCTATTGTGATGCTTTTAACGTTCCTTTGGTAACTTTGGAAGATTTGCCCGGGTACCTTCCGGGAATTGACCAGGAACACGCCGGGGTTATCCGTCATGGTGCAAAAATTCTGTATGCATACAGTGAAGCTACGGTTCCACGAATTACCGTAATTTTGAGAAAAGCATATGGCGGAGGATATATTGCTATGAATTCGCGTCACCTGCGTGCCGACTTTGTATTTGCCTGGCCAACAGCTGAAATTGCTGTAATGGGACCTGAAGGTGCTGCAAATATTATTTTCCGTAAGGAAATTATGGGTGCCGAAAATCCGGATGAAATGCGTAAACAAAAGGTTGAGGAATATAAGGAAAAGTTTGCCAATCCTTATGTGGCTGCCGCTAAAGGTTATATCGATAGTGTGATTGATCCTGATGAAACACGTAAGTTGCTTATTCATGCCATTGAAGTTTCAAAAAACAAACGGGTAGGGCAACCTAAAAAGAAACATGGCGTTCCACCTTTTTAATCTTTCAGGCTATGGCAAAAAAAGAAAAATTTGAAACCATTGTTGTTAATGGGTCTGAATTTAAGACCTTATTGACAAATAAATACATGAACCGTAAAAAATGGGAAAGGCCTAATGAAAAAATGATTAAGGCTTTTATTCCCGGCACTATATTAAAGATTTTTGTGAAAGAAGGTCAAAAAGTCAAAGTGGGTACGAAACTGCTCATTCTTGAAGCAATGAAGATGAAAAATGTTGTGACTTCACCAGTTTCAGGCACCATTAAGTCGATACTGGTAAAGGAAGGCATCATGGTTCCCAACCGCGAATTACTTATTGAAATTGAATAAAAAAAGGCAGCACGGCTGCCTTTTTTTAAATCCATATAAAATAGTTTTTTGGAAAAATATTATGCAATTCAGGCTTTTGTTTAAAAATGCCAAACACAGCCGACCCGCTTCCTGAAAGTGAAGCATATATGGCACCTGCATTATACAATTTTTCCTTTATAAGTTTTATTTCAGGATACTGTGTAAATACAGAATCTTCAAAATTATTAGGTACAATTTCCCGCCAGTTCTCAATTCCCAAAGCTAATCTCTCTTCAAGTCCTTTTTCAGGAACAAACGGTTTAATCCGGCTGTAGGCTGATATAGTGCTTATTGGTATTGGCGGAACAACAAGCGCAATGCTGAAATGGCTCAGGTCTGATTCAAATCCTGATAATTTTTCACCCCTCCCTTTTGCAACGGCTGGTGAATTTTTTATAAAAAACGGACAGTCGCTGCCAAGCTGAGTGGCAATATCTTCAAGAACATTTATAGTTAAGTTGAGGTTGCATAATTCATTAATTCCAAAAAGGGCAAAAGCACCATCACTCGACCCACCTCCAAGACCGGCACCAAAAGGTATCGACTTATGCAGATGAATATCGATTGCTGGCAGGTTAAAACGTAAACTCAATAAATTATAGGTTTTGTAAATGATATTATCCTCAAGGCTCCCATCAATTATTAAACCTGTAGTGGTAAGTTTTAATCCTTTTGGCCTGTCATTGGCAACATTAATTGTAAGAATGTCGTTGAGCTTAATCGGGTACATTAACGTTTCAAGCTCATGAAACCCGTCATCTCTTTTGTAAAGAATATCGAGTCCGATATTTATTTTGGCATTGGGGAATAAGAGCATTCTTTTTTTCAACAAAAATATAGAAAAATCGGTTTATAACGTGTGAGTTATTTTTTAATAAATATAATTCGAATATAATGTGAGTAAAAAACATCTTTTCCTACCTTTGTTTTCCTTTACAAAAAATATAAGATGGCCGAAACAAAAAATTTTACAGGGAAACCCAACCATGAAAAACTATTTGCTGATTTTGGTAAGGTTCCACCTCAGGTAACTGAATTTGAGGAGGCTGTTTTAGGAGCTTTAATGCTTGAAAAAGATGCAGTTCATACCGTAATTGACATTCTTAAACCTGAATGTTTTTATAATGATGCCCATACAAAAATATTTAAGGCGATTCTTCATCTTTCGCTGGAGCACAAGCCCATTGATATCCATACAGTTGCCCAACAACTGAAAATTGAGAATGAAATTGAATCTATCGGGGGACCTTTTTACCTGGCACAACTCACTAATAAAGTTGCTTCAACGGCTCACCTGGAATATCATGCTCGAATCATTGCCCAAAAATACATTCAACGCGAGTTGATAAGGGTTGGGGCAGAAATTCAGACGCGTGCGTTTGAGGAGGCCGACGATGTTTCTGATATGCTGGATAAAGCTGAGCAGGATCTTTTTCAGATTGCAGAAGGAAATATTAAAAAGGAAGTTTCGCGTATTGATGCCGTTTTACGTGAGGCCATTCACCAAATTGAGGAGGCCGGTAAACGCGCTGACGGTTTGAGTGGTGTTCCCAGTGGTTTTACCGAGCTTGACCGTATGACATCAGGCTGGCAGGCTTCTGATTTATTGATCATTGCAGCCCGTCCGGCCATGGGGAAAACAGCTTTTGTGCTTTCAATGGCCCGGAATATTGCAGTTGACCACAAACGCCCGGTAGCCATTTTCTCGCTTGAGATGTCAAGTGTTCAACTGGTAAACAGGCTTATTTCAAGCGAAACCGAATTGTCGAGCGAGAAGATTAAAAATGGAAATTTGCAAGCATATGAATGGGCGCAGCTTGAGACTAAGATAAGGAACCTGGAAGAGGCTCCACTGTTTATTGATGATACTCCTGCATTATCAATTTTTGAATTTCGTGCTAAATTGCGCCGGTTAGTGATGCAATTTAAGATTGAACTGGCTATTATCGATTATTTACAATTAATGACTGCCGGAACAACCGCATCCCGTGAGCAGGAAGTTAGTACAATTTCGCGGTCGCTTAAAGCGATTGCCAAGGAACTGAATATTCCAATTATTGCCCTTTCGCAGTTAAACCGTTCGGTTGAAATGAGGGCTGGTGATAAACGTCCGCAGCTTTCCGATTTGAGGGAATCAGGCGCTATTGAACAGGATGCCGATATGGTAATGTTTATTCACCGACCTGAATATTTTGGAATAACTGAAGATACCCTGGGAAATTCTTTGATTGGTTTAGCCGAAATTATTGTGGCTAAACACCGCAATGGAGGAACTGGTGATGTTCGGTTACGCTTTAAAAAGGAATTTACACGCTTTATGGATATTGAAGAGGATTTCAATATGAATAGCGATGGCGCTGGTGGAATGACTCTGCCTTCAAAAATGAATGAAGAAACTGATTTTGATGAATCTGACAGTCAGAAAACTCAGGGTAAAGGTTTCGAAAATGCTGGTCTCGATATAAATAATTCCTTTGAAGAGGCTGGTGATATCCCTTTTTAAACAAAAAATGCTATGGAATTGTATTTCAATCATGGAAGTAAAATCTCTTAAAATAATTTTTGTTTCTATCTTTCTGCTCCTGGCTATTATTACAAAGGCTGCGTATATTCTTATCCCGATGGATGATACCCAGACAAATCATCTAAAAGCTTATGGAATAACTTATTGGGTACTTCAAAACGGAATGGAAGCTCAATGGTTATTGAATTATCGGGGTGGAAGCTTTATGATGGCTTACAATTCTGATGTTGAAACTGAATGCATTGTTCGTGGAGTGAGTTACGATGTAATTGCAGATGCCAAAGCCTCCTTAATTCTTGATGAAATTTCAGGAGAAGATGTGAATATGGATGCATTAAAATTACAAAAGGCACCTAAAATTGCTGTTTATTCACCTAAAGACAAATTACCGTGGGATGATGCCGTAACCCTGGTTCTGACTTATGCTGAAATACCTTACGATATAATTTATGACGAAGAAATTGTAAAAGGTGAGCTTTCCAAGTACGACTGGCTCCATCTTCACCACGAGGATTTTACCGGCCAGTATGGGAAATTTTATGCAGCTTATCGAAATATGGCCTGGTATCGCAACCAGGTATATAATGCTGAGGAAAGTGCTAAAAAACTGGGCTTTAGCAAGGTTTCGGAGCTGAAATTATTTGTGGCACAAACCATTCGACAGTACGTTGGAAACGGGGGTTTTTTATTTGCCATGTGCTCCGCTACCGATACTTATGATATTGCTTTGGCAGCTTCGCATGTTGATATTTGTGAAAGCATGTTCGATGGCGATCCGGCTGATCCGGATTTTAATGATCATCTGGATTATTCCCAAACCTTTGCTTTCAGAAATTTCAAGATTAGCGAAAATCCTTATGAATATGAATTTTCGGATATTGATGTAACAAACACACGAAAGGTTCAGGAAAGCGAGGATTATTTTACGCTTTTTGAATTCTCAGCTAAATGGGATCCGATTCCTACCATGCTTTGTCAGAACCATACGAATGTTATTAAGGGATTTATGGGGCAAACCACAGCATTTAATAAAAAGCTTATTAAACCTAATGTATTAATAATGGGCGAAAATAGCAGCGCTGGTGAGGCAAGGTATATACATGGCGAATTTGGAAAAGGTACCTGGACTTTTTATGGAGGACACGATCCTGAAGATTACCAGCATTTTGTGGGTGATAAGCCTACTGATCTTAATCTTCACCCTAACTCACCAGGTTATCGTCTGATTTTAAATAATGTGTTATTCCCGGCAGCTAAAAAGAAAAAGCTTAAGACATGAGCTAAAAAGAAATCCCGCAAAGACCATCTTTAAAAATCATTTGCTTTGAAACAATTTTAATTAGTCCTTTGCGGGAAATCCTAAAATCGATAGTTGGTAAACCTTAATTTTCGTTTACTGTCCAGGTATTACCACTATATAATAAATCTTTTACATTTTTAAAGCGTGCTGTTTGCTTCACTTTATTAATCTGATTTACAACACTTTCGTCGTAAGTAACCGATGTAACATCGCGTATAACGCCTAAAGCAACCGGATAATCAGGATAACGCATATTGGCCAACATGGTATGAATTCCGGGATTGTTTTCATGTGCATCATGAACCAGGAGGTCCTCTTTGGTATATCCGCCTTCCGATAAATTAACAACCTTAATTTTTAATCCTTCAAGAATAAGACCCTTGTCATTGTCTTTACCAAAAATCATTGGTTCTCCGTGTTTTAATACAACAGTTCGGTCATCCTTAAATTCTTTGTCAAGAAGCGGTGAATGACAGCCATCGTTATAAATTACACAATTCTGTAAAATTTCAACAACTGATGTTCCTTTGTGTTTGGCAGCTTCCAGGCATACATCAGTGGTAAGTTTTACGTTATAATCGATTGAGCGTGCGAAGAATTTCCCCTGAGCACCAATTACCAGTTCACCGGGGTGAAAAGGTTGTTCCACCGTACCAAAAGGGGAAGTTTTGGTTACTTTACCAAATGGAGAGGTGGGTGAGTACTGTCCCTTGGTTAAGCCATAAATTTCATTATTGAACAGAATCATATTCAGGTCAATATTTCTGCGAATAGCATGTATAAAATGGTTACCACCAATGGCCATGGCATCACCATCACCTGAAATTTGCCATACTTCCAGTTCGGGATTTGCAACTTTTAAGCCCGAAGCAATAGCAGCTGCACGGCCGTGAATACTATGGAAACCATAAGTATTCATATAATAAGGGAATCGTGAAGAACATCCGATACCTGAGATTACAGTTATATTTTCTTTTTTGACTTTTAATTCAGCCATTGCTTTCTGAATGGAATTCAAAATGGCATGATCTCCACAACCAGGACACCATCTTACTTCCTGATTGCTTTTAAAATCTTTTGCTGTTAATACTTTTATTTCTTCTGCCATGGCTAAATCTCCTTGAGTAATTGATTAAACTTATCTTGCAATTCAACAATAGTAAATGGTTGACCTTGCATTTTATTATATTTTACACAATTGAAATTGGGTACGTTCATTTTTAAATGATCGGCCATTTGTCCCATATTTAACTCACAAACTACAGTTTGCTTAAACCGGGTCAAAACACTTTCAGTATTTTTTGGCAAAGGCCAAATGTAATTGAAGTGAACAAATGCTATTTTTTTACCCTCTTTTCTAACCTCTTTTATTGCAGAATAAATATGTCCATAAGTACCACCCCAGCCTACAACAAGCAAATCAGCATCTTCATCCCCAATTATTTTCAAATCAGGTATTTTTTCAACTACCCGGCGAATTTTCTCATCTCTTAAATCAGACATTACCTGATGATTTTCAGGAACATAGGAAACTTCGCCGGTCTTATCCATTTTTTCAAGACCGCCAATTCGGTGCTCTTTTCCAATCATACCAGGTGTTGCCCATTTTCGAACCAGAGTTTTTTCATCTCTTTCATAGGGTAAATAAGGTTCTTCTCCAGGGCTGGCAAAAGGCACATTAATTTTTGGAAAAGTATCAATATCTGGTAATTTCCAGGGTTCTGATCCGTTGGCCAAGAAGCCGTCGGTTAATAAAATTACCGGGGTCATATGTTCGAGTGCAATACGGCCTGCTTCAAATGCAAAATCGAAACAGTTTGAAGGAGTGCTGGCAGCAAGCACCACCAATGGTGCTTCACCACTACGGCCATGTAAGGCCTGTAACAAATCTGCCTGTTCTGTTTTGGTTGGTAACCCGGTTGATGGTCCGCCACGCTGTACGTTAACTATTACCAGTGGTAATTCAGTCATTACAGCCAGACCTGCAGCTTCAGTTTTTAAAGCCAGCCCGGGTCCTGAGGTAGTTGTAACTGCAAAATTACCGGCAAATGATGCTCCAATGGCAGTACATATTCCGGCTATTTCATCTTCAGCCTGGAAAGTTTTTATGCCAAGATCTTTTCTTGCTGCCAATTCTTGTAGAATTTCGGTAGCTGGCGTAATGGGGTATGAACCACAAAATAAAGGTAAGTTAGCCTTTTCTGCAGCAGCAATTAAACCCCATGCAGTTGCTGTATTCCCACTTATATTTCTATAAGTACCACCCTTGATTTTTGCTGGCGACACTTTATAATTCAGTGGAAGAGCTTCAATAGTTTCGGCAAAATTAAAACCAGCCCTTAATACACTTTTATTTGCTTCAACTACCATAGGTTTTTTTGCAAATTTTTCTTCAAAAAACTTTTCAGTGTATTCTAAAGGACGATCGAAAAGCCAGTAAACCATACCAAGCGCGAACATGTTTTTAGTTCGTAATACGCTTTTCTGATCCATTTCAAAATCCTTCAGGCACTCAATGGTTAATTGAGTTATGGGAGCTTCAATAAAATTATAATCGCGTCCGTTTTCTTTAATCGGATCGTTATCATAACCGGCACGTACCAGGTTTTTTTCGGTAAAAGCATCACTATTAAATATAATGGTACCCCCTTTTTTTACCCACACTAAATTTGCTTTTAAAGCTGCAGGGTTCATTGCCACTAAAACATCTGCATAATCTCCTGGTGTATTAACTTCAGATTGACCAAAGTGCAACTGAAATCCCGAAACACCACCAACTGTACCCTGCGGAGCTCTGATTTCAGCAGGATAATCGGGAAAAGTAGAAACATCATTACCAAATAGGGCAGAGGTATTTGAAAACTGAGTACCAGTTAATTGCATACCATCGCCTGAGTCTCCTGAGAAGCGAATTACAACCTCCTCTTTTTCAACTATATTTGTCTTTTTACTCATTATTAATTGTATTGTAAGTTAAAGCTTAATGGTTGCACAAAGTAAGTTAAAAAATGATAAAATGATACAGATATGTATTGTAAAACATACACATTTATTTATTCTAAGAAACATAGTATTTTGGCCCTGGTAATGCTATATTATTATTATTTTCGTGAAACTTTTAATGAGTTGATATAATGGCTCTTATAAAATCGATCCGGGGATTTACCCCGGTGTTTGGTAAAAATTGTTATCTGGCTGAAAATGCAACTGTTATAGGCGATGTAATTATAGGCGACAATTGTAGCATTTGGTTTAACACAGTACTTAGGGGTGATGTTAACTCTGTTCGAATAGGTAACAAGGTAAATATCCAGGACGGTACGGTTTTGCACACACTTTATCAGAAATCGGTTGTTGAGATTGGTAATAATGTTTCCATTGGTCATAATGTAACCATTCATGGTGCAAAAATTATGGATAATGTGTTGGTTAGAATTGGTGCTACTGTATTAGATCATGCTGTAATATATGAAAACTCAATAATTGCAGCAAATGCTCTGGTGTTAAGTAATACTATTGTAGAACCCAACAGTGTTTATGCCGGAGTGCCTGCAAAAAAGGTGAAGGAAATTGAGCCCTATCAGTCAAAAGAGATGATCGAAAAAATAGCGAACAATTATATCATGTATGCAGATTGGTACAAGGATCAATCTGCTGAATAGATTTCAAAATGGTTTCCTGTAATTTCAAATAGTAGATTTTTAATCACTTCAAATTTTCCCGAAGTGTAAAACTGGTAATTTGGGGTTGGAGATAAATTCTGTAAGCCATTTTCAACAAGTATATTTTTTGTTCGTAAAGCAATTGCCGGAGCCGGGTCAATTAATTCAATAGAATTGGGAATAATTTTTCTTAGAACCGGTTCAAAAAACGGATAATGGGTGCAACCAAGTACAATTCGGTCCACTTTTCCTATTTTCATCGGTTCAATATATTTTTTTAAAAGCGATATTGACTCTTCGGAGTTTGTTTTACCACCTTCAACTAATTCAACCAAACCATCGCCGATCTGGATTATTTGATCACCGTGA
>JBJKSB010000015.1:0-45330 GCA_046704385.1 Bacteroidales bacterium | reverse complement strand
GTAACTGCCAGTGGTGAAATTTATAATCAGCAAAAAATGACTGCAGCCCATCGCACTTTCCCCTTTGGAACCAAGGTGCGGGTAACCAATATGAAAAATTCCAAATCGGTGGTAGTGGTTATCAACGACCGTGGCCCGTTTGTAAAAGACCGTATTATTGACCTCTCGCTGGCAGCAGCCAAAAAACTTGATTTTATCCAGGAAGGTTGTATCCAGGTAAAAGTGGAAGTCATTAGTTTGGGTAAATCAACGGATAAAACTACTGTGGCACAAGCCCCGTCAAGTTATACAACTACAGCCCCGGTTCCCGTTGAGCGTGAACCTGCACAAACTGTTGCCCAACCAAACACAGGTACTTCTTACAGTTCAAATTCTGCCATTGAGTATTATAAACTTGAAACCGAGATAGTTGAACCTGTTGGGTTTGGTATTCAGATTGCGAGTTACCAGGAAGGTGCAAATCTTTTACGCCAAATAAATGATATAAAAGCTTCGGTGAATCACGAAATAATTATTCAGGCAGCCGATAAAAACGGAGATAAGATATACCGGGTTATCGTTGGCCCTTTCTCAACCCGCCAGGATGCTATCGATTTTAATAATACTTTGGGAAATAAATTCAGGGGAAGTTTTGTAATTACTTTTTAAAATCATTTTATCCTAAACTGACTACTGTAATACCGGCACCGCCAAATTCAACATGTTCGTCCTGAATCTTATTAACTACTGTTAAGGAATGCAAATATTCGCGAATTACCTGTCGCAATATACCGGTTCCGGTCCCATGTAAAATTTTAACTTCGAATACTCCTACCATAACCGCCTCATCAATAAATTCGGTAACCATCTGCAATGCTTCATCGGCGCGCTTACCCCGAATATCAAGTCCGGGTTTAAACCTCATACGTCTTTGATTTAATTCATAAGCCTGTTTAAAATTATTTCCCCCCGATTTTTTACGCAGACTTTTCTTTTCCTGGTTATCAAGCATTTCAAGGCGTTGGATGGCTACTGTAGTTAATAAATTTCCGAAAGCAACTACGGCATTTTTATCGGTAAGTTCCATTATTTCACCCACTGAGGTCTGCCCTTTTATTTTGACCGGCATTCCAATAGTATATACTTTTTCGCGTGTTAGCTTTATTCCGGGCTTATTATCATCGGCCTTTTCGGGTTCATTCTTTGCTTTGTTTCCTTTACTTTTCACACGATTCTCCCGCTCAGTCAACTTCTTCATTTTCCGAAGTATCTTTTCTTCATCTTCTGCATTTTTATTTTGCAACCCATCTTTGAATTCAGCAAGTTCCTGGCGGGCTTCTTTTGTTTTCTCTTTTTCAGCCTGGGCTTCCTTAATTTTCCGTACCGTATTTTCGATTATTTTATTGGTTTCGGCTAAAAGTTTCTGAGCCTCAAATTCAGCCTTTTCTTTGGTGTTCTTCCTTATGGCCTGCGCTTTTTCCAGTTCCTCTTTCTCTTTTCCCATCATCTCCTCAAGCCTGCGTTCAATCTTACGGATATTTTCACGTTTACGTTCCCAATAATGTTTATCGCGCAATATTTCCCTCAAATGCTTGTCAAAATGCACGTGTTCCTCACCTACCTTGCTTTTGGCCTCATCAATAATTTCCTGCGACAATCCAATTTTATAGGCAATTTCAAAAGCAAAACTACTGCCAGGCTTACCCATTTCGAGGATAAACAAAGGTTCAAGCCGTTGAGTATCGTAAAGCATGGCACCATTTACTAAACCTTGCTGTGAAGAGGCAAAATGTTTCAGATTGGTGTAATGGGTTGTAATCACGCCGTAAGCACCATCGCTGTTTATTTTGTTTAAAACTGCTTCAGCAATTGCCCCACCGAGCATCGGTTCGGTACCTGTACCAAACTCATCGATCAAAATAAGAGATTGATTGTCTGAATTTTTGGTAAAAAATTTCATATTCAGTAAATGCGAACTATAGGTACTAAGGTCGTTTTCAATACTTTGCTCATCGCCAATATCGATAAACAGATTTTTATAAATTCCTGCATAACTGGCCTCTTCAACCGGGATCAGCATTCCGCATTGCAACATATATTGTAACAAACCTACCGTTTTCAGGCAAACGGATTTACCACCGGCATTAGGCCCCGATATCAACAAAATTCTATTGTTGTCGTTAAGTTGTATATTCAGAGGAACCACGTGTCGACCCTCAGCTGCAGAGGACAGGAATAACAATGGATGCCTGGCATTAATCCACAGAAACCCCGGATTATTTTCCAATTCAGGCAAAATAGCATTAATTCGCTGCGCAAATTTTGCCTTTCCCCTAATAAAATCCATTATGCCCAGCAGTTGCAAGCAGTCTTCCAAATCGTCGGTATAAGGCCTTATAGTTTCAGTAAATTCTTTAAGGATTTTAACAATTTCACGACGTTCCTCGGCCTCAAGCTCCGAAATCTCATTATTCATTTCAACCACAGGTGCAGGTTCAACATAACAGGTTTTACCGGTAGCTGATTCATCGTGTACAATCCCTGGTATTTTCCTTTTAAACGAAGCATTAACCGGTATCACCGACCTGCCGTCGCGAACAGTAAGAGTAGTGTCGTTATCAATCCAGCCGTCTTTTTGGGCTTGTGCAATAATTTTATGGATAAGCCTGGAAACTGCTGATTGTTTTGAAGACAGCTCACGCCTGATTTTTGATAGCTCCGGAGAAGCATTATCCCGAATATTTCCATGATTATTTACAATTCTGTCAATACCATCAACCACGTAAGGATGCACAACCACTTTACTGCTAATATTTTTCAAGTTGGGATAATTTTCCTCAGCATCCTCTTTTTTGAAAAACCTGATAACTGCTTTTACCGTTTGTAATGCACGACGCAAATCAAAAAGCTCCTTAGCCTCAAGAAAAGTTCCGCTAACCCTCATCTTTGCGAATGATTCCCTCAAATCATAATAATGTTCGGTAGGAAATTCGTCTCCTTTATCCAGAATTTGTTTGAATTCATTCGTTTCATTCAGCCGAAGCTTAACCGCTTCAAAAGCAGGATTAAATCGCATAGCATCCACCAACGACTTACCCAACTCACTAAAACAATGCTCTTTAACTAATTCCCTGACCCTTAAAAAGTCAATTTTTTGTTCAAAATTTTCCGGATATATCACAATATTAATTTTTTACAAAAATATGATTTCAGTATTAAATTTTGCCTTTTGTATACGTAATTCAACATACCGGTTTTTAAATTTGATAAATTTATGGAAGGATTTTTGCTATTAGGATTTCCGAAAAGTATCAGCCTGATTTACTTTATAATCTTGCACTATGAATTAGCTAAATTAACAGAACTCGTTACAAAAAATCTGACTTATGCTAAAAATTACTTATGTTTCTATTTTACTGGTATTTATAAATGTACAGCTATTCTCACAAGATGTTATCCTCAAATATAATAACGAACTGATAAGCTGTAAAATAACCCAGGTGGACAGTATCGGAATTCATTACCTGACTTTTAAAAATCAGGATACTCTCGATTGGAGTATTCCGCTTGCATCAGTACGTTCGTATGAATGGAATGATAATGTTTACAATTTATCAGCAGCTCGCGACAGCCTTACCAATGAATCAAATGAAAATTTTCTGGCAGATTCCGCAAATGCAGTTTCAAATGAAGCCGGTAAAGTTTCGCCTTATAAAATAGAACCCTACAATTTCCTTTATCTGATGGATGACAGTGTTTTAAAAGTTCACAGGCTGGAACTGAACCAGCCTCTGATGGGTCCGTCATATTTTATGGCTGATGGAAAAAAGGTTGACGGAAGGTTTGTTAAATTTTTCCAAAACGATTATGGTTTTTACTCAAACCTAATGAATGTAAAAGGGACATACAATCCTGAATTTTCACTGTGTGAAGTTCATGGGAAAATTAATCTTTTCAGCCATGTGGTCTATTCAATGGGTACAACTTATGGTTTAGGTTCTGAATATTATGATTCAGGTTACTCGGACGGTTTATATCTTAATTGGTCGGTTACCCATTATTATTATAACAAAGATTTTGGTGATCTGAAAAAAGTAAATTATAAAAATTTGAAGACTGATCTGGCAGATAATCCGGAAAGTATGAAATACTTAACTGATTATAAAAGGGCATCCGACAATGCCGTTTTGCTGGCTATTACAGGCTACACTATTATGACACTCACCACCATTAGCCTTATAAACAAGATGAATCATGACCCAAATATCTACAATACTAATGACCCAAATTATGTACCACCTTATATGGGACCACATACTGCCGGAATTCTTGGGGGATTGCTCCTGGTTTGGTCTAAAAATATATTTATCGATCACGGCAGTAAACCGGAGGCATTACGAAAAGCAATTGAGTCATATAATAATTAATACTTCCAAGAAAACTCCAGGTTTTTAAAATTCAAAACATCAAATTGCCTGATAATTGGGATTAAAGAGTATGTGTTTAACACAACTGTAAGAATATATAGGACAGGTTTGTTTTTTGATTTTTGATTTTTGTTATTTGTAATATTATTTTTTATGAGTTTTCTAAAAAGAACAATAGTAAGTTATGGAATATAAAAAGTTCGTATTAAGTCCTTTCCAGGAAAATACTTTTATACTTTTTGATGATAGCAAAGAATGTATTATTGTTGACCCGGGTAATTTTTTCACAAATGAAAACCAGGAACTGGATCATTTTATTACAGAAAATAATTTGAAACCTATTCTGATTATTACCACACACAATCATCTCGATCACATTTTTGGGTTGAAGTACCTGGTTGATAAATATGATTTACCTATTGCCTGCCACGAAAATGAATTGCCCTGGATTAACCAGTTTAAAGATACCTGCCGGGGATATGGTTTAAACATTGATTATGATCCGCCCCAACCAAAAAAATTACTTAACCCTGGTGATTTGGTAACTTTTGGCAACTCTGAACTGGAGGTAATTATGGTACCCGGGCATTCTGCCGGAGGACTGGCCTTTTATAACAAAAAAAAAGGATTGGTATTTTGTGGTGATATTCTTTTTAACGGAAGCATTGGGCGAACCGATTTGCCAGGCGGTAATTATGATCAGCTCGTTTCAGGGATTAAAGAAAAACTATTTGTGTTACCAGATGATACCATGGTCTTTTCGGGTCATGGGCCTGAAACAACTATTGGAGAGGAGAAAAGAAGTAATCCGTTTCTTAAGTAAATACTCTCGCCAAGGAGCAAAGGGACAAAGTTATTTAGTGTATTTGCTTAAGATAAGAAATTTTAGTTTACAGCTGAAATAACTAAAAACCCCGCAACAAAACCAATACCGGCAGCGATTAAACTATTTGTAAGACGCTTCTTTCTTATACCGTCCTGGTAACCCATTAAATAATCCTCGGTTTTTGATTTTACAGGATAATTTGAAGTCAGTTTGTTCTCACCGGGAGCAGTAGCCCCAATAGCTGCAACGTAAGCTGCCGGCACTATAATTCCGACCGGAAGGCCCATGGAATTACCTCCAAGGTTTACCTCAGGCTGAGGTACAAAAGCACCTGCCAAACCTGATATAACTCCACCTACAGTAATTAAAGGCGAGACCTTTGATGCCCGGGCATCTCCAATTCCCGTAACGTATTCCTTCATCTGTTCAGGAGTCAAAATCTCACCTAATTCCAAATTTTGTTTATACAGTATCTTCTCGGTTCCATCAGCCTCAATAACTGCAAAAACATCATCTTTAAATTTATCCTTGTTTTTGCCATCTAAAGTTGTGTAGTTTATTTTTCCTTCATAATAATTGGCCGTATCCAACATATAACTGCTTATAGTTACTTTTTTACCATTTCGCAGCCAAAGGGAGGATTCCTGGGCAACAACAAACAGGTTAACCTGTGTAATGAAAAGTATCAGAGTCAGGAATTTAATCTTTTGATTCATAAAATATCGAATTTCTATAATTCAAATCAATTTTGAAAACCAGTTATTTTTTCAGGTCTGTTTAAACTATTGTATTTAATAAATCAAAGCTATAAAAAAAATGCAAGTATATAACCCGACCCAACCTTAATTTAAATCATCTGATATTAGTCACAGAAAAGTCTTGCTTTCAAACATGAAATTAAATTGTAGATTTAAAAGCTTTAGAAAGGTAAATCGTTTAATTTTGCGGCAAAAATTAAACACAAAATTTAAAGCTAAATACATTCCTGCTATGTCATCAAATAATTTCATTACACGTCATATCGGACCACGTAATACTGATATTGATAGTATGCTTTCCAAAATTGGTGTTTCATCACTCAACGAGTTGATCGACCAAACCATTCCTGCTGATATCCGGTTAAAAAAACCTCTGAACCTTGCAGAGTCAATGTCGGAGAATGAATATCTCGATTACATAAAAAGTATTGCTTCAAAAAATAAACTATACAAATCGTACATCGGTTTAGGCTATTACCCAACCGTGACACCCTCGGTAATTATGCGGAACATTTTTGAAAACCCCAGCTGGTATACTTCATATACACCATACCAGGCTGAAATTTCCCAGGGAAGGCTTGAAGCACTGCTGAATTTCCAAACCATGGTAATGAGCCTTACGGCTATGGAGATTGCAAACTGTTCATTATTGGATGAAGCCACTGCAGCTGCCGAGGCAATAATTATGATGTTCAATAAGCGGGACAAATCGTTCGTAAAAAACGGCGGTAATCAATTGTTTGTTGACGAGAAAATATTTCCGCAAACTCTGGATGTTTTACTCACACGAGCAGAACCACTTGGAATTGAATTGATTGTAGCCGATTATCGTACTTTTAATTTTACGGATAAGATTTTTGGTGCTTTGGTTCAATATCCAAACTCAGAAGGTAACATTGAAGATTACAAAGAATTTACAGTGAAAGCGCATGCTAATAATGCTATGATAACTGTGGTTGCCGATTTATTGGCTCTGTCAATTTTAGTACCTCCCGGTGAATGGGGAGCCGATATTGTTTGTGGAAGTACGCAAAGGTTTGGTATCCCTATGGGATTTGGAGGACCTCACGCAGCCTACTTTGCTACCCGTGATGCATACAAACGAAGCATGCCGGGACGAATTATCGGAGTTTCCGTTGACCGTAACGGAAACAAAGCCCTGCGAATGGCTTTACAAACCCGCGAACAACATATTAAACGCGAAAGGGCTACTTCGAATATTTGTACAGCTCAGGCTTTACTGGCAACCATGGCCGGAATGTATGCCGCTTATCATGGACCGGAAGGAATCAAAGAAATTGCCCATCATATCCATAATTTAACCGGATTACTACACAAAGGCCTAGAGGCAATGGGAATAGGACAGATAAATAAGGACTTTTTTGATACCCTTCTGGTTAAAACCACTGAAGCTAACAAAATTATTAAACAAGGGCATGATCAGGGAATAAACCTATGCTATATTGATGAAACAACCATTGGCATCAGTATTGGGGAAAGTACAACCTTAAAAGATATTAATGAAGTACTGGGCATATTTGCTACCGTTTGCCGGAAAAATTTCGTTCCGCTAAAAGTAAACGGCGATATGGTTTATTTTAATGAAATATTCCTGCGTAATACACCCATCCTTGAAGAACAGATTTTCCACGTTTATCATTCCGAAACTGAAATGATGCGCTATATTAAAAAGCTTGAACGTAAAGATTTTTCGCTTACTCACTCCATGATCTCCCTCGGGTCGTGTACCATGAAACTTAATCCGGCCACCAGCATGATGCCGTTGAGCTGGCCTGAGTTTGGCAATATCCATCCTTTTGTACCCGAAAATCAAGCTGAAGGCTACAAGATTATAATTAATGACCTGGAAACTGATTTGGCTAAAATTACCGGATTTGCAGCTGTATCACTCCAACCCAACTCAGGTGCCGCCGGAGAATATGCCGGTTTGATGGTTATTCGCGAATATCATAAATCAAGAGGTGAAGGTCACCGGAATGTCATACTAATTCCGGCTTCAGCACATGGCACAAACCCTGCCAGCGCAGTTATGGCCGGCGGGCAGGTAGTTGTTGTAAGCTGTGATGAAAAAGGCAATGTTGATGTAAATGATTTAAGAGCTAATGCTGAATTACATAAAGATATGCTGCATTCATTCATGATTACTTATCCGTCAACGCACGGAGTTTTTGAAAAGGAAATACGCGAAATGATGGATATTATCCATACAAACGGTGGCCAGGTTTATATGGATGGTGCCAATATGAATGCCCAGGTTGGATTAACCAGTCCGGGATTTATAGGAGCTGATGTTTGCCATCTGAACCTGCATAAAACTTTTGCTATACCTCATGGAGGTGGAGGTCCCGGTGTTGGTCCTATTGCTGTAGCTGAACATTTAAAACCTTTCCTTCCTTCGCATTCGGTAGTAAAAACCGGCGGTGAAAAGGGTAAAGCGGTGGCTGCATCTCCTTTTGGCAGTGCCTTTGTTTTGCCAATTACTCATGCTTATATAAAGATGCTGGGTGGTGAAGGACTTACTGTTTCGACCAAAATTGCCATTTTAAATGCCAATTACCTGGCTGCCTGCATCCGCGATCATTATGGAATATTATATTCAGGTGAAAACGGCCGTGTTGGACACGAAATGATTGTTGACTGCCGTCATTTTCGCCAGGAATATGGTGTTGAAACTATAGACATTGCCAAACGGTTGATGGATTATGGTTTCCATGCACCTACACTATCATTCCCGGTTCACGAAACCCTGATGGTTGAGCCCACCGAAAGTGAAAGCAAAGAAGAACTTGATCGGTTTGTTGAAGCACTGGCATCCATCATGGAAGAAATTACCGAAATAAAGAATGGTACAGCCGACCCCAAAGACAACTTATTAAAAAATGCACCACATACCGCTGTGGAGTGCACAGATGATAATTGGGATCACACATATAGCCGTCACCGGGCTGCCTATCCACTTGAGTGGTCAACATTTAACAAATTCTGGCCGGTAGTTGCCCGGGTTGATGACGGATATGGCGACCGGAACCTGGTTTGCAGTTGCGCTCCCATTTCAGAGTATTTGGATTAAAGAAAAAAATATAAAAAAAACGCCGGAAGCTGTTATCTGACAATTTTCAGGCGTTTCTATATTAAGCTTATTGCCTCCTGACAAGTAGGTTCGACTTAAATTAATGGCCTGTTGCGCTTCGAACAAGCGGGTTCGACACCGTCGAAAGGGCATTTTGCCTCCTCATATGTGGGTTCGACACCGTCGAAAGGCCTGTTGTGCTTTCAATGTATGGGTTCCGAATCGTCGAAAGAGTATTTTACCTCCATAAGTATTGATTCGACATTGTCGAAAATTCACCTGGCTTATCAAAGTACGGGTTCCAATTGGTCGGATAGACTTTTCATCACTCGAAGAATGGACGCTACAAAATAACATGACCATAACCAAACTTTTTAAAATTTAAAGGGATAAGTAACCGAATAGCACCACCCAGCCCACCGAATTTATTTCGGAGCAAGGGAGAGATAAAATAATTTATAATTTTCGTTCTATAACTTCTACCTGACCTCCTTCGTTGGACGAGGTCGTATTATATTCAAATTTTGCAGAACCTGGTTTTGATTATTCATGAGCATATTTTGGTCGTTCAGAATCAATTTCTGCCACTTCAAAAAAAGGTTTCAGCCTTCCCGAAACTGGTTTTAGGCATAAAAACCCTGTCAGCACCTTTATTTTCAAAATGTATATACTCTTTAACCAACATTTCAATCATGGATTTCCAGGTGCATCCTGATAAATTCCACTATCTCATTCATAGCTTCAGTGGCCTCAGGAAACATTGGTGCAAGCAAAGGATAGCAATGCACCATTCCAAGACCTTTTTTGAAAATCACATTTACTCCTGCTTGTTTGGCTTTTAAATAAAATTGTTCGCCATCGTCAAACAATTCATCATCAACTCCTGAATTAATTAATAAGGGAGGTAAGCCGGCTAAATCACCATATAGTGGAGATATTAAAGGATTTTTGGAATTATTATCTCCCACATAATGTTCGCTAAAAACAAACCAGCTATTAAGGGGTGCCGGTGATTTCCGGTTCTTGGTTTTATATGATTCGCCCAAACAAGCCAGGTCAGTCCAGGGCGAAATAGCCACTGCTGCCGCCGGCATGGGCATGTTTTTTTCTTTTAATGCCAGTAAAATTGCCAGGGTGAGACCTCCACCAGCCGATTCACCAGCAATAATAATATTTTCGGATTTGTAATTTTTTAGTAGCCAATTATAGACAACAATAGAATCGTCCAAAGCGGCAGGAAATTTATGCTCAGGTGCAAGACGATATTCATAGGTCAATGTTTTTATACCACAATTTTTGGCAAATTTTGAAACAATTGCCCTATGATCGTTGCAGGAACCAGACACATATCCGCCTCCATGGACATACATAATAATTTTATTATCGGGAGCACCTTTCGGTACAAGCCATTCAGTCTGCACATCATCAATATTAATCGGGTGTACCGTAATATTTGCAGGCAGTTTGGCTAACCTTTCGGCACCCTTTTCACACCTGTCGCGAAATCCCTGTATGGAAGTACTCATATTGAAGACTTCTTTGTGCAACTGTCCCCTAGATAGATGTGTATTCCGCAATAAGAAATTAAATATTTTACTTTTAAAGCTTGCCATATTTGTATCATTAAATTACCGGGACAAAATTGAGTATAATAAATTAAAAAGAAATTAACCTATGTTAATCACCATTCTTTTTTCTTATCCTGCTTAATGATTGAGGCGCAATTCCCAGGAAACTTGATAAATACTTCAAGGGTATACTGTGGATTACATCCGGGTGTTGCTCCAACAATTTATAATAGCGTTGTTCTGCTGTTTCGGTTTTAATTTGCATCATTAATTCTTCAGTATAAGTTTGAACTTCATGAACAAACCTGCGTGTAAAAGTACTCCACGATTCAAGATGCAACAATGCATTTGTTTGTGGTAAAGTAGTTTGCCAGACTACTGTGGACGTAAGTGCCTGAATGTTTTCTGTAGCAGGTTTTTGTTGATTAAAACTAACTTTTGAAGTAAAACAATAGGGTGCTTTCGTAAAAAATTTAGTAACGTCGTTGCCATCATTATTTTCGTAAAAACGCACCAATCCTTTTTCAAGAAAATAAAAATAACGGCAAATACTTCCCTCTGCCAATATAGTTTCATTTTTGGCAAATTCCCTACGCTCAAAGGCCTTACTGATTATTTGCCAATCGGAACCGGGTAAATCGGTATAGTTTTCAATAAAATTCTTAAAAGCATTCATAGTTTGAGGCAATAAAGGTTAAGAGTCCAATCAAATGTAAAAAAATGCAATTATAAAAGAATATAATCAATCGATAAAAAGTGTTTAGGTAAAAGCGAAACCCTCAATCATTAAAAAAGGCCGGAACACAAATGAACCGGCCTTAACAGAGTATAATTTTAAACTTATTCTTTAATAAATTTGCTTAAGAATTTTGTTTTATTGCTTTCTGCTTCAATTAAATAGATACCTTTAGGTAACTGGCTTACATCAATAGTATTATCAAAACCGGGATCGAAAGTGGAAATTAATTTCCCGGTAACATTATATAACCTGATGGCCGATAAAGGGTTCTGAGTGTCAATGGTAAGCCAATGGTCTGTAGGATTCGGATAACAATTTAATGCAGCTACCCCGGACCTTTGAACAATTCCATCATGTTGATCATTAGTTACAACATATGGGTTGCTAACGCTTCCCAGGTTATCTCCATCGGTAAAAACGACTGTTTTGGCAAATTCCGTCACATTGTCTTTATCCTTATCATAATAACTAAACCGGATAGTATCGCCTGAATATTCATTGCTAAATACCGTCAGGTAAAAATAATAAGTGTTATTCGCCTGAACCAGTGAAGCCTCGGCAACTCCACGGCATTCATTATTAACAAATGCTGCCACAACATTGCCTGTATTACCCACAGTTTCGCTGTTCACTTCCACAGTTGCTGTAATGGTTAACGAATACTGATAATCGGCACTGTTAACCGACCAGCCGTCAGGTAAGGCCCACAAGTAATTCATTTGCGTGGCCAGTACCAATAGTAAAATATATTTTTTAATTGTTTTCATGATTCCTGATTTAAATATTTTGAATTTAACTGTTTCATAATAAATGTTAAGATGAAAACCCTGTGCTTCCCTAAAAAGAAGCACAGGATTTAACAACATGACTAGTTTTTAACCACTTTTATGATACTGGTTCTGTCACCGGTTTTTAGTTTTACAAGGTAAATTCCCTGAACTACCTCTTTGTTGTCCGAACCGGTTCCATCCCACATTATTTGATGGTATCCATTGTTTAGTTCTATATTATTTAAAACGGCTATTTTTTCACCAATCAGATTATATACTTCCACAAGCGTTTTACTGCTTTCAGTTAAATTGAATGAAATAGTCAGCTTATTATTGAATGGATTTGGCACAACACTTAATTCGTCAGCATTCATATCCTCAATGCCTGTTGCACTTTGCAAAGTCAATAATACAGGATTACCAAGATCACCTGCAACGTTATTACCAATAAAGTTTGTTGTACCCGATAATTCCATTTTTTTATTGTTTGCTGACAACAAAGCAAAGCTTACTGTTTGATCCATATTTGCTGCATCACCGTAAACTGTAATAAAACTATATCCGGCAAAAGCACCATCCGTATTTATTGATTGCAAGCCACGCAACTCACCATTGATATAAGCTGCCAGTTTATAGCCGTCAGGCATATTAACTGTATTTAGTCGTGCTACCACGCTGGTGTTATATTCATACTGTGCAGCTTTGTCAAATACCTGTCCGGTAATTTTTGCCGACTTTTGACTTAATGATGAAGCAGCAGGATAAACAAAGCTTATTGCATCAATATTATTCGACTGGTACATGTACCCTTTACCAGGCTCCATGTAAGTTAAACTTCCAACCCATTCGTAGCCATCGTACATAGCAAACTGGTACTGACTTTTAACCACATCGTTAATCTGAGGTTCGAAACCTGCAAGAGCCTCACCAACACTCATATTCATCGTTGGCATGTAACCAATCCTGTTCCATCCGTTGCTCAAAGTAACCGGATAATCAGCCAGGTTAATCTCAGTTCCCATATAAAGCAGGTTACCACCATTTTGAACATAAGTACGATAAAGTTTATTCAACTCAACCTGGTTCATGGTACCAAACCATGAACCCATAGGCGCATCGTATGTGGCGAACTGGTCAGCGTGTTTTATCACATCGCCGTTGCTTAAACTAAGGCCATTAAACATGGCACTAACTGAATCATTATCCATTCCCAGGTTAAACGACAACCATGTCCAGCCATTATTCAGTTTGATGGTATTATCAAGTTTATTACCTGCTGTAAAGATAACAGGCGCAGCCACAGTACCTAAGAACTTATTAGGTTCAAAATCGTAGGTTGGGTTAACATCGCTGTAGATTTTTCCTGCACTGGCATCCCAAACCTTATAACTGAGTTTTTCGCCTTTAGCATTACCGTAAACTACCAGGAATGCATAATAAGCATCATAACTTGCATTATAAGTTAAGTTACATACACCTCGGCAAACATCGCCTGCAAATACACCAATCATGTCGTATTGATCGTTGCTAATCACATCTTTAATATTAAGTTGACCGATAATATTCATGCTTGTTGCATAAGCTGTAGGATCAACAGTCCAGTCAGGAGCCTGTTTGTAAACCCTCAGGTTCAGGTTCAGTGACTCGTTGTAGCCAGAAGCTCCGGTAAGATAAATATCCTCATTATAGTTACCAATGTTTAAGCCATCATTAACCGTAAACTCAACCTGAGTTTCGGTGTTTGGCTGCAAAGTTCCACTGGTAACTGATGTTGTAAGCCATACAGGAAGATTAGATATGGTATAAGCCTGTGGTGTACCTCCAACATTCTTAACAGTAGCTGTAAAACTCAATGGTTGGTCCATTTCCTTCTCGAAAGCAAATGTGTTATCAGCCCATTGAACCTGATCCTTGTTAATATAAGCTGTCCAGGTTACCGGCGAAGCCATAATATTACCATGCTGATCCTTGATATTCTGAACTGTAATTTCCAGTACACATTTCTCAATCATGGATTCTGCATCCGTTGGCGTGATAATAAGTTTATCGTTATTGATCACATAATCGAAATTAACAGCCGTTTTAGCACGCTCACGCCTGATATTTGGCGATACCTGAGTAAAGCCGTCGGCACCAATGGCAGTAGCTGTACCGCAATGGTTAGCAGCTGTTGCACTATTTGCATCTACAGAGATATCATCCAAAGTTTGAGCAGATGTCAATACCCCGGCAGTTTCCTGATAAGCTTCAAACGGGAAATATGCCATTAAGCCGATTTCATTTCCGGCAAGGCGGTTATTCATATAAAGCTTAATTTGCTCCTGCGTACGGGCCACATCCCAAATGCGGACTTCGTCAATTGAACCATTAAAATAGTTCGAAGTATGGGTTTGCAAGGTATTATCGATATAACCCATAGCACCTACATATGCTGACGGGCTTTGGAATGAACCGAATCCCGGTACTGTAACACTTGTCAGTTTTTCACCATCAATATATAAGGTTGCATATGCCCTCCGGTTAACCACAAAGGCCAGATGGTGCCACTGATCATCGGCAAACGAGGTTCCAGAATTTATAGTTTTTGAACCGCTTACCACCTCAATATTACCTGATGAAGTCATGTTAATATTGATGGTTTTATCAGCACTGTAACCGGCAGCTGTTGTATCACCATTTGAGAATAAAGTTGCAGTGGCTGATTGTGCCCCGGCTTTAAACCACATCTCAAAGGTCATATCCATTTCAGCATTCATTGGTATTGTGCTGGTAGCGAATGTTAATGCCTGATCGGTTCCGTTGAATGCATAAGCGCTGCTTGCAGGCTCAATCGTCCAGTTTCCGGTAAGCGTTGCATTCCGGCTACGGGCTTTGTCGGCCAAGAGTGTACCCTGACCTTCGTCCATTGTCCAGTCGGAAATTAAACCGAATTCATTACCTGCCAGCTGTTGATTCATTAAGACAACCACATCGCTAAAGGCCAGTGCCTTGTTCCACATGCGCACCTCTTGTAAATTAGCCTGTAAATCACCATTGTTAGTGATGTCAGATTTTCCGAATACGAACGAACCAGTGGTATTTACCGGTTCAAATGGTTTTTCAGCAATTAGCTTGTCATCCATGTAAATGATGGCATTGCCGCTGTTTGCATCATACTCAAAAGAATAATGGTGCCATTGATCGTCATCAACGGTAAGTTTACCGGCGATATTTTTATGGCTGGTAGCCATGTAAACTGAATCGTTGGCAAAATAAACCTCAAACCAATTCCGGGTAGTTCCCTGCGAGGCAATCACCCCGGTTTCACCAGCTGGTTTGCGAAGCCATTCATCAATGGTAAACGACTGGCTGTTAAACTGAATACCGGCTGGTGTAGTAATATAATCACCATTACCGTCGAGGCTCACGCTGGTGCCATGGTTTATAGCCGCACCATTAAGTACACCCTGAACATCAATATTATAAGGAGTAACGGCACCTGCATCAACAGGTTCGTTAAAGGTTACCATAATATCGTCGTTCGGATCGAGTATGCCATCGGCCGGGCTTGGTGTACCGAATACCGTTGGCCTTGTATTGTCCAACGTACCTGTATGTGCTTCGCCCTCGGTTACCGAACCATCGGTACACAACGAGGTAGCCCTTACCTGGTAAACTTTATCCTGTAAGGCACTCATATCCCAGTTGTAATCTATCGATCCGGCACCATCAATTTTATATTTCTCACCACCATCAGCAGCGTAGTTTGTAGTATCGTTATAGAACATGGCAACCGTATTCCAGCTTGAAGCTGATTCAGCTTTGTACTGGAAGGCCATTTTTTCGAAAGTACCCTGATTCACGTTGTAACCTGTTATTTTCACCGGCATCTGATTATTTGCATCGGTGTTCATAATCCAGTTATCAGCAGGATTCAACAAGGAAACATCGGTACATGTAGGTACAAAATTAGCCGAAATGGTAACCGTGTCTGCAATATCGGCCACATCATCGGTTGGGTCGAACTGGCACTGCGAGTGCAGGATCAATCTGATTCCATTATAATCATTTATAGCAGCCTGGCCTTTTTCCACCTCAAGTGTTTTAGTCAGGGTCGATCCCCCCGGAATCATAATAGATACACCGTTTACAATAGCAGCCCCGTCCATTTTAACTTTTGCCCCATATGGGTTGCTTGAACCATCCAGTTCAAGGGTAAACCAGTTATCAGCATTAATTTCCGACTGGTTCGAAAGTTTCAATGTAAATACGGCTGGCTGATTATCAGGTACTCCTGAAACAATTGCATTATCAGCTGAAATTTTTGGTACCTCAATCTGCATGGTCGGGTAATTCAACTGGAAGTCGTTGTTGAAATCGGCCGGATGTGTTTTACCAAGATAATCGGCATACTGAACTTTAGTTCCAGGTTCATATGGACAGGCACTTTCACCACCCAGGGTGCTAAATACCGGACCAAAACCGAACGGCGATTTTAAAATATCTACACTGAAATAGTCACCCTGGTCACCATCATTTAAGGTAAAGCTGACTGTTTTAGAATTTGTGGTAGAATTTTCAGTTTCTGTTGAACTCGAATGGCTTACCTCGGTGTCCATTTTCCAGGTTGAACCCATGCCAAACACTTCGAAGCCCAACTCGGTGGAAACAGAAGCATTAATAGTGAATTCGAATGATGACGAATGGTTTTCGGTAGTTTCACTTTGCATCGATTCACTGTAAATAGCACCCGCATCGAACGATATATTTTTATTGTCGGGGAATAAATTCTTATACTTGATGGCAAGATATTTATCGTACTCATTCTCTGCCAACGTTTTACGCCACAAATCTGCCTGTTGTGTATAGAACGATGCTGAATCAGTCAGACCCTGGCCGCCTAAATTGCTTGAAATATCTTCAAGGTTGGGGATCAGGTAATTTTCTATATGATCCTGTGTATAAACAAACGAAGTTCCGTAAGTAAGTCCAAGGTTAAGCCCTTTCTTTAATCCAACTGTAAATCCATCAACACTTGTACTCAGCTCAGTTTCACCTGTGCCTGCAGGAATAATTTTAATGCAATTTGATACCCCATAATTGATGTTGGTTGAATGGCCAAAATATAAATCACCCATAGCACCATCGTAAGCAGGATCGTCGCTGGTACTGTATGTTTGTGTGTAAGTTGTGCTTTGTTCCTGGCTGTGGGCTCCTGAATAATTAGAATCGAACCCGATACCGGCATCAACATTGGCTACCTGCTCGCTGGTACTAATAATACCTGCACCAAAACCCACAAATGTAGTCATCTCCCAACCCAGGTCGACATCCAGACTTGTGTTTACGGATGTTGAATTATCGAAACTATTGGTAACACTATTTGTAACTGTAAAGCCCTTTTCGAACGAAGCCGAACTGTTTGATCCCGGAGGGTCGCGTAAAATAAAGTCAACCTGATCAGGTCCCTGAGTTACAAAGTTTTGCCCGGTTGGGATACCTCCGAATACATAAGCACGGAATGGTCCGTTAGCCGGCCACTGGCTTTGCATTGCTCCACCCTGACCTGTATAGGAGTGAACCTCGAAAGTTTTGGTATAGCTTAATTCAGGGCTGGTATTATCCACGGTTGGGTTAGGGAATCCGCCAATGAAACTGTAATCCACTTTACCATTGAAAATGGTATAATCCACCGGAGCCGGATAAGTAGCACAACCATTAATTACTGTTACCGTTCCATCCTGCACCGGAACCTTATCAATATTACTGTTATCTGCATTTGTATATTGCTCATAAACAAGTATCTGTGTATTATAGAAATTACCTTTGGTAAAGGCCGGATAAGCCAGGCGATTGCTTCCATCGGCATTTATCAGCGTAAACGGAACTGTGTCTTTATTGGCATCCTGAACGTATTCAACACTGTCGTAGAAATACGGATTGTTATTAGCGCTAAGCACCTCAATAGTTGGTACTTTACGGTAAACCCAGTTACGTTTTAAATAATATTTATACTGATAAACTGTATCACGATAAGTGGTATCAGTACCAGTAATAGTAGTAAGTGTAGCTGTATCGGTAGCTGTATTTTCGAGCATTGGGTCGGCCAGGTTAATCATAGCCAAATCGTCGACACTGTTAAAGTTGTAAAGACTGTTACCAATATGATGGGTAACATCAACCACAAACTGGTAAACCTCGGGATACAGTTTCATCTCGTACTCACCAGTTTGTGCATTGGTGGAAACCGTTATGGTACTATTGGTGCCATCAATAGGATAACCTTTTGTAGCCTCAATAGTGAAATTACAAACCCCCAGGTTATTTTTCGATTTACCAAAACCAATCTCCTTGTCGCCCTCAACAGTACCACCAACGATACGTCCGGCAACGGTCATAAAGGTAGAATCGACAAACTGGATTCCTGAAACAGGGTTATCAAATAAATGATAAGTCACATTACCGGTTGCATCTTTTGGCGGGAAATAGCCTTCAGAGAAAGTGTTGTTGATTTTTTGAACCGAAATAAAGTGTTCTCCAATAGGCACTTCGATGGTGAAATTACCGTCAGCGCCGGTAGTAATTGGAGCACCTTCGGCTGAAACACAAGTCTGTCCATCAATGGCCAACATTACACCCTCAACAGGGAAGTCGGCACCGTAGTATTTAACATTTCCTGTTACTACAAACGATGAAATATCGGTGAAATTCTGGTTGTTTAGGATCAATGAACTTTCACTAATCAGCATCGAACGGTTTGCAGGATCGAACTCATGCACACCGAATGACGGGGTGATAGTGTAAGTATTTCCGCTGCCCTTAAACCAAATACCTTTGGCCATGTAATTACCGGTAGGTTCTGTCTTTGCCCCAAGCGATAAAGTAGCTGTTGAAGGTACACTGGCTGAATAAACAGCGCCGTAAATTTCACCATGCGATTTGGTAGGATCGTTATCAATACGCGAGTGGTCGAATGCCTTGGTTCCGCGGCCTTCGTCAAAACGCAGGTTACAAATCATATTATTCTGATCGCGTCCCAGCATTAAACCTTTGTACCTGTCTATAACACTATCGGCACGTGCAACATTCCAAACCCGAAGCTCATCCAAAAGACCACTGTAACCATCAGCCACCATGGTTGTACCGAATGCCGGTGATGTGGCATTTGTGTTTGTAACAACCGGTTGGCCATTAATGAGAATTTCCAGTGAATTGGCTTTAGTAACTACAGCCAGATGATTCCATGAGCTGTTTTGCCATACATTATTGGCATCGGTACTTAAATTATATTGTGCCAATGCACTGCCCGACAAAGCTGAAAGCGTTCCATCGGAAGTATAATCGATGGTTAAGCCGGAGTTTTTGTACAAAATAAAGTTTTGACTAAGTGTTGACGGGTTCAACCACATTTCGACAGTTGTACCCTGGCTCATATCGAAACTTTTTACCGGGTTAATTTTCAGGCTGTCGCTGCCGCTGAAGCTCAGGCAGGAACCTAAAACAGAGTTGTCGCTGTTGCCAACTGTAAGTTTTACATTAAATACCGGGTTACCGCCCTGGTAAGTAATTTGCCCGGCCATGGTGCCCTCAGGCTGACGGAAACCAACTGAAGTAACCGAATCGGTATACAGCGTATTTTGTCCGCAGGTGCCAAGACCTACAAGCAGGTACTCATAATATTCGCCTGCAATGGCATCTTCGTCAATCCACACCTGGGTTGTCCCTTTGTCTATTACTTTAACCACCTGCCACGGGTCGCCGTTGGCATATTTGCGGCGCGAAATCTGGTACTCGTCAATAATATTTTGCTTGTGCGAAGTCCAGTTTAAGGTAATCTTGTTGTCAAAGTAACCTTTTGATGCATCAAGAGTGTCAATAGCATCAAAAATATCCTCTTCGAGCGTAAACAAGCCGGTTGGAGATTTTACATCGCCATAATCGGCAGTTTTGGCCACCAGTTGATAGCTGTAAGGTGTACATAAAGAAACATCACCATCGCGGTAAACCAGGCTGTCGGCAACCTCCTGGAAAGTTTGGGTAATACCGGTTTCAGTATTAGTTCGAACAATTTCCACGTTTCGGCAGAAACCGGGACTATAATCCCAGTCGAGGCGGATATATGCCTGTTGTGTTTGTGCATTAATTTCCTTACTCAATGTAAGTGCCGGAATATTATATCCCACATTAGTGGTATCAATTTTAGTATCGTTATTATAACAATGGCTCATTCCCTGAACGGTATATTCATAATAGGTTCCAGGTTGTGCCAGTGTATCAATAAACTGGTAAAAGTCAGCATTATTGGGCACATCAGCCAGGAATGTAAATTCCGGGTCGCCCACATTGCGCCGCTTAATTACAAAATCGTTTACCAGGTAGCTGTTATCACATTCCCACGACAATTTAAGTTTTTGTGAATAGTCGCCCTGTGTTGCTGCCAGGTTTTTAATTTTAGCATCCTGATTCACAGTGCTTATGGTATCAGATGCACTCCATTCACTAAGGGTATTTTCATCGTAAATGGCACGGGTTCGATAGTAATATTTCACACCGGGACATAAACCATCCACGGTATTATCGAGGTTACGGCCAATATTTTTAAGTACAGCCAGCGGCGGCACAAACGTTGAATCATAAGCCACTTCAATTTCAAAGCTTTTAGCCGATGCTATATTGTTAATATGCATATCGAAGCTGCCAGGTGTCGGGTTAGTAGCCTCCAGTGTTATTGGAATAATCACCCCTTCGGAATTTGTATTGGTAGCCCCGCTTACAATGGTGGCATTATTGTATTTTGCCCAGTCTTTAAATACTGTATTCCCGTCGGCTATTTCATCAAATGTATAATGCGCTATCAAATTACCATTTGGATCGCCCGGTTTTGACAAATTCATATTAACACGTATCTGGGCTTGCGTTAAAGCAGTATTCCAAACGCGGAACTCATCCATTTCGCCTTTAAAGTTGTCACCGGTATAATTTGTTCCATCACCAATCGATAGAATGTTTCCACCAACAATTGGAGCAAGAGAATAAGTAAATTCCGACACCTTTTTACCATCGATATAAACATCAGACAATCCATCTTTGATAATTGTTACGGCAATATGGTGCCAACCCACCAGCAAATTAATTTTTTGGCTGGCTAAATCAGTTAACGTCCCGCTTGTAAGTGATGTTGATGTTCCAACATTAAGCTTTTGATTTGTGAAATCGTAATATAATATGTAGGGAGTATCCGTACCCTGGTTATTGGCCCAAATGGTCCCGTTATGGCTGGCATCAGCGTCTAACTTAACCCAACATTCAATGGTAGCCTGGTCGGATGGATTATCTGAAATACCATCGCAGGTTAAATACTGGTCAACGCCATTTAATTGCAGCGCTTTACCCGGCAACGTAAACAGCTCACCTGTTGCCGAATATTCGCCCCATTCGCCATTGACCTTTGCCTTAACATGGTAATAATATTTGGTGTTTTTATCCAGGTTATCCAAATGGTAACTTGTGCCAGTAAGGCTTTGGTTATCCACAATTTTATCCTGGAACAATTTATCTTTTGCTACATCAATGTTATACTGAGTAGCACCATTAATGGCTTCCCAGCTTAAATCAGCAACGGTTACACCCTGAACCGGTGCATTCAAAAATGGAATCTGGTTAACATGGGCCCTGACATATGTAGCCGAAGCCGGCACAATGCCATTGTGGCCAAAGGCCACATCATTGGCGTTTTGGTTGTCGAAATTATAGTATGCCAGCAAACCTGTTTCGGTACCGGTTAACTTCCGGTGTGCCCGGTCAATCGCTTCAGCATTGGTTATGGGGTTTTTATAAAATGCCAGTTCATCTACCTGCACGGGACCATACCCAACAACAAAATAAGACGGATTTGTAATATTTGAAAATTCCTGCGTTTGAGAATTTCCAAAATCGTCTGTATACCAAATCTCTTGTTCTTTGCCATCGATTAAAATACGGTTGTCTCCATCGCCTGTAATGACAGCAATATGGTGCCATTTACCATCCAGATAGGTATTATTTCCGCTCATTACACTCATGCTTTGCACTATAGTACCACCTCTTGAGATTTCAAAAAGCATGCTTCTACGTTCGATTCCGGCGTGGCCAACCCATAACCAAACCTGGTTACCACTTGAACTTGGGCTATCAGCCATTCTAAAGATGAGGCCCTCATGAGTGGTTTTAAACCAGCCGGTAATAGCCCCTGCATTTTTTCCTGCAAACTTGGGAATCAGAGATGATATATCGATGTTAGTGTTGGGGGCTGATAAATCAATGGCCAACTCACCATTCGAAGAGCCGGTCGTTTTCACCTGGCGGCCAGCCGACCAGGCACTTTCGCGGTCGGTAACGCTCATTACGCCATAAAAATAGGTGGTGTGTTCGTCGAGACCTGTAATATTGTATGTATGCACGTTACCTACATCAACCTTTTCCAACCCTTCAACCGGTTGTGTAAGGAATGTATCAGTTGCCACCCACAGATAATATTTACCAGCATTGGGTATGGCCTCCCAAGTTGCGGTGAAGCTGGCACTGTCAATATTTGTTGCCGATAAAGTAAAGGGTGTAATCAACGCTTTTGATTCTGCCCAGGTTACACCACCTGTCATCGTCCCATTATTGTTTCCGGCTGCATCAGTAAAAGTGGTGCCATCGGCTTTGTCCAGGTTATAATAAGAAACCAGACCAGGTTCTGTACCTGTTAAGGTATTATGCGCATCAGTTTTAATTTCAGCCTGGGTACGGGCAATATTCCAAATTCGGATTTCATCAAGTATTCCATTTAAAGGTGCAGCTCCATTTTGATTTCCAATACCTGTATTTAGGGTCTCCTGCTTGATTATAGCCCCGGGATTATTCTTAGAGGCAAATATTTCCCCGTCTAAATACAGTTTCATATCAGTGCCATCGTAGGTACAGGCAATATGGTGCCATAAGTTATCACAGATTGTATGAGGAGCCATAATTGTATCCCATGTGGCTCCATTTGCATTCATAAATTCAAAATACGGTTGATGCGTTTCCCTCCAAAGATTCAACGAGAAGCCAGCATAATTTCCATAGTTACCAACTATTCTTGGATAATCAGCTGTTTGATCGGGAGATAGTTTGACCCATGCTTCCAGGGTAAGATAGTTCCAGTCACTACTCATTACATTGCCTATATTCACTTCACCATCAACCCCATTGAATGCAAGAGCATTTCCAGGAGGAGTAAGCAACGTAGAAATATTTTCGGTCAAATCCCAGTTACTCCAACTATTGGTTAAAGATGCCAAACGAATGTAATAATCGGTATTTTCGTTGAGTCCGGTAATGTTATAAGTGATCACATTTCCGGTTGAAGCAATGGTTTTTACAATGTTGCTGAAATTGATATCAGTTGCCACTTCAATTTTATAATCGGTAGCGCCATCCACTGCATTCCAGTTTAAGGTAGCTGTCGATGGGGAAATATCGGTTACCGATAACACCAGTGGTGTTATCAAAGCATTCGATTCAATCCACGTCGCATTTCCTCCAACAATAGTGGCATTCAACCCGTTTTTCTTTTCATAAACAGACTGGCCTTCGCCCTGGTCGAAGTTATAATAAGCAAATAATTCTGCTTCAGTACCGGTGAGTGCCTTGTTCATATTGGCCTGTATTTCAGATTGCGTGCGAACTGTTGACCAGAACCTGACTTCATCGATGGCACCTTTAAAGAAGTTGGAAGTACCGGTTCCATCAAACGTCTGTCCAAACGAAACCTGATCGCCACTAGTAAGTGGTAATGCACCGTTGGCAGTGGTACCAACAAGTTTCCCGTTTAAATAGAAGGAACAGGTACTGTTTTCACTCATGGTAACAGCCAGATGTACCCATGCGCCTCTGCGGAAATCGTATGAATTGATGCTTTGATTCGATTGCTGGTCAAAAAGGCTATAACCGTTTTGTGAATCGTACTGTAAAAGATATTTGGCACCCCCACCAGCCGTATTAATGGCCAAAATAGTGCCCCGGGTTTCAGTAGGATCGACATAAGCCCAGCATTCCATGGTTGCCTGGGTCTTTGTCCCCTGCCCGGCAATCAGGTTGGCATTGACATAATCGTACTTACCATCTAACCAAAGAGCATTACCCGGATTTGTCATGGTTGTTACCGCAAAATCAACCACAGAGGTATCATTATTATCTGAAGCTACACGGTAATAGTATTTTTTTCCCTGATTAAACTCAGTTCCTGAAGCCACATATCTTTCTGCACCACTTGTAGATGCCGATGTAATAACTTTATTTTTTAAAGCCAGATCCGTTGCAATATCCACAAAATAATCAGTTGCTCCTGTTACCGGACTCCACAATAAAGTAAACCCAGACTCATTTTGTGATGACGCATTCACCACAAAATCACCTGATCCAGTTGTTGTAATTGTTCCATACTGATAGGCAGCACCCCCGAAATTGCTTTTTACCTTATAATAATAAACCAGGTCTTTACCTAATCCACTTACAGTATAACTGGTATCAAGACCCGCTGATTCATTTGATCTTACAAGATTGCTAAAATTTTTGTCGGTAGCTATATCAATAAAATATCCAGTAGCATTATTTACCGGATACCAATGTATGGTAAAACCGTCAACGCCCACATTGCTAATACTTTTTAAAACAGGTGTACCAATGGCATCACTACCAATAATTGAAGCTTGGGAACCGCTTAAAATGCTACCATTATTAATTCCTGCTACGTCTTCAATATCTCCGGATGTAATCTGATCAAAATTATAGTATAACAACAAATTTTGTTCATTACCATAAAGTGATCGGTTTTTATTGTCAATTAATTCCTGAGCAGTTCGTTCCTCGCCCCAAACACGAAACTCATCAATATTACCGCGTAAACTTCCATCAGCATTGATATATAATAGAGGAGTCGAAACTACTTCACCATAACCGCTAATTTCACCTACTTGTTTTTCATTAACATATAATTTTAAGGTGTTAGTAGCATTGTTAAATGTTAAGGCAATATGGTTCCATTGGTTAAGATTTAATACATTGCCGGTTGTTTGCTGACGGTAGTCTGTTCCATCGCCGTAACCAAACTCCAATTCATTATTATTTTTAACATGTACAAGGGGGCTCCGCTGGCTAAGGGTTCCAGGATCATTGCCAAAAATATTATGCCAGTTGGCATCCATTCCATCCAGCATGTAATACCAGAGTTCGATTGTAAAATCTTTGCCACTTAAATCGATACCATTGCCTAATTTTACACTTCCATTACCCCAAAAACCAAGTGCATAACCCGAATTTGCAATCGGTTGTCCCTCGAAGCAGCCCAAATCGACAACGCCGGCATAAATACGGGGGTTACCATTCAGGTCGTAAGGAATGGTTTCGGTAGTATTGCCATCGCCATCCAGATCATAAACATCTTTGGGCAAATAAGAATTTAATCCTGCATTATTGCACGGTGATGTAGCACCAAAGCCAAAATCACCTTCAGAGGACGGAGCTACGATAGTGCTCGGGTCGGTAATAATACCGGGATTGGCATTGGTGTTTCCATTTATTGAAGCCTGCGTACTGCCTGTTCTTGAATTGTATATATCAACGGTTGAATTATCAGTAGGGTCTACCGTATTATTATTATAATATTCGCCGTCCCCTTCCCATATAACACTATTGTAAATTTTTATATGTGAATTATTGACAACATTTAAACCAGCCATACCATCATCCTGTCCTGAAATAAGCGAACAGTTGTAAATTTCAACGTTCGAATAATTATGAATACCAATAGCTTCTCCTCCGTAATTTGTAGTCTGAACCGGAATTTTATTCCCGCTAAACAATGAATTATATATTTTACAATCGAAGTTATAGTTAATACCCAAACCTCCACCAAATGAGATTCCAACTTCATTTCCCTGAATTTTAGAATTTAGGATACGTACATTTCCACGATGACCAGGATCGGTAGCAGCACCAATACCACCACCCCAATTTTTAGCGTAGTTATTATTAACGATACAGTTTATCATATCAACATCACAGTCGTTATAATAAACAACACCGCCACCAAAATCATCGGACCGGTTATTCGTAAACGTGGTATTTTTCATAAATACTTTTGCACTACCAATAGAAATACCACCCCCATTACCACCGGGATTATTCACGTTACCATCGAATAAACAATTTTCAATAATTGAAGTTTCATCACCAGCATCCACACAAACGGCACCACCGGCACCACCTTTATTGTTTATAAAAGAACATCCGTATAATTTTGCACTTGTAGCTAAAAATTCAACAGCTCCACCATGATTTGTGGCATAGTTACCCGAAAAAGTACAATTTTTTAAAATTATTGAACTACGTTCAACGTAAACAGCTCCCCCTCCATCTTTGGCATAGTTACCATAAAACTGACAGTTTTCTACTTTAGGTGAAGCATCAAGGCAAAGAAAAGCTCCCCCGTCATTATATGGATAAACTGAATTGTCGGACCGGGCCCCGGTCAATATAAAGCCGTCGAGCACAGCAGTGGAATCTATGTTACTGCCTTGTGGAAAATAAAACAGTTTATAAGTGTTGCTGCCCACTACTTTGTTGTAATCGGCATCGTAACCATCGGCTTCAACATTATCGTTTTGGTCGATGTCGCCACTCAATACCGATTTGTTGGCCGTTAAGTCGCGCTGCGAAACATCGGTTTCGTCACCGGCAAAACCACCAATAATAGATACCCCATTTTTAAGGGTGAAGTGGTTAAACTTCTTGTCGGCCGAACCTACCGCGTAAGCGGGCTGGCTGGTCGGATAATACACTCCGGCGGCCACCCATACCTGGTTGCCACTTTGTGCAGCTGCAATGGCTACACTTAAATCGTTGTATGCATTTTGCCAACTGGAACCGTCGTTGGAACCTGTGGCATCAGCATCCACATAAATAACCTGTGCATTCAGGTTCAACACCCAAAATAAGGTTATTACCAATGTAAAAATTCGCTTCATAGTCAGATGTTTTAATTTTCTCAATTCACTTCAACAGGTACATAGGGCCCTGCTATAAAACATTTTGTTTATTACTTTTTAATAGGGTCGGCATTTGCCGTTATATTTTAATCAACTGTTTTTCTACTTGTTAGCATTACAAGTGCTTTGAGAGAAAATTGCAGTTAAAATTAGTATGGGTAACAGCTACGCTAAAATTTTTAGGTGTGAGATCAATTATTGATTACGAATAATCAATGAATGATGTGGTTTAATAAATAAATTATTTTTTATGTTTAATAAACAAGTTTTTTATGCTTTATTTTTTACATCTTTGGGTAACAAAATAAAAGTGAATTTCTATGGCAAAACAGCAGTTGTCGTGCATCATAGTGGACGATGATTTATTTTCGAGGGAGACGTTAGAAGATTTATTGGGTGAGTTTCAGAATATCAAGGTTTTAAGAAGTTTAAGTGAATCGGGAATGGCCATTAAATACCTGGCAACCTTAAAACCCGATATTGCATTTTTGGATATTGATATGCCGGACAAGGATGGTTTGAGTATCTTAAATGAGATTAATGATTTAGGAATTGCCTGTAAGGTTGTTTTTGTAACATCGTACGAAGATTACCTGTTGGATGCTTTTAAAAAAAATGCCTTTGATTATCTAAAAAAACCAGTTAACAAGAGGGACATTGAAGAAGTATTGGAACGATTTTATGCTGAAGCAAAAACTGAAATTGAAACCGAACCCGTTCAACCTGCAAATAACACCCAGGCTAAAACTGAAAACGGGCAAAAAATTGTAATACACAATTCGCATGACACCATACTGCTTGAACCCGAACAAATAGCTTATATTGAAGCCGACGGCTGCTATTCGTCGCTTCATTTAGTAAATAGTAAAAACGAAGTAATCTCAAAAAATATTGGACGTATTGAAAAGCTGTTCCCGGAGAATGCGTTTTTTAAAATAAGCCGTTCCATCATTATCAATATTAGTTATGTAAAGCGTATTGACCGATTAAAAAAAGAGGTTCAATTAAACTACAACAATACTAATATTTCCTTAAAGGCAAGCCGAAACCAGTTGTACGATTTGGAGAGTTTTTTACGGAAAGGCTGAGTTCGACTCCGCTCACTCACCTGATTCAGACTCCGCTCACTCACCTAGTTCGGCTTCGGGTAATTATTATGAATTTTACTATTCCTCCAAAGAAACACAAAGTAGTAAATTAGCATTTTACAAAGGTTTGGGTGTTTATTTTTTTGGAATTTTGTGGCTTGGTGGCTTTGTGGTTTATTGTCTTTTATCTCTCCCCCGCTCCGAAATAAATTCGGAGGGCCGGCCGTGCTAATTTTTGGCTTTTTATGGAAAAAGCAGAATAGGCCTGTGCTTATTTTGGATAGCTGCATTTGGTTATTTGTAGTGCCCAGCTCTTTCCTTCAAAAGGAGAGCGGGGAGAGGATACAAAATTTTAAAACTTAACATTTCGTTTTAGAACGACAACCTGACCTCCTTCGTCAGACGAGGTCGTGTTATTTAAAAGCCGGAAATAAATTAACCCGACATCGTCTAAGGTACGAAGACAGGTCGGCGTTAATGAATGAAAAAAATCAGAATTATTTTTCAAAAATTAAGGTTGCCTGCAACTAATCGTATGTATAAAACCTAAAATTTTAAAAAATGAAAACAAAAGTTAAACTATTATTATTATTTACAACGGTTACCTTAGTTAGTCTTACCTCGTGCGATAAAGTTAAAACCAGTAAATTTGACGGAACCTACGATTGTACAACCGTTTCCGACTCAAGCGATCCTGATTTGGCATTGGTAACTACCTCATTTAAATCAATTATCAATATTCAAAGTATGGAAATTGATATTAGCGGCAAGGCTACTGATGGTATTGATGTTGCCAATGATGGTACATTTCATGCTCTTATCAAATACGATCTTTTAATTACTACCATGGATGTTGTAATTGACGGTACCGTATCAACAGACGGAACGATGAGCGGAACAATTACAGAATCACAGGATGTTCTTGGCGCTATTTCGGTTACCCGTACGGGTACCTTTAGTGGAAGTGCAGAATAGTTTTATAACTAAAACCGAATTTATTGCTATAAGAACAAAAGTGATTATGTAAATTTAATAGCATTAAGTTTTTAGTAAAGGGCTCACTCAAAAGGTGGCCCTTTTTAATTGGGATATAAGTGAACAGAAGAACGGAAAACCAATACCTTTTAAATAAAGCAAAAATAAATACAATACAATGTTTCGAAATACGTTTGAAAATTTAAGCTAATTTCCAATTAAAACAAATCCTGCCCAGTCTATCGGTAAAAAACCATTGGCTATACAGTCGAGTTTAGCCAGATGCAAGGCTTCAGCATAGCTTACTTTATCATTTAATAAATGATTGTAAAAGGCTTCCATAAGATCCCTGGTGCGTTCGTCGTTAACTTTCCAAAGGCTGGCAATTACATTGGGCACCCCGGCGTAAATAAATCCCCGGGGTATAGTCATAGCCCCTTCGCCTCCGGTAAATTTTCCCTGGTTAGAATTGCAGGTTGAAAGTACCACTAAATTTGCCTTTAATCTGAAATTAAATAATTCACTGATACTAATAAAATTATCATCCTGAATACCGTTAGAAGCCTCAACCGGTTGTTGAAATAAATAGATTCCGGAACGTTCATTATTCATTTTGTCAAAATGGCCATGGGTAGCAAAATGCAAGATGGAATAATTATTTATTACATCTCTAACCTCTGTTTCATTAGCCTTATTACCTATTAATGACCGGCATCCGATATTATTATTTGAAGCTATATTTTCAATAGTATTTATCTCTTTTAAAGAATACATTAGAGGCTCCAGCGATTTTGAATCCCTGACTGAGGAATTATATTGCGGGTTTTGCATCGGTTGATTGGGGCTAAAACACTCTGGTGCCACTGTCAATATTGAGGTGGCCTTCACCGGTTTAAGGCTGTTTTTTTGATGGTACCATAACAGTGAAGAATAAGAATAGGTTATATCCAACAATGAAATAAGTTGATCTTTACCCGGCAATTGTATCGTTTCAAAAGGAATTTTGAATAAGGCCTTGTCAGGAACAATAACCAGGCTCGATAACCGGGCAATTTTATTTTCGAAAGGCTTCAAAATAAACGAATTTACATCCTTTACCGGCAATCCCGTTTTTAAGCGGTAAAGCTGTTTTGAGACCGAATCAACCACGCATACATGATCAATCTTTTTAATAAGCAAGGTATCGTGGGTTAAAAAAGCAAGAAATAAACTGGAATCACCAACAAATAAATCAAGTAATCCCTGTCGGGGTTGTAACTGAGACCTTATTTCAGCTTTTGAGGGAATTTTAAAAGTCTTTGCCGGAAGTGAATCCAGGTTTAGCTTATGCTTTAATATTAAATTATCGAAATACAGGTTGTTAAATTTGGTTTGTATTTCATTTTTTAATGCCGGCGACAGATTTTCCTGATAAAGTTCCGACTTATATCGCTGGAGTTCCTGTTCGTTTTTACCCAGTTCCGTTAGCCTCGTCGATTTGTTTTTTAAGGTATGTAAGGATTCAACCCGTGTTATATTTGTAGATAACTGCATTCCTTTTGAAGAAAAAATTAATTTAAGTATCAATTCTTCATTTTGCTCTTTATTAATTACCAGGTAATTCAGACTTTTCGAAATAAAGTTGTCAAAACTTTTACTAACTTCATTTAATATTTCATTCCCGGTTATTTCTTTTTCAAACAAACGACGGTAACAAAACAACTCATTATTAATCAGTTGATCTATTATGGCATGATAATTTTGAAAACGGTTTTGCTTTTCAAGACCTATATAAGCATCAGTCAATAATGAAAAATATTGAATCTGCGTGTAGTAGTCAACGGAATCGCTAATTACCGGAACCGATCCGATTGTTGAAACAGATAATTTTTCGGCCGTTTGATTAATTACCTGAACATACCTCTTCTGTTTAACCAGAGCTTCTGCTTCCAGCAAACCTGCCTCGTCGCTAAAAATCCTATCTTCATCGTTATTTTTTATAAGCGAAAGAATATTTAGAGTACTGTCAACACTCAAAGGCAAAATCGCTTTCGCAAGATCGAGCAAAATATTGTCTTTATTGGATAATAAAACGGGTGTGTTCTCTGCCAGGTATTTAGCCATGGCGAATTGTGCCCAGCAATTTAAGGTATCCTTTTTAAGTAAGTAAATTTCCGCAAGTTTACTATGAATGGATGCCTTCAGTCCCCAATTCTGAATATTCAAATTATCATCAGCAGAATTCAATGCTTTAAAGAAATAATTACGGGCCTGATTTAAATTACCAATTTCATCAAGATAAATGTTTCCGATTTCATACTGATAATAACACAGATAACCGGAAAAGTCAAGATTATAAAGCTCTATGTCATTTTTCAATATCTTCAGTTTGGTGTAGGCCAAATCAGGATCTTTAATATTTGTTATCAGCGAATAATCAGCCTCGGCAAGGGTATGTTTCTCATTGTTTTTTAGAGCATTTTCACGGATAAGATAAATACTATCAATCGCATTTTCATTATGATTAATCCGGCTAAAATAAAAATGGCTAATAGCTGTATTATTTTGGTAAAGTGGTACATACCGGGCAAAACCAGTTTTAAACAGCAATATAAAAAGGATAAACATTGCCTTAACCCCCATTTTCATGTTTACATATCTGTTACCGTTATGTCTCTTTTGTGCCATTCTGATTGGTTGTTGTCAGGAATAATCATCGATTGCTTTCAATCCCACCTGATAAATTTTGATCGGAATTACGAAATTCTATTTCTAAGAATGCAACCTCTTATCCATCTTGTTTTGCCTTCCACAAAATTGGGTATTAAAAGATTTTTTTTGCGCGAATATTTTGTGATTTCATTCAATGTGAGCCTTAATTATACCAGATAATCCGTTTTTACAACCAAGCTATTAAATTCATCAATAAACCAAACATTATGTTAATCTAAAAAAGAAATTTGTATTATATATAGGTGTAAACTATCCAATAAAAGAATAGAAACTATCTGGCATTTTTCAAAATTTATAATCTGTTGCAACAAATATTACGAGAATGAAAAAACCGCGGAATATTCTCAAATGAAAAATAGTAACATTAAAAAATTGAGAAATGAAAAAATTAATTAAGAAAATTCTTTTTGGAGTAGTGGGAATATCATTAATTGTTCCTGCGCGTGCACAATTGATTAATCCTTATAAAGAAGAAGTTGCTAATTTGACTTATTTGCAATTTCCTATTCAAAAAGAAAGAAAAAACTGGCTGCACATTAATGTAGTTGAAGAAAACCTGCTGGGTACAGCTGCTAAAAATGTAATTAAAAACGACAAAATTGCCAACGCCCTTACGGGAACCAACAACCAATTACTGGGTGACAGTGAAAAACAGGATGATTACAAATACCGGGTTATACCCGAAGTGTTCCCGACAGATGGTGATCTGTATCTTGAAGTTTACGTTTCGCAACAGGAATACACCAAGGAAAACATGAAACTTGAAAAACAATATGGCGAGTATGTGAAAAACGGACAACAAATTGGTGGTAAAGTTTCCTATAAAGTTTATGTTGGATCACCAACCGGCAAGAAACTGGTTTATGAACAAAAGCCGGTATGGTTACTAAGCTATTTGGCAGGTGGTAGTACAAATTCGCCCACAGGTGGAATGTTAACCGGATCGCAAATAGAAGCCGGCCGTAAGACTAATGCCAGATCGTGGGCAAAGAGACAAGTTCTGGATTTGTATGGCCTGCGTTATAGAACCATAAGTGTGCCCATCATGTTATTAAAAGCTTACAATAAGGAAGAAAAATCCAAAGCAGAAGAAATGCAGACCAAAACTGTTGAGCTGGTAAATGAGTTTGGTACAAAAGTGGGAACCGCTGATTATTTAAAAGAAGTAGCTAACGTAATTTCCTATTATAACGGCGAATTAAAAAATTACCGCCCCGGAACCAGTAAAAAAGAGGCTACCATTAACGATAAAAATGCGTGGTGTTTATATTATAACCTTGCAGTTTTAAATATTCTTGCCAACAATGAATCGCAAGTTAAAGTAAACATCAATAAAGCGCTGGCTCTTAAAGAAACCAAGGTTAAGGAAATCACCAATAAAAAAGGTGAAAAAGTAGGCGAAGCATCAGGTATGCAGAGTTACCAGGTACAAAGTTATCTGCATGGTCTGGATTATATGTATCAGAAATTTTTTGCCGGTATTAAAGCAAATAACCCCGAATTTGTAGCCTTACTGTTGAATGGTGAAAAGAAAAAAGAAGCTTCCAAATTAGCGCTTGGATTATCATCGAGCCTTTATTTGAGTGAAATAATGGGTATTGATGTTCCGGTTGATTTTACTAAAACTTCGGATAACAGACCTAAAGTAATGACCGAAAAAGTTGAGGATAACGGGAAAACCGTTAACTGTACCATCAAAAAAAGTTTGCTATATATATTGACAAAAAAATATGTAGGAAAGATGGCAACTTCCGACAATTCGTTAAAATCAAAACAAATATTTGCTTCTAATATCCTACCTTTTCATACAACTGTTTTTGGATTAACAGCACAGGCCAATTTTAAAAAGGTAAAAAGAAGCGACAAATTACAACTGACTGGTTTTTCAAAAATTATGTATGACTATAACGGCGATATTATTATCACTAACCAAATGCTTAAGGACAAAATGATGTTCATTTTACCCAAAGATTTTATAAGCGATAAAGATGCCCTGGGCGTTGAAACTACCGAATATCGTGTTTCACTTAAAAACAATACGGCTACTGCCATTAACGGAAATACAACCATTATTGAGCGGCAGCGCAATTTAGGCTGGTTCTCAGCTTTTATTACACGCATTATTGACAAAGATCCGTTTGAAACTACTGAGCTTTCAAACACTAAATCCACTAACAAATTCACCTATTCAGGTAATCAAATTACGGTTTCAAAAGATAAGAAATCAGAAAAACTGTCGTATCAGCAAAAATCTGATGACAAAGGAAACTGGATAGATGAAGAAATTGGAAAAATTAAAGCTACCCGAACCTTAGTTTATTAAGGTTAATTCATTTAAAAAAGTGGTTTGCCCGGATTTATAGTGTTTCGGGCAAACACTTTTAAAACATCCTTTACCAAATAATTCAAAAATCAATTATATGAAAAAGTTATCCACAATTTTATTTAGTGTGAGCTTTATTTTAAGCCTGGCATTTATAGCCGGTTGCTCAAAAGATGATTCGATGAACCCGGATTCAGGTTCAGCCCAGGGAACTATTACCGGATTAACTGCAAGTTTATCAACGAGTAATGGAAGAACCATTTACTTGTCGTGGAACGGGGTGCCTGATAAATCTTCGCTTAAAAATTATCATGTGTACCGTGCTGATGGCACCACAAGCGAATTTACTGACTACGGCTCTGCAAAAGACACCTCTTATACAGATAATGTTACCCGTACATTAAATAATACAACCTATCAGTATTATGTAACCTATGATGATACTTATACCAGCGATACTATTACAATACAAACCGCCGATGCCAGCTTACCATTTGTAAGTGGTTATGTAAATGTAACCGGTGAAGGTTCAGCCGCCAGCATTCTGTATACGCACCTGGACTGGTATGTCGGTTCTGAGGATCAGGTGGATCATTACGAAGTATACCGGGATGGCAATCTGTTGGGTACGGTCATTGCCGGATATAAAGAGTACAAAGACGAGACTTCCCAGAATTTTGACCAGGAATATCTTTATAAAGTAGTTACAGTAACTAAATCAGGTGACAGATTTGAAAGTCCCGAATGTGCCCTTACACCTCATCGCCCGGATGCTGTTTTCAGGACAGTACCTGAAATTATAAAAGTTACAAGCAATTCATCCGATAAAAGTATTGATGTTATCATCTCGGATGTGTCAAACGACCCAGCTGATTTAATAGGTTTTTCAGGTGAGATTGAAGGCACCGGCTATAGCTGGAATTTCGAAACCAAAGTTGAAGATTGCGGTAAAGATGCCGACGGCAATTTAATTATTGGGTTAGATGCCTCAGGTGCAAATCTTCCTTCAGGTCAAACTATTTGGTTACGATCAAAAGTTCGCATTTTTACACAAGGCGGGTATAGCGACTGGAGTGCTTATTTTGAAAGTACTATATTTTAAATCTTGAATCTTTTTAAAAGGTTAAATATTCATGTTAAAACTATTTACGATGAATAGAATAAAAAACATTGGATTATTATTAAGCCTGTTCGCATGGGCATTTACTTCATGTCAAAAAGATAACTACACTATATCAGGTTTAACCGTAACAGCAGACGAAGGACGTGGAGCCTTATACTTACACTGGGATCAGGGAACCTGTGACAGTATTGCTATTTACCGGTCGACCGGAAATGATGCACCCGTTTTTTATGCACTCAATAATAGCTTTCAATCATTTTATGATTATGATATTGTTCCCGGTGAAACTTATAACTATCAAATTGTAAGTCCCGAGGGAGGTGGCGTTGAATCAGAAGTGGTTTCAACTGTTTGTCCTGATTTTAGTGTCAGATTAGGAGATATCACGCTTCGCCAGGATGGAAGTACTATTTATATTGATTGGAATGTACTTTTTGCGAAAGCCGACGACAACCTAAAATTATTTATAACCCGGGGAGGTGGCTTTTCAGTTGCATCAGTTTTAGATTTTTCGGGAGGATATTCGGGTATAGCAGCAGATTATGGAGCAGCAGTACCAGCTACAACTGTAAGGTATACTATCGAATTATATAAAGACGATCAGGTTATAGGTTCTGTTGATAAAAGCATCTCAATTAAGCATAATTACAAATTATCGGCCAGTAATGTTACTGCCAGTATTATTGATAAAGCGGCAAAGAAAATATCGGTGAAATGGGATGCCGCTGCCGATGCTGAAGCTTATAAAATAGCTACCTGGATAAACGGAGCTAATAAAAGCGAAACAGATTATATTTATAACTCTACCGAGGGAGAACTGACTTTTTCAGATAACACTCAGTTGAATGATGGCGATAAAATTGAAATTAAGGTAATTGGGTATAAAACGGTTGGTGGAGAAGAATATTCAGGTGATTCAGAATCTGTTACTCTCACCTGGTAATAAAATTTAATAATGAATAAGTTATGAATGTCTTTAAGATAGTAAAAGGGTAATTCATTTCTCAATTCACTCTTTGGAAAGCCGGACTTTTTAAGTTCGGTTTTCTTTTTTCAATAAAAACATAATTTTTTTTCAAAAACGCTAACTTATTACAACTAATGTAATAAAAGGGTTCTTTGAAAATTGAAATAAGCCTGAGGAATTTTATATATTTGTGCCTCTTTATTGATTTGCACAAATTTTCCAAATGCTTAAAGTTATTCCGGACAAACCCGGTTCATTAGAACAAATTACGGATGAGCAGCTTTTAGAGTTTGCTGAAAAAGTTGCATCCCGGTTTGTCAAAGCAGGCAGCATTCCCGAAAGGGAAAAAGAGGATGTTAAAATGACTATGGTCGAAAAGTTTTTGGATAAATACCCGACCATTTTAAATGCTTATAAGGGTGAGGCAAAATTTACAACCTACTGTATTGCTATATTAAACCGGATGTGTCGCGAAATTATCCGTAAAGAAATTAAAAACTGGAAACAACAACCCGATGACTCTTTAAATGAAATTGAGATGAATCAACCGGGTGATGTCACTTCCCAATTGATAATTGACGAAGAGGTTAAATTTTTAGAATGGATTTTAATTATGTTCGATGACGAATACCATAAAATAAAGCTTTTTATGGCTTATTATTATCAATTTTCAGCTCTGCTAAACGATATTGAAAATTATGATCCAAATTATAAGGAACATGGCTTGGAATTGTATTTTTCACAAACTGATTTAAAAAACAAAGGAGACATTTTTGCAAATCTGGCTTTGGTTGTAAATTTAGTTGAAAATAAAAAATTGAAGGCTGATGCTGTTCGGATATGGTTTAATAATAGCATCGATAAAATAATTACACGTTTGAACAGTCCTTATAATCGGGCAAATTATGACAAGGATAGCCTGCAAATATTATTTGAATATTTTTATCTTAAAAAAAGTGAATCTGGTTTTAATGGAAATAAATACTAATAGTTTGTTCCTTAATAAATGTACAGTTCATCGAATGACTAAATCTTTACTAATTAACAAAGTCGGCCTGTGAATTATGAAACACAATTATTTAAACGCTATTGCTAATACCATATCAAATTAAAATTTAAATTGTACCATTATGAATTTAAACCATCTTAGCGAAGAAGAAGTTGCCCGGTGTGCCGAGGCTTTAAGTGATGGTACATTTAACCGATTACCTGAAACTCTGCGTAATCACTTAAAGGAATGCGACGCGTGCGCACAGGAGGTTTCCTTTGTGGTTAAAACTCTTACTGAAATCAGTACTGAAGGTAAACCAATAAAAATGGAACCAACGGTGACCAAAACCAACAAATATTGGCTGGGAGTAGCTGCTTCGGTGGTTTTAATTTTAGGATTAACAATACTTTTTATATCAATCCAAAAAGAACCTGTACAGGTTGCACAGTGTACTGATAAAAACATCTCAAACCCCAACGATTCATTGGCAAAACAAAATAATACCAATCAGACGATAGAATACACCAGGGTTGACACTATGAATCCCGCTATAACACAAACCGAAAGCCATTCTTCAAAAAAAAATGAACAATCTGAAATAAACGCCGATCAAACTGATTTGCTGGCATACGCCCCAAACGAACAAATGGAAAAATTAGTCGACCGTTTTGCTTTAAGTACCATGAGAGGCGATAATATTGAAATAAAATCTCCCACAACCATTAAGACTTCCAAAGATATTACCCTCGAATGGGTAAACACCAACCACCAAAAATTAACCATTGAATTATATAATAATAAAGGCGTTAAACTTTTTGATACTCAAACCACCTCGGATAATTACGCCCCTTTGCAGCTTAAAAACAATGGTTTATATTATTGGAAGCTTATTAATGAAGATTACGATTTACTTTTTTGTGGTAAAATCATTTTAAAGTGATTTTGTTTTAAACAGGTTAATTACACATGCAATTCAGGTAATTATTTATGTAGCAGAAACCGGCCGGGAGGTCAGTGTTTCAGTTTTACCGGATCACTTGATATTTACGGTGGATTTCTTATTTTTTCAATACAAACAAAGAAATATTTACTTTACTTTTCCCTTGATGGAAAAGTAACAAAAGATCAAGACAAAATGATGCTTCCCCCCGCTCTGTCAAATAAAAATCCTGTTGGCAAAGTAAGCTGAAACGAAACTAATTTAAAGGCCAGTTTAACTTTCTTATTAAGCACTTTGTTTCGTTTCAGAACGCAAGCTCCTTTGCACTACAGGCTAATTTATTTGACATTCACCCCTACGCCGGCCCGCAAATTTTGTCAGGCCAACGCTCGGGTTTAGGAGGCCTGGTAATTAATTTTAAAATTATTGAACTGTTGAATTTCAAATGCAGGTTATTTTGTAGTGCCGTTATTTTAAAACACTTATTTCTTTCAAAACCTGGCAAATACCGTTGGTTATAATCTCCAATTCGTCACCGGTTACACTGTTAACATCAGCGGCCAGTTTATGGTCAACATCGGTTACCTGTAAACTCAATTCATCTGCCCCTATCATTTTCAAGGCACTTTTCAGGTTATGGGTCAAACGTTTCAGATATGCCTTATCTTCTTGGTATATTCGGTTTAAATCGCTACCAGCTTGTCCAAAATTCAATTCAAATCGTACCAGCGCTTTTTTATACATCTTGATATTACCTCCAAAATTTTCCAGACCATGCTCAAAAATTACCCTCTTTGCTTTTTTAACCCAAATGGCAATCTTAGTTAACAAAACATCTATTTTCACAGGTTTAGAAAGGAAATCGCACATCCCGGCATTATAGGCTTTAAATTTTTCATCATCGATAGAGTAGGCCGATAATGCTATTACAGGAGCATAAGACAGCTTTTGAGCGATTATAGTTTTCGTTGTTTCATATCCATCCATTTCAGGCATTTCAATATCCATAAGAATAATATCGAAGCTGTGGTTTTTTAATACTTCGAACGCACCGGTTCCTGATTCAACATGTGTTACCTCAAGTTTTAAATCTTTTAGCTGTTCCGATAAAATTTCAGCATTAAAGGCATTATCTTCAACCAGGAGTATTCTGGTACCTTGTAAGCTATGGTCGATATCAGTTGCTCCTACAAGCAGGTTTGCCTGTTGTAATGGTATATCAGCAACTTCAAAGGGTATACTAATGTTCATGGTTGTACCCTGGTTTAAATTACTATCTACCATTATTTCACCACCCATTAAATCAACCAGTTGCTTTGAAATCGAAAGCCCCAGGCCTGTTCCTCCAAACTTGCGAACATTAGTGTTCTGGGCCTGTTCAAAAGGCCTGAATAAGCGATCAATTTCTTCATCGGCAATACCTACACCTGAATCCTGAATTGAAAATAAAATACGAACTTTTAAATTACCCGGTTTAAGTTCGTCAAGATACTCCGGATTCACTCTCAGGGAAACCTGTCCTTTCTCGGTAAACTTAATAGCATTATTTAAAATATTCAGTAAAATCTGCGACACTCTTAATTCATCACCTACAACAAATTCCGGAATGTCGCGACTAATATCCACAAAAAAACCAAGCCCTTTCTCATCAGTTTTAAGTTTATGAATACTGCAAAGCTTGCCCATAAGTTCCTTCAGGCTAAAAGTTTCATGACTCAATTCCAGCTTTCGGGCTTCTATTTTGGTTATATCCAAAACATCGTTAACCAGGTTCAATAAAATTTCTCCTGAAATACCAATTTTACTGACAAAATCGTTTTGCTTCTTCCCAAGCCTCATCTGTTGCAATAAATTGGTATAGCCCAATATGGCATTAAGTGGTGTCCTAATTTCATGGCTCATAGTGGCTAAAAATGTGCTTTTCGCCGAATTGGCCTCCTCAGCCATAATTTTGGCCTGTTCAAGTTGTTGAAAGCTGTTCTTTCTTAGCGTGGTATCATGTAATACTATCAGGTATCGTTCTTCGTTTTCAAGAATTATTCGTAAAGCATTGACATGAACATACTGGATACCCTGCAAAGTTGTCCTTGTTGCCTCACCTTCGTATTGATAATTTACCGATGCAGGATCAGCAAACAAACCTTTAACAAGATTTTTGTTATCACGGTCAACAATATCGATAAAACTTAATCCAATCATTTGCTTATAGTCCAGACCATAAAGGTTTAATGCCTCTAAATTGGCATCCATAATTATCCCTTTATTATTCGTTACCACTAATGCATCGTCGACCGAATTAAATATTTTCTGATAAATTTCTTCAGCATTTTTTATCTCGCTGGTTTTTTTTGCCACCTGGTTGCGTAGCGAATACCAATACAAAATCAGTATAAAAATTACCAGTATTAGTACAAAAAGGAAATATAAAGAATACGAAAACCAGTTTTCATATTTATCATCCTTCCTGTTATATCTGATCCATTTTTCATGAAATTTTTGTAAAGAACCATCCCGGCTTAAATGTTCAATGGCGGTATTCAATTTTGCTAAAAGCCTGGAATTCCCCTCCTTTACTGCATAGCAATAAACACTTGGAATAATGGGCGGTCCTTTTACTTCAATGTCTTTGAACTGTTTATCCTTAATTACCTGCCGGCCTAATGGATATGGGGCAACTACATAATCACAAAAACCTGAATCGAGCACATTAAATGCTTCAGCTAATGAAGAAACCGGCACCGAATCAGTCAGAAGCTTAAGTGGAGACAGAAAAATTTCATTGGAAATATCACCTTTTAAATAAGCCGCCTTTTTACCATTTAAAGCAGGCACATCTTTAATATCCGTTTTTTTTAATGCAAATATGCTATAGTACTCCGTATGGAGTGGAAATGTAAAATCGAATTTATTTTCACGTTCAGATGCGTAAACCATACCGGCAATTACATCAACACGCCTGTTACTTAAGTTTACCAGAGCAGAATCCCATTCACTTAACCTGTATACAGGTTCAACATTCAAAATTTTTGCTATTGCGTTAAAAACATCAATATCATAGCCTGCAGGATTACCATTTTCATCAATATAGGAATAAGGTGGATAATCGTAATCACCTCCAACAATTATAGTATCGGTTTGGCTATAAAGTTGTGTTGAAAATACAGAAACAAACAATAAAAAAAGGAAAGGTCTCAAAACAGGAATCAATTTTGAAATTAATAATAATATGACTCATCATCGGGCATTACAATCCATAAAACTATATAGACCAAAGTACCCGGAAAGCCAGCACTTACAATACTTAAAACAAGGTACAGAATTCGTACCAGGGCGATATCCCAGCCCAGCCATTCGGCTAACCCTGCACAAACACCGGCAATAACTTTATTCCGTGAACGTGTTAATTTTGACTTGTACATTTTTAATTTTTTGGTGCTATGACTTCCGAGGAGTAATATTAGTTACAAATATTAAAAATCTTATCCTCCTGTCATAATAAATGTAGGTTTTTGTTCAAAAGTTTCGTAAATAGGCCGCAAACGGTCGGTATTATAAAATTGTTTAATGTCAATCAGTTTTTTTGATGCCGTTACCACATCCAGCGGAGCATCGTCGTACCGGCCATTGCGAAGTATAACCAGCCTGCCATGTAAGCCTTTTAGAATCAGATCGAGAGCATGGTTGCCATAAGCCATAGGCACAATGGAATCCATAGCATCGGGATCGCCCCCGCGAACCATATATCCCAAATTCTGGCTGATATAATTTATGGTTCGTCCTTTATTAAATTTTGGTGTTAATGCTTTTATCTTTTCAGCAACTTCAAACCCGATGCCTCCTAATTTTTTATGTCCGTATGCATCAGTAGCCTGACTGGTAAATGACATCTTGTCCATTCCCTGATAGGTTGCTCCTTCGGAAATTAATAAAACCGAATATTTACTGGGATTTGAATTACGATCGGCCACAAGTAATTCGGTTAAGTGGTCGAGTTTAAATTTATACTCAGGAATAACACATCGGTTGGCAGCACCGGCCATAGTAGGTAACAAAGCTGTATAACCTGCATAACGTCCAAAAACCTCAATAACCAGTATTCGCTCATGCGAACCGGCTGAAGTACGCAAACTGTTTACCAGGCTTATGGTTCGTGTAACACAGGTGCTAAAACCAATACAATAATCTGTTCCCGGCACATCGTTATCCATGGTTTTTGGAATTGCCACAACCCTAACCCCTTCCTTGTAAAGCCTTACACCGTAACTTAACGTATCATCGCCACCTATAGGAATTAAGTAATCGATACCCAGGAAAACAAAATTCTTAAGCACTTCCGGCGTAAGGTCATTAATATCCTGAGTGTATTTATCACGCAAATGTTCCGGCACTTCACCATATTTCACATGACTTGGTCGTGTGCGCGATGTATGCAAAAATGTTCCTCCGGTACGTCCGGCCCTGTTCACAATTTCTTCGGTAAGTTCCATCACAAACTCTGAATTGTCGGCTTTACTGTCGCGTATGATGCTTATTGGTCCGGCCCATCCCCGGCGAAATCCTAAAACCCGGTAGCCTTCACGTAAAGCACGTATTGTAATTGCCCGAATTGCCGGATTTAGTCCCGGTACGTCACCACCACCTGTTAATATGGCAATGGTTCCTTTTTTTATAGATTTTGCCATGATTTAAAGTTTAAAATTCCTGTTAGTATTTACTACTAATTTAACAAAATATAAGCTGAGGGGCAAAAATATATGGTTAAGATATTCATGTTGATTTTGTATAGGAAAATTACAGATTTTGTCGACAACTATAATACTGAACTTAGCAACGACATTAAAAATTGACAATTCCATGTATGGAAGGTAAAATTAATTATGCTATTTCCAACCTACAATCGGAGTACGACTTTAAGTCGTGCCCCGATTAGGTTCAAAATCCGATGCGCATCGGATTATTTTTAATGCTTATCGGTTTGCAAACGGATAAGCATCGGATTGGAAACCGATAGGCATCGGTTTTTTATGCTTGCGATGATTCTTTTTGGCCAGCTCACCAGGGGACAAAAACTTCAATAAGTTCGACTATCGCTCACTTATTTTAGTTTTTTCTGCCCTGGGTTGAATTTATATGCCCTTTCAGGGCAGAATAGTTAGTCCTTTCAGGACTAACTATTTAAGGTATTTATCGAGCCAGCCGAAAAATTCGCGTTGCCATAATATTGCGTCCTGCGGTTTTGAAACAAAATGTGTCTCATCAGGGAAATACAACAGACGACTTGGTATTCCTCTGAGCTGAGCTGCATTAAAAGCCTGCAACGATTCGGTATAAGGTATCCTGAAATCTTTACCTCCTGTTATAATCATAATAGGCGTATCCCAGTTCTGAACAAATTTGTGCGGCGAATGGGCATATGACTTTTGGGCCACCGCATTGTCAGTTTCCCAGGGCATTCCACCCAAATCGTGCTTAACAAAAAATGTTTCATCGGTTGCAGCAGCAAAGCTTTCAAGGTTATACATTCCACAGTGAGCAATAAAAACCTTAAACCTTTTTTGATGATGGCCTGCCAAATAATAGGTGGAGTAGCCACCATAACTTGCGCCCACACATCCTAAGCGGTTTTCATCAATATAAGGTTCCTTTTTTAAGGCATCTATAGCTGAAAAATAATCGTCAATATTCTGACCGTAATAATCCGTTGATATTTCAGCATTCCATTTTTCACCAAACGATGGTAACCCCCTGCGGTTTGGAGCTACAATTATATAATCGTTAGCAGCCATTATAGCAAAGTTCCAGCGATACGAAAAAAACTGGCTTACCGCCGATTGAGGGCCACCCTGGCAATAAAGCAAAGCCGGATATTTTTTGTTGGCATCAAAATCAGGTGGATAGATTACCCAAACCAGTTCTTGTTTGCCATCGGTGGTTTTAACCCATCGCCCTTCAGTATGACCCATTTTAATATGATCATAAATATTTTTATTGATGAAAGTAATCTGGCTCTCTTTACCTGTTTTTTCATCAATACTGAATAATTCAGCAGCCATCTGGTGTGTGGTTTTTGAACCGACAATTACATTTCCAACTCTTGAAATCGCGGTATAATCGTGCTGCCCTTTAGTAATTTGGGTGAATTCCTTCGTGGCAACATCCACTTTGTAAATTTGAGAAGTTGCATGGTATCCACTTAAAAAGTAAATTTCATTTCCACCATTACTCCAGATATATTGATGTGCATTCTGATCCCAGTTTTCGTTCAGATACTCTTTTTTTCCTGAGGCTAAATCCATAACCATCAGGCGTTCTTTATCCGATTCGTAGCCCGGGGTTTTCATACTCATCCAGGCAATTCTGCCACAATCGGGTGAAAAAACCGGGTATTTATCGTAACCCGGGTTATCGGCAGTAATATCTTTGGTTTGTTTACTTTCCACATCATACAGATATATGTCGGAATTAGTGCTTACGGTATATTCGCGTCCATAAAGCTTTTTACAGGTATAGGCAATGGTTTTCCCATTTGGACTCCATGTTATTTCTGAATCATCAAAACCAGGTGACAACGGTGAATCCCAACGCTCACCTTCCATAATATCGGTTCCCTGGCCAACTTTTCCATCTTTAATATCTGATACAAAAATGTGCGAAAATTTATAGTCACTCCAGGCATTCCAGTGCCGGTACATTAAATCGTTCATTTCCCTGGCATTGGCCTTAGGTAAGTCGGCATTTTTCTCCAGCACACTTTCTTCAAGTTTAACATCCTGAGTATACAATAAATGTTTATAGTCGGGAGCTATTTTAAAAGCATTAATACCACCATCAATAGCCGTCAGTTTATGACGCTCCGATCCATCGGGATTCATAAGCCAAACCTGAAAATCGCCGTATCTGTCAGAAAGAAAAGCTATTTGTTTACCATCAGGAGTCCAAACCGGAGCCACATCGTTAAACATATCTTCAGTCAGTTTTCTGGATTCACCGCCCAGACTATCCATAATAAAAACAATCGAGC
>JBJKSB010000014.1:0-127457 GCA_046704385.1 Bacteroidales bacterium | reverse complement strand
AAAGACTGAATGGGTGATATTTGTTTTCCGTGCTATTGGAAGAAGTCCAGATTATCAATTAAATCGAAATCCACAAGCCCAATTTTACAATAAAATTTTAAGAAAATTAGACCTGCGGATTTTAGGTGAAGGCAACACCAGCCGAAATGGTAAAATACCATTTAATACTACCGGAGGATTAATCGGCTGGGGGCATCCGACAGGAGCTACCGGAGTTCACCAGGCGGTAACTATCTGGGAACAACTTACAGAAAGAGCCGGTGAAGCCCAAATAAAAATTGACCAAAATCGTCCTTACGGTTTAACCGTAAATATGGGAGGAAATGATAAAACTGTGGTTTCTATCGCTTTTAAAAGAGGCGAATAGATAACCTGATATATGGTTCATTAAATAACATAAAACTCATCAGATGACTAAGTTGTTGGTTTATAAATAAATCATCCGATGAGTATTAAACAGAATTTTATGAAGGCACTACCAGGATTAAATACGAATAGTAAAAATCAATTATTAAGAACTCAAACCATCATATTATGAATTTTGAATTTACCGAAGAACAAAAAATGATTCGCCAGGCAGCCCGAGACTATGCCCAGCGCGAATTAATCAAAGATGTTATTGAACGCGACGAAAATGCTATTTTTCCTACCGAGCATGTTAAAAATATGGCCGAACTCGGCTTTATGGGCATGCTTGTTGCACCGGAATATGATGGCGGTGGTATGGACACCGTTTCATATGTTCTGGCTATGGAAGAAATTTCAAAGGTTGATTCATCGATGGGAGTTATTATGTCGGTGAATAACTCATTGGTTTGTTTCGGAATTGAAAAATACGGTACACCTGAACAAAAAGAGCAATGGCTGAAACCCCTTGCCCGTGGTGAAAAGATTGGAGCATTCCTGCTCTCTGAACCCGGGGCTGGTTCCGATGCAACATCACAAAAAACCACAGCCGTTGATATGGGTGATCATTACATTATTAATGGTGTAAAAAACTGGATTACCAACGGTAACAGCGCCTCAACCTATATCGTAATTGCCCAGACTCACAAAGAACTGGGACATAAAGGAATAAACGCTATTTTGGTTGACAGACATACACCAGGTATAACGTTGGGTGTTCATGAAAATAAAATGGGCATGCGCAGTTCCGATACGCATTCAGTAAATTTTACCGATGTAAAAGTACCTAAGGAAAATCGCCTGGGTGAAGATGGTTTTGGATTTAAGTTTGCCATGAAAACCCTCGATGGTGGCCGCATCGGCATTGCTTCCCAGGCTTTAGGCCTTGCCTCTGGTGCATACGAATTGGCTGTGAAATATGCCAAAGAGCGGAAAGCTTTTGGAACCGAAATAATAAATCACCAGGCTATTGGTTTTAAACTGGCCAATATGGCTACCGAAATTGAAGCAGCCCGTTTCCTTTGCCTGAAAGCAGCCTGGCTTAAAGATCAGGGATTACCTTACGGAAATGCCAGTGCCATGGCAAAATACTATACAGCTGAAATGGCGATGCGGGTTACCTCAGAAGCGGTTCAAATTCATGGAGGTTATGGTTATGTGAAAGAATATCATGTAGAAAGACTTATGAGGGATGCCAAACTTACCCAGATTTATGAAGGAACTTCTGAAATTCAACAGGTTGTGATGAGCCGTGCCATTGCGAAAGGTGAACTTTGAGAATTATATAACATTTTAGTAATCCTAAAAATATTCTAACATATGAAACTTCTGGTTTGTATTAGCAACGTTCCCGATACAACTACAAAAATTAAATTCAAGGACAATAATACCCAGTTTGATGCCACCGGCGTGCAATGGGTAATTAATCCCTGGGATGAACTGGCTTTAACCAGGATTGTAGAACTAAAGGAGGACAGTGCATCACCCGTAAGTGAGGTTCATGTAATAAATGCAGGTACAGCTGAGACCGAACCCACGTTGAGAAAATGCCTTGCCATTGGTGCCGATAAAGCTTTTCGGGTTGATTATCTATCCAACGATGCATATTCCACAGCCACTCAAATTGCTGATTTTATTAAAGATAAAGACTACAGCTTTATCATTTGTGGTATTGAATCGGGCGATTACAACGGTGCCACAGTTGGTGGAATGGTTGCTGAACTGGCAGGTTTACCTTCCATTTCATCCGTTTCGGATTTGCATTTCGAAAATAACGAAGCAGTTATTGAACGTGAGATTGCCGCTGGTAAAGAGTATCTGAAAACTAATACTACAGCTGTATTGGTTGTTCAGAAAGGTTTTGCCAAAGAACCTAAGATCCCTAATATGCGGGGTATTATGATGGCCCGTTCGAAACCCTTAGAGGTTTTAAGTGCCGTAGATGCGGAGGTTATTACCGAGTTTATCGATTATAAGTTACCTGAAGCCAAATCAAAGGTTACCCTGATTGATGAAGATAATGTATCTGAATTAATTCGCTTACTCAGCACAGAAGCAAAAGTACTTTAATGTTTTACTCAAATTGAAATAACATGTCAGTATTAGTATATATACAGAATTTTAGCGGAAAAGTTAAAAAGCAAACGCTTGAACTAGCCTCTTTTGCATCTGAAATTGCAAAAAACAAGGGGGTTTCAGTCGTTGGAATTGTTTTAGGTGAAATTGACGATTCGGAGTTGAATAAACTTTCAAAATATGGTATTTCAAAGATACTGAAAGCCGCTGATTCAGCTTTTAATGTTCGTTTTGACAACATTTATACCCAGGTAATTGAGCAGGCTATCAACAAAGAACAAGCTGAGATAATAGTTTTCCCGGATAATATCCTGGGAAAAGCGATAGCACCAAGGTTATCAGTAAGATTAAAAGCCGGCTTTGTTTCCGGGGCAATAGCCCTGCCTGTTTCTTACGACCCATTTACGGTGACAAAACGGAGTTTCTCAGGTAAAGCCTTTGCGAATGTGAAAGTTTCAACAGATAAAAAAATTGTATCGTTAATGAATAATACCTTTGGCCTGTTTGAAAATCCAATCTCACTGACTATCGAGAATTTTACTCCCGAAATTCAAGCGAACGATCCACAAATTACTGTACTTGATCGTAAATTATCTGAAGAAGGTATTTCGCTTTTCGATGCAGAAATTGTGGTTAGCGGTGGCCGGGGAATGAAAGATCCCGCTAACTGGGGACCCATTGAGGAACTGGCAAAAGTACTTGGTGCAGCAACCGCATGCAGCCGTCCTGTTTCTGATGAAGGCTGGCGACCTCACAGTGAACATGTGGGCCAGACCGGAAAGGTTATTGCACCCAACCTTTACATAGCAGTGGGTATATCCGGTGCCATTCAGCATATTGCCGGAGTTAGCGGATCGAAATGCATTGTGGCCATCAACAACGACGACGACGCTCCTATTTTTCAGGTAGCAGATTACGGTATAGTGGGCGATGCACATAAAGTTTTACCTAAACTTATTGAGGCTTTTAAAGCTTTTAAAGCGGAATAATCATGGCCGGACAAATTTCTTTCATCATAGTGCTGCTAATAACCATCGGATTTTTTACTTATACAATCCGTAAACAGGCGGCTTTATTCAGGTTAACTAAACCAGCATATCCTATCGAACAAATAGGTAAAAGAATCAACATTACAATTAAAGTGGCTTTGGGTCAAACCAAAATTCTGCGTAAACCCCTGATTGGATTGATGCATGCGCTGGTTTTCTGGGGATTTCTGGTAATTACCATTGGCAGCCTCGAAATGGTTTTCGATGGTGTTCTGGGCAAAGAAAGGATTTTCCAAAAGCTCGGCATTGTATATGATATAATTATGGCATCAGGCGACATACTGGCTTATGTGGTTTTGATTGGTATAATAATCTTCCTGATCCGACGGCTGATTATGCACGTTAAACGCTTTTACGGGGTTGAACTGACTAAAAGGAATAAAAGGGATGCGAACTTTGCGCTTCTCCTGATATTGTTGTTAATGGTTTCTCTTGCCGGAATGAATATTTTTTATGTAGCAAGCAACAAAGGTTCCATAATTGGTGTATTTCCGGTTTCAGCAAATTTAGAATCTGCATTTCCAGCCTCATTGGTAATGCAAAAGACATTTTGGTGGATGCATATTTTGCTAATCTTCTTCTTTGCAAACTATCTGCCCTACTCCAAACACTTTCATGTGTTTATGTCGCTTCCCAATGTATTTTTAAGTAATCTGGAACCTCTTACAAAATTGCCCAACATGCCGGCCATAACCAAAGAGGTTAAATTAATGATGAGTGGAAACGCATTCCAGGAAACAGGCGATGCTGCACCCGCTAGGTTTGGAGTAAAAGATGTGGAAGATGTTACCTGGAAAAACTACCTGGATTCACTAACATGCACACAATGTGGGCGTTGCACGGAAGTTTGCCCGGCAAATATTACCGGAAAAAATCTGTCACCACGCAAAATATTTGTCAATTTACGAAGCCGCATGAATGAAAAAGGACCTCAACTGGCAAAAGACAAAAACTTCAGCGACGACAAATCGCTGATAAACAATTACATTACTTATGAAGAACTTTGGGCTTGTACAACCTGTAATGCTTGTGCCCAGGAATGTCCACTGAATATCAGTCATCCGAATTTAATCATGGATATGCGTCGTTACCTGGTAATGGAAGAAGGAAATGCCCCGACAGGAATCAATACCATGTTTGCGAATATTGAAAATAATGGGGCACCCTGGCAATACTCTCAAGAAGATCGTTTAGAGTGGGCCCGGGATTTATAAATACAAAAAATTAACTATATGTCAGAAATAAATATACCCGTAATGGCCGATTTGGCAGCCCAGGGCAAAAAGCCCGAATATCTTTTTTGGGTTGGATGTGCCGGAGCTTTTGATGAAAGGTATAAAAAAGTTACCCGTGCGTTTGCCCGGATTTTAAATCACGCCGGTGTCGACTATGCTGTTTTGGGAAAAGAAGAATCATGTACCGGTGATCCGGCAAAACGAGCAGGCAACGAAATGCTGTTTCAAATGCAGGCCTTAATGAACATTGAAATATTGAATGGGTACGAGGTCGAAAAAATTGTGTGTACCTGTCCGCATTGTTACAATATTCTGAAAAACGAATATCCTGATTTGGGAGGAAAATACGAAGTGGTAAATTATACTTCATTATTGGAAGAATTAATCGACCAGGGTAAACTAAAAATTGACAAAACTGTTTTCTCTGATAAAAGGTTAACTTATCATGATCCCTGCTACCAGGGGCGTGGCAACGGAATTTATGATGCCCCGCGAAAGGTAATTAATTCCCTGAATGGAAATTTTGTTGAGCTAAAAAGAAATAAAAGTCGCTCATTTTGTTGTGGTGCCGGGGGAGCACAAATGTTTAAAGAAGCTGAAAAAGGCAACAAAGAGGTTTTTGCCGAACGCACCGACGATGTAATCGAATCGGAGGCTGAAATTTTAGCCACCTCCTGCCCTTTCTGCATGACCATGCTTACCGATGGTTTAAAATTTATAGATAAACAGGACACCGTCAAAAATTACGATATAGCCGAACTTATTGCGGAGAACCTGGGATTATAACATCATTTAGTTTTTAATAAAATAATTTATTTAGTTTTGATTAATTCAGTTACTACCTATAAGCCTGTCAACAAAATACGAATTGTTACGGCTGCTTCACTTTTCGATGGCCACGATGCTGCCATAAATATTATGCGTCGGATATTACAATCTTCTGGTGCTGAAATCATTCACCTGGGTCACAACCGTTCGGTAGCCGAAATTGTGGATTGCGCCATACAGGAAGACGTTCATGCCGTTGCCATTACATCCTATCAGGGCGGACACATTGAATTCTTTAAATACATGTTCGATCTTTTTAAGGAAAAAGGTGCCGAGCATATTAAAATTTTTGGAGGTGGCGGAGGTGTCATTTTACCCAACGAGATTGACGAACTCCATAAATATGGTATAGCGCGAATTTATTCACCCGATGATGGCCGCGAAATGGGATTACAGGGCATGATAAATGATATGCTTCAAAAATGCGATTATGATTTACCTGTTGCTGATTTAAAGCTAAATTCCGAAACATTTCAAAATCCCCACAAAATTGCCAGGCTGATTACCGGTTTCGAGAACGGGGCAATTGATACAGATAAAATCAACGAATTTATAATTGATAACGACAAAAATAATTCTGTACCTGTAATTGGTATGACAGGAACAGGAGGAGCCGGAAAATCGTCCCTTATGGATGAGCTGGTACGTCGTTTCTTAATGGATTTTCCCGAACTTAAAATTGGAATTATTAGTGTCGATCCCAGTAAACGAAAAACCGGTGGCGCATTGTTGGGTGACCGGATTCGGATGAATTCCATTCATCACCCGAATGTTTTTATGCGAAGCATGGCTACACGTGAAGCCAATCTGACCATTTCCAAACATATCAGGCCTTCTATACAATTATTAAAAGCTGCCGGGTACAATCTTATTTTACTGGAAACATCTGGAATTGGACAATCGGATACTCAAATTGTAGATCACTGCGATTTATCAGTTTACGTAATGACCCCGGAATTCGGTGCTCCAACCCAACTCGAAAAAATTGACATGCTCGATTTTGCCGACCTGGTTTCCATTAACAAGTCGGATAAAAAAGGTGCTATGGATGCGTTACGTGATGTAAAAAAACAGTTTCAGCGTAACAAAGAAGCCTGGACCGAGAATGTAGAAAATATGCCGGTTTACCTGACCCATGCCTCACAATTTTTCGATCCGGGAGTAAATGAATTTTACCAGGCGTTAAAAGTCATTGTTGGCCAAAAATTCCCTGAGGCTTTAAATAAAGTAGAATCGCATTTCTTTTCAGCTGGGAAGAATACGATTATTCCACCTCATAGGGCAGATTACTTATCTGAAATCAGCCATACGGTACGCGATTACAATCAGACGGCCGATAATCAGTCAGTTGTTGCGGGTAAAATTCAATCGTTGCAGGAAACCCTTGAACTACTGGAAAAAGAGAATGCCAGTATATCTGAAATTGAGCAGCTTATAAATAACTGGAGCGAAAAGCTTACCCCCGATAACAAAAAATTATTGGAAACCTGGAAAAATAAATGTCAGAAATATGAAGACGATGTTTACATTTTTAAGGTACGCAATAAGGAGGTAAAAATTGCAACTAAAAAGGAATCGTTGTCACACACCATGATTCCAAAAATTGCATTTCCAAAATCACAAAGCCATGCTGATATCTTAAAATGGCAGCTTAAGGAGAATTTTCCGGGCTATTTCCCGTTTGCTGGCGGTGTATTCCCTTTCAAACGCGAATATGAAGACCCGACACGAATGTTTGCTGGCGAAGGTGGTCCTGAACGAACCAATAAACGGTTTCATTATTTGTCACGGGAATCAAAAGCCAAACGGTTATCTACTGCCTATGATTCTGTTACCCTGTACGGTCAGGATCCCAATCGACGTCCCGATATTTATGGCAAAATTGGAAATTCAGGGGTATCAATTGCCACGCTAAACGATTCCAAAAAACTATATTCAGGATTCGATTTGTGCCATCCGTTAACTTCGGTAAGCATGACTATAAACGGCCCTGCTCCTGTCCTGTTGGCCATGTTTTTAAATACAGCTATCGATCAACAATGTGAACTATATTTAAAAGAACAACAAAAACTGTCTGAAGTTGAACAACTTTTTAAAGATAAATTTGATAAACACAACCTAAGCAAACCCGATTATTTTGGTGATATACCAAAAAATAATGACGGCCTTGGGTTGACCCTTCTGGGAATCCACGGCGATGAAATATTGTCATCTGGTGCCTACCAACAAATAAAAACTAAAACGTTGTCTACCGTACGGGGAACCGTACAAGCAGATATTTTAAAAGAAGATCAGGCACAGAATACCTGCATTTTTTCAGTGGATTTTTCGCTGAAACTTATGGGCGATATCCAGGAATATTTTATTAAGAATAATATCCATAATTTTTACTCTGTTTCCATTTCAGGCTACCATATTGCAGAGGCTGGCGCCAATCCGATCAGTCAATTGGCTTTTACCCTGGCAAATGGTTTCACGTACGTGGAATATTACCTCTCACGCGGGATGGATATTAATGATTTTGCACCGAATCTTTCCTTCTTTTTTAGCAATGGAATTGATCCTGAGTTCGCTGTAATCGGACGGGTGGCTCGCCTTATTTGGGCAAAAGCCATGAAGTACAGGTATCATGCGGATGAACGTTCGCAAAAGCTAAAATATCATATTCAAACATCGGGTAGGTCGCTGCATGCACAGGAGATTGAATTCAACGACATTCGTACTACGTTACAAGCTTTATATGCCGTGTACGACAACTGTAATTCATTACATACCAATGCTTACGACGAGGCGATTACCACTCCTACCGAGGAGTCTGTTCGCCGGGCTATGGCCATTCAAATGATCATCAATCATGAGCTGGGACTGGCCCAAAACCAGAATGTGCTACAAGGATCGTATATTATTGAAGAATTAACCGATCTTGTGGAAGAGGCTGTTTTGTTGGAATTCGATCGTATTTCGGATCGCGGTGGTGTGCTGGGAGCCATGGAAACCAATTACCAGCGAAGCAAAATTCAGGAAGAATCACTTCATTATGAATCACTGAAAAATTCAGGTGAGCTGCCCATAATGGGGGTAAATACTTTCCTATCGAGTGAAGGTTCACCAACTATTTTGCCTCGTAAAGTAATTCGTTCGACCACAGAAGAGAAAGAAAACCAATTGAATAATTTGGAACAGTTTCATCAGGTAAACAGTGAAAAAGCAAATTACCATTTGAATAAACTTAAAGAAATTGCCCTGGAAAACGGGAATGTTTTTGAAGAACTGATGGAGGCTGTAAAATATTGTTCGTTAGGAAAAATCACCACAGCACTTTACGAAGTAGGCGGAAGATACCGTAGAAATCTTTAAGAAGATAAAAAAAGCTCCTGAACAAGTTCAAGGAGCTTTTTTTATTTGTTTGACCTGCAGAAATGTCTATAAATATTCAATTGCGTTGCTATACTGTTAGCGGTTATTTTGGTTCAACAAAATAATTTTCGGGTTTCATTACTGCTTGAATTGAATCTGTGTCCAGATTTAATACCTTAAAAAAGAAGAACTTATTATTACTTATCTTTATGGAATTATAATAACTCTCAAAGTAATATCTAAGGTTATCAGGCAACGAATAATAAAGGCTGTCATTTAAACTATCAGCGTTAAAGCTAAGATCAATAAATCCTTTCTCAATATCTGACGAAAAATCATCATAATTAGTCCGGTTAGCACCAAAATAAACCCATGTGCTTAATTCGGCAGCAAAAATACCCGGATAATTCGGTATTAGACCAAACCTGATATAGTTTGATTCCGAGGGCTGACCCGAACGAATATCAAATGAAACCGATAACTGGGAAGAAGTATTCAGGACACTAACCAATTTAAAGTCGCCTTTATCTTCAACCATTTTAAAATTATTATCTAAAAATGATGTGCTGTCATCAGTCGTTAATAAGTTTATGTATACCCGTGTCATAAAGGTCTGGTTTTGCAATGTTATGGATTCACTACTGTTGGCATCTTTATAAGTATCTGCAAAATCAACTGCCATCCATATAGTATCACCAGGCAAATAATCTTCCTGTATTGGTTCAATATAGGTATAATCGTAAAACTGCTTATCGGTACTATTCTGAATATTCTGCGTATAATCAGGTTGGCAGCTGACAATTGCCACCAATATAAGCACAAATAAAAAACCGGGTAAATAATATATTTTCATAAAAAGAAAAATTAAAACACCTTTTAAAAAATTACTGAGAAATATTTTAATCGATTACTTTAATAAAGAAGTATTTATTCTGATTTTTTTCATCAACAACCTGGAAAGATTCCTTATCACTTTCACTTAATCCCTCATATAAATGCAGATTCCTGTTATCGGTAGACATCTCAGCAATTATATAAGCCTCCTGGTAATTATTTTGAATATCCTCGTACTGAATTATACCTCCACCATAGTACTCATCAGAATCACTAAAATAATTTTTAAACTTCAAATAATCACTGTCAATGCTATAAACGCCGGGTGTATTAAAAACAACACCAAATTTAAGTGTATTATTACTTCCGTTAGAAGTATAATATAATCCTATCATTTTTGATTTTTCGGTTGAAGCTATAAAATTAGAATATCCGGGTACTTCAAAATTGCAAAAATCATATATAGAATCCTGATTCTCCTTATTCCAGGACCTCACCTGAATTTTAATATTCAGCAAAGCATTGAGAAAATAAACATTATTCCGTGTGGCTGAATCCTTTAAAAAACCATTTGCAGTAGATTCAAACCAAATAGTATCACCCACTGATATGGTATCTGTACTACAATCCACACTTATCTCTGTTATTAAATGATCATACTCTGTAGTACCTAAATCCAAATTGTTCTGACATTGAACAAATACTAAAATCGATATTAAGCCAATGAAAATTCTTATAAATTTCATAGAAATCAAAAAATTAAATTGTAACCAAACAATACCAGATGGTAATTTATTAAAAAGGGTTGCGCTTTTAAAGCGACACTTGGAAATTAAATTCTATTCTGAATTCATTTTTATAATAAATATTACTGACTTTTGCTTTTTAACAAAAATTTATCGTATAAAAACAGTGCAAGTGACGAAACTATTCCTATCCCGGTAACTACAATCCAAATATTTGATGGATGATATTTATCCCAAAGAAAATTATTTAGCTGAGTGGCAGTCATATGAAAATCGGTACAAGCTTTTGCTATTAAATCATTTTTAGTGAATGATTTGCTAAAATCGGGGAAGCTAATTCCGCGACTAACAAACTCCCGCTGAAGGAGCGAAATTTTATCGGTCATATGTTGATAAACCGGCCCGGAAACAATTCCAGCCAGCAGATTTCCGATGGCCACCGGTAAAAACGAAAATCCCATATACAACGCCACCTTGTCTTTCGGGGCAATTCGTCCAATATATTCTGTAATTTTGGGCGAGCCGGCCATTTCACCAATACTGAAAACGAATATTGCCACCAAAATAAACAACCCGTTTGCTGTCATCAGTGTTAATCCCATCCCCATTGTAGCAATTATAAAACCGGTAATCATTGCATTCAATGGCCGCCATTTCATAATTAACGAAGAAATGACAATCTGGAAAACAATAATGTACAATGCATCCACATCTGTAAAGTATTCTGCTTTTATGGTTCCATCACTACTTGCTATTTTCGAAGCCAACCAGGGGAAGACATGTTGTATGTGATTAAGAACCAACGACGTGTCTACCCATTGCTCAATAAATACCGAAAGGGTGAAAAACAACTGGTTATACATGGTCCAAAACCCTGCAATAATGAGTAAAAAGATGAAAAACTTGCGATCGCTTAAAGCAATTCGTATGTTACTAAGAATAGTTTTAATGGCTGAACCCATACCTCCTTCAACCTCCTCCTGCCGGGTTGGTTCTTTATAGAAAAACATGACAAGCATATTCATCAGAATAAAGCAGGCCGAAATGTAAAACACCATCCGAAAGGCCGAGTCACTAAACTGAAGCGCAACCAAAGGCCCGACAAAAGCCCCAATATTGACCATTAAATAGAAAATTCCAAAACCAATGGAAGAGGAATCTTTATCAGTAGTTCGTGCAACAGTGGCCGAAACGATGGGCTTAAACATGGCTGCTCCCACTGCCAAAAACAAATAATTTATAAAAACTGCCATAAACGAACGACAGTAAGGCATAATAATGAAAGAAGCCAGGTAAAGAAGATAAGCAATAAACAACGCTTTTTTATACCCGATTCGGTCGGCAATTGCCCCGGTAATAATGGGTAGCAGATATAAAATGGCTGTTCCAACTGCCATAATAATTGCTTTTTGGGTTTGCGAAAAACCCAGGGCCCCGGTGTCTGTCGACATGGTCAGGTAATTGGCAAACAACATATAAAAACCATAGTAGGCCCAACGCTCAAATAACTCCATTGTGTTGGCCACCCAAAATGTTCGGGGAAACTTAGAGAAAATATTCATTGTCTTTTTGATTTGTTTAAAACACCTGTTATTTTTTACGGCCGGAAGATATAAATAATTATATACAACAAAAAACCCTGCCTGATTTATCTAAAAAACAAAAGCCATGCTGCATGGCAGTATGGCTTTTAATACACATTTAATCTGACAATTATGATATATTAATCAATTTAGAAAGTTTTGACTTTTCTTTTACCTTCGGAATATCAACGGTAAGAATTCCATTGCTATAGGTAGCTCCGATTTTATCAACATCTACACCCTCAGGTAAAGTGTAAGTCTTTCTAAACGATTGACTGGAAAATTCTCTTCTCAGGTATTTCGTATCATCATTCTTTTCTTCATTTTCTTCTTTATGTTCATATGATACTGTCAATACCCGATCCTCAACATTTAGCTGAAAATCTTTCTTGTCAATTCCGGGAGCTGCAATTTCAAGGCTAAAACCTTTATCAGATTCTTTAATATTTACTGATGGTGACCAGGTGTTAAAACGATCACTCCATAAATCATCCAACCATTTATTTCCTGATAAGATATCGGAAAAAGTCGGAAAGCTGTTTTTTGTTCTACTGGTTAACATAGTTTTGTCCTCCAATAATTTTTTGTTAATAACATTTAAATATTCTGATATTAACTTTTCAAACTATATACCAAATAAAAAGATAGAGGAATTTGACAGTAAACAATTAAAACAGTTGTCATGTTGACATATATGAGTTCAATATTGCACCATTTTGTCATTGGCTATGATTTGAGTATTGCAACCAGTGCACTTTCCTGCCTTATAATTTTTGGTAAATGTTATATGGTAGCCATTCCGTTTAATCAACTCTGAACCACAATCAGGACAAATTGTTGATGAAAATTCATCGTTTTGCAGGTTACCAAGATATACGTACTTTAATTTTTCACGGGCCGCTTCAGCCAATTCAACCAAAGCGGATTCCGGAGTTGGAGGTAAGGATTGCTTATACTTGGGAAAGTAACGAGACAGGTGCAAAACAGTTTCGTCTCCTAATTCATCAGCAATCCAGTGAATCATTTCCCTAAAATGATCCGGATGATCGTTTTTTCTGGGAATTACCAGAGTGGTTAGTTCCAAATGCTTTTTGTGCTTAACAATTAATTTCAGAGATTCTTTTACCGGTGCCAAAAGACCTCCGGCCATTTCCTTGTAAAAACTATCGGTAAACGCCTTTAAATCGATATTAAAAGCATCCATATATTCAACCAGGTATTCCAGCGGTTCCGGGTTAATGTACCCATTGGAAACCATCACATTTTTTAAACCATGCTGTCTGACTTCCACTGCCAAATCGTACATGAATTCATACCAAACTGAAGGTTCATTATAGGTATAGGCTAATCCTATATTATCATTATCTGATAATGCATCTTTTATAATTGAATCAATTGGTTTTTGTTCCCGTTTTAAATCCTCAAGCCTTGTGGCTTGCGATATTTGCCAATTCTGGCAAAAATTACAATTTAAATTACAACCAAAACTGCCCACTGATAGTATGCGGGTACCCGGGTAAAAATGGTAAAGCGGTTTTTTCTCAATAGGATCAAAGTTATAACCAGACACCAAACCATAAACCTGACATTTTATTTTTCCTCCAATATTTTGTCTTACTCCGCAGATTCCTGCTTTACCTTCCTGAAGGATACACATGTGTGGGCATAAAGTACATTGAACTTTACGTTTAACTTTTTGATAAAACATTATTCCTGAATGACTTTACTTATAAAAGTAATGAAAAAATAATTATTCCTGAATTTATGCGATTAATCATAGTTTGATTTTTCCAATTTGCCTAATTTAACATCAAATAAACAGAAGCCCAATCATGGAAAAACTCATTGAATTACGCGATATAAGGAAAGAAATTCTGAACATGGAATTTAACTTCAGAAATGTTCAAAGAATTATGCACCTGGTATATGCCACCAAAGATTTATTTGAAAGCAGTTCTGCTGTCCCCAATAAAGAAATAGCCTTGCATCAGACAAATAAGGTAATTAAATATGAATTATTAAAACTGATTACAGCTGAAAATGAAAAAGATATAAAAAGAGCTTTTGAAGAGGTTATCGAGAATTTCAAACTTGTATTAGTCTATATAGCATAAATTAAAACTCCTTACAGCAAGCTGAGAGAGAATGCACTCGCAGCATTCAATTATAAAATTGAAAAACTATTACAATCCTATTTCAATTTATTAACAGGTACAGGCTCTTTATAGCGCTTAAATTTTTCAGTCTGAAGAATTCTACGTCCCCGATTCCGGTTATAACCTGTTCTTATTACAGTAATTTCTTTTTTATCGAAAATTATGGATATAAGGGCACAAATATTATCGCTGTCAAATTCATTATTTGCCCTCTTCCAACCTGGCATTGCTTTCAGCCTGTCAGAAATATCCAAACGTTTATTATTTAACGTGCATTTATTGGTATAACTTACACACCAAACCTGTTGTGCTGTATCAATCATAACCTGCATCATAACTACCCCGGCCATACGTTCAACCTGTTTTTCCTCTATCCCGGATAAAAAATCAACCACCATCATTGAATCACCGGTTTCATAATTAATCATGAATTCTTCATCTTCAAGTATAAATTTTACCGGACAGTCAGAGAATTTTTCATCAAATAATTTTTGCGCTTTAACTGAAAATATATTGACTAAAAGAATAAAAAGAACTATTATCCGCATGCTGTTTTTTTTGAGTTAATACTTTGTAAAAGTATAAAACAAAAACTTCAGATAAAAGCTTTTACTTAATTACAAAATCAAGCCTGGTTATCGGCGATACCTGAAAATAACCTAAAGCATCTGATCCAATGTTCGAAGGAGGATTAAGCATAGGAGGCTGAATATTACTAAAAGTATTGGTTGTTTGCTTGGAGAGATCGTAATAATAACGATACATTTCGGCTGAAATAACATTTAAATCAATATGAACGGTATCATTTATATGAAAAGCATAAGGTACTAAATATTGAATAGTATCTTTAATATATGCATCTTCAAAAATAATTAAATCGTTATAACTATTGAATAAACTATCATTTTTACTTACCTCCAGCTTATAATAACTGGTTTCGTTTCGCAATTTCTTTATATACAGTTTAATATACTGGCCATTTTCAGGCACATATTTATTTAAATAAATAATTTCCGTTTTATAAAAAATTGCAGGATTTTCCATTTTCTCAGTAGCTTTGAATTCATTAATACCAACCCTCACAAATAAATTGTATGTTGTTCCCGGATTACCTGTAATTTCGTTGGAACTATAAACTCCTTTTTCAACCTGGTCAAGATATTCAACATTTCCTGAATCGTCAGAAAGAACAACCTGGGCACCCGATACCGGTATAAAATCGACATCACCATTTGGAGGTGCCGTATTCGAAACTCTTACGTAATAAGGAGTATTCTGATTCGTAATTTTAGCCTCAATAACAACTGATGGTTGATAATCTTCAAACAAATCGGCTTCCGATACTTCAAAGCATCCATAAATACTCATAAGTAAAAATAATCCTGCTATGTATAAAAATACTTTCATTTTTAAAATTCGAACCGATATGAAACTGAAGGTACAAACTGATAAAGGTAGAAAAAACCCGGATTTAAATTCTGAACTTCAATTCCCGACTGCTGATCGGGAATAAAATATGCGATGCCAAGAGCATTTTTACGTAAATAAACATTGTATACTGAAAAATTCCAATAACTCTTCCAACGATGGATCTCATTCTTTTTTCCAGCAATATCAAGGCTAACGTCTAGCCTGTGATATGGAGGCAGTTTTTTTGTATTAATCTTGCTGTTGTCGAACTGGAGATAGGTTTTACCATTAAGCTCATATTTGCCAATTGCAGCCGTATAAGGTATTCCAGAGGCAAAAATCCATATTGCCGATGCAGATATCCGTTTATTAAAGTGATAAACACCCGTAAGATTTAATGTATGTTTTCGGGTATGAGATGCTTCATATGCTTTACCAAGGTTAATTTCAGGAGTAATATACAGGGCTTTACAATAGTCGTATGAAACAAGACCTTTAAAATTGTTAAGGGTATATGAAAATAGCCATTCTGTCCCATAAGACTCACCAGTAGCACCATACAGAAAATCCTGCGGATCATCAGTATATAAAATCCTTAAATCCTGCATGGTTTCAATCAGGTTATCCATTTTTCGGTAGTACAATTCTGTAGAAAAATTTATTCCAAATAAATTATTATTATAATATCCCAACGTAAAATTCATACTCTTTTGAGGCATAAAAGCCTTATTTGAAACCATCCACCGATTAATGGCTACACCCACCATACTCAAAGGTAGTTGATGTAATGGCTGAACCTGTTGACTAAAACTAGCCTTAAGCGTCGAGTTTCTGCCTAAAACATAACTCAAACGGATTTGAGGTTCGGTAAAAAAATCACTTACCCCTACCAACGAATCGGTGAATGGATAAGTCAACATGAAGGTTGCCCTGATACCCGCATCGAATCCCAATTTTTTATTGAAAAATAGCAATTGCTGGTTATAATAAACACTATTTAACATCATTTGGTCGAGTGATGACTCATAACGGATCAGCAGTGTTTTTTCAGTCCGGGTAAGCAATGAAAATGGGTATATATTATAAATAGTGCCCGAATATCCAAAACCAAATTTTGCACGTTCGGAAACATAATATGACATATCCGTTTTAAACTTAAGATTGTTTATTTCCGATTGCCAGTAAAGTAATTCATTGTTTTCCTGCGTACCACGTGTCATTATATTTTTACTCATCGACATGGTAGTGTTGGTAAACAACCTTGGCCCAAATAAATGATTCCATCGAAATGAACCCAGATAATTCGTACTCGACATCCTGGTGTACTGACTAAAAACGTCGGAACCGGCGTAACCTGAAATAAAAATTCTGTTGTTCTGATTTAAAGAATAATTCAGTTTAAGATTCGCATCATAAAAATAAAAATGAGCATTTTTCAGATCAGAGTCAGCAGTTAAAATTTTAGTTATATTATCCACATAGGTTCGCCTGAAAGCTATTAAAATAGATGACTGGTCTTTTTTTAATGGCCCTTCAACCAAGCCTCTTGCAGAAATAAGTCCCATCCCACCTTTAGTCTGCCATTGTTTATTATTTCCTTCACGCAAATGCACATCAATTAATGATGAGAGTGCTCCACCATCTTTTACAGGAATGTCACTCTTATAAACATTTACATTATTTACTACGTCAGGGTTAAAAACAGAAAAAAAGCCTCCGAAATGGGATGCACTATACAATTGCGCCTCATCCATCAAAAATATAGTTTGATCGGTTCCCCCACCCCGCACATTTATACTACTTGTAGATAGTTCATTTGCCTGTATCCCGGGCAAAACAGCCAGATTTCTTAAAGCATCGTTTTCTCCAAATAAACAGGGAAGTTCCTGGAGACTTTTAATATCGATCTTTACCTGGTTCATCAAAGTTGACTCAAGGAAAATAGAATTTTCACTTTTTATAGTAATTTCAGAAACATCGTATGATTTCGGCGTAAGCATAACATTGGTTTGAGAATGATAATTAAGATTCAATTCAATCTCCTTTGCAAGGTAACTTAAACACCCAAATTTTATTTTATAATTTCCTACTGGTAATTTTAAAGAATAAAACCCGTATGAATTTGTTGTGGTTCCTATTCCAAGATCTGGCAAAAAAACCGTTGCCCCAATAATATCCTCCGATGTATTTGCATCTTTTACAAAACCGGAAACAGTAAACCATCCGGAAACCTTATCAGCAGAAAATAATACAATTTGTGTACCCAGCGTTTTATATCCAATACCCAACGGTATAATGTAATTTTTGAGAAAAGCTTCCAGTGAACTTTCATATTCCGAGGGAATATCCATGGTTTGATTATCAAAAATATTATCAGAATAAGAAAAACTAATCCCGTAATTTTGTTTAATTTCATCGACCACATCTTTCACATCTTTATGCCCCGGAGATAATTGTATGTCAGTATCAATCAATGCTTTCTGAGCCATTGATATAAAACCAAAACCAAATAGCATTGCAAAAATAAGCACAGTGCTTTTTGAGAATACTTGAGATATCTGTTGAAATAATACAAACATTCCTTACCCGAAAAAATTGGTACAAACTAATGGATTAAGGCAATGTAAAATTAGGATTTTTCGGCAGATAATACTTAAATGCCCGGTTTGAATTCAGAAAGTATCGGTAAATGAATTTATTTGGTTTGTTTTTTGATTTTAAAAACGATGGCTTTATCGGTAATTTTATAGTCCCAACCCATGGCAAGGGAAATAACTTCAGCAATTTCTTTTTCACCAGGGTTGTCAAAACTCCCTGTATACCTTAATTCTGATACATTTTTAGGCAGGATAATGTTTTTATTCAGGTATCGCTCAAGTGATTGCGCCGCTTCAAGTATGGGAGTATTATCGAATTCAAACTTTTTTGTGCACCATGCCAGCATATTACTATTAAGTTCCCTGGTTTGGGTAAACGTTTGGGTTGATTTATTAAAATCGGCCTCTTTACCTTTCTCAACAATAACCGATTTATCGTTTTGCCCAAATAAAACTGTTCCTGATAATACTTTTAGTTCGAAATTGGGATTATCATTGTATGTACGCAGATTAAACCTGGTTCCAAGAACTTTCACAGATACACCTTGTTCTATCTCAACAATAAAAGGTACCTGGGGATTTTTTGCAACCTCAAACATGGCCTCTCCTGAAAATCTTACCGTGCGGGTTTGGCGATTAAAAGCTTTTGCCAGTGTAAGTGTTGAATTTTTATTGAGTAAAACAGTGGAATTATCTGGCAATTCAACTTTAACAGGTTCATCCTGGGCAGTGTATGTAATAGTTTTTCCGGTATATTTACCCAAGAAAATGCTTAACGTAACTGCCAATAATAAGGTAGCAGCAACTCCCGATATTGTAATATAAAGCCTTCGTGCTTTTTGTCTTGCTTTTTGATGATTCTCCCTGAGAATTGTGAATTTTTTCCATTGTACATCTACATCAGGCTTTAAATTAGTCGAAACACCCTTTGTCAGACTCCAAATCCTTCTATAATCCTTAAAAATCATCTGATTTTCAGCAGAAGAAATCCATGAATTGAATCTCTCTTCCTCAACATGAGTAAGGTCTTCCTTTCTTATTTTTCGAAACAATATGTTATTAAATCCTTCCACCTTTTTGTGCTAACTATGTATTAAACAGTTAAATGATCAACAGCCCTACCTCAAACATTAAAAATATTATCAACAAAGTTAAATAAGGTTTTAATTTTATACGTAACTCCCTAAGAGCCTTTGTGATATGTTTCTCAACTGCTTTAATACTGATATTTAAATCATCGGCAATTTCCTTGTTCGATTTATCAGAGTACCGACTAAGAAGAAAAACAGCACGGCATTTTTCAGGTAATTCACTAATTCCTTTTTTTATAGCCTGCTCAACCTCACCCGATAAAAAATCGATACTTTTATCTTCAAACGGGCCTTTTAACGCAGCTTGCGCTACATCAATATGTAATTCGCGTTTATGCTTATCGATAAAATTCAAAGCCGTATTAATTGTGGCTTTATTTAAATATGATTTTATATTATCATTTAAATCTACACTATCACGTTTATCCCAAAACTTAACAAATACCTGTTGTACTATATCATACGAATCATCCTCATCCCTAACTAATGAATAAGCCACATTGCTTAGGTGAGCAAAATTTTCCTTAAAGATAATTTCAAACTGATGTTCTGTCATTGGTTTTAAGCAATAGGTATTCAAAAATAACCATCATTAGACTATTACCAAAAATTTGTTAAACATTTAAAAGCAGAAAATGTTAATGTATACTAAACACCTGTTATCTAAAGCAGGTAATAATGATGCAATATTTTTTGCTTTACTAATATTTACTCATGGAAAATATAGGAGGTTTTTTACATTCAAGACTCGGTCATATATTACTAATATTAATACTGGCCGTTGGGGCGCACTTGATTGTTTTAGTAATTAAAAAAGTCAACAATTTACTTCACCTGACTTTATCAAAGAAAAAATCGAAATGGAATTCAATCCGGACTTTAACAACAAGCATTTTAATTTTTGCAGTTTATTTTATTGCCCTGGGGATCATATTACAAGAAATGGACGTATCATTGACAGCTTACCTGGCCAGTGCCTCAGTCATTGGCCTGGCAGTAGGATTTGGTACCCAGGGTACTATTCAGGATATTATAACCGGCCTGACTATTGTTTTATCTGATATTATGGATGTTGGCGATTTAGTGGAAATTAACGGGGTTACCGGAACTGTAAAATCCATAAATATGCGTTTTATAGAAATTGAAGACCATTTAAGGGCTAAAGCATATATTCCAAATCGGACTGTTAGTAAAGTAGTTAACTATCCCAAAGGTTACTTAAGCTGTAGCATTGACTTTATTGTTACTCCGGTTGAAGAAAAAAATGAAAATATGGTGGTTGATATTGAGAAATTGATTAAATCGTTTAAAGAGCAATACGAGACTATTTTTAAAGGTAGCATTTCATTCTATAATTCGCGTGAAACAATAAGTGGCAAAAAATACTCAAGAATAAAATTACGTATCTGGCCCGGACGAGGTTCGGTTATAGAAACCATTTTTAAAGCGGAAGTACTAAATAAACTTAAAGAATTTAATCCTGACTATAAAGATTGGATGGTTAATGTTATTTATGAGACAGATAAGAATAACGGTAACGGAAGCATTACCCGAAATAACCAGAAGAAAAAAAAAGCGGTAAAAGATTTATAAAATCCTTTACCGCGAAATAATATTTTGATTTTTTTTCTAGATCGCCCTGGCAATTTCACCATGCATAATAATATCAAGCCCCTGATACTGATCCGTATCGCTAACTTTTACTTTAATAAAACCATTAATAATATGTAAGGTCACCCAGGTGAAACCACTTGCCCATGTTATAGCCATTAATAACGCAACAAGTTCTTTACCAAATAAATGCCAGTTTCCACCATAAATTATACCATCAGCCACACCCGGATTTATTGCAGACGAAGCAAAGATACCTAACAATAATGTTCCCAAAACACCTCCTATACCATGAACACCCCATACGTCCAAAGCATCGTCCCATTTCATTAAGTTTTTAAACCTTACTGCTAAATAAGTACCCAAACCTGCCAGAATTCCAATCATGGCAGCGCTGGTTACAGTTACATAACCTGCAGCAGGAGTTATTGTTGCCAGGCCGGCAACAGCTCCCGTCATTAATCCAATAAAAGTCGGTTTTTTGCCTTTAATATTCCACTCAATTATTAACCATACAACCGCAGCAAAAGAAGCCGATACGTCAGTATTAATAAATGCAGCAACCGTAATATGGTTCATATCCAATTCACTACCAGCATTAAAACCATACCAGCCAAACCATAGCAAAGCTGTTCCAATAGCTACTAAAGGTATATTATTAGGCTGATGCTCAGTATCCTTACGTTTACCAACGTATAAAACGGCAACCAGAGCAGCAAAACCCGCCGTGGCATGCACTACTATACCTCCGGCAAAATCAAGAACGCCCCACTCTTGTAGTAAGCCTCCACCCCAAACCATATGAACAAAAGGATAGTATACAAAAATCTGCCAGAATATTAAGAAATAAACATAGGATTTAAATGTTACCCTGTTTATAAATGCACCCGTAATAAGCGCGGGGGTAATAATAGCAAACATCATTTGATAGGCAAAAAAGACGTATTCCGGGAATGCTTTGCCAGGCATTATTGTTGAAGGAGTGATTCCATTCAGAAAAGCCTTGTGAAAATTTCCGATAATTCCAAAAAAATCAGTTCCTTGAGCCATTGTACCACTAAAACATAGCGAATACCCAAAAGAAAACCATAAAACGGTGGTAATACCCAATGATACAAAACTCTGCATCATAATGTTCAGAATGTTCTTTTTATTACCCAGGCCTCCATAAAAAAATGCCAAACCCGGAGTCATTAGCATAACCAAACTGGTAGCTAATACCATAAATGTTGTTACCCCTTTATCTAACATATGAGTGAATTTATAATTTTAAAGAATTTAGCGCTCCAAAATTATAATTTATTACTATAAACGGCAATATATTTTCATATTTTTCTGCAAAATTTTGGAAAAATACTCATTCACAATGGGGTATATCAAATTTTTTTATATAAAACATCAATCAATGGGTATTCATTTTTGGGGGTTATTGGCTATTGTATATAATTATTAACTTATGCATTATTAATTAGTATAGGTTATGCATTAAAATCAAGCTTTTTTTAGATAAAATAAATATATTATTTAACATAATTATTTTGAATCGATGAAAAATATACTTTATGCAGATTATCAATTTAGTATGTTAACCTAAGTTTGTTTCTGGCCTGGGCATGAATACTTGTCTTATAAACCGGAGAATCAAGTTGGAGACATATTTCAAAATATCTGGCAGCCTCATCTTTAAATCCTTTATCTACATACATTTTTCCTAAATAATAGGCAGCATAGGCTGGGTAATAGAATTCCTGATCAAGTTTTGAATTTATGGCCATCTGGTAAAATCTAGTTGCAAATTCAATATTGCCCAGTCTATCATAAATACGAGCCAGCCGGTAACTATATTCTAGTTTTTGATAATTGTTATAATTTTCAACCTTGCCTTTTGCTGTCAATAAAGCAGCAAGAGCCTCCTGGTAATTTCCCCCATCAAATAATAACCTTGATCGAACCAACTCAGGTTTCCAGTAAGTAAAATGCTTTACTTCATACAAAGCCTGTTTGTCCGCATTTAAATTCAACTCAGCTGCTAGCTTCACCTGGTTTACCAGGCTGTCTGCAATATTGTTCCTATGATTTACAAACCAGTACATCGCCAACTTAAAGTCGACATAGGGTACTCCAACACCACTGTTTTGCTTTGAAATAAATCTGTTAAAAAAAACAAGACAGCTATCATTTAATTTATTAAGATAGGAATTACCCAGCCAAAAATTCAGCTGATTTAATTGTTGGGTATATTTAAATGCCTCCGCATTTAACAACATGGTATCCATGGCTTTATAATCGCAGGCATTTCGTGTCATTAAAACTCCAGCAAGGCTTTCTAATGGCCCATTTGCAGCGAAATTTTCATCAACCCCTAAACCATTTATAACCAATTCCTCGGAACCTTCAAACTCGAAACCGGCTAAAAGAACGCCCAGGAGTTTAACTTCTCGTTTATAAACTACGCTTTCTGATTTTTGTGCACTTCCTATTAAAGAAATAAACTCCTTGTGTTGTTCCTGAACATCATCTGTTTTAATGCCTAATTGCTGGTGAAGCAGATAATCAATAAGATGCTCAATTAATTCATGCTTTTCAGCAAAAAACCCGGTATCACTATCCCGGTATTTATTTATAAGACTTTTAGCTTTCAGGTAATGTTGAATCGTTGTAAAAGTCTGATTCTGTTCAAAACTTATATAACTGACAAATAAATGCAAATCGGCACTACAATAATAACTTAACGGATCAGTACTTTGAAGGTTTTCAACCTTCTGTATCTGTAACAGGATATTATTCTTAACCGAGTCAATATTTACAGACTGAGAGGTTGTTTTTAACCCAACAAAACTTTTATACCCATCAAGCCAGTAAAACATTCCTTCTTCGGCTTTGTTCCGTCGCGATTTTATGCTATCGTACTGCTCAAAATTCAGATCCAGAATAGCATTTTGCGCCTTTTCGACATTTTGGGAATAGGTAAATTGCGCCTTAACAAATGAGGGGGTGAATAAAAATAAAACGGATATTTTTAGAATCAGTTTCAAGTTTTTTGTACCAATATAGTCAATATATCAATTGGAATGACACAAAAAAAGGTTGCTGAAAACCAACAACCTTTATACATTATTATATAATTCTTTTACAATTCACCTAATCCGGCATCTACCAGAATGCGTCCACAATACTCACAAACAATTATACGTTTGCGGGCACGGATATCAACCTGACGCTGAGGCGGAATTTTATTAAAACAACCTCCGCAGGCATCACGCTGTACAGTCACAACAGCAAGACCATTTCTGGCATTGCCTTTAATTCTTTTATATGCCAACAGATACCGGTCATCAACATTTTCTTCAATTTCTTTAACCTTATCCATTAATCGCTGTTCCTCAATTTGTGTTTCAGAAACGATGGACTCAAGTTCGGTTTTCTTCTGATTTAAATCCCCGGTTCTCTCCTCTAAAACTTGCTGTGACTCAACGATAGCAGTGTTTTTGCGTTCAGATTCTTCTGTAAACTCCCTGATTCTTTTTTCACATAACTGAATTTCAAGAGTCTGGAATTCAATTTCTTTGCTTAAAGAATCATATTCACGGTTATTCCGAACATTGTTTTGTTGCTCCTCATATTTTTTAATAAGTGACTCTGCTGAAACAATCTCATTTTTTTTGTTCGCAACTGCCTGATCCAAATCTTTAACCTCAATTTTAAGATTTTCAATACGGGTGGTTAAACCAGCCAGCTCATCTTCAAGATCCTGTACCTCTAACGGAAGTTCACCACGCAGTAATTCAATTTTATTTATTTCACTGTCAACCATCTGTAAATCATACAGATATTTCAGTTTCTGTTCCATCGATATCTCAGTAGATTTACCTTCTTTTTTTGCTTTATCCGCCATTTTGCTATAGATATTTAATCGGATTTGTATTTACTTTTGTAAAATGAAATGCAAAATTAGAAAATTTTATTGTAAGTAACTCATAAAAAAGTTCTTTTGTGAATTGTTCGCTCTCAAAATGTCCTATATCGGCGATAACAATGCGATTTTCGGCATCAAAAAATTGATGATATTTAAAATCACCCGTTATAAAAATATCAGCACCGGCTCTTATAGCATCATTAAGCAAAAAGCTCCCTGCCCCTCCACAAACAGCTACTTTTTTGATTTTTTTATTTCTTATTTGGGTATGGCGAAGGCATCCAACATTAAAACTTTCTTTGATTCTATTTAAAAATTCTATTTCATCAACAGGCTTATCAAGTTCTCCAACCATGCCCATCCCAACCTGGTTCCAGGAATTTTCTAACGGATATAAATCATAGGCAACTTCTTCGTAAGGATGTGCTGTAATCATCGATTCTATCACTTTAGAAACCAAATATCCGGGTACTACGGTTTCAATTTTTACTTCGGGTTCCTTATGAAGCTCACCCATTGCACCGACAAATGGATTGGCATATTCATTCGCCCTGAAAGTACCCGTACCACTCACATTAAAGCTACAACAGTCATAATTACCAATTACGCCTGCCCCGGCATCAAAAATAGCCTCACGCACTTTTAACGCATAAGATTCAGGTACAAAAACAGCCAATTTTTTCAGTTTCGCTTTAACAGGAACCAGTATTTTTGGCGATGCTACGTTAAGTTTCTCGCAAATTTTTGAATTAACCCCGTTATGGATGACACTGTCAAGATTTGTGTGTGCCGTAAAAATCGCAATATCACTTTTTATGGCCTTAATCACCGTCCGTTCCACGTAATTATTCCCATTAAACCGTTTTAATCCCGAAAAAACGATTGGGTGATGGCCCACAATCAGATTCGAACCTAAACTAATAGCCTCTTCCACAACCTCTTCCGTTACATCTAATGTAATTAAAACCGAAGTAACTTCTGTATTTTTATCGCCAACTATCAATCCGGCATTATCATAGGATTCTTGTAACGACGCAGGAGCAATTTCTTCAAGATAATTTACGATTTCACTTATTTTCATGTAATGAAATTTTAAAACGACAACAAATCTGAATCAGAAAAACAGGGTCCGGAAGCATAGTATCCATGCCGGTCTTTTTAAACTATGGGTTTAAAGCCAATAACCAAAACATCATCAACTTGTTCATTTACGCCTTTCCAATCAATAAAATTTAAATTTAGAATTTTCCCCTGCGATTCCATTTTAAGGTCGGAATTTTTAAGCAATAGGTTTTTAAAATTCGACATATTAAACTTTCGGGCATCATGTTCGCTAAACTGGTCGGCATAACCATCGGTAAACAGGTAAACCATATCACCTCTGGCAATTTGAATTATTTGATTGGAAAATTCCCTTTTTTGACGTAACTCTATTCCAACTGGAAACCTGTCGGGTTTATATTCAATTAATTCATTGTGCCGGATTAGAATCAGCGGTCGGTTCGCACCAGCAAAATCAATTGTTTTCTGAACTTTATCAACAATACAAACTACCATATCCATACCATCGGCATGCCTTAATCCCTGGTTTTCATGATTTAAAGAATCAATTATTTTTTCGCGTAACTGACTCAGTATTTGATTGGAACGAAGATTCTTACTCTGTAAAATAATTTCATTAAGGTATGAAATTCCTAACATGGTAAGCAGTGCACCGGGCACTCCGTGTCCTGTACAGTCGGAGACAATTACTGCAACTTTATCAGGATTATCCGGCAATTGTTTAAAATAATAAAAATCACCACTTACAATATCCTTGGGGTACCACACCACAAAAAATTCCTGGAAAAAATTCTTTAAGTCATAAATATCCTGGATCAGGCCACTTTGAATTTCTTTAGCATAAAAAATACTATCGGTAATATGCTTATGTTGATTCTCAATTTTCTCCTTTTGCTCCTGCACCTTATTTTTTTCATTTTCATAATTTCGCCTTAATGAACTAAATATCAAAGCGCTGAATATAATTACATAACTATAGGTAAATAACAAATCGCTTTCTTTAGTCTTAAAAGATCCATAGGGACGGATGAGCTCAGGTTTATAATAATATATAATATACAGGATCGCTATATTAAAAAACAGAATCAAACTGATCAGGAAATGCCTTTTTCTATCACTAATACTCAGAAATATTACAAAAGCCAATATATATATATAATTAATTGATCCCTGGGGACCTTCATTTAAAAACCATGCAGCGGAGAGAATTAACAGTGCAATTAATATATAAAACCAAAAATATGTTTTTTTTAAAACTCTTGAACTTAAATATAAATATACCAACGAGACTGTACCTATTCCAATAATTACGTTTAACGTGGTTGACATACCCAGTTGTACGTTTATTAGAATGCTTATTAGGGAAACAAGTAAGGAAATAAAAGTTGCAATATTATAAATTCGTTCTTCAACAGTAAAAACTTCTGATGAGCCTGCAATAAGTTCCCCTGGTTTATTCCAAATAGTTTTTGTCATTTGATGCAGTTGTGCTTCAAATATAACAATTACAAGTCAGGAAAAAAACATATAGGGAAATATGTTTAATAGCTAATCACTTATGGTTATGGAGAAATTTAATTACCTTCGAAAACTATATTTATTTCAATAATTTCCAAAAAACTTCAATAATGACTGAATTTAAATATCAAAAACCATTTCCTATTAAAAAGGATACTACGACATACAGATTGTTAACAAAGGATTTTGTATCAACTGTAAATTTTGAAGGAAGAAAAATCTTGAAAATCGATCCAAAAGGATTGGAATACCTGGCAAATGAAGCATTTGCCGATGTTTCTTTTTATTTGCGTCCGGCACACATGGAAAAACTTAGTGCTATTTTAAGAGATAGCGAGGCCTCGGACAATGATCGTTTTGTTGCACATACCATGATTTTAAACCAGGTGGTTTCAGCGGAAGGTGAATTGCCAACATGCCAGGATACAGGTACTGCCATTGTCATGGGGAAAAAAGGGGAAAATGTATACACGGGTGTTAACGATGCAGAACATTTATCGCAAGGCATTTACAAAACCTATAACGAACGTAACCTGCGATACAGCCAGGTGGTACCTTTCACCATGTTTGAGGAAAAAAACACCGGGACAAACCTACCGGCTCAAATTGACATTTATGCAGAACCAGGAGACCAGTATGAATTTTTATTTGTCACCAAAGGAGGAGGTTCAGGAAACAAATCGTACCTGTATCAAATGACGAAATCGCTACTTACGGAAGAAAATCTTACAAAATTCGTTAAGGATAAAATAAAAGACCTGGGAACCTCTGCCTGCCCCCCTTATCACCTGGCCCTGGTAATTGGAGGTACATCAGCCGAAGCAACCATGACAGCTGTTAAAAAAGCATCGGCAGGATATTACGATCACCTTCCAACAGAAGGAAACGAAGGCGGACAGGCTTTTCGTGATCTGGAATGGGAAGCCAAAGTGCAAAAAATATGTGAAGAGAGCACATTAGGAGCCCAGTTTGGTGGAAAATATTTTGTTCATGATGTGCGTGTAATCCGTATGCCAAGGCATGCAGCCAGCTGTCCTGTTGGAATGGGAGTTAGCTGTAGTGCCGACCGTAACATAAAAGCAAAAATAACTGAAGATGGTATTTTCCTGGAACAGCTGGAAAAAGATCCGAAAAAATATTTACCGGCAGAATCTCCGCATATGGCTCCTGCCGTTGATATAGATTTAGACCAACCTATGGAAGACATTCTTAAGGAACTTAGCAAACACCCGATCAAAACCCGGCTAAATTTGAAAGGAACTCTTATTGTTGCCCGTGATATGGCACATGCACGTATTAAAAAATTATTAGATGAGGGAAAACCCATGCCTGAATATTTTAAAAACCATCCGGTTTATTATGCCGGCCCTGCAAAAACCCCAAAAGGAATGGCTTCTGGTAGCTTTGGACCTACCACTGCAGGACGAATGGATCCCTATGTTGGTATTTTCCAAAAGCATGGTGGCAGCATGGTAATGCTGGCTAAGGGTAACCGAAGCAAACAGGTAACTGATGCCTGTAAAAATAATGGTGGTTTCTACCTGGGAAGCATTGGCGGACCGGCTGCTATTTTAGCTAAAGACAGCATAAAATCAGTTGAAATTATTGACTTTGAAGAGCTGGGTATGGAAGCCGTAAGGAAAATTAAAGTTGAAAACTTCCCTGCATTTATCATTGTGGATGATAAGGGAAATGACTTTTTTGAGAAGATGTAAACAGACAATATTTTATAGACTAAAAATAAGAACCTCAGGTACAGATGCCCGGGGTTTTCTTTTTTCCCAAAAATGAATCAACACTAATTATACATTTTGTAAAAATTACAATTAAAATAACTCAGAATGCTAAAAAAAGTTATGCACAAAATATAAAATCATGTGCATGCAGGAATAGTACCCTATATATTATTTCAAAAGTTTAGTTTACAACAAATTGCAGAATTTGTAATTTACATTAAAGCAAACCACAAATTAACGTTTAAAACCTATGTAGCAAAAATAAATTTTGCAATTCCGGTGATTTTTATTCAATTTGCACCCTGATTTTTATCAGGATTTAATGATTTTTAAAACGAAACTACCGGCTTTCTTGGGCCAGGCATCAGATAAGACTCAAAAGGGGAAAATACATAAAAAACTATAAGGTGTAGGTGTCCTCACCAGGACACTAAAAAAGAGAAATTTATGGATATAAACGGAAGACTTTTCAAAAAATTCCTCGAAAGGGAAGACAAAATACTCAATCAATACAGTTCCGATAATGCTAAAAAACAACATAGTAAAGGTAAACTAACTGCCCGTGAGCGAATTGATCTTTTATTTGATAAAGACAGCTTTGAAGAAGTTGATGCATTTGTTACTCCGGCAACCATCACAACCAGTTTTGGTAAGGTTACAGAATCATTTGGAGATGGAGTAATTGTTGGCCACGGTAAAGTTTCAGGTCGTCTTGTTTTTGCCTATGCTCAGGATTTTACAGTAATGGGAGGTTCCCTGGGAACTGTACATGCTCAAAAAATATCAAAAATTCAACAAATGGCCCTGAAAATGGGAGCCCCAATAATTGGTCTTATTGATTCAGGAGGTGCCCGTATTCAGGAAGGAATTGCAAGTTTGGCAGGATATGCCTCAATCTTTAATAATAACATCAACTCTTCGGGAGTAATACCTCAATTATCTGTAATTATGGGACCCGCTGCCGGAGGTGCTGTTTATTCGCCGGCTTTAACTGATTTTATTTTTATGACCAATAAAACCAGTTATATGTTTGTAACCGGCCCCAGTGTTGTAAAAGAGGTACTTAACGAAGAAGTTACCGATGACGAGTTGGGTGGTGCTATGGTGCATTCTAAAAAAAGTGGTGTGGCTCACATGATGTATGAAGATGAAGAGCATACCATTCAGGGAGTTCGTAAACTTTTAACTTATATCCCCTCAAACAACATGGTAAATCCGCCGGTAATTCTGAATCCGGCCGAAATACCGGGATATAATGAAAAATTAAGAGATATTGTACCGGATGATCCAAATAAACCTTACGATGTTAAAGATGTAATTGACCAAATAATTGATCCGGATACATTTTTTGAAATTCACGAAAATTATGCCCCAAACATTGTGGTTGGATTTGGTCGCTTAAATGGTAAAACTATTGGTATAGTTGCCAATCAACCCAAAGTACTGGCCGGAACAATTGATATAAATTCATCACTTAAAGGTGCAAGGTTTATCCGTTTTTGTGATGCCTTTAACATTCCGCTTTTAACACTGGAAGATGTTCCGGGATTCTTACCCGGAGTTGATCAGGAACATATGGGAATTATCAGAAACGGAGCCAAAATGCTTTACGCCTACACTGAGGCCACTGTTCCTAAAATTACTGTGATATTGCGAAAATCGTATGGGGGTGCCTATATTGTGATGAATAGTAAAAACATTGGCGGGGATTTCAATTTTGCCTGGCCAACTGCTGAAATAGCTGTTATGGGCCCCGATGGTGCCGTGGCAATTATTTATCGCCGCGAACTTGAGAAGGCTGAAGACCCTGTAGCAATGAAAAAAGATCTGGTTAAAACATACCGCGATGAAATCGCAAATCCTTACGTTGCCGACGAAAAAGGTTATATTGATGAAGTTATTGATCCGGCAATTACAAGGAAAAAACTCATTATTGCTTTCGAAGCATTGGAAAACAAACATACATCCGCACCTGCGAAAAAACATGGGAATATTCCCTTATAAATTGCAAACCTGGAGTTTAATGTAATCGGAATTTGCTGGTGCTACATAAAGTTTCTATACAAAAAATGAACAGCCAAGAAAATTAAGGTAAACCTAAACTAAATTAAATGAGTATAAAAAGCATCTTAATTGCAAACCGTGGCGAAATAGCCATCCGTATAGCAAGAACATGCAAATTGATGGGCATTGAAACCTGGGGTATAAAGACCTCTACCGAACCAAAAGCCCATTACCTCAACCACGTTGACCGTATTTATGATCTTAGTGATGAATATCCTGAGGTTCTGGTCTTTCTGGATGTGGAAAAATTAATTGAAATAATTAAAAAAACCAAGGTAGACGGGGTGCATCCCGGTTATGGATTCCTTGCTGAAAACGCTTATTTCGCTCAACGTTGTATTAGCGAAGGGGTGAAATTTATCGGGCCTTCACCCGATGTAATCCATAAAATGGGTAACAAAACCGTGGCACGCCAGATAGCTACCAAATACAAAATTCCGCTGGCAAGTGGTACTACTCACAGTATTCGCGATACAGATGAAGCAAGAGAAGTTGCTGACAGAATTGGTTATCCGGTAATAATTAAAGCTGCTTCTGGTGGAGGTGGTCGTGGTATGCGAATCATCCACAAACCCGAACAGCTGGCACAAATGTTTCGTCTTGCTTCCAACGAAGCAGAAAAAGCTTTTAACGATCCGTCCGTATTTATCGAGAAATATATTGAAAATCCAAAACACGTTGAGTTTCAAATTATTGCCGATTCGTACGGAAATGTGGTGCATTTGGGTGAACGTGAATGCAGCATTCAACGAAAACATCAAAAACTAATTGAAGAAGCACCATCACCAGCCCTTTCACCTGAGTTAAGACAAAAAATGGGTGACACTGCTATTCAGATTGCTAAGGTGGTAAACTACGAAAGTGCCGGAACGGTTGAATTTCTGCTCGACCAAAATAACAATTATTATTTCATGGAAATGAACACCCGGATACAGGTGGAGCATCCGGTAACTGAAATGATAACCGGCTTGGATCTTATTGAACAACAAATCAGGGTGGCAAGAGGCGAAAAACTTAACTTCACCCAGGAAGATATAAAATTAAATGGCTGGGCTATTGAATGCCGTATAAATGCAGAAGACGTACAGGCAGGATTCTCACCTTATTTAGGTACTATCGAAAAAATGGTGCTCCCTTCAGGCGACCATATTCGTGTTGACAGTGGCGTTATTGAAGGAGACTCAATTTCACCCAATTTTGATTCCATGATTGCTAAATTAATTGTTTGGGGAGAAGACAGGCAATCTGCTATAAAAGAAACCAAGAAGGCTATAAACAAATTATGGATTAAAGGTTTAAAAACTACAATCCCCTTCTTCAAAACTGTTCTCGATCATAACTCGTTCAAATGTGGTACCTTTACTACAGGTTTTATTGAAAACGAACTTGAGTCGATGCATGACAGTAGTGAAGATGAAGAATTTTTAGCTGCCTGGTTTGCTACTCTTAAGTATATTGAAGAACGTGAAAAAGAATCGCAAAACCAGATTGATTTTGAGCAGGGAAAAAATATTAACCCCTGGGTTCTAAATAAGCGGTTAAAATCCTTTTAATTATTAAATTTGATGATATGTTTATTGAATTAAAGGAGAAACATGAAATGAAGTTTAGCTGGAGTTCAAAAAAAGAGTTAAAAAAGCTGATAGCGGTTAATTTAAAACGAAAGAAGTTTGAATTCAACCTACCCTTTTCCGATCAATTAAAAGTTAATGGTAAGGAAAACGACGTGGTAATCAAAGATGATGAGAAGCATGGCACATATCTGCTATGGAAAAACAAAAAATTTCCGGTTGAGGTGCTTTATAAAAACCAAAATAAGTACGAAATTTTATTGAACGGTGTTTCGTACATGTACACCATTGAAACCCCAACTTCGTACAAACGGATGAGGTTTCTCTCCACGAAAAACGGGTCAAATAAAAATGAAAACCTTGAAGCACCTATGCCAGGTAAAATTGTGGATGTACTTACCGAAGAAGGCCGTGATGTCAGAGCTGGTGAACCTTTGCTGATTCTGGAAGCTATGAAGATGCAAAATGAAATTCAGGCTCCTATTTCAGGTAAAGTGAAAAAAATATTGGTGAAATCAGGGCAAAATGTATTAAAGGATGATTTGATGGTTGAAATTGTCAATGAAAACTAGTATCAGGTTCATTAAGTAACATTAGACTCATCGGATGACTAAGTTGCTGGTTTATAAATAAGTCATCCGATGAGTATTTAAACGGAACTTTATGAACGTACTACTAGATTATTCATTATTATAATTTTAAAAATGCAGCCTGTTTATGGCTGCATTTTTTGTTTAAAAATGCGAAAACTGAATAATCCTGTTTTGTCCAAAAAATAGGCAAAAGATACCCCAATAACCCCTATCCCATACTTTATACTCTGAACCAGATTGGTCGACGATGCACCTTTAAAATATTTAGTCGGACATGTAATTTCAGCTATATCAAACCCATGGTAGCAAATTTGAGCCAACATTTGATTATCGAAAACAAAATTGTCGGAATTTATATCATAGTTGACCGATTGTAAAACTTTCCGCGAAAACGCCCTATACCCGGTATGATATTCCGATAATTTTTGATTCATTAATAAATTCTGTACCAGTGTTAATAAGCGATTTGCCACGTATTTATACAAGGGCATACCCCCGCGCAACGCCCCTTTGCCTAAAATTCTGGAACCCAAAACAACTTGATAAACCCCATTGGCTATTAAATAAGCCATACTGTGAATAAGCTTTGGAGTATATTGATAATCAGGATGTAACATTATCACAATATCAGCCTGTAATTCAAGTGCTTTATGGTAACAGGTTTTTTGATTTCCTCCATACCCCCTATTAATTTCATGAGTAATAATATGATCGACTTTTAACCGGTGTGCCAGTTCAAGGGTATTATCGTCGCTTCGGTCGTCTACCAAAATTATTTCGTCAACAATAGCAAAGGGAATTTCATTATAGGTTTGTTCCAGCGTTTCGGCAGCATTATAAGCCGGCAATACCACAACTATTTTCTGATTTCCAATCATTTATTATGAGTTCGATATGAGAAATTCATTTTTATTATGAAATTAAACTAAAAAATTAAAATTTTGAAAATCTTATTATATTCTTCAATATTAACCCGGCTTAAAAGCCGGGCCTATTTATGTTCCCGAAATGATTGAAGCTGCTTACAGCAAGCTTACGGGGAATGCGCTCATAGGATTCATATAGGTTATAGAATTTATAGAGAAATTCCAAAAACACTTCTACCTTTGCGCCAATATTTTTTGGATGAAAAAACCAGAACTTTTATTACCGGTTGGCAATATTGAATCGTTTTATGCAGCAATAAAAGGAGGTGCCGATGCTATTTACGTAGGGCTGAAAAGTTTCAATGCCAGGGCCAGAGCTTCAAATTTTAATCCTTTCCAATTTCAGCTCCTGATTAATGAGGCAGCAAAAAACCACATTAAAGTATATGTTACCCTGAATACGGTTATTAAAAACAAGGAAGTTCCGGAGCTTATTGATGCGCTATGGTTCTTAACAAAATTACAGGTCGATGGTATTATAATTCAGGACTGGGGCACATTTTTCATTGTAAAAAAGCACTTTCCCAGGATGGCTATTCATGCCAGTACTCAAATGGCCAATCATAATTCCACTGGTACTGCATACAGCAATAAAATGGGTTTTAAAAGAGTAATTCTGGCCCGCGAATTAACCTTACCGGAATTAACTGCTATACAAAAAAAATCTAAAATTGAAACCGAAGTATTTGTCCATGGCGCTTTATGCTACTCGTTTTCAGGCATGTGTAGTTTCAGCAGCTATTTAGGAGGAAATGGGGCAAACCGTGGATTTTGCACACAACCCTGCAGACGATTTTATAAAGACAATCAAACGAAGCAAACGGCATTTAGCATGAAGGATAATCAATTGATTGAAATGGTTCCTGATATTGCGGAATCAGGTGTCAGTTCGCTTAAGGTTGAAGGAAGGTTAAAATCGGGTGAATATGTATATCAGGTGGCCCGTGCTTATAAAAAAGTACTCAATGACCCTTCACAATTAAATGAAGCTAAAAAATTGCTTGAGCAGGATATGGGACGCGAAAAAACACAATGGTTCTATGCAAAGCAAACCAATTCGCCGCTTTCAGAATTTCCAAATACCGGAATTTTAATTGGTAAAGTGGTTGCCATTGATCATAACACCATTACTTTCCGTTCAGAAATAAAACCCGAAAAGGGAAGCCGTTTACGCTTTAAAATACACGACGATATTGAGCAAATTCCTTTTATAGTAGAGAATTTTCAGTTGTCGGATGAAAATAATATCACTGTAAAAGGTACAATAAACGGGTTAAGAAAAGGAAATGAGGTTTACCTTGCAGGATTAAGAAAGGAAAAATTCCCGACTAAACTAAAAGGTAATGTCAAACCGGTTAATCCAATGGCACCAGCTAAAATTAGATCAGAAATAAGGAATAACATCCGAAAATTTAATATAGGTCAAAAACCTAACCTTTATGTACGAATTGATTCGCTGGAATGGCTTTCGTACATAGCTACAAAAGACATCAGCCAAATAATCCTGCATCTTAATAAAACAAACTTATCACAGCTGAACTTTAAGGAAACCGATTTAACCAAAAACAAACAAAAAATATGGCTCGAATTACCCCAGTTTATCCCTGAAAAGGATATTGATTTTTATAAGCACCTGTTGGTTAAAGCCGCAAGTAACCGATTTAATCAATTTGTATTAAGCCATTTATCGCAAAAAGAATTACTACCTGCGGGATCGGTATTTGGCACCAATGAAAATGTATACTGTTTTAACGATGCAGCTGCCCAATTACTTAAAATCGAAGGCGCCCAGTGGGTTACCAGCCCATTTGAGAACGAATACGAAAATCTTTTAACCGGGGCTAAACGCGACCAGGTTATACCCCTGTATTTTCATCCAAAATTGTTTTACTCACGTCAGCCGGTAAAAATTGGAAAACAAACCTTCAGGGATGAACAACAGCATGAATTCAGGAAAGTTATTGAAAACGGCATTACCCAGGTAATTCCGGTCAACCCGGTTTCGATCCTTCAATATAAAAATAAACTCAGCCAAAAAGGTTTTAATCAGTTCATGATCGACCTGAGCTTTGAAATACCGTCTGTTCAAAAATTTGCCCAGCTTTTAAAAAAATTCAAACTCTCGGAAGCAAGTCAACCCTCAACATCATTCAATTTTAAGAAAGGGCTTAAATAGCAGGAAAAATTTCATATGAAATCACACAGATTTTTTGAGATCAAATTGCCTTGTTTTTTATCTGAATCCATAAAAATTTGCATTTTAAACACACACATGCAGTTTATTAATTTTGGTTGTATTATATTGTAAGAACATTTTAGGTTAGGATTTGATAAAAACATAGTTATACAATATCCCAAATTAATTTATGCGCAAATTTTCACTTAACCGAAGGCTTATTAGCGGGCAGATAAAAAGTTTGACCGGTAAACATTTTGTTTCTATACTAAGTGTTATTATTGGCGTTATTTCGGGCCTTGGCGCAGTTGTAATAAAAAAATTCGTGCATTCAATTTCAGGTTGGGTCAGCGAACTTACTACCGGTAATGGGCATTACCTGATTTTTATTTTTCCTTCGATAGGTATTTTACTTACTATACTTTTTGTCAAATATATTATTAAAAAACCTGTACGCCACGGAGTTCCCAATGTTTTATATTCCATATCAAAAAACAATGGCAATTTAAGTCAGCACAACATGTTTTCATCCATCATTGCCAGTGCATTAACCGTAGGTATGGGAGGTTCAGTTGGACTTGAAGGTCCCACAGTTGCCACAGGTGCAGCTTTTGGTTCAAATTTAGGGAGAGCGTTCAGGCTTAATTATAAACAATTAGTTCTTCTGCTCGGATGCGCTTCGTCAGCGGCCATGTCAGCCATTTTTAAAGCACCCATAGCCGCACTGGTGTTTTCCATTGAGGTGTTGATGCTCGACCTTACTGTAGCATCAATTCTCCCTCTTCTACTGGCTTCAGTAACAGGTTTGATGACATCATACTACTTTATGGGCCAGAATGTTTTAATTCCTTTTAAAGTGACCCACCTGTTCGATTTACAGGAATTACCCTATTACATAGTTCTTGGAATTTTCACCGGCCTGGTATCAGCTTATTTTACTCATGCCTATGTAATTATTGAGGATTTTTTTGCAAAAAGAAAAAACGTTTATATAAAATTATTGATTGGCGGGGTTTCATTGGGAATTTTACTTGCCTTTTTTCCGACATTATATGGTGAAGGTTATCAGGATATAAATACCGGCTTAGCAGGCCATCTGGATTATTTATTCAAAAACTCAATTTTCCTTGGTTTTAAAGGACACTTTTATGCCATAGCCGGACTTTTGATCATAATAATTTTGTTTAAAGCAATTGCTGCCAGCATTACTTTTGGTGCCGGTGGTGTGGGTGGAATATTTGCCCCAACCCTTTTTGTGGGGGTTAACGCGGGGTTACTGTTTTCGTTGGTGGTAAACCATTTTGGTAACCAAAATCTACCCACAAACAATTTCGCCCTGATTGGAATGGCCGGTATGTTTGCCGGTGTTCTGCACGCACCGCTAACCGGAATTTTCCTAATTGCAGAACTATCGGGCGGATACGAATTATTTGTACCCTTAATGATAACAGCAACTTTTTCGTTTTTTGTAGTAAAATTGTTGACCAAACATTCTGTATACACCGAACAGCTGGCACGTCGCAAGCAACTCATCACACATAATAAAGATAAGGCTATTTTATCGCTAATGAATGTGAGGTCGTTGATTGAAACAAACTTCAGCACCATCAATGTTGAAGGAACCTTAGGTGACCTTGTAAATGTTGTATCAAAATCACCAAGGAATGTATTTCCGGTGGTCGACAAGGAAAACAACATGCTGGGAGTAGTTTTTATTAATGATATCAGAAATATTATATTCAGACCCGAATTGTACAATATTACCTATGTCCGTGATTTAATGTTTATGCCTGAACCAGTGGTTGATCCGGATGAAAGCATGGAAGATGTAGCTAAAAAATTCTCAGGTTCGCAACACTATAATTTACCGGTACTTAAAGACGGAAAATATATCGGTTTTGTATCACGAGCCAATGTATTTAGTGCTTATCGTGAAAAACTGAGAGAGTTTTCGGAGTATTAAACAAGAAGTCAATTTTTAGCCCTTTATATAACTGTGTAAGAATCAGTCAAAAGGTTAAATTTCACCTGATTTTTAGTTGCCACTATTGAACAAATAACAAATTTATTGTTTATATTGTGTGAAAGAACCAGTGATTTAAACTAAAGATTACCTAATCTCAAAATATCTAGCTATGGCTCTCGAAACTTTTGGAAGTATAATAAAAGAGGAACAGGTAAAAACCGTTGAACGTGGTATTTTACCTAATACATTTGTGCTTGAAAACCTAGGTTCATTCCCGGGTTATTATGGGGCTCATTTGCCGGTACATAAAGACCCCGACTCTATTTTTCTTGTAACGGTTCAAAAAGAATCGACCGAGAAAATTTTACGGGTTACTCATGAAATTAAGAAGAGAACTGAACTAAGTTTTGAAGGTACTCCGGCAAGTTTATGCATTCAAAACAGCGATTATAACACCATTAGGTTAAGGTATTTAAAAGGTTTTGATCACATTGCCGAAATTCAGGAACACTATCGTGATGCAGGAATTAACTTTGCAAAGTTGAAAAGAATTGAAGAAACTGCCGTAATACAGATTAAAAAAATATTTAAAGTTGAACAGATCACTGATAAAATCCTGAAGGATGAAGAAAAAGATATGTATTATCTTAAGATTGATGAACAACTTACCTGGAGCCACTTTAAAAAGGTAACCAAGCAAATCAGAAACAATATCCACTTATCGGCATTTGATGCAGCCCTGGCGGTAATTTACGGTGCCAATATTCTCGATTTAATTCGTATTTATTCTACCTCGCTCAAAATTGAAGAATTGGAACTGTTGCATGATAAATACGAAGAATTCATTGCAAAATCATTGAAATAAAATATAAAACAAAAAGGGGCCGAAAGCCCCTTTTTTTGTTAAGTATTTATAAATTCCTAAGTTGCTACGATTTATTAAGCAATAATTCAACAGCCTTCTCATATTTTTTAAATTCAAATGCGTTGAATGCCTTCAAAAATTTATCAGCTATTTCCGTATTACATAAGTTACCAATGCTTCCCTCGTGGGTATGATTCAGATTATATGACGGGACAAAATTGCCATTTTCAATTTCATTGCCAACATCTTTGTAGGCATCTCTAAAAGGTACACCCTCAATTACCATCCGGTTAACTTCCTCAACACTGAATATCAGTTCATATCTTTTATCCTTTATTACATTCTCATTAATAATAATTTGATCGAGCATCAATTTAGCAAGCTGCATGCAAATTTTAACTTCGTGTATAGCAGGGATTATAATTTCTTTTAAGAGTTGCAACTCACGATGATACCCCGAGGGCAAATTGGTTAAAAGCATGGCTATTTCATTTGGAAGCGCTTTAATGCGATTGCATTTTCCTCTTAAAATCTCCCATACATCGGGGTTCTTTTTATGGGGCATGATAGATGAACCTGTGGTATATTCTTTAGGAAAACTCACAAAACCAAAATTCTGTGAATTATACAAACACATATCCATTGCCATTTTTGATAAGGTGCCGGCAACCGTTGCCAGGGCATAAGCCACAGTTTGTTCCGTTTTACCGCGGGTCATTTGGGCATAAACCACATTATAGTTCATTGATTCAAAACCTAGCAAATCTGTGGTCATTTGCCTGTCTAGCGGGAACGATGATCCATAACCGGCAGCTGACCCCAATGGATTTTGATTCACTATTTTATAGGCTGCCTTGAATATTTCCAAATCGTCACACAAACTTTCCGCATATGCTCCAAACCAAAGACCAAAAGACGAAGGCATTGCAACCTGTAAATGGGTATAACCAGGTATTAAAACGTGTCGGTAATTTTCACTCTGATTAATCAGGGTTTTAAATAACTCGTTAATTAATTGAACCGTTTCTTTAATTTCATTCCGTAAAAAAAGCTTCACATCCACCAAAACCTGATCATTTCGGGAACGTCCGCTATGCACCTTTTTACCAATATCACCGAGTTGTTGAGTCAGAAGATATTCAACCTGAGAATGAACATCCTCAATACCCTCTTCAATTACAAAGTTACCCTCTTCAATTAATGAATATATCTTCCTTAATTCTGGTAATAATTTCTCAACTTCTGATTTTTGCAACAGGACAATGGTTTCAAGCATTTTAACATGAGCCATGGTTCCCAAAACATCAAATTTCGCCAGATGTAAGTCCATTTCTCTGTCAAGACCCACAGTAAAATTTTCAACCAGCTGGTTTACTTCAAATCCTTTATCCCAAAGTTTTTTTGCCATAACAGATAACAATTTGTAAAATTATGCGCAAAATTATGAATATTTATCAGTTATTAACCCTGCTTGCTGTTAAATCAACAGGTATTGATGCTTATTCTTCTGAAAAGGAAACCAAAATCTTACGATAGGCCTGGTAAATTTTTGATTTTGATAAAAATCCTTCATACAAACCATTTTTAATAACAGGTAAATTCCACGCTCCTGTTTCTTCGAACTTTAACATAACCAATTCCATTGAATCATTCATATCGATCAAATCAGGAGGAGCGCTCATCAGTTCGTGTACATAGGTGTCATCATACATTTCAGGATTAAACATGATGTCCCTTATGTCGTCGAGTAACACAATACCCTGTAATTTATTTTCATCATCGACCACGGGAAAAATATTCCGCTTTGATTTTGATACAACCTTTACAAGTTCACGCAAACTGAATTCAGGATTAACCACTGACAAATCACGTTCAATTTCCCGTTCAAGCCTCATAAGTGTCAATGCCGAACGGTCCTTATTATGAGTGAGTAGTTCGCCTCTTGTTGCCAATCGTTTGGTATATATGGAATGAGGTTCAAAATACATGATGGTCAGATATGAAATAGTAGATGCAACTATTAAAGGTATAAGTAAGCCATAACCTCCTGTAATTTCAGCAATCAAAAATATAGAAGTCATTGGTGCATGCATAACTCCGCTCATAAAAGCTGCCATTCCCACTAATGCAAAATTAGCTTCATTTACCTGTATAAAACTAAATTTATTCAGGATTAAGGCAACCAGGTATCCCAATACCCCGCCCATGAAGAGTGCAGGAGCAAATACCCCACCCACTCCACCTGAACCGGTGGTTATTGAGGTGGCAAAAACTTTAAAAACCAGAAGAAAAAACAGGAAGGATACAAAAATCCAGAAATTGTCCTTAAAATTATAAAATATGCTATGTTCCAATAACTCATGACCAGCACCAGCTAAAATAGAATGCAGCGAAATATAACCCTCGCCAAACAGAGGAGGAAAGATAAAAACAAGAATTCCCAATAAAACCCCGCCGACTACAAATTTCCCGTATTGCTTTTTAATTTTTTCGAGCCACACTTCAGTGTGCATAGTCATTCGGGTAAAATAAAAGCTCAATAATCCGGCTATAATACCCAAAACAACATACCATGAAAGATTTCCCAATACAAAAGGTTCTTTTAATTGAAATGAGAAAAGTGCCTCGCCACGTCCCATAAAAAGGTAGGCCATAACTGCCGCTGAAGCTGCCGAAATTAGCAGCGGGATTAATGAAGCCATGGTAAGGTCGAGCATCAACACTTCAAGTGTGAAAATGAGCCCTGCAATGGGCGCTTTAAAAATACCGGCAATACCTCCGGCAGCACCACAACCCACCATAAGTATAATTTGCTTATGGTTTAACCGGAACATGCGCGCCAGATTTGAACCAATGGCAGCACCGGTTAATACAATGGGGGCCTCAGCTCCAACTGAACCTCCAAAACCAATAGTAAATGTACTTCCCACAATACTTGAATACATGTTATGGGGTTTCAGTATCCCATTTTTCTTCGACATAGAAAATAGAATACGACTTACACCATGTCCAATTTTGTCTTTAACAAAATATTTAACCCAAAAGGTGGTTAAAATAATTCCCAGGCCCGGCAAAGCAAGGTACAGATAATTACTCCCTCCAATTTCCAGTTTACTTTCTAAAAACTGATCAGTATAATGAATGGTACTTTTAAGAATAATCGCCGACAATCCGGCCAGTATTCCAATAACAAAACTAAGCAAAAGGATAAACTGTCTTTCCTTAATGTGCTTTCCCCTCCAAACGGTGACTTTCTCGAAAAATTTGCTCATTTAAAAAATCATAGTGCGGTAAAAAATCGATAACCCGCCGCAAATTTATCGTTTATTGATGGTTTTAACCATTAAAATAGCAGTAAAATTTCAATCGATGTAAGATTTTTACATTATGTGACATTTTATGACAATGTATAATGCATAAATGACAGTGATGATATTAGTACCCCATAAATTTGTATCAGTTATTAAAACAAAATGTTAAATCCTTAATTCTTAAAACTATGAAATCAATAATTGTTGTAATCGCCCTGGCCGCTTTAAGCTTTACCAGCTATGGTCAAAAAAATTGTTTAAAGTATGTTATCACTGATAATGATACCTTAATTTGTAAAAACCTTAGAATGGGTGCACTGAATACCAAATGTATTTTATTTGATGGCGAAAAAATTACTGTACCCAACGAGGCTATAAATTGTTATGCCCGACATGGAAAAACTTTCGAAAAACTTCCGGTTTATGTAAATGGTACCGATACCGGCAGAAAAGTATTTATGGAATTTGTAGCTCAAAAAGATATGGTAAAAATTTATCGGTATTTTCATTATGATGCTACTGAAGGTTCTCTTGATAACATTGTTAGTTACTATTACAAGAATAAACTAATTAGCTCACAAACGAATCCTAGCCTCAGCCAAGTCAGCAATTTTATGACTGATGTTGCAAAACAATCAGAAAAATTATTGACCGCTGAATAATAATAGCTGAATTGTTGGTTTAAAAGTATCTCAGGTTTGAGATACTTTTTTTTAATTATTAAAAAACAAATACAATTTCAACATAATAATATTTTCAATTATGTTTTATAATTTTAAAAATCAGTTATTATTTGAATGAAAAACCCTTTAAAAAAAATATTGGTAGTATTAGTTATTGTGTTTTTTATTCCTGCGGGAATAATTACCGTTTTTGAAATATCAAAATTGGATGAAAACGAGGAAATTATAAATACTGCCTATAAAAACCAGCTTGAATCCATTGTAATATCTTTGAATTCATATACCCAGGATATTGCAAGCAACTGGGCATCACGAATTGAACTGGCGGTTGGCCTGAATGCGGGTACACAAAGCTCTGACCTGGATCGGTTGGTTACAGAAAATTCAGCCATAAAATCTGTTTATATTGTTAAACCCGATGGCTCCGTAGCTTCAATTTACAAAACAGATTCATCGGAATTTAACAAAGACAAGCTTACTGCCATTATTAAATCACATTCAGACGAAATTAAACACCTAAAAACTTATTTTAAAAGTGGATACCGTAAAACCGCGTCCGTTGATGTTGATACAACCAACTCCCTCATTTATTTTATCGGGAATGGTAAAAACGACTCGGTAGTAGTCTGTTTTATAGAGGTAAACCTGCCGGTTTTTCTTACAAACCAGGTAGCCTCCAGGGTTCAATCAATTGCCCGTGAAAATATTATAATTACTTTACAGGATACAAATTTAAATCAGGTAATATATTCCACGCTACGTGAGTTACCCGATAATATTACCTATGATTTTACCGGCCAGTTATGGCTGTTTCCAAAAATTCAAATTGAAATAAGTCTTAAACAATTAACAATTAGCACGTTGGCAAAACAGAGGGCTACGCAAAGCATGTGGCTTATTGGTTTTTTAGCCCTCTTTTTAATCGGAGGCATCTGGTTCTTGTATTCAAGTATTAAACATGAGGTACAACTTGCCCAAATAAAATCAGAGTTTATCTCAAACGTTTCGCACGAGATCAGGACTCCACTCAGCCTGATAAGCATGTACATTGAAACCCTTGAAATGGGCCGGGTAAAATCGATGGATAAAATTCATGAATACTACCAGATTATCAGTACTGAAACCCAACGATTAATAGTAATAGTAAATAAAATCCTGAATTTCTCAAAAATGGAAAAAGGTAAACGGCAGTTTAGTTTAAGCCCGTGTAATTTAAATGTTATAACACGCGAAGTGCTCGATACCTATGAGTTCCATCTTAAGGCTAAGGAATTTTCGTACTCCTTTGAACCTATGAATCACATTCCACCCATACAATGTGACAAAGAAGCAATTAGCGAAGCCATTATTAATCTGATTGACAATGCCATTAAATACAGCCGCGATAAAAAAATTATTGAAATTAAAACCGGTACGGAAGGCAACTCATCTTTTATTGAGGTAAAAGACTTTGGACTGGGAATTTCGAAAAAACATCAAAAATTAATATTTGACAAATTTTACCGGGTAACCAACGAAAACCTGGCTTATAAAGCCAAAGGAACAGGATTGGGCTTAGCTATTGTTGACGAAATTGTTAAAACACATAAAGGCAGGATTACGCTTCAAAGCAAAATTGATGAGGGCAGTACTTTTCGTCTTTATTTCCCGATTTTACCTAACCATATAAAAACCGCAAACAATGATAAAAATACTGATAGTTGAAGACGAACCAGCCATGGTAAAAGGGCTGAAAGATAACCTGGAATTTGAAGGATACCAGGCTGATACGGCCACTAATGGAAAAGACGGATTGGAATTATTGCTGAATAATAACTATAATCTTGCTATTCTGGATGTGATGATGCCTGAAATGTCAGGATTTGATGTTTGTAAAGCCGCCAGAAGCAAAGGGATAAAAACACCCATCATAATGCTTACCGCCAAAGCCGAAGAAATTGACAAAGTTCTGGGGTTGGAACTTGGTGCCGATGATTATATTACCAAACCTTTTGGTTTAAGAGAATTGCTTGCACGGATTCGCGCCATTTTACGCCGTGCAGGAGTGGAAAAACCCGGTACTGAAGATATTGAAATTGCCATTGGAAATTTAACGGCTAACTTTGGTACCTATGTCGCCAGTGTTGATGGTATTGAAGTTAAACTTTCGCATAAAGAATTCGATATTTTGCATTATTTACATACTCATAAAAATGAAGTAGTAAGCCGCGACGATATTTTAAATAATATCTGGGGAACCGATTATCAGCCCACCTCACGTACCATTGACAATTTTGTGCTTAAACTACGACAAAAAATTGAAGACGACCCCAATAATCCAAAACACATTTTAACCGTACATGGTATAGGTTATAAGCTAATTATGTAGTTTGTGACAATTAATGACAATTACTAACAGTTAAGTGACAGGCATAACAATAATTTCATACAAATTTGTAGCATGATCTTACGCATGTTAAAAACCTTAAAAAAATGAAATTATGAAAACTGTCATTACCCTTATTTCCATAATGCTTACCGCCTTTTTTCAAGAAATTTCCGGTGCCAACTTCGAAACCCTGGTTTCGTTAAGAGGGCACTGGAAATTTAATATTGGTGATAAAAAAGAATGGGCCGATCCGAATTTTGATGATAGCAAATGGGGTCAGGTTTATGCCCCGTCAAGTTGGGAGAACCAGGGATATGTAGGTTACGATGGCTATGCCTGGTATCGAAAAAAAATATCCGTTCCCAATGTTTCAAAAACCACCACGCTTTATCTGAATATGGGAAATATTGATGATGTGTGTGAAATTTATTTCAACGGTCACAAAGTTGGGCAAATGGGTGTTTTTCCGCCACATTACGTTACAGCCTACAATGCAACACTGAACTTTTATCTGCCTGTTGAATATATAAATTTCAGCGGTGATAACACCATTGCCGTTCGCGTTTATGACGACCACGGTGATGGAGGTATTGTTAACGGAAAGCTATTCATTGGTATTGATGACAACAATAAATACCTCTCACTCGACCTTTCAGGCCAATGGAAGATTGCCTTTAAAAACGATACCACGGAAGGACGTAAGTGGTATGATATTAATGTTCCATCATTTTGGGAAACGCAAGGCTTTGATAACTATGATGGCTATGCCTGGTATGGTAAATCATTTGTTTTACCCAATGAACTTGCAAATGAAACCCTGTACCTGGTGCTGGGTAAAATTGATGATAAGGATAAAGTTTATTTTAATAAAAAGCTTATAGGAACTACCAGTGATATGTATAACACCCCGTTTGATGTACGATATAAAGGGGACTGGCAAATTCGCAGGGCTTACAAAATTCCGAAATCAGTAATAAAACCAGGTGAAAAAAACATAATAGCCGTAATGGTTTACGATGCAGGAGGTGTAGGTGGTATTCATGAAGGACCCGTAGGGATTATGACTGAAGACAATTTTAAAAAATATGTCGAAGCCAACAAGGAAGATATCAATGAATACGGTATAAACTCATTAATCAATTTATTAATAAATATTTTTGATTAGGAAAAACATAACCAAAACCAATTCAGTTGATTATTAGCGGCAAAGAGTAAAAGAGAGCATTTAAATTTAAAAAAACAACCTATTTAAACAATTAATTCAATGAAGACGATTATCATTATACTGACCATACTGACCAGCTCAATCACCTCTTTTGGTTTTTATCTGCCCGATGAATATCAGCAAGTAATCAACCTAAAAGGAGAATGGAAATTCATGATTGGAGACAGACCCCAGTGGGCCGACGAAAAGTTCAATGATTCAGGCTGGGAAAGCATTTTTGTACCCTCGCCCTGGGAAAATCAGGGATTTCCGGGCTACGATGGCTATGCCTGGTACCGTAAAGAGGTTTTTATTCCTGATGATTTGAATGGAAAAACCCTTATGCTTGTATTAGGATATATTGACGATGTAGATGAAGTATACCTGAATGGCGTAAAAATAGGTCAGAAAGGAGGTTTTCCTCCAAGATACTGGACCGCCTACAATGCAGAACGTATTTACCCCATACCCTCAGCGCTTATCAAACCTAATCAGAATAACTATTTAGCGGTACGGGTTTACGACTCACAACTTGATGGGGGAATTGTACGGGGAAGTGTAGGAATTTATATTGACCGGAACCAGATACCCAGCGATTTAAACCTTGAAGGTTATTGGAAATTCGAACCAGGCGACAATAAAGCTTGGGCCAACCCAGGCTTTGATGACAGCGGTTGGGGAAAAATTATGGTTCCCGGTACCTGGGAAGACCAGATATCAAAAAATTTAGATGGTTTTGGTTGGTATCGCAAAAAATTCAACGTGGACGGAGACAAAGTACCCAAAAGGTATGTTTTAATGATGGGCCGGATTGACGACCTTGATGAAGTGTACCTGAATGGAAAACTGGTGGGCTCAACTGGTAAAATTTACGATTCTCCCTATAAAATTCATGCCGACAGGGAGTTTTCACAGTATCGTTACTATTATCTTAATGAAGGTGATATTTATACCAATAAAGTTAACACATTGGCTGTCAGAGTTTATGATAAAGGAGGTTTTGGTGGTATCTATTCCGGCCCGGTGGGGATTGTTGAACTAAACAAATTTATTACCTATTGGAGGAACAACAAAAGATAAAGAATTAAGTGTATTAATATTGTTAGTGTTAATAGTTCCGATTATCCATTTTTTATAATCAATTTGGTCTATTGGTTTTGGAGCCCCTTAAATACAAGGCATTGGGGGCTCTTTTTAACCCGGAAAATTCATCTTAGTAAAATTTGATGAATAATATGGGTTAATTTTTATACACAGGCAATTTAACCCTCATGGTAGTCTCATTATCTTTACTTGCAAGCAATATTACATCACCGCCCATTTTAAGCATTATTTGCTTACTTAAACTCAAACCAATACCTGAACCTCCCTCTTTAGTTGTAAAGAAAGGTACAAAAATCTGTTCACGAATCTCAGGACTAATTTCGGGACCATTATTAGTTAAATCAATAAATACATTTTCCGATTGCTTTTTAAGTGAAACGGAAAGTAAAGGTTCAATGATACTTTCATCCGATAAAGCCTCACATGCATTTTTAAAGAGATTGGTCACCACTTGCGAAAGTAATTTCTCGTCGGTGTCGATGAGTAATTTTGGCGGAATATGTTTGTTAATAGTAATCCGGTGGCATGCATCATAAGCACTTGATGCCAATATGTTATTTTCAATTAAGTCAGTAAGATTGGTTTCATGAATTTTAGGTTCTGGCAGTTTGGTAAACTTGCGATAATTCTCCACAAAATTCATTAAACCCACGCTTCGCTCCTCAATTACCTCAAGCCCTTTTACAGCATTATTAATCATGCTTTGTTCCACATGTTCCACTTTAACCGGAACCTTATCCTTGCTGAAATAACCTGTTAAAACCTGCGACAGGGTTGTTATGGGAGCAATATTATTCATTATTTCGTGCGACAGGGTACGGGCAAGCTTTACCCAGGCATCCACCTCACGGGTATCAAGCTCCTTGGTGATATCGCCCACCGCTACCAATCTGATTTTCTCTTTCACCATAACAATTTCCGACAGATTAAAAAGAAGCTTTTGGCCAAACATATTTTCAAATATAACCGACCTCTGGCTCTCTTTTAACCGCGATTGCATAATAAACTCAGGCAAAGCCTTATCAATTCCCGACAACGAATTTATATGATGATAATGTCGTAGTTTGGTAAGTTTCTCAGCTGCGGGATTTATATTGATTATCCGGCCCTTGTCATTAACCGAGAAAAGTCCGGTGGCCGATTGATTTATAACCATTCTGAAATATTGCTCCTGGGTACTGATTTCCAGTTTGGTTTGCTTAAAGAGTTCATTAAGCCTGTCCATTCCTTCAAAAACATCGTCAATAGCCTTGCTCCCGGTTTTTTTCGGTATTTTTAAAGTAGTATCCTCATTCTCGATGCCCAGCAAAAAAAAGGCAATCCAACGGTTAATATTATTAAAATATTTAACGGTATTTATTCCAAAAATCACGACAATTAAACCCATTAAAATACTTAACCCTGCCCGGTCTCTCTGAAACCAGAACCATGATGCCAAAAACGAAAATACTATTATAGATATAATCCTGAAAATAATAGCCTGGTAAAAATGTTTATATTTCATATGCCTGGTATTAGCGAAATGAATGTTTGGTACTTAATTAAGAGTATTATATCCCTTAAATTTCGTACTTTTTTAACTTATTATACAAGGTTTGTCTTGTTATTCCCAAATTCTGGGCAACAAGGCTCATATTCCCGTTTTCTTTTTCAATATTTTCCATTATCATAAGCTTTTCCATTTCTTCAATAGTTAGCTTGTTCCCACTGATTTTAGCCGATCCGGGTTCCGATTTAAATATAAAGTCGCCGGCATTTAATTCCCTGGTATTAGCCAGAATAACAGCCCGTTCAATACTATGCTGGAGTTCACGCACATTACCGGGCCAATGATGTTGCTTAAGTTTTTTTTGTGCTGAAGACGATATCTTAAGGTTCGGTTTATGATACTTACTGGCATAATTTTGCAAATAAAATTCTGCCAGTAGCAATACATCATTATCCCTTTCGCGAAGTGGTGGTATCTCAATAGTAATAGTATTTATACGGTATAAAAGGTCTTCACGAAAATGTCCTTCCACAATCATTTCATCCAGATTTTTATTGGTTGCCGACAATAGCCTGATGTCAATCGGTGTTGGTATATTTGATCCCAGGCGGGTGATGGACCTGTTTTGCAACGCAGCCAGCATTTTTGCCTGCAACGACAGGGAAAGGTTTCCTATTTCATCCAGGAATAATGAGCCTTTATTTGCTGTTTCCAGTTTGCCTGCCCGGCTTTCCTTCGCATCCGTAAATGCCCCTTTTTGATGCCCGAATAACTCGCTTTCGAATAACGATTCACTTATTGCCCCCATATCTACACTTACCATAATTTCGCTGCATCGGTTCGATAACCTGTGAATTTCACGGGCAATAACTTCTTTACCGGTTCCATTTTCACCGGTTAGTAAAATATTAGCATCGGTGGCGGCCACTTTTTTAACCATTTCCAACACTCTTTTCATTGCAGCCGATTCCCCGATTATAACGTGTCCTCCTTTATTCAACTGTTGCTTCAGTGTTTTATTTTTTTCGCGCAATGAATTATTTTCCTGCCTGCTTTTTCTCAACTCAAGCGATGCATGTAAGGTGGCAACCAATTTACTATTATCCCACGGTTTTAATACAAAATCGAAAGCCCCTTTTTTCACGGCTTTCACAGCCAATTCCACATCGCCGTGTGCTGTAATCATTACCACACTGATTGAAGGATCATATTCGTGAATACGATCAAGCCAATAAATACCTTCATTACCGGTGTTCATACCGGCTTTAAAATTCATATCGAGTAAAACCACATCAATATCGTTCTGTTGCAAAGTCGATATAAGGGTATTCGGGGTTTTAAGTGCAATCACTTTCTCGAACTCCTGTTGCAGGAGCATTTCAAGCGCAGTAAGTACGCTTTTATTGTCGTCAATAATTAAAATATTTCCTCTCATGGTTTCGAATAAACCTTGGTTTTAATGCAACTAAGGTACTAAATTGCTGAATATTCCAATTAGGGTGTAAAAATAATTTACACTTTTGATTGACAAAATTTAATAGATAAATAATTTAACTACAGCATTTTTAATTCTGAAATTATGGTGGAATATTGGAAAAATGGGATTGTCTACCAGATAATTTTATATTAAGCCGGTAAAATTACCTGAATACGGGTTCCTTTACCCGGTTTACTCTCAATCAGGAATTCACCATGGTTAATTTCGGTAAAATCCTTACATAATAAAAGCCCTAGTCCGGTACCCGATTCATTATCAGTTCCTGTGGTACTCTGCAAATTTTCATTTTTATCAATAATATCCATTTGCTCCTTGGTCATCCCTACACCATTATCACTGACTGTAATTGTGGTTTTTCCATTTTTGCTTTCGGCATCAACATTTATAATACCATTTTTACCGGTAAATTTAATACTGTTCGAAACCAGGTTTCTAACAACAATTACCAATAGTTCGTAATCAGCAAAAACTTTGGTATTATTAGAATTAAAAGTCAGGATTATTTCTTTTTGCAGGGCATTGCCCTCAGTTATCTCCTGCACCTCACTGAAAATTTCTTTAATTTCGATATCCTTGGGCACAAAATTAATTTTATTAACCTGGTTATTAACCCAATAAATCAGATTAACAATTAAAGAATTCATTTTGGTGGCTGTTTGCCATATAATGTTAATAAATTTCTTTCTGGAATCGGTGTCTATAATCTCAAAATCTTTTTGTAACATATGGCTAAATGAAATAACAGCACCTAAGGGACTTTTTAAATCGTGCGCAATAATTGAATAAATTCTGTCGCGCAATTTATTATACTCCTGAATCTGATTGTTGATGCTGGTAATTTCTTCATTTTGTTCAATTACAGTGTCAGCCTGTACTTTAAGCTCACGGGTTCTTTCTTCTACCAACATTTCAAGCTTCTCCTTATCGCGATTTAGCTTATCGGTGTGCCACTTAATATAAAGTACTACTAATAATATCACTAATACAGAAACCAGGATATAGAATACCGCTGTATTGTAAAAAGCTGGTTTTATGCTTATGGCTAATTCAATAGGGCTAACATTCCACACATTATCAGCATTACTGGCAATGACTTTAAAAACAAAGTTGCCTTTTCTTAAATTAGTGTACCTTGCCCAGGGTTGTCCCGGTTTACAAATTTTCCAGTCCTGATCAAATCCTTCAAGTTTGTACTTATATTGATTTTTTGACGGAGATTCATAATAAAGTGCTGCAAACTCAATCGTAAAATCTTCATCTTTATACGAAAGTTCTATTTTTTTAACATATGGAAAAGGCTTGGTATAAATAGTCCTGCCATGAATCGCTTCATCAATCTCAACCTTTTTATTTCCTATCAGCAAACCCGTAAATGTAATTCTGGGTTTAACATTGTTGGGTTTTATAAGGTCGGGTTTAAAGAAACTTATCCCGTCAACCCCTCCAATATAAATGGTTTCATTATTATTATTAAAGCAGGCATTATTATTATAGTTTTTCCCTTGTAATCCATCCTTTTTATCATACAAATTATAAATACTATCGGTAAAATTAAAACGTATTACACCCATGTCAGAACTCAGCCAGAAATTACCTGAACTATCCTCTGTAATGTTGTTGATTAAATTGGTTGGTAGTAACTTGTTTTGTGAATTCATTCGCTCAAATATACCCTGTTTGCTATCAATCACCTTATTTAGGCCACCGGTTGCTGTACCTAACCATATAGCATTTTTTTTATCGACATAAATATTTAATATATGGTTTGAACCCAGGGAACTTTCCACTTCAGTATTTAACTGAAAATGTCGGAGTATTTTGCCTGTTTTATCACAGATAAAAATTCCTTCTTGTTCAGCACTCAGCCATATCTCATTATTAATCTCTTTTATTACCAGAATATTGATATCTTCAAATTCAGGAATATCTCTAAAAACATTAGTTTCAGGATTATACAAACTTAAGCCGGAATTTAAATACCCGGCCCACAAGACTGTATCGCTGGCTTTGTATAACGACCACACGTGCTTTTTCCGGTCGGAATGGTCGCGGTTAATCTTCCTGGCTTTTACTGTGCCATCGGTCAAATAATCGCAATAAAATAATCCTTGCCCGTAAGTACCCAGGTAAAATGAATTATTGTCGTTAATACATAGGGATTTGGCAACAATATTATCTAATTTATTATTTTGCGATTTTAAAGGGAGTATCTTTTTTGTAAATAGGTTTAATATATTGAGACCTCCTCCATCAGTACCTACTATTAAAGCTGAATCATTCATTTGTAAAAGACTAAGAACTGATTTGTTGGTTAGTCGTTCACCGGTTTTTCCAATATCATTATAGGTTCTGAATTTGTGTCCCGAAGCATTATAAAGGTTCACTCCAGTGGCATAATTTCCAACCCATATTGTATGATCATCGCTCTCATAAATACAATAAACTCCATTTGAACCGAGCGTATAATCATCATAGGGGTCGTTTAAAAGTATTTCTACTACCTTTCCTTCTTGAGTAAAAATCCTTAATCCATGTCCATCTGTTGCCACCCAGATATTACCATCAATATTTTTAATGGAACTTATCATGTAATCCGGAAGCAAATGTTTGGTTTCCTCTATTCCGGTTAAATCGTAAATAAATACACCATTATTTTCTGTACCAATCCAGAGTTTATTGTCATTTGATAAATACAGTGCACCGGCATTAAATAAAAAAACAGATTCCTGCAACTTATTGGTATAGGTGAGTTCTTGATAAGAAAAATCGGTGGTGCTAAAATGTATCAGCGAACTTCTGTACCCAAGGATGTATAAGTTTTTATTATCATCAAAAATCAGGTCAGATATATAATCACCGAATTCATTAGTGTTGGAATTGAATTTATATCGCTTAAAAGTTAAGCTGGTTGCATTAAAATAATATAATCCATTATTGGAACCTATCCAAAAGTTACCGATGCTGTCTTCTAATATAGCTGTAATATTATTACTTTCAAGATTATTGTCGGGACCAGGCTTAAAAGTCAGAAACTTTTCAGTAGCAGGATCTAATATACTTAAGCCGTTTTTGGTTACCGACAAGTAAATTAAACCGTTTTTTGAAGTACAAATGTTAGTCACCTGGTGGCCAGGAAGCGAAAACTGGTCGGAACTATTATATTGAAATAACTTAAAATTGATTCCATCGTATTTTACGAGACCATAATGGCTCCCCATCCACATAAATCCATCTTTATCCTGGGTAACACAGGTAACCGAGTTAACCGGCATGCCATTATCCCTGTTTAAATGTTCAAAAAAGATATTCTGACTGAGTAAATTGCCAGGAATAATACTAACTAAAACCAAATTTAAAAATAGAATAAGTTTAAAAGATTTTCCTTTATCAGGTGTGTTGTACATAATACACTAAACTGAAAATTTGCCTTTTGTAAAACCCAAATAATCTGTATTTATCAATATAATCCGGGAAAGTTAATAAATAGAGATGACAATACCACAATATTCAGCTTTCTTTTGAAGATTTTATCCCGAATAATTATCATATAATATTATCCACTCATTAATCAATTGAGTGAAAATGTGTAAAACCTTTTAACAAATTGTAAATTTTTTTTACACAAGCCAAGTTAAGTTTCCTGTTAACATAGTTTTATTTGCTTGATATTCTGTTATTTATGTTTTTTGGCATACAGCTTGGATTAGTTGGCATAATAAAAATTAAATTATGCAAAAACAAACCATCATATTATTACTTGTTCTAATTCCATTTTTGAATTTTTCGCAGGAAAGCTGGAGTTTATCAAAATGTGTGGATTATGCTGTTAAGAACAACATACAGCTTAACCTTGCTGAAAATTCAGTGGCTTTACAGCAAATCAATTTTAAAGAAAGCAAAGCCCGGATACTTCCAAATCTGAATATGGGTTCGGATTTAAACTGGAATTTTGGACGGAATATTGACTATAATACCAATACTGTTACTTTCCAGCAATCTATGGGTAATAGCTACTGGATCCAGTCATCCATTGATATTTTTCAGGGTCTGGTTCATTATAATAGCATGAACTTTAACCGGTTTATGCTAAAGGCCCAGAAGGAAAATGCCGAACAACAACGCAATCAGTTAGTAATGCAGGTTATCTCCGCATATTATACGGTACTTTATAGCGACGGATTATCTAAAGTTGCGCATAATCAGGTAGAGTTATCAAATATGCAGTTTAACCGCATGCAAAAACTGGTTGAAATTGGAAAAGAATCGCCAATTACAGCTCAGGAACTAAAAAGTCAGTGGGCCAATGACAAATTAAGCCTTACCCAGGCACAAAATAATTATAACAGCAGCCTGCTCGATTTAAAGCAGTTGCTAAGAATCAATACTCAGGATGAGTTTATCATAGATACCATTACCATCAAATCGCTTGTTATTAACCCCTTGCCACAAGTAGATTCTATTTTTGATGAAGCAATAGCAATACTTCCTGACATTAAAAAGCAGGAGTATTTGCTAAATGCTTCGGAAAAAGATCTGGCAATTGCTAAAGGGGGTATTTCACCAAGTTTAAGTTTTTCTGCTGGTTATGGTACCGGTTTTTATAACGGCGATTCTACTGTATATAGGAGCCAGCTTACCAATAACCAAAACCAATGGTTAGTCCTGAGTTTAAATATTCCTGTTTTTAACAGGGCATCAACCTATAGCAATATCAAACGAAAACAGATTGCCATACTCAACCAGCAAATGGAACTTGAAAAACAAAAAGATGACCTGTATTCCGAAATATGTAAAGCCGTAAATGATTTACAATCGGCAAAAAATGAATATGAATCATCCTTAGAACTTGATGATTATAGCCGGCTTAATCTTAAAAATATATCGTTAAAGTTGGAGAAAGGGCTGGCCAGCGCCACCGATTTTGAAGCAGCTAAACAGCGTTTTTCATCGGCTGAAGCCAGTTTATTGAAAGCAAAACTCATTTATGTGATGCGAAACCAGATGGTGCAATTTTATTTAACCGGAAGCTGGGGGCATTTATAAGTCCTCAGTAAGCAGTTAGCAGTCAACAGTAGCGAACAGTAAGCAGTCAACAGTGAATGGTAAAAGACACAAATAACAAGTAACAAAAAAATGACCACAACAAACATACAATTGAAACCATGGACAGACCGATAGAAAAGAAAAAAGGGATAAAAAAGAAACACATTTATATAGGCGTTGCTGCATTATTATTCATTGTGTTATTATATAAAGCATTTTTCGGAGCTAATGTTTCGACCTACAGGGTTGATGCCGAAAAAGTTACCATCGAAACGGTTGAAAAGGGAACATTTCACGATTACATAACCGTAACAGGAAATGTGGAACCCATTGCCACCATTTATCTTGATGCCCGTGAAGGCGGACGTATTGAAGAAAAAGTAATTGAAGAAGGTGAAATGGTAAAAAAGGGGGATGTGATTTTACGGATGAGCAACCCGGACCTGACACTGAATATTTTGAACAGTGAAGCCGAACTGGCTGAAAAAAGCAATTTCCTGCGTAATACTATGGTTACTCTGGAACAGGAAAAACTGCAAATTAAGCGCGAGCTGCTAAACCTGGAATTCGATATCAAGAAAAAGAAACGCGCCTACGATCAAAATAAAGCGCTTTATGCCGATTCACTTATCTCAAAAGAAGATTACCTGAAAGCAAAAGAAGATTACCAATTTGCAACACGAAGCTATGATTTATATATTGAACGCCAGCGACAGGATTCGATTTATCGTTCCATCCAGGTAGGGCAAATGCAGGATAACCTGCAAAATATGGAACGCAACCTGGCATTAATCAGGCAACGGCAGGAATTTTTAAATGTAAAATCACCAGTTGATGGACAGCTAACCATGTTGGATGCTGAAATTGGACAATCGGTACCCAAAGGGGGACGTTTAGGGCAAATTCATGTACTTACCTCGTACAAAGTAATTGCCGATATTGACGAACACTATATCGATAAAGTTAAAGTGGGATTAACTGCCATACTGGAACGCCAGGGACAGGAATTTCAGCTAAAAATCCGAAAAGTATTACCGGAAGTGCGCAACGGCAGGTTCCAGGTTGAAATGGTTTTTGATGGTGAAACCCCCGACAATATGCGTACCGGCCAAACCTACTACACCCGGTTGCAATTGGGTAATCCTAAAGAAGCTATTTTACTGCCACGCGGTAGTTTCTTCCAGGAAACCGGCGGTCAGTGGATATTTGTTGTAAGCCAGGATGGGAAAACTGCCGAAAGGCGAAATATTAAAATTGGCAGTCAAAACCCGAAATATTACGAACTGCTTGAAGGACTTGAACCCGGTGAAAAGGTAATTACCTCGGGCTATGACTTATTTGGTGATAATGAAAGATTAGTTCTGAATTAATTGATTACATACATAGAAAAATAAAAAAAATAACAATTGGGCAAATAGGAGAATCAGATAAAGCCGGAAACAAAAACCATGGACCATAAAACCTTGAAACTTTGTAACCTGGCACCCCTGAAACCCGGCAACCCTAAAAACTTATTAAAATGATAAAAACTGACAATCTAACAAAAGTATTCCGTACTGAAGAGATAGAAACTTTTGCATTAAATGGAGTGGATATTCATGTACAAACAGGTGAATTTGTGGCTATTATGGGCCCTTCAGGATGTGGTAAATCAACCCTGCTGAATATTATTGGCCTGCTTGATAACCCAAGCGAAGGAAGTTATGTTTTTAACAAAACTGAAGTGGCCAAATTAAAAGAAAAGGATCGTACCAAATTCCGCAAAGGTAACATAGGATTCGTATTTCAGAGTTTTAACCTGATTGATGAACTTAATGTTTACGAAAACGTGGAACTACCCTTGATTTATCTGAACATGAAACCTAAAGAACGACGCGAAAAGGTAGAAAAGGTACTGCAGCGGATGAAAATCGGACATCGCGCCAAACACTTTCCCCAGCAGCTTTCAGGAGGTCAGCAACAACGTGTGGCCATTGCAAGGGCTGTAGTAGCTAACCCTAAGCTGATTTTGGCTGACGAACCTACAGGTAACCTCGATTCAAAAAACGGAATTGAAGTGATGAGCCTGCTTACTGAACTTAACCAGGAAGGAACCACCATTATAATGGTTACCCACAGCGACCGCGATGCCGGGTTTGCCCATCGTACCATTAATTTACTCGATGGACAGGTAATTACCGAAATTGTAAACGAGAATTAACTTATAAAACCCTTAAACCATGAATAATAATTTACAGATTTTTCTCCGTAATTTTCAGAAACACAAAACCACCAATATTTTAAGTATTATAGGTTTAAGTTTGGGAATCTCCATTGCTCTTTTGCTGGGGTGGTGGAGTATAAACGAACTTAGTTACGATAATTTTAACCACGATGGTGCCAAAATTTTTCGTATTTGCCGCGAAGGCTTTATCAATAATGAAACCATAAAAGTGGGTACTGTGTTTAGTCCACTGGCCAGCGACGCAAATGAAAAGTTTCCTGAAATTGAAGAATCTGTCAGAGTAACCACCATGGGAAAGCAGAGGGTTAAAGTGGATGAAAAAGTTAATTATGAAAAAAATATCTATCTGGCCGATAGTAATTTTTTTACTTTTTTTGACTATGCCATTAAAACGGGTAATCCCAAAACATGCCTGAATGCCCCGAACAGTATCGTTATAACTGAAAACCTGGCAAAAAAATATTTCGCCAATAATGACCCTATTGGTAAAACTATCAACGTTTTCGGGAAAGACTGGCAGGTTTCTGCCGTTATGTGCAATGTGCCGGTAAATTCGCACCTCCAGTTCGATGCCATGGCAGCATTGGCCGGATTACCCTTTATGGATAAAAGTGGATGGGGAAACCGGGATATGTTTTCTTCCTATTTTAAAATTGCCCCAAACACCAATACAAAACAACTCGCATCGAAAATAACCCAGATGGCCATTGAAAGCTTCCCCCCCTATAAACAGGTCAACATTAAACATTTTCTTCAGCCTTTGAAAAATATTCATTTTAGTACTGAAAGGTTCCGGTTCGATTTTGCCGTAAAAAGCGACAAACGATTTGTAATGATATTTATTTTTATGGCCATAGCTATACTTGCTATCGCCTGTATCAATTTTACCAATCTTTTTATCTCAACCTCATTCCTGAGAGCAAAAGCTATAGGGGTAAAAAAGACAAATGGAGCAGGCAAAGCAACTCTGATAAAAGAGTTTTTTATGGAAACCAGCTTTTTCGTTCTGATTTCAGTTATCATTGGTGTTGGGCTGGCCGTGTTGTTTCTGCCATCATTCAATCATCTGGCCAATTCAAATATCAGTTTCGATTATTCAAACTTTACCTTCTACCTTTATTTGTTGGCAATAGCAGTGATAACCATTCTTATGGCAGGTACATTCCCGGCATTTTATATTACAAAATTCAACCCTGCAACTACACTTAAGGGAAAATTTGATGGCAAAAATATCTCGGGCCTTCAAAAAGGACTGGTAATATTGCAGTTTGCGGCTTCCATAATCTTATTAATAACGGTAGTAACCATAAAAAAACAAATACACTTTATTCAGAAAGCCGATCTGGGCTTCAACATCTCAAATATTGTTTATCTGGATGCTACCGGGCCATTTGCATCGTCATACAATACTATTAAGGAAGAATTGGAGCGAAATCCAGCCATTGTTGAAGTAACGGCAAAAAATTGTCTGCCCTCCGACTGGAACAACGGGAATCCTGTTGCCACACCCGATAACCTTGATAATCCATACATTATGGAAGTTTGCCAGATTAAAGAGAACTACCTAGATATGATGAAAATTAAGGTTTCTGAAGGGGAAAATATTTCAAAATTTCATGATTCGCCGAATTATGCAATGATAAATAAACAGGCTGCAAAAGTATTGGGACTTGATGATCCCATTGGAAAAGAAATTATACGGAACGACCAACATTTAATAGTGAAAGGTGTTATTGATGATATCAAATCAAAATCACTACATACAGCTGTTGATCCACAGGTATATCTCAGCATGAATAATGTGAATGAATCGTGTGTACTGTTAATTAAAATCACCGATGATGCCAAAGCTGCTATTAATGCCATCAGGGAAAAGTGGGAAGCTGGAAATCCCGATTACCCTTTTGAATACCATTTTTTGGACAAAACCTATGATGAACTGTATCAAACGGAGAAACGTGCCGGTAAAATTGTAACCTGGGGCATGTTTATCGCATTATTGATCACCATGATCGGTTTATTTGCCATGGCCCGCTATTCTACCGAACGCAGGACTAAAGAAATTGGGGTAAGACAGGTAAATGGTGCTAAAATTTACGATATAATCATTCTGCTGAACCGCGATTTTTTAAAGTGGGTTTTTATTGCTTTTGTGGTGGCACTGCCCATAAGCTTTTTTGTAGTTAAAGGATGGCTGAATAATTTTGCGTTTCACACTTCACTTAGCTGGTGGGTTTTTGCACTGGCAGGAATAGCATCACTAATAATAGCACTTATTACGGTTAGCTGGCAGGTTATATCAGCTGCCCGTAAAAACCCAGTTGAAGCCTTGAGATATGAATAATAAGCCATTGAATAAATGAATAATATAGGATCTTAAAATAGATATGAGTTGAATGTGTTTTTATTTGCTCTTAAATCCCCTTCGGGGGGTTTAGGGGCATTGTTGGTAATGTTAAGAACTAATGAAATGATGAATAGTAATTTTTAAAGTTGCTTCAGGGGATTTAGAGGGCATAAAAACCTTAATACAATGAACAAATTGAGTTTTTAATAAATCTTAAGTTATATGACATTTCCCATAATACATCACGCTATTAGAAATTTAATAAGATACAGACACAGTTACCTGGTTAGCTTAATTGGGCTAACTATTTCTTTAACTGTTTTCTTTTTAATAGCTAATTATATTCATTTTGAACTTAATTGGGAATCGCAACATAAAAATATTGACAGGTTATTTCTTTTACAGGTTGAAAACAATTATAAGGGTAATAGTAACTTAATCTCGCAAACCCCTTCGGCTTACGCCGATTATTTAAAAGATAATTTTCCTGAAATTGAAAACACATGTTTAATGCTCAATACCTGGGGAGAATATTTAAGTGCAAATGATCAATCCAGTTTTTATGAAGGAAACGGTTACTATGCAGATTCCTCAATTTATAATCTGTTTAGCTACGATTTTATTGAAGGCAGCCCGGTTAATTCATTGCTCTCAGCCAACAGTATTGTACTTTCTGAAAATCTGGCAAAAAAAATATTCCCCGGTAAATCAGCATTGGGACAAACTGTTTTTATTGATAAAAAGTTGCCTTTCATAGTTGAAGGGGTTTATAAAGATATGCCTGAAAATACTTCTTTCCAGCCATCCTATCTTTGCTCTTTTGAAAGGTATAAAGACAGCAGGCTAAACTATCGGTCAAATTATAAATCTTTATCATATCGTACTTTTGTAATGCTTTATAATCAAAAAGACTTACTTAAAGTAAATGCTAAAATTGAAAATTTATTTAAAAAATTTACAGGAAAAGATGATCACTTGATATTATCTTCACTTAAAGGATATCACATTTCCGATAGCAGAACACGGACCAGGCTGACACTGTATGCATCCATCGGTATATTAATAGTAATTCTTTCCATTATAAATTGTTTAAACAATTCGTTGAGTAATTTCTATTTAAGACTAAAAGAATTCAACATAAAAAAGATAATCGGTGCCAATAAAAAAATATTACTAAAACAGGTTTTTGCAGAATCATTAACCATAGTAACGGCAAGCTCGTTTTTTGCTGTGGTTTTTATGTTAACACTGCAACCCTATTTTTATCAGGTAATCGGTTATAAATCAACAATAGCATCATTAAGCACTCAAAATATATTTGTAATAACGCTCATTATTGTCCCACTCATTACTTTTATTATAACACTTATTCCCGTATTTTCGGTTTACTCAAAACCATCTAACAATCCTCATGCATTAAAATTATTTAATAATTACACGGTGGTTAAACCTGGTAAACCATTAGTCATCTTTCAATTTTTTATTACCATAGCATTAATCTGTGTTTCGCTTTTAATGTACAAACAATACAATTACATTGACCAGGTTAATTTGGGCTTAAATAATAAAAACATTATTTATACACAGTTTAAACCTGAGAAAAACTTTCAATTACAGGCACTGAAACGTGAGATAAAAAAAATTAAAGGGGTTGACAATATAAGTTTTTCATATTACTTGCCTTTTCATGGAAATGCATCAGCGACTGCAAAAAATTCAAAAAATGATGATTTTGGTATTCGAATAAATGAGGTTGGCCCAGACTATTTGAATACGCTTGATATAGTATTAATCGAAGGAAGAAATTTCACCGTTGACCCATCGGCAGAAATTAACAATTGTTTAATAAACCAGGCTGCTGAAAAAAAACTTGGCCTTAAAAATCCGGTAGGCCATACTATTTTTATTGAAGGCTCAGGCAATATACATATAATTGGAGTTGTTCATGATTTTCAGTGTTATTCCATGTATTCCAAAATAACTCCAACATTGTTACTCCCTGCAAACAATTTGATTAATTACTCATGTATGGCCGCTGTTAAATTAAATGCAGAATACTCAATACAAACAATAAACCAAATAAATAAGCAGTTTAACAGCTTTATGCCCTTAACCGGGTTCGAATTCTGGTCATATACCGATAAAGTAAACCAAATGTTTGGCAATATTGCCCTTAATCGCGAAATGAACCTTTTGGTTTTCTTCACAATTATTACCATAATAATATCACTGGTTGGCTTTTATAGTATTGTTGCCCAACATAGCTTAAACAAAACCAAAGAAATTGGAATCAGAAAAATTAATGGCGCTAAGACTTTTGAAATAGCAAAAATGCTAAACCAGGAATTTATTAAGTGGTTAATAATTGCGTATGCTCTGGCAATTCCGGTAGCTGTGCTTTTTATGCGCAATTGGTTGAATCGTTTTGCCTATAAAACGCAATTAAGCTGGTGGATTTTTATAATAGCAGGTTTCAGTACTTTAATTATTGCCTTAATAACCGCAAGTAGTCAAAACCTACGGGCTGCCCGAAAAAATCCGGTGGAAGCCTTACGATATGAATAATTGCTTATTAATAAATGAAATTGCGTAATTTAATATTAAAAAAATAACAAATAATTGTTGCACTTAAAGTCCCTCCGGGGTATTATCGTCAAACTAAGAATTAATATAAAAAGGAATAGGAATTCAAAAAAATGATTTAGACTTCATTATTAAGCTTTTTTCCCTCTCTGAGGGAAAAAAAGTTCGTAAACACCATAAAAAACTTAAACCATGGAACTAATAAACTTAAAATCAGGCTGGCGTAACATCACCAAAAACAAACTATTCTCAGCCATCAATATTTTGGGATTGTCGATTGGGTTTGCAGTAAGTACCTTAATATTTTTCTGGATTGTGGATGAACTGAACTTTGACAAATTCCACACCAACCTCAACAACATGTACACCATTTACGAGCATCAACAATACTCCGACGGGCAGGAGCTGTTTACCTGGTGTACCCCCTTCCCCCTAAGCAGCAAACTTAAAAACGATTATGATGAGGTATTAAATGCCACAACCTTTGCTTCTATGGGTGAATTTCCCATACGTTATACCGATAAAGAATATATAGAGGGGCCTTGTGTTGCTGTCGACAGTCAGTTCCTGAATATTTTTTCATTCCATATCATCGAAGGCGATCCCAATGCATTGTACAGTCCCAATAAGATTATGATCACTCCTGAAATTGCCAGCATGTTTTTCAATGGTGAATCAGCTATTGGTAAAACATTAACCATTAACGGCGATAATTCATTTGAAGTAGGTGCTATTATTGAAAAACCCGGTAAAAATTCCAGTATAAATTTTAAAGTATTATACCCCATTTATTTCATGTTTAACAATGGCATGGCAAATCCGTCAAGCTGGGGGAACAACTGGCCGCGTACGGTAGTACAGTTTACTAATGGAACCAATGCAAAAGATTTTGAAGCAAAAATTATCAATATATGTAAGGATAATGGTCAGGAAAGTACTTCATTACATACGTTCCCTTTTAAAAATGAGCATCTGTACTCCTATTCCGGTAAGAATAACAGGGTTCAGAATATCTACCAGTTTTTAGCAATAGCCTTAATCATTATACTGATTGCCTGTATCAATTTTGTGAATTTCTCAACCGCCCGTTCCGAACAACGACGACCCGAGGTGGGTATCCGGAAAACAATGGGAGCCACCAAAATGAATATCACCCGGCAGTTTTTAACCGAAAAGGGACTGATGGTTCTCATTAGTCTTGTTATCAGCGTAATACTGGTGGCATTACTGATGCCCCTGTTTAACAGACTTGCCGATAAAACCATAACCCTGGCATTATTTCAAAACAAATATTTATTAGCCATGTTATCTGGAGTGGTTTTAATCACTATTTTACTTTCCGTTACCTATCCTTCATTATATGTTTCATCATTTACCCCGGCCAGGGTGATGAAAAAACAATCAAAAAACGGAACCGGATTTTTTAATTTCAGAAGTATACTTGTGGTAGTACAATTTGCCTTATCCATCGGACTGATTATTTGTTCACTCTCCATTTCGAAACAGTTAAAATACATCAACAATTACAATATTGGATATAATAAGGATAATCTGATCTATATTGACCTGCCCGGACTGACCAAACAAAAACATGAATTGATTGCAACCGAATTAAGCAAAATAAACGGAGTGGTAAGTCTTTCCAAAGTTAATAAAACACCATTTTATGGAGGAAATTCAAGCTGGGGGTACGACTGGGAAGGAAAAGATCCTGAAAAGAAAGTACTGATTTGCTCCATGGAGGTTGATCCTGATTATTTTAAAACTATGGGTATGCAATTTAACGGTGGTAAGGAATTCTCGGAACGTTATAACCATATTGATGCCGATAAACCGATTCCAATTAACGAGGTTATTCTGAATGAAGAAGCCATTCGCCGTATGGGCATGGATGATGCGGTAGGCAAATACTTTGGCCGCAACGGACAATCCAAATCCACCATTGTGGGAGTAGTTAAAAACTTTAATTTTGAACCTTTGCGGGTGGAAATTGAACCCATGGTGATCAGCCCGTTGCAATATAATCCTAACAATATTATCCTGCGCATAAGACCCGATAATTTTTACGCCACGGTAAACCAGGTTAAAGATACATGGAGTAAATTATTCCCCCAAACTCCCTGTGAACTAGGATTTTTTGATGAGCAACTAAGAAATATGTACTATTCCGAAATAAAAATTTCCGGACTGTTCAGAAGTTTTAGCCTGGTAGCTATTTTCATTGCCTGCATAGGCCTTTTCGGCCTCAGTTTGTATGCCATTGAGTTGCGTCGTAAGGAAATTGGTATCCGTAAAGTAAACGGATCAACCAGTTTTGAAATTTTGAAGCTCATCAATAAAGATTTTGTAAGCCTGGTTATTGTCTCCTTTATTATTGCCTGCCCTGTAGCCTATTACGCCATGACGAAATGGCTCCAAAATTTTGCTTACAAATCACAGTTGGGATGGTGGGTATTTGTACTGTCAGGATTTTTAGCCCTGACCATCGCTTTAATCACAGTAAGCTGGCAAAGTTTAAGGGCTGCCAGGCGTAATCCGGTGGAAGCTCTGAGGTATGAATAACTAAAACCGAAATAAAAACATTTAACGGCAATGATTTATGATTCGATTTAAAGTAAGATTGGCAATTCGTAATTTATTAAAGAACAAATTATATTCAATATTAATAATCGGGGGATTTGCCATAGGATTTACTGCAAGTTTACTGATAGCTATTTTTTATTCGTCCGAACATTCAGTAAATAAATCATTTGCCGATTCTGATCGGATTTTCCGATTATATGATGCAGATAAGACTAATTGTTCGCTTGATTATAATTTAAATGAGCCACTATCAGCAAATTATTTTGAGATTGAACGGGCATGCCCGGTTGAGTATACCTCTAGTTATACTATGACATTAAAAGACCCTGAAACACATAATTATACCCGTGTTTCGCACATTATTACAACCAATAATTCTTTTTTCGATATCTTTTCTGTAAAAGTAATTTCCAGTATTTCTGAAACACCATTTTCTCAGCTAAACGCAGCTGTTATTTCAAAATCGGTAGCTCAAAGATTATTTGGAGATAAAAATCCTTTAGGCAGAAATATTCATGAGGATTTCTTTTCTGCAGTGGTAACAGCTGTTATCCAGGATTTTCCTGAAAATTCAAGTATGAAAGCTGATATCATGCTAAACATAAAAGATAAAGACTTTCAAATGTCCCAGGAATGTAATGATGGGTATTGTATTTACCCTGTTGAACACTTTATAATGTTAAAAAAAAGTACAGCATCCGAATTATTGGTATCAAAACTTAATTCCTCGCTTAAGACATTTATAAAGTGTCCTGATAATCTGGCCTTACAGCCATTAACCGATATTTATCTTTCCAGCCTGCCGTTTGAATTTGACTCTCAGTCAAAAGGAAATGCCCGAATGGTATTTCTTTTTCTGTCGATAGCTATACTCATTCTGTTGTTATCAAGTATAAATTATCTGAATTACACATTATCAAGACAATATGCAAATCTGAAAGGCATTGGCATTAATAAGGTGAATGGGGCCGGCAAATGGCAGTTACTGTATAATTCATTTCTTGAGGTCTCATTAGGAATATTCATTGCTTTAATAATTTCAATTTTTTTAACAATAAGTAGTTTGCCTCTTACTAATCAGTTGTTTGGCAGAACATTGTCTTTTGCTGATGTTGATCAAAATCAATTTATTATTATGATAGCAACCGCTATAATTGCTATCGTAATATTAAATAGCCTGGCTCCTGTTTATATAATTTCAAATTTTAGCATTACCGATTTTTTAAATGGTGAACGAAAATCGGGAGACAAACAATATGGCAAACAAACTATGTTGACTTTTCAGCTAATAACTTCCATGGCATTAATTTCACTTGTTTTTGTCATTTTTAAGCAATTGCAATACGTTAATCATTACGATTTAGGCTTTAAAAAAAACCAGCTTTTAAAAATAGAACTGCCCTACAATTTACCAGGTACTAATGCTTTAATTACTGAGATAAAAAAACTACCCTTTGTTTCAGGGGCAACCTTAAGTAGTGGTAATCCGGGAAGAGTAGCCATGATGATGGGTAACGGTTTAGATGATGATGAATTTATGGTTAATTGTTTATATGTGGGTGATAATTACCTCTCTACCATGGGCATTAAACTGATTGAGGGAAGAGATTTTAATTCCGGCGATAATGGTTCAGTGTGTTTAATGAATGAAAAGGCTGTTAAAAGATATGGCTGGAATTCAATCGATAATAAAAAATTTAATAATGGCCGTGAAGGTGGCTATAAAGTGATAGGTGTTGTAAGCAATTTTAATGTTGAATCGCTTCATTCAGCCATTTCTCCGGTTGCAATTTTGTATGGCCCCAATCGTATATTAAGTACATTATCCTTGCGCCTGGTACCAGGTAATTCTCAACAGCAGATCAAAGATCTTAAAAATGTTTGGCAAACCATTGTACCCAATGATCCTATGGAATTTACCTTTTATGGTTCACAGTTTCAAGCTATGTATTCTAAAGAAGAACGGCTGGCAAAGTCATTGACCTTTTTTTCCATTATAGCTTTAACACTAACGTGTATGGGAATTTTAGGACAGATTTTTATAATCAGTTTTACTCGTGTAAAAGAAATAGGGATTCGGAAAGTAAATGGAGCAAGAACCTCTGAAATCCTTGCGTTGCTTAACAAAGATTTTGTAAAATGGGTAATAATTGCATTTTGCCTGGCAACTCCCATTGCATGGTATATGTCAAATAAATGGCTTGAGAGTTTTGCCTACAGGACCAGGCTAAGCTGGTGGGTATTTGTTTTGTCGGGCGTAATTACGCTATTTATTGCTTTAATAACAGTAAGCTGGCAAAGCCTGCGGGCCGCCCGCCGCAACCCGGTGGAAGCACTCAGATATGAATAATTAAACCAAAAAAAAAGTATTAACACACCACAAATTAAGTAACATGTAATACTTATCAATATTATGAAATTTAAACAGTTAAAATCATGTACTGTCTTGCTCCTCCCTTTTCAAAAAGGGAGGCTGGGAGGGATACATTACAGGATGATTATCTTTAGCATCACTCCAAATCCCTTCAAAGGATATAGGGGCATATAAATCAGATATAAATAATACCTAAAATATATTCTCATGTTTAAAATCCATCTTAAAACCATCATCCGTAACCTGTTTAAAAGCCCGGTAGTTTCAGGAATTAAAATTTTTGGCCTCACCATTGGTTTTGCGTGCAGTATTATGGTATTTATATTTGTGAACTACGAATATAGTTTCGATAAGTTTAATAAGGATGCCAACCGTATTTATCGTGTGGCCATCAGTGGAATTCTGGGCGAAACTGTAATTGACCAAACGTATAGCTGTGCACCCCTGCCCCGTGCCCTGTATGCCGAATGCAGCGAGGTGGAATCGGTGGTGAGAATTACGACATATGGTGCAAAACTTAAATATGGCGATAAGGTATTTTTTGAATCGAACGATATCATGGCCGATTCAACGCTATTTGATATATTTACATTCCCTTTTGTTGAAGGCAATCCGCAAAAATCACTGACCGAACCAAATACCATGGTAATCACCGAGAGTTTTGCAAAAAAAATATTTGGCAACGAGGACCCTATGGGGAAAACCATTATCCATGATGACAACCTAGCGTTTAAAGTAACCGGGGTCATTAAGGATATTCCCAAAAATTCACATTTTACGTTCCATTATGTGATATCACTGGTTACTTTTAGAGATTTTTCCCAGAATGATCGTTGGTATAATAACAGTTTCAGAACCTATATACGTTTGGCCAAAGGTTTTGATTATAAAAAAACAGAAGCTAAATTTCCGGGAATACTGGAAAAGTATACGGGTGAAACCGATACCTACCGCAACTTTACCCAGGGTGACAATTACTGGCATTTTTACCTGCAACCTTTAACCGATATTCACTTAAATTCTGATTTATCAGGTGAACTGCAGCCCAACGGAAATAAAAAATATGTTCAGATTTTTATCCTTATCGGAATTTTTATTCTGCTTATTGCCTGCGTAAATTACATGAACCTGACCACAGCCAGGGCATCGAACCGGGCCAATGAAATTGGAATTAAAAAAGTAGTAGGATCCAGTAAGCGATTCCTGGTTATACAATTTTTAACCGAATCGGTAATGTTTAGCGTTATTTCGCTGCTATTCGCGCTGGTGCTGGTGCAAATCCTATTACCCTTATTTGGTCATGTACTCGATCGCGATTTAAGTTTTCCCCTATTCAACAATCCATATCTTTTTCCGGGACTGTTAGGCATTGCCATCTTCATTGGCCTTTTTGCCGGTAGTTACCCGGCATTCATTCTATCGAGACTAAAACCGGTTTCGATACTGAAAGGGAGAAACTCCAGCGGTGCTAAAAGTGCCGTATTTCGAAACGCGCTTGTAATTCTGCAATTTTCCATATCTGTAATTTTAATTGCAGCTACTATACTTATTAACAAACAACTAACCTTCATTAAAAATGACAGATTGGGCTTTAATAAAGAAAATGTTTTGATTATAGAAAACCGCTATTTGTTAAATACCAGCGACAAAATTATCCGTGAGGAGATTTCGAAAATACCCAATGTAAAACAAGTAAGCCTTGCTCATACCATCCCCGGACGGGATCATAACAACTGGGGAATGAATGCTGAAGGAATTGATCATATTTTTACCCTGAATGTTTGCGGTTGCGACTGCAATTTTCTGGATGTTCTGAACCTGCATATGACCAAAGGACGCTTTTTTTCCGACAGCATTGCCAGTGATGCACAAGGGATTATATTAAATGAAGCCGCAGCTAACCTGTTCAACTGGCCCGATGGCCCGTTGGGTAAACGTATTGATAACCAGTATCGTGTTATTGGTGTAGTTGAAGATTATCATTACGAATCGATGCGTCAAAAAATAAGGCCTATGGCCTTGTTGTATCTTCGTGGAGTGTCAGGCTTAAACCCCAATTATATTTTAATTAAAACTGATAACAAAGATGTAGCCGGAATTATAAAAGGAGTTGAGAAATTCTGGAATCAAAATACCGACGGAAGCGCCATGAATTATACTTTTTTGGATGAAGATTATGATAAGCTTTACCATAATGAACAGCAAACCAGTCAATTGTTCCTTATATTTTCGATTCTGGCTATTTTAATAGCCTGCCTGGGTCTCGTAGGGCTATCCACTTTTATGATTGAACAACGCATTAAAGAAATTGGTGTACGTAAAGTAAATGGTGCCCGCATTATCGAAGTAGTTCAAATGTTGAATATCGATTTCGCTATTTGGGTAATCATAGCCTATGTTATTTCATGTCCCCTCGCCTACTGGCTGATATCAAAATGGCTGAATACCTTTGCCTATCACACTCGAATTACCTGGTGGGCCTTCCTGACAGCTGGTATCCTGGCTATATTTATTGCCATACTTACCGTAAGCTGGCAAACCCTTAAAGCTGCAAGGCGGAATCCGGTAGAAGCATTGAGGTATGAGTAATTCTATCTCAAAACAAAATAATTTAACTATAAAAGTTATAAGTAAAAAACCTATTCATTTTTACATATACTCAATGGATTAATTTTTTTATCTCTCCCCTGCCTCTCTTTGCAAAGAGAGGGGCTGGCTTCAATTAATATGAAACTGAGGCATTCATGGCTTCATAGAAATTTTCTCCCCGAGCATTTACTACTCTTTATATACATTTTTTATTCAATTTTATTTGTAACCCCTTCTTGTATTCGATCCCGGCTGCGATCGCAAGTTTATGGAAATCGAAATTTCTATAAATATATGACTCCGGAGGAGTCAAACAATTGAATTTTAGAGAAACATTAACATCCCGATTATCCGGTATAGTAGTTTGAAATTTTGGCTAATCGCAGGTAGCCTAATATTAGAGATATGTATAAGGATTAGGTGGCATTTAGGGGTAATTCCACCTTTCCATTTTCCCATCATTCCACCTTTCCCCAAAAAATTAATTTATTATCATTATATTTCAATTTCTAAGCAATTACATAAGATCGAACATGCGAAAAGTTGTCATTTTATCAGCAATCCGAAGTTTAGTTAAATACCGGAACATTAATATCATTAACATTCTGGGGTTGGTTCTCGGGATGACTTCCTTCCTGTTAATCCTGAATTATTTACTGTATGAATTTTCGTACGATAACTATGTCCCCGGTTCTGAAAACGTATATCGGGTAAACCTTAGCATTGAAAAAAACGGACAACAAATTTATAAAGGAGCAAAAACTCCCAGGGCACTCTATTTTGGACTTAAAAACAATATTCCGCAAATTGAAGAAAACGGCATTGCCTATTTCGAAAAATGCCTGGTCAACTATCAGAATATTACCTACGCCAACCAGGATGTACTTTGGGTTGATGAAGGATTTGAAAAGGTTTTTCCCATTAAAATGATACTTGGAGTTGCCGATTATTCTAAGCCACGTACCGGGACAATATCGGAAACCATGGCTAAAACTTTCTTCGGGAATAAAAATCCGGTTGGAAAAATACTGCGCATTAACCAGGGCATGCCCATTGAAGTAACCGGAGTTTTTAAAGACCTCCCATCCAATACGCACCTTAATGCTCAATATTTTGCATCGATAAAAACATGGGTCGAAATGGGAGCTATCAATGAACTTGGCGACTGGCAGTGGAATGGCTGGTGGAACTACATCAGGGTGAAAAATGGAACCAAACCACTTGAAGTAACAAATGAAATTAACCGCTATACTGCACCTCATATGGATTTTCTGAAGCAGGATAACCGGAACTATCACTATTCCATGCAGGCATTGAACGACTTGCATTTTATTTCGGGTCTTGAGGGTGAAATGGGGGCGCAAACCAACCGATCTTCATTATACAACCTCATAGCCATCATAGTGGTATTGCTCCTAATCGTATGGATCAACTATGTAAACCTTGCCGCAGCTCACGCCCAGGCACGATCACTCCCCATAAAAATACGCAAACTGGTCGGAGCATCAAATATGCATTTATGGTTTCAGGCACTTACTGAAAGCATCCTGCTAAATGTTGTAGCCCTGGTAATTTCATTGGCAATATATTTCATCTTTGTAAATACTTTTGCCCGAATTTTCTCCATACCCATACATGATGCCTTTCTGGCCAAACGCATTCTGTTTATTGTGTTCCTGGTAACCATGGGTCTGGGCATCCTGTTAACCAGTATTTACAACAGTATTTCCCTTTCGGGGATTAGTTTTCTACAGAAGCCTTTCCATACCGGAAGACGAACCTGCAAAAACTCGCTCATTATTGTCCAGATGGCTTTATCCATGGCATTTTTAGCCTGTACCCTGCTTGTATATAAACAGATACAATATATGAAAAATAAAAACCTGGGCATTGAATTAAACGATGTAGTAGTTTGTACCGGCCCGGCTTCGCTTAATGCTGATGGAAAAAAACGCGAACATTTTGAAAGCTTTAAGCAGGAGTTGTTAAAATATCCCGATTTTACAGCGGCAACCTTCAATAGGTATACTCCGGGCCAGGAGCCACGAACCGGATATCGTGAATTCACTAACCCTGCCGCCGGAGCCACCTCCGATGTCATGTTTTTTGAAAACAATGCAGGTACAGGATTTATAGACACGTATAAAATGCATTTGGTCGCTGGTCGCGATTTTGATGAAAACCCCCAACAAAATATAAACCGGATCATCATTAACGAAACCGCCCTGAAGGATCTCAAATTTGAAAATTCTGAACAGGCCATTGGTAAAATGGTTTATCGTAAAAATAACCCGGATAGTCCGCTTGAAATTATCGGGGTAGTTACCGATTTTCATAACGAAGGGCTTCAAAAACCGATTTACCCGATAGTGTGGAATAACCAATACCCCTCTGAGTTTGGCTATTTTGCCGTACGTATCAATACCAAAAACAGTAGGATTGCACTCGATAAATTAAACCAAATATGGGACAAACATTACCCTAACGACAACTTCAATTTTGTTTTTGCCAACCAGCAATTTAACTTACAATACCTGTCCGAATCGCGTTTCGGAAAGTTTTTCCTGTGGCTCACCTTGCTCTCGATTGGCATTGCAGCCATGGGCCTGTATGGTTTGGTTTTATTTACTTTTGAGCAGCGTAATAAAGAGATTGGTATTCGAAAAGTTAACGGTGCTTCGCTGGTTGAAATATTAAAGATGCTAAATGCCGGTTTTGTCAAATGGGTAGGTATCGCCTTTGTATTGGCTACGCCTGTTGCATACTATTTAGTAAATAAATGGCTACAAAATTTTGCCTATAAAACCAACCTCAGCTGGTGGATATTTATCCTGTCAGGCTTTATAACCTTTACAATAGTCATCGTGACTGTCAGCTGGCAAAGTTTACAGGCAGCCCGGCGCAATCCGGTTGAAGTCCTTAGATATGAATAATTAATCTTCAATAAAAATTCAAACAAAAACACCAAAATTCATAAATCTGTAAAATGCTAATATATAGCTTTTTGTGTTTCATTATACCTTCGTAGTTTTGTTGCTTTTCATTCATTTTAATACTTATGAGACAGCCAGATTTCATTTTATTTTTGAAACTGATCGAAAATATAGACATGTGCTGCAAAATCTTCCCAATCAGGACTATTACCCTGCAGGCTTTCGATTAGTTCAGGACAATCGCTGAAAATTTGCATAAACTGTTCCGGGTAGTTTCTCTTTTTCACTTTCAGGGCAACATCTGTTCCTGCTTTCACTATGTAATACGACATATCTTCGCCAATATTCGACTGATCTCCTCCTTCCTGAATAGCATTTGGATCACGGAAAACTTTAATACGATGGTCAAAGCCAGGATTCACTAATTGTATGACTTTTTCCTTCCCACCACAATTAACATTTTCCCAGATAAAATACACCGGATTCATCAACTCTTTTAAATTAAGCTGATAAATATCACTGAAACTCAGTGTAAAGTCACTGTACGAGCACAGCTTATCAAATACACCCAACGAAATATACACTTTATCAATCTGCGGTGTCTTAAAAGTATACTTTTGGTCATTGGTATCTTTGAGGGTACAACTCTTAATGTTTTTTGAATTGTTTATTAGTCTGAATGAGCCTTCAATTCTGGTGCTATCCTTCAAAATCACAAAACCCTTAGGGTAACCCAGGGCAGGTTGATAGGGTGGCAAAAAAACTTGCGAATACGTGTTAAAGTTTAATATCATCAGGATCATGATTGGCAAAATACTTTTACAACTATTCTTCCGTTGATAAAGCCTTGTCACATAACCTCCTAATGATTGTGTGCAGGTGTATAATTGACAGAAAACCCGGGATTTCGAATGAAATTTCTTCATTAATCTGTCTGTTTTTGAGCAACATGGACCCTATAAATTTACAAATTTCCCGACAGTTTTTAATAAACTTTTTTTGAAATATAATCATAAGTTGTTAGAATTCTTTTAATTAAATTCCATCTGGTGTGCTTTATTTTGAGCTTCAGCTTTGGGAAGTTTTATCTCAAACGTTGAACCTTCATTTATTTTACTGGTTATTGATATGCTGCCACCGTTTTTTTCAATAAAATCTTTAAAACATAGTTGTTCTCCCAGTTATTCGTTTTGCTGTTTGTTGTGTTTTCGTGCCGTATTATTTGCTCTTTCTCCATGTGTTGGGGCAGCCATACTCTTTGACAAGTTTAGGACTGTGCGCTGGCTCTTTTGAGCGACTTGGCAATGTGTTTGAGCGAAAGGTCGGCACTTTATAGTGAAGATGAATAAGGCAAAGTTTTTATATAATCTTCCATATATTGCCAATCAGGATTTCCTTTTAAATCAGCTGGCAGAGAGATTTTTTCTTTCTCCAACCTTGAGTCACTTATTTCTCTTGCAAAATTGTATTTTGGTTTTACTGATTCTATAATTGGCTTTAAAAAAGTGGCGATATAATGATTTAAAACAATTTTCTTATCCTTTGGGTAAATCACTGTACAATGGTCTGAAATCACAAAGTCATATGTGTGATAAAAGACATAACCTACGCTACCACTATTATTAAGTGTCAAACAATTATTATACACTGTCATTTTTTCTGGTGGTGTTATATAATTGTCAATACCATTATTTTCCTTTGTAGAAGAAATATATGCTATATCACCAGAAATCTGGTCAAGCGTAGTAAGACGTTTTCCTCTGGTAAATTTAAAAACATCAGGAAAGTTAAATTCTTTCCATTTGGAAATATCCAATACTCCATCAGGTTTTTCCGAAACAGGGTCTTTGTTAATACTATCACCTAAAATTTCAAGTAATGAAATTTCATCTATTTCTTTATTTAAGAGGTCAAATTTTAGTTTTAACGAAAAGAGCAAATGTTTCTTAATACTTATAATAAAGGAGTTTCTGGTAATATGTGAATAATCAGTTTTTGAATGAGCTTGAATTATCCATTCATCTTTCGAAGAGATTCTAGTCTGTAATAGGTTGTAATTGTCTTGGTACTTTACAGGATTCTTTAATTTCTTGAAAAAATCCTGTTTAATTGGGTTCCATTTATTTAAAACATCTGTTCTGCCTCTATTTTTAGATAAAATGAATCCATCATCATCAAGATTATAAAAAACAACTTCTTTGTTATTATGCGGAGAATTTGTTTCAAAAACAGCTATTGCGGTATGTGTTGAAGCATTTGGTTGAAATAATTCGCCTGGTGTATTAATAACATATTTTAAGGTATGCTTTGATAAAATTCTTCTTCTAATTATATCTTCTTTGAAAAAAGTTGATAGTGGCGCAATTATTATTCCATATCTACTGACATTATCTAATAGACTTTCCAAAAATTGGATTTCCTTTTTTGTTGGATTTTCTTTTGTATCACGTCCTCCATAAGGCGGATTTATAAATCCAATTGTTGGTGTTATACCCTCAGCTTTTATAGAAGCAATTGTATTTTTTGCTGACGCAGAAAATGAATCAATATTATAAATTCGAGATTTACCATCTCCTCTGAAAAGCATATTTGAGATTGCCAAAGAATACATTGTTGTACTCTTTTCAAATCCAATCAATTGGTTTTCTTTTAAGGTTTTAATTTTCTCTTGTTTGTTAGCAATACTGGAATTTTCAATTTCAGAAACAAGTCTGTTCATTCCAGAAATCAAAAATGTACCTGTCCCACAACAACTATCGAAAATCACATCATTTGTTTTAATATCAATAAGTTCTGTGAACAGTTTAGTTATGTGGCTTGGAGTAAGAACAATTCCTTTTTTTACATTTGCTACGCCCGCGTAACGAAGAAATTCCTCATAAAATTTACCAATAATATCATAATTGGTTTTTTTATTGAATAATGGAATCACATTGTCTTCCAATTCTTTGAGAATATCCTTTAAAATATCTGAATGTAATAAATCATGGTCTGTATTAATAAATGCCAATTCATTAATAAGAACATCGATTTTATCTTTGTCAATTCCTTCAGCAGTTAAAATTCCAAGAATTGTATTTGGGATGTTTATAATTATAGTTTGAGTTGCCCAATTGCTATAACTCTTTTTGAAGTCATTTATAACATTATCTCTATCGTAAAGACAAATCATTAGAGCACTTAAAAGAATTGGCCTTTTTTGAGAATCCAATGTTCGAAGCATTCTATTTATTTCTCTTGATAATAATGAGACATTTTTTGAGATACTTTCAATATCAATATTTTCAAAAAACGCTAAATAATCTTCCTCATTCAGAATTTCGTTGGTTTCAATACTTTTAATCTCATTTTCTGAAATAATATAAGTACTTATCAAATGATTATACTCATCATTAATGTCACCAGAAGTTGCAATACCAATAATCGACCAATCCTTAAAAAAATCCTTTAGAGTCGATTTTTGCTTTTCTAACCTGGTGGATAAGAAAAAAGACAGATAATGCTTAATTCCATCAACGGCATATCCCATCGGATTATCTTCATTATTTGATATATGGTCTTTAATTGAGTCTTTGTTTTCAATTAATATTAAAACTCGTTTTGCTTCATTTACATATAATAAATCAGGCTCACCTCTCTGTCCTGAATTTTTCTTGCTTGAAATATCCAGGACTTCTTGTACATAATTGTTCTCAGATTTTTTTGTAGTCCACTTATTAGCAAATGACTTATTTGAAGCAATATAATTGAAAAGTTCAATATCTGATTGTGCTTCGTTTTTTCGATTTTTTGCCATACTACAAATTCAATTTACCTTGTTTAGTGTTAATATTTTGCAAATATTTAACAGTGGTTTCCGCTACTATAAAAGTTTTATCAGAACAACCATTTTTATAAGCCTCCTTTGCAAATTTGTCTCCAAAAAACAACTCCTTAATAACAGCAATATCAGTATTAAACAAATCTGCAAGTTTATCCAGTTTTGATTGAGTAAAGAGGTTTTTGTTATTTTCAATTCGACTAATCTTGGTCATATTAATACCAAGTTTTGCACCTAAATCTGTCTGAGTCCATCCTCTTTTTTCTCGTTCTTGCTTTATAAAATCTCCGAAACTTGTCATTTTTAAGTTTTATCAAATTCAACTTGACCCTAAAACATCAAAAATACATAATTGTGTTATTAATTTGAAATTATTTATCAACTTCTTGAGTGAAGGCAAAAAAAACTCAATTAAAAATAAAGCTCAATCTTCATTATCCATCCCAATTCAGTATGATAAACTGAGTATATTTCTTTCATGCATTTAATTCATGAATGCTTTTTTGAATTTTCCAGCGTACGTTTCAACAGGGTGGCATAAATGGGCTCATTGCCAAACATGGCTGTAAATACTGATGCGGTAACGGTAGTAATAATCAACGGCAATATCAATTCGTAGTTTGATGTTATTTCAACAGCAAGTACCAATCCCGTCAGAGGGGCTCTAACTGTGGATGCAAATATTCCGGCCATTCCGGCAATAGCAAAAACACCCGGGTGTGAAATCAAACCCGGGAAAAAGTGTTGCATGATAATTCCATAAAACATTCCTAAAATTACTCCTAGTGTTAGCATGGGTATGAAAATTCCACCCGATACTCCGGTTGTATAGCTAAAAATTGTCAATAGAAACCTTACAAGAAATAGAATCAATAAAAAAGTCAGGGTGAATGACTGGTCAAGAACTTTTGTTATGGTATCGTATCCCCCGCCTATCATTTCAGGAAAAAAAATACCGATTAATGCAATACTCAGTCCCACAATAATGCCCGTATAAATAACCGGACTTTTCGATAAAAACCGAAAATAATCCAGGGAAAGGATTAGAATTTTGTTAAAAAAATACCCTACAATACTAAACAACAAACCCAATATAATGAATGTCCACAATCCGAATATATTTGGACTTGGAAAAACAGTCATGGGTATTACAGGACCTGCATTTATTAATATCCGAACCACAAAGTCTGATACTCCGGCACCAATCATAATAGCAGCTACCGAATAAAAATTAAACCTGAAATGACCGTGCATCTCTTCAATAACAAAAATAATTCCTGCAAACGGTGCATTAAAAGCACTGGCAAGGCCTGCCGCAGCACCAGCAGAAACCAATGGGTTATTTTCAATATCTGATTGACCTAAAGTTTCTTTAACCATATTGCCCACATTAGCACCCACTTGAATGGTTGGTCCCTCGCGCCCTAATAACAACCCGCTTCCGAGTGAAAATAACGATGCGAAAAATTTAATGGGTATTACTCTTTTCCAGCGCATTGGCCTTATTCCATCCAGGGCTCCCTCAATTTCCTGAACTCCACTTCCTGAAGCTTCAGGAGCAAATTTTTTGACCAAAAATAAGGCAATGGTTATTCCAATAATTGCAAATAAAATGGGCCACAACCAGCTTGTAAATCCGGAACTACCGGCATCTTTATAAAGAACTTCTCTGAAACCTTCGATATGACTTAATGTAATTCTGAAAAAAGCACCTACTAATCCTGCTATAAGTCCTATTAACAGAGCATAAAACAACAGTCTGAAGTTTTTAGTATTGAAATCAGTTAGCCGGGTATATTTTTTAAAAATATTCTTTGGGTTCATAAATTATTAGTCGCTTTTTATTTTATCATCAGAATTATGAATTTAGGTGTTTATATAACAATTACTAATATAATTACTTATTTGTTTATTATCTTCTTAAAAGGATTTATAAATCAAGGCAACCACGCCTTTTACAAGGAAAAGTCCGGATACTTAATATTCAGGTGTAAAATTTCATATGATGCGGTATTTGTTAAAGCAGGTGTTTTAATTAATTTAGCCAATATGGTATGTCTTTTACAACTTTATCTCCGGTAATTAAATCAATCGTTGCACACAATAAATCGGACAAATGCCCACAAGGGCCTATTTAAACAAATTCACTTTGAACCCAATACTTATCCACTTCGACTTTTCATAACTTAAATATTCATAAGACGGACCAAAATGTGAAGGAGCTGTCGCTTTATAATACTCGACGGCGTATTCCCCTTTAACAAATGGGAAAAGTTTTTCTTTTAACCTATAATCAACCTCAAGTCCGGCCAATAGCCCATAATTTGAGTTTGTCCTGATAAAACCTCCGGCAGTGGGGCATAATCTGATTTTATTCCCAATAATCAATTTTAAAGATAAGGGAATTGTCACATTGGCCTCATTGTTACTAACCAGTATAAATGGGGAGGTATTTATGGCAAAAAATGCTTTTTCCGGCCTGTATTCCAGGGTTCCACCCAGGGTCAATGAGTTAATAGCAACGATGCCTTTCCCTGTCCCAGTAAATCCCCCCACATTAAGTTCCTGTGAGTACAGAAAAGTCGAAATAAAAAATAAAAATACTAAGGTTATGAGTTTCATTTTCCGAATTCCATCCGGTTATAAATTAAAAAAATTAACATGCTGACGTTTGAGATTAATTCACCCGCAAAATCATTTTCGAACCTATTCTACTACCTAACCCGGATTACAAGGGTGAATTAACCCAAACTTACTGTTTACTGTTTACTTTTTACTTTTTTACTGTTTACTATTTACTTCTTCTTACAAATTACTTTTCCTTACCAGTCAGTATATCTTCAAGCCTCTCGCGTTTTACATAGTTCTCAAAACGAAACGATTCAGCGAGTGCTTTAATTTCTTCTTCAGACTTATCTTTGAACAACGCACAATATTCAGGCACCAACGCTTCGGCAATCATAATATGCCTTACCAGCAGGCCTATCTCTCTGTGTCTGCCACCCGGGTATGGATCATAATCCGGGAATTCCTTATCCATTAATTCTTCCATCGGCTGAATTACCTGCCTGATATTTTTATCGGTCGATCCCCAGGCATCAGCTCCCAAAGAATCTTTCCGGGAAAGAAATGCCGAAACCAGCTTCATATATGGCGTATTGTCCTTTTGGTGCATAATAGCCTGCAAACCCATGTCTTTATACAACCAGATACACCAGCTCACTTTATATTTGTCGTAGTAAGCCAGTTGATCTTTCAATACCTGATAACGCATTTCATCTTTTTCAGTAACACCCGTATAAACCGGGCCAAACTCTCCTACCCAAAGCGGAACATGATGCGAAAACATAAATTGACTCTTATCCAAAAAATCCTTTTCAAGCGTGTCCTTGTCGAAATACCGACCATTGGTATAGCCCGGATAATCCTGTCCGAAAATGAATCCGGGAACGGCATAATCGTGATTGGTATAAACTACGTTATCCCATATTTCAGTGAACTTACTAAAATCGGTGGCGTACCGGTCGCCTTCAAGGAACAGGATATGATTAGAATCTATCTTGCGAATGGCTTCCTGCAAACGCTTATAATAAGGGAAAAGCTTTTCGCGTGTGGGATCAGCCGGTTCATTAATCAAATCGTATCCGGCTACCCAGGGCTGATCTTTATAATGTTCAGCTATAGCTTCCCATAAGTGTAAAGCCCTGTCCTGAAAATCCTTGTAAACCCAGAATAATGCTTTGTGAGTTGGATTGTCGCTATGCCAGTGCTGGTTTTGAAATCCCGGTAAGGCATGCAAATCAATTATGGTATAAATCCGGTTCCTGGCGCAGAAATCGATAACCCGGTCGAGGTAATCAAATGCCTCTTGTTTATAAACACCCGGATTCATATCATCTTCAAATTGTCGGTAATTAACAGGAATTCGGATCAGGTTTAACCCCAGGCTGTGCACATATTCCGCATCGGGTTCGGTGAAATAACTTTTAAGGAAAGTATCGAAATAAAGATCGTACTTCTTTTCTCCCAGTACTTCTTTTAAGCCTTCGCGCATAGCCTCTTCGTTAGCAGCATATCCATCGATGAAATTCTCCATGTGAAGCATTCCGCCCAGTCCAAAACCACGCAGGCAAATTGTATCGCCTTTCAGGTTAACCACCTGGTCGCCCGAAACACGAAGCCAGTTCTCATCCATGGTACCGGTTTTTTCAGGACTTTTTACGGAACAAGCGGGTATCAGAAAAATAATAGTTAGGGCTAATAACAGTAAATAGTTCGTTTGTCTCATAATAGTTTAGGTTTAATATGTTATAATTGATGTTGTTTGTATGTTTATTCATGATATTATTAAACGGTTGACAGCTGAATCTAATCAATGTTCAGATTTTACCCACACTAATTTAAGGTTATTTACCCTTTTAGCAAACTCCTGAAAATTCATTTGCTTTTCATTAAGGGCATTTACCAAATTGTAATTGCCTGAAAGTGTTAATTTTTCTCAGCGTGAAACACAAATATGGTTAATAATTAAATCCAACTAAATTTATCCAATACCTACCAGATCCCGGGTATAATTCTATAGCGTGTTCTTGAAGCATAATCCTGGTAGTCTTTTAACTCCTTTATCAAAGTTCTATCCTCCAGCATTGTCCGGGTAATTAGTAATATTATCGATAGGCTCACAGGAATAATACTCCAAATGGAACCAAAAATCAACGGAAATCCCAGCGATTGTATTATGGAACCAAGGTATGCGGGATGCCTTACCATTTTATATAAACCGGTATCGTAAACTGTATGTCCTCTATCGGTTTGGATACGTACTGTGCTTGAAAAAAACTCATTTTGCTTTTGTGCAATCAGGAATAATAACTGCCCTATTGGTGTTAAAATGATACCCAATACATATAATACAGTGCTAATCTCCGGTGACCAGTGATACCGGCCTGAATCCAAACCGGCAACAATATACATGGCCAGCGTAATTAAAAAGGAAACCAATAATATGCTTTTATCCCACTTCTTGGTATTTTCCGCTGGTTTTGAACGTTCTTTTAATAATTCAGGATCAATACGCAATACGGTGTAATTCAATACTGCCATAAGCACACCGATAGCCACATAAACCAGTCCCTGCCAGTACCAAAACCTGCCTGCACAAATAAAAATAAGGGTAAAGAATATTATGGTACCTAAAAAATGCTTCACTAAGTAACTGGATTTCATAGCTAAATAATTTTCAATTTTGGACCTGTTCTGGTATTTAAATTGCTTGATTCATTCTTTCATTACGCTAATTCTCAAAAAAATTACTTAAAAAGATGAAATAATTTCTATGGGAAATTTATCAACTGTTTTTTTCAGACTTTGTGAGATGGTGTCACCAACTAACCGGATATCGCTGGTTCCGTGATCGTAAGAAAGTAATGTTATAAATATTATTTTGTTAGTTTGCCTAAGAATTATTGAACTAATACAACAATTGTAGATTTTACAAATAATATTTGGAAGTGTGTACAATGTCCAAACGGTATAAATTTTGGGTATTACTTTGATATTTAACAGGCTAGGCTTAAAACTAACACAACACGCAAGTGTTAAAAGAAGCTTTAAAAATAAGGATGCCGAAACAAGTTGATTGCATCCAAAAATTGCATTTAATTAAGTTATGCATTTTAATGCTATGCAGTATAACCCAATTGTTCACTGGAAATTGGCTGATGGAAGTTATTCATATTTGAGCGCTTCAACCGGATTTTGTTTGGCAGCCACAAAACTTTGCCAGCTTACAGTTAACAGGGCGACCATTACAACTGAGATACCGGCCAGACCAAATATCCACCAACTAATATCAGTTCGGTAAGCAAACTGACTTAACCATTTTTGCATGCTTAAATAAGCAATGGGTGCCGATAAAATAAAGGCCACAACTATCCATACCAGGAGACTTTTATTAATCCAAAACAGTACTTCATTTACCGTGGCTCCATTAACTTTACGGATTCCTATCTGCTTGACTTTGGTATTTAAAACCAGCACTGTTAAGGCAAACAAACCAAGTACCGATATCAATATTGAAATAATGGCAAAAATAATCAGGATTTTTGCAGTGCGGTGAACATTATTGTACAATTCCTGAAACCTTGCATCCAGAAAGGTATAATTAAACGGAGTATTTGGCATTATTTGTTCCCATTTATGCTCAAGTTGGTGTAGCGTTTCAGTTAAATTTTGAGTATTTAATGAAATACTGAGTGTATAAAATATGGGTTTCCATTGCTTGGAAATGATTAAGGGCGGAACTTTATAATACATGAGTGCCACATGAAAATCTTTAACTACACCTACAATTTCAAGGTCCTGGTTTCTGAAAATGGTTTTGCCAATGGGATTTTCCCAGCCTAATTGTTTTGCCAGGGTTTCATTTATAATGATGGAATTTTTATCAACATCATTACCCCGGTTAAAGCCCCGTCCCTTTATTAAGTTAAGTTGGTAAGTCTTGAAAAATTCATCATCCACGTAAAGTGCATTAAAAAGTTGCCATTGGTCTGTACCCTGGGGCCTATATCCATTTTGGGTAGTTTCAAGTCCGGGAATGCCAAAACTTGCCGAAACCGAATTTACTCCCGAAATTTTAGTTAATTCGCTTCGCAATACCTCTTGTTTTTCCCCAATTTTATCATTTGAGATATTAATAATGTTTTTTGATTTAAACCCCAGGTCTGCATGATTAATAAAGCTTAATTGCTTGTAAATGACGATAATGCCAATAATAAGAACAATTGATGTAGCAAATTGCAGCGAGGTAACCCAAAGCGTTTTTTGTCTGCCTGAAGATTTGATGAAAGCTTGAGAAACCTGGTTAATCGCCAGTTTTTTCATTAAAAATAAATATTGGGTAACCGTTGATATAATTATAAGCGAAAGCAAGCCCAACACAAGATAGACCTTATTAATCAGCAATTGTTGTGAAATAAAGGAGTCGCCAAAAAGCTTTGTGATTTGAGGCGATGTAGCTAAAGTTACAAAAACTGCGATTATTGCACTTCCTGTAAAGATCAGGCTGTTTTCAATCCATAGTTGTTGAAGCATACCCTTTTTATTTAGCCCGAGATAACGCTTTACCCCAAATTCTTTAATACGTAATTGCAGTATGCCATGAGTTAAAAACAAGAAATTTACAAATGCGATCAACAACACAAAAATTCCTATAAATAGTAAGGTATACAAATCACTGGCCTCTTTTCGCGAAAACGGGTCCCATTCCACCTTCGAGTTAGCATGAATGGAAGTAAGGGGCTCCAGAAAAAGCTGTGTTGAAAAACCACTTCCTGAATCCTTTTTATTTACTTTCTCCCAAACCAGGTCAGGAATTTTAGCTTCCAGATCCTTACGTGAAGCCCCTTTTTTTAGCTTAATAAAAGTTGGTACTGACAAGCCACCATCCCAGGACAGGTAAATATCGGGCTGATTTACAATCTGGTTAATTGATGTTATGGCATCAAATTTTATATGCGAATTGTTTGGTGGATTTTCAACTACACCTGTAATAACATAATTTTTGTTATTCAAAATAACCGACTGCCCGATTGGATTTGAATTTCCAAAAATGGAATGCGAAACTGGTTCGGTAATAACAAGAGCATCGTCCCGGGTAAGGAAATCATTCACATTTCCTAAAACAGGACTAAAGGAAAAAAAAGAAAAGAAATTTTGAGATGCGTATATGGTTTTATGGATTGTTGTAATATTCTCATTATGCTTTAACAAATATTCATGCGACTGAATTCCTGCCTGGGCAAACGATTCAATTTCAGCAAAAGCATCTTTTAGATCCTGCCCGACCGGAAATCTTACCGAAGGAGAAATTTCCTTGCCATCAGGAGAGGTGGCTATCTCTGAAACCCGGTAAATCCTGTCTTTATCAGCATGAAAATTATCGAATGAAAAATGGAAACGAACGAATAAAATAATAACTATGGAACAAATTAACCCCAGTGATAAACCGAAAAGATTTACGAGCGAATATAATTTAAATCGTTTGAATGCGCGTAATGCATTTAGTACTAGTTTCATAATTAATAAATTGTTTTATTTACGCTGAAGTAGTAATAATTTCATTTTCATTGGTCGTTTCCTGCTGTTTAGCAAATCAGGAAGTTCAGCATTTTTTAAAAATAACCCTGCGAGTATTTTAAATCCCCGCAGGATTAGACTATAAATATAACTTTTAACACTATTTTTTACTGTGATTACTTAATCTTAAAATTTGAATACACAGCTTTATTTATTTCACTGTTATTATGACTGGAAGTACCAAAACCGACAAATGTATTTTTTGCCATCTTCATGGTTACACTTCCAACTTGTTCCCAAGTTTTGCCATCGGGTGATACAGATGCTGTAAAAGTGCTGTCCATCCGGTTTAATTTAATCCAGTAAGGAACACTTATTCCCTCTTTACTTCCACCTCCGTTGCTACCATCATTGGCTTCATAACGCGCCTGGTAACCTGCACCATGTTTTAGCGACATACCTAAAAAGGCATTTCGCGATCCGGCATCAAGTGTTTCGCGAATCATAAGTCCGGCCTTCGCCCATTCATTTTTCGCGTCAAGACTTTCAACTTTGGCGATTAATTCACAGTCGCCCTTCCATTGCTGGTAAACAAAATAGAAACCATCCTGTGAATCCCAGATATCAGTTCCTGAAGCCTGAACTTTTATAGTACCATTTTGACAGGTAAAGCCACCCGGAATCTGGACATTTCCAAGATCGGTACCTAACCATGGATAACAAGGATCGTTTTTACTTTTAATATTTACAACCACAGTAGCCTGAGCCGAATCACTTTTGCCATCACCCAGTGTATAATAAAAACTATCGACAGCTGCTGTACTAACTGTTGGCGTATAAAGCAACATATTATTTTCAGCCTTAAGTTTTCCAAACCTGGGTTCACCTAAAGTTTTAATAAATATTGAATCGCCTTCAGCATCATTATCGTTACTCAACGGATAAATTACGGTACTGCTTCCGACATAAACACTTGCCACGTCGCGGTTAACATTCGGTGGCAGATTTTCGTTTACCTTGATTACGATATATGCGGGTTTCGATTCCTTTTTACCATCACTAACCGTATACCAGAGGCTATCGGTACCAATAAAACCTGCATTTGGTTTATATACAAGGTAGTTACCTGATGGCTCCAGGGTTCCGTTTAATGCCTCGCTGTGATTTAATAATTTTAGTTCGGTGTTGTCATCCTTATCGGTATCGTTACTTACCGGCCGCAGCTTAAGTTCACGGCCTTCAATCATTGATACTACATCGCGCACAGCCACCGGCCTGTGGTTATAGTTTTGAATAATGGCAACAATTACCAACTGAATAGCCACTAATCCCAACAGGGCTTTTAAAAAGTGGAACCTCCAAAATTCGCGTAAAGTCATAATTAATAAGTATTTGGTTTTTAAGTTTCGAAAAAGTTCAAAGGCTATGCCAAAGCCATAATGCTTTGATAATTAGCATATTTATTTAACAGAACCAATTAACTATGTAAAAAAATTTGACACAAATTGTACAAATATTGAACAGAATTTAATCCGGACTTTTGAGATTCATTAAATAAATAAAATATTATGCTTTTCAAGGTAGGTTGCGTAGTTATATTTGGTAGTAATTAGTCAATTGACTTATTTTAATTCAAATTTTTTAAAAAATGGCTGATCTAAAAATAATTGATAACATGCTGTTGGAACGAGTATCTGAAATGGCTAAAGAAGCTAACCGCAAGCGTATAAACTATAATTTTCATGATGACTACACCGATCCCATTAATCGCATGTTGAATGCCCTGGAACCGGGAACCTATGTGCAACCCCACAAACATGAATTTCCTGACAAGCGCGAAGTGTTTTTGGTATTAAAAGGTGCTTTTGCTGTTTTCTTTTTTAATGATGAAGGCAAAGTAACCAGAATTATAAAACTATCGCAAAAAGAAGGGATTTATGGAGTTGATATTCCACCCCGCATTTGGCATAGCCTGGTTTGCCTGGAATCGGGATCGGTTGCCTATGAAGTTAAAGACGGACCCTATCATAAGCCTGATGACAAGAATTTTGCTCCGTGGGCACCCAAAGAGGGCGATGAAGGGACAGAAAAATATTTGAACGGGTTGTTGGAATTAATAAAGTAATTACACTCAAGGATATAAAATCACTATATGAATTCGAAACTGGTCGTGATTTAACAAAAATTTGTATTTTTGTCCGATATTTGCCGGGTATTTCAGACAAATAATTAAAACAAAAATATGAAATAATATTCAAGTTTGCTGGCATTTCATCCTAAATTCACATCCGCTATTTTCACTAAATTACTTTGTTACAGGTATTTAATTTTGTAAATTTATTCTGAAATCCGCAATACCCGGGAAGAGATGGACAAAGCATATCCATGTTTGATATTCCCCACCTTCATCATGGTTTAAACATGCGCACTTATTCAGTTAAAGTTTAATGCTATTATGTTTTGCTTTTAAGATTATTAAAAAACTAACCCTAAAAAAGAATGTTATGAAAAGACTAATACTTGCGTTAAGTGTGATACTATTCTTAGTTCAGGGGATTAAGGCGCAGGCACCCAACCAGTTTAAGTACCAGGCTGTATTGCGAAATGCCGATGGGTCTGTCCTGTCTGATGAGGATGTGACTGTTAACATTTCGATTTTAAAGGGAAATGAATCAGGTACCCGTGTTTTTGAGGAACAATATAATATTAAAACCACTCCTCAAGGATTGATAAACCTTGATATCGGTTCATTACCAGATTCCGATTTAAATACAATCGATTGGGGAGCCGATACCTATTTTATAAAAATAGTTGTAAACGATATTGAAATGGGAACATCGCAGTTATTGTCCGTTCCCTATGCTTTGTATGCCGAACAAACCGGAACCTGGACCAAAGACAGCAGTTTTATCTATTATGATAAAGGATCGGTCGGAATCGGCACCTCAACGCCAAAGGGTGACCTACATATATTTGATGAAAATGATAATACCTGGCTTACGGTTGAGACAGGTAAAAGCAACAAATGGGCTATCTCAGAATTACGGGCACCCGGTTCGGTGCTTCAGTTTTCACTTGTGGGGAATGAGGCTCCAGGCGGAGGAATAATTAAAACAAGTACAGCAAATATTGATGCCATTGCTCCTGGCGGACTAAATATCATAAACGAAGACAGTAGCCATATTGCCTTTGTAACCAAAGGTTATGCTACCACCGATGAAAAAATGAGAATTACAGCCAACGGTGATGTAGGAATTGGTACCACTACCCCTGGTGAAAGACTGGAAATTAATGGAGCCATTAAAGTGGACAGCGGCGGATACACCGGCATTACTGATGGTGCAACCACTCCGGTTCCTTCCGGTGGGGCTGGCACTATTATTTTCCTTGACACGCATTTCTTTGGGTGGAACGGAAGTAGCTGGAAACAGTTGGATTAAAACAGGTGAATTCTGGCAGTGCATCTATAAAGTTCTGTTAAATACGCATCGGATAATTTAATAATAAACTAACAGCTTAGTCATCTGATGAGTTTTATATTAGCTAAATCCTAAAAACCATTAAAAACCAGTTTATATACAGTTAAGTTTATTAAAATTCATTATATTTTCATAAAATTGATTTTCAATTAAAAACCGAGAAATTGGTTTAACCTGTGTTCAAATAAAATAATGACTAATAAGAATTCTGCAAGTGAGATTAAGATTTTGGGATAAATTTATAAGTAACAACTACTGTTTTAATAGTGATCAGCCTGATTACCGCCGCGTTTATCTGAATAATATTATATTATTGACACTCATATTTTTGCTGATTTTCCTGATTATCATTAACATTTTTATTTTTAAATTATATGCCATTGCATATATGGAGCTTATTGGTTTACCGATTGCTGGTGGTATACTTTTTTATTTTCACAAAACCAATCACATTAAAATTACCGCTTTAGCTACGGTTATAATAATTATGACTGTAGATATTGTATATCAGTATATTATTAAATCGGCTAATTATTCGCTTTTTTGGATAACTCCGATTCCTCTGGTTGCTTTTTTTCTTTTAGGTAAAAGAACCGGCCTGCTTTTAACCTTGTTGTTTTATTCAATAATATTCCTTTTCACCTATCTTAATTACGCAAATTGGGCTCCTTTTAAATTTGACAGGGATTCATTTGTAAATATTCTGATAGCCGTTGTTAGTATAATTCTATTAGTAAGCTTTTTTGAGTTTAGCAGAGATGAAGCTCATCAAAAGCTGATTCAGGCTAATAAGGCTCTTGAGTTACAAAATAAGGAGATTAAACAAATGAATGCCGATAAAGATTTATTTATTTCTGTGTTTGCGCACGATTTAAAAAGTCCTTTTAGTTCCATGCTGGGATTTTTGAATGCTTTATCTGAAAATATCCGGAATTATGATATCGATAAAATTGAACGACAGGTAAAACTGGTAAACAGTTCTGCTCAAAATACATTAAACCTGTTGGATGATATTTTAATGTGGGTTACCCGCAATCATGGGGAAATTCCCTTTAAACCACAGAAAATATCTTTGTTGGATACTCTTAATGCAATTGCAGAAAACTTAAAATTAGCAGCAAGAACCAAGGATATAACAATTTACTATAATCTGGATCATGAACCTAAGGTATATGCCGATGTTGATATGTTAAATACTGTTTTACGGAATCTGGTTTCCAATGCAATTAAATATTCGAATTACGGCGGGCAAATTGATATCAGTTTCGAAACTGATCCTCAAAAGGTAACTTTAACCGTTGCCGATCATGGCATAGGTATTAATCAGGTTAATCTTAAAAAGCTTTTTGAAAATTCCCAAAAAATTTCGGAAAAAGGAACCGCTAATGAAAAAGGCTCAGGATTCGGATTATTATTATGCAAGGAATTTGTGGCAAGACATGGTGGTAGTATCTGGGCAGAAAGCGAACCCGGTAAAGGCAGCCGTTTTAGGTTTATGCTTCCCAATCAAAAATAGAACAACCCTTAAGATTTTTTGTATCTTTATCTATCATATTTAGAGTTACTTATATTAAATTTTGAACAATCAAATCAAAACTCTATCCGATGAAAACCCTTATATTGATTTGCATTTTTCTGTTTTATTCAGGTTATATTTTAGCTCAGGATTTTGCCCCGGTGGGTGCCGAATGGTATTATTCTGAATCATTTGCATTCTCAGGAGATGAAAATTATTTATATATAAAATCTGAAAAGGACACAGTTTTTCATGGAGTTACTTGTCGTGAGTTGGTAAAAAACCATTTACTTGGATGTAGCGGTCGCCCACAAATTGAATATGTTTATTCTAAAAACGATACCGTATTTTTTTGGGACGAGGCTATCGGTAAATTCCAGATTTTGTATGATTTTAATGCCAAAAAAAACTCAAGCTGGATAATTTTACAAAAAGGATCGGATGATGGTATTGATACAATAAAAGTTAACATTGATTCTGTAGTTCCGGTAACTATTAATAATAGAAGTCTTAAATTGCTTTACGTCAAATATGATGTAATTGATACCAATCCACTAGGGGGATATAATTATTCCTATAGTTCAAAAATAATTGAGAAGATAGGTGATAAGGGATATTTATTCAATCTTTTTACCTCTGATAATATAGCCTGCGATGGAAATATGTCAGACGGATTAAGGTGTTATGAAGACCCGGAATTTGGATTCTATAGCACAGGCATTGCCGATTCGTGCACCTATACATACGATTGGTTTGCTCACTTATTCGGAACTACAGGAACTGAATGGTATTATAATGTTGACCCGGGTGGTTCGGCACCTGAAAATTCTGAATACTACCATTTTAAGAGTGTTGGTAATGAGATAATTTCAGGAAACTATTGCTATGAAATTGAACGCACATATTATAAATATGATGGAACAGCAGAAGAACTGGAACCATATTACATAGCGATGGGTGCAAGATATGTTTATTTATATAATCCGGTTAAAGAAAAATTCGATCTGCTTTATGATTTTTATGCAAAAAAAGGTGATGTTATTACCCTGAATTACCCTTACGAAATGCAAAGCGAAAACATGCCTGATACGTACCGGGTGAAGGTCGACTCTGTTTGTAACGAAACATTTGATGGCACGGTCTTTAAAAAATTTCATGTTATTCCACTTGATGGAGTTGGATGGTCATCGACCTGGTATATGGAAAATGTTGGAGGATTGGACTGGTTTATACCTCAGGAGATCAGCAGTACAAAAAAAATTGGGCCACTACGTTGTTTTCATAATAATTCATTAGATATAAAATTTGTGGACTACGATTGCGATTACCGGATAGTGTCAGTCCCCGATGAAAATATGGCTGGCAATATTGTAGTCACGCCAAACCCAACCAAAGGAATTATAAACTTCACTTTACCGGATTCGAAATTGGTAACCCTCGATATTTATGATGAATCAGGTCGGTTATTACAAGAAAGTTCAATCAACACCAAAAGCCAGGTGAATTTATCAGCGTACCAAAATGGTATTTATATCCTGAAGTTTAAAGATCATGATACAACCATTGCATTAAGAAAAATTATTAAACAGGGACATTAGAAATTGCATTTTATGAAAAGTCTTCTTTGGGTCATTTTAATTTTATTTTTGTTTCAACCCGGACATTCGCAAGTCATAATAAATGAATTTGTATCTTCTAATTCTGCCACAATTCATGATGAATACGGCGATTATGACGACTGGATTGAATTGTATAATCCCAATAGTGTTGAGGAAAATATCAAAGGCCTTGTTTTACGAAACAGCATTCATATCTGGCAGGTTCCTGATGGTGGTAAGGCAACTTTAGTACCAGCTGCCGGATATATTATCATTTGGGCCGACCATGAAGAAAATACAGGACCCTTGCATGCCAATTTCAGGCTTTCAACCGGCGAAACACTTATTTTGTGTAAACCGGATAGTGTAACGATAATCGATTCCCTGATTGTCCCTGACATGGCCGAAAATTCGAGCTATGGCCGGTGCAGTGATGGTAACTGGCAGGTATTTGAAATACCTTCGCCTGGAGCAAAAAATAACTGTAAATCAACTTCTATTGCGTTAAACAAGACGAATGATTTTGTGATTTACCCCAACATAACCCATAACAACATTTATATTAAAATTCCAGATTGTGTTACAGGAAATATAACGGTAAAACTAATTTCAATTATCGGAACCCCGGTATTTGAACAATCGTTCGATACTCATGAATTTATTATAAACCTGGCAGCATATAATAATGGACTGTATATCCTAATACTTTCCTCAAAAAATTCACATTGGAAAGAAAGAATTGTCAAAGCGGATTAAGAATATTCTGTTTTATCTGAAAAATAACTATTCATACCGTAAAGCCTCTACCGGATTAGTACGGGCGGCTTTCATTGTGAGGAACAGAACTGTAAAAACTACCAATATCATTGCTATTCCCAGCGTGAAGGCAAAAACCCAAAAGTTAATCTTGGTATGGTATGCATAATTATTCAGCCACTGTAACATTAAATAAAAAGTAACGGGAACTGAAATAACTGTGGCCAATACAACCGATACCATGTTCGTTCGCAAAAAAGAATATATTATCGATTTTTCACTGCTTCCCATTACCTTACGTATACCAATTTCCTTAGTCCTCGATTTGGTTATAAAAAGCGTTAAGCCAAATAATCCAAACATGGAGATTATCAAGGTAAAAAAGGCTGATAAAGAAACGATAGTGCTTAAATTTTTTTCTGATCGATAAATAGATTGATTGATCTCTTCAATAGTTGAATATCCAAACGGGCGATCGTCTGCTACTTTTCCCCATTCCGATTTTAAGAATGAAAGAACTTCTGGAAATGTTCCGGGTTTATATTGTACCGCTATTTGGCGGATATATCTGTCGGTAAGGTTAATAAATAGCGGTGGAATATCGGATTCCAGGGAGTGAAGATTGAAATCTTTAACCACTCCTATTATGGTTTGATCGCCAAATTGCTTGCCAATTGGGTGTTCTATTCCTAATCTTTTAACAGCCGTTTCGTTGAGTATTACGGAACCATTCAAATCATTTCCAAAGCTTTCAGAAAAGTCACGTCCTTCAACAAATTTCATTCCCATGGTTTTCAGGAAATTATAATCGCAGGCCAGCCCTTCAACTTTCACTTTATTTTCAGGTTCCTGATAATTGGGTACCATCGTAAACATAGAACCCCGCATCGGTACACCTTCCATTACTCCGGCAGCCATTATAATATTTGGGTTCGATTTTAAGGTATTCAGATACGGTGTATAGGCATTAAATCCTCGGCCAACATCAATCAGCAGGACACTTTTAGTATTGTATCCCGGATCTTTTGTCATAAAAAACCTGTATTGTGCTTGCACTACCAGCGCACTTGATACAAATGTGCTGAAGATTATCAGTTCGGTTATAATCAAGGCAGATTGAAAATAATGTTTTCTTTTCCCTTGCCGGTTTTTATCTTTAAGAATGTTAATCACTTTTAAGCGCGATAAATAGGTAGCCGTATAACCACCGGAAGCTAATCCAATAAGTATTGAAATGGTAAGAAATATAATTACATACGCAAATATATTGGATGGGATGAGTTGAAGATTGGTTTGAAACAATTCTCCTGCTTTGTGCCTGGCCAGTAAAGCAAGCCCGGTGGCAATGGGGAGCGAAACGAACGATAACAGTATGGATTCAACAAGTAACTGGATTCTGACATTTTTATTACTGGCACCGCTGGCTTTGCGGATACCAATTCCTTTAGTTCTGAGGGTCGATACTGCTGTAGAAAGTAGAATATAATTCATGGCTGCAATCAGTAAAATCAGGAAGGCAATTAGCGAAAATAGCTTAATGGTCTTTAAATCTCCGCTTCTACCCGTATTCATAATATTTGCCGATCGGAGGTAAACATCCCGCAGCTTTTGAAGTGAATAATTTTTAACCGGGTTTTCACTAATGTGTTTTTTTTCAAAATCCCTGAATTGTTGGTTTAAATCGTTGGCCTGATTTGCATTAGACAACAGCACCCATGTATTCCAGAAATCGTAATTCCAGTTTGTTTCTGCATTATTAGTATTAAACGATTTGTCGATGGGGCCCAGCGTCCATTTTCCATTTACAAAACAATCGGCAACAAGTGTTGAATTTTCAGGCAGATTTTCAAATACGGCACTTATTGTAAAAACGGTTGGTTCGCCGTTTATTATGCCTTCTATTTCTTTGCCAACAGGATTTTGACCCGGAAATACTTTGTCTGATAAATGCCTTGAAAGAACAATAGCATGTGGGTCGTCAAGCAGGGTTGAATCCGTCTGATTGTAAATCAACGGGATAGTAAAAATATCGAATATATCGGAGCTTGTGCCAACAGCACTCCATACATCAAAATATTCATCATTACATTTTAATTTGAATCCCCTTAAATATCTTGTTTGTGTGGCTTTTTCCACCTGTGGAAAGTCCTCTTTAATTGTCGCGGTAAGTACATAAGGTGTTCCGGCCATTGTACTTTTAAATTCTGTATCATAGGCTATTACCCTGAAAATTCTTGATTTATTTTTATGGTAATTGTCGTAACTTAATTCATTCACTACATATAGCACAATTAGAAATGATACAGCAAGTGCTAAAGAAAGCCCCATGGTATTAATCAAGGTAAACAGGCTATTTTTTCGCAAGAATTGAAATACGGATTTAAAATACGTTTTGAACATGGGTTTTACTTTTATGTCTGCTTTTGCATAAGTTTTGTGACAGTATTCAAATAGTTTCTATAAAATGATATCCAATATTTTATAAAAAATACATTTTATATTTATTATTCGTAACGCAAAGCCTCCACCGGGTTTCTTGTGGCAGCTTTTATACTTTGTAATGATATAGTAAATAATGCTAAAATAAGCGCAACTGATCCTGAAAGTATGAAAACCCACCAACTCAGACTGGTTTTATATGCAAAGTTTTCAAGCCATTTGTGCAGGGCATACCAGGCTATTGGAATGGCAAATATAAAAGCAATAAAAACCCACTTTACAAAATCTTTATTCAGAAACAGAAGTATTTCTGAAATTTTTGCTCCGTTGACTCTGCGAACTCCTATTTCTTTAATGCGGTTAGTTAAATAGAATGACGATAGTCCGTATAATCCTAAACAGGAAATAAAAATTGCGATTAATGACAGGTAGCCCAGGATGGTTTTTTGTTTTTCATCCTTTTGATATTGAACCTCATAATTATCATCAACAAACTTGTATTCAAACAGGGCATCTTTAAAATATTTATGCCATGTTGTTTTTATGTGGTCAATTTGTGAAGGTGAGGTTTTAACAAATAAATAAGAGGGCGTTTTATCGTTAAATCTGAATGCCAACGGTTCAACCGGATTATGTAATGAAGCATAATGAAAATCATCAACAACCCCAATTACCCGCAATTTTGAGTCATTATACATTCTTTTTCCAATAGGTTCGTTCCATGCCATAATTTTAGCATATGCTTTGTTTATAATTATGCTTTGATCATAATCTGAAGGATGGTCTTTCGAAAAATTCCGTCCCTCGATTACCTTAATTCCAAATAAATTAAGATAATTTTCATCAATATCAGGCATGTTCAGTATAAATTGTACATCTTGTCCGTCCTCATTTACCAAATCACGAACTGGTCTTATCCATTCTCCTTCCCCATTAGTTCCAAGCTGGGTCCCTCCTCCTCCTGTTGCGGTTAAAAAACCGGATGACAATTCATGCCGTAAAGGATTTAAATTGCCTAACGAGTTTTTTACGGAATTTAAATCAATTGCAAGTATATGTTCTTTATTAAAACCGAGATTAAAATTTTCCATATGTTTTATCTGCTTATTTACTCCTATAATCAGACTGATCATGGCAATTGAAAAAACAAACTGAAATGTAACCAGCCCTTTGCTGACTTTATTAAAGCCCATTTTTACAGGTAATTTAAAATTACGGTTTGAATTAATTATTCGTAACAAATAAAGCGATGGGTAAAAACCTGAAATAATTCCAATAAAAAATACAACTCCCAGTAATGTTATCATAACTGAAATATTAGTAAATATATTTTCGTTAAAACCGGTATCAGCAAGTTTATTAAACACAGGTAAAAACATGCTAATAAAAAAAATTGAAATAAATGCTGCCAGCAGCGTGTTTAAAACCGATTCAACAAGTAATTGAGTTATAACATTTTTTTTGCCTGATCCGGAAATTTTGCGAATTGAAAATTCTTTTAACCGGTTAACGGCCCTGCTAAGGTTCAAATTAATATGATTTATAGTAGCAATTATTAATATCAGGCAGGCAATACATAAAAATACAAAAACTGTTGTTTTATTTCCTTTAGGAGTATCGGCCAAATACGATGTATTGAAATGTACCTGTGTTATGGGCTGAACCTGATAGGTTCGCGAAAGGTTCAAATTACCTGCCTTAAAAAGAGGAACATAAGTTTCCTCAGCTAATTTGTCTATATCACTCTGAAGATTATGTGAGTAATTTTTGTTGACAAGGATATAAGAGTAGTAATCGTTCCATGCCATTAAATCTTCCGAGCCATTCACCGACGAGGAAAGTAAAGCGGTAAATTTAAGATCGGTGTTTAGGGGCAAATCTCCAATTACACCCGTTACAGTACAATTTACATCATTAAATAATACCGATTCTCCTACAGGATCTTTATCACCAAACAATTTTTTTGATAGTGACCCGGTTAGTACCACCGTATTGGGTTCAGTAAGCATATTTTTGGGGTTCCCATCGATAATGTTATATGAAAAAATATCGAATACAGCCGGAGTAGAATACCTTATATTGTTATCCCTGAAAAGCTTATCCTGGTACTTTATCACATATGACCCGGTTTTACTTAAACAGGCTATATTTTCTATTCCATCTAACTTTTCGAGTATCTTATGGGCAAATCCCGTATTGGCAAAGGCCACATGATATTCAGCACCTGGTGTTTTCAATGTTGTTGTTAAGCGGTAAATTCTGTCGGAATTTTTGTGAAACTTGTCGAATGTTAATTCATTTTTTACATATAGAGCTATTATTATGATTACTGCAATTGCTAACGACAAACCTAAAAAATTAACAATGGCATGTCTTTTATTTACGATAATATTTCTAAAATAGGATAATAAAAAGAGCTTGAACATAATTCAGAATTTATAAGTTTTACAATTATTCATAACGCAATGCCTCAATAGGGTTTTGCCTTGAGGCTTTAAAGCTGATCCAGCTAACAGTAGCAATGGCTATTATCAATGCTGCGCTTCCGGTTAAAATAAATATCCACCAGCTCATGGCTGTTTTTACTGTATAACCTTCAAGCCATTTTCTTATAATAATCCAGGAAATAGGGCAACTTAAAACAAAAGAGATTATCACCCAACGCATATATTCACCATTCAGTAGTTGAATAATTTCAAATTCTTTGGCTCCGTTTACTTTTCTGATTCCAATTTCCTTTTGCCGGGCATTTGCCGAATAGGTTACCAACCCTAATAATCCGAAACACGCAATAATAATTGCCAATATGCATGCTGAGGTAAGCACCGCAACAATTTGTTCATCATTACTGTACGATTTGTTCAGTCTGTCATCCAAAAATGAGTAGTCGTACGCTATAGTAGAATTCATGCCTTCCCAGGTTTTTTTGATTTCTTTTAAAGTCTGTTGGCTGTTTTGGGTCGATACTCTAAGTATCAGATCGCCATATGCTTCATTTGGTATAATAACCAGTGGGGCTTGCTTGATTTTAAATGAATAACGCTGAAAATCCTTAAAAACACCAATTACTTTTCGTTTTATTTTACCACTATAATCCATTATATATTTACCCACCAAATCGTTTCCTCCTAATAATTTAGCTGCTGATTCACTGACAACTGCAAGATAATTGTTGTTTTTATCAGTTTCGTTAAAAAACCGGCCGGCAACAATTTTAATATCAAGGGTTTTTGCGAAATCTTTATCGGTCGATAAGCGTTGCATTAAAAAATTTTTATCACTATCAACATTGCCAAAGGGATTTCCGCCTCTATCGAAGAAATCGGAATATGATGCTGATACCACCCTGGGATTCTTTAATATTTCATCTTTAAAATAAGCTTTATCATTATTTAGCAGATTGGTATTGTTAATTACCACTAAATTTTGATGGTTGTAGCCTTTAGGATGGTTCTTAACGAACTGAACCTGTTTATTAATGAAAATAGCGGAAATAATAAGCACCATAAAAGTAAAAAACTGGAAACTTACCAGAGTCCCTCTAATCCAGGTTTTCCCTATGCCTTGCTGCGATTTGGCACCATTTAAAATTTGCACTGATTTAAAAGCTGAAAGATAAAAGGCCGGATAAGCACCTGCAAAAACACCCAGTATAAATGGCAAAGCAATTAACAATAAGATAATTAGCGGTGTTTGCAAATCAGAAATTTCTATTTTAAAGCCGGTGTATCTATTTATAACGGGCAGTAATATAACAAATATTACTAAGGCCAGAACCACAGCCAGTAAGGTTTGTATAAAACTTTCGGCCAGAAGTTGAAAGGTTATTTTCCCCCGCATACTACCGCTCACTTTTTTAATACCGATTTCTTTGGCCCGGTTTGATGCTCTGGCTGTACTTAAATTGGTAAAATTAACGCAGGCTACAAGCAAAATTAGTATCCCGGTAATGGCCAGCATTATCAGTAACCTGGCATTAGCGGTATTATTTAAATCGTCATCCAGATTTGCTGTGGTATGAATTTCGCGCAAAGGCTGTAGGTATGGTGTAACAAAATTTCCCCTGGCTTCAAAATCCTCAAGGGTAAAGCCCATAAAATCCTTAATCGCCCGGCTATAATATTTTCGCTGGAATTTAGGAAACTGCTCTTTAAATACTTTCAAATCTGCATTTGGTTTTACGGTCAGATAAGTGTAAGTACCATCCCAATTTCCCCAGTTTGGGTAGCGATAGGGTTCAATGGTTTGGTAGGAGGCTATCATATCGAACTGTAAATGCGAATTTTTGGGAGCATTTTTCATGATACCGGTTACTTCGCAGGGCATTTTTTCATCACAAATAACCAGGGTTTTTCCAATAGGATCTTCATCTCCGAAATATTTCTTTGCGGCATCCTGGGTTAATACAACAGTATTTGGATTTTTTAATACCTTTTCTTTATCGCCAACCATCAGTTTATAATCAAAAAATTCAAAAAAGTTTGAATCAGCAAACATTATATTGTGCTCAATAAAACTTATGGTTTTATTGCTGGCTATTTCATTCTGACGAAAACAAAGTTTTAAAACCGATTCAGTTCCGGGCAAATCATTAATAATTGCATTGGCTAAAGGTCCGTTTGAATCGGCCTCCTTGCCTTCCCGGTCACCAAATTTTGCATAGGTACAGCAGCGATAAATACGATCGAAATTACGGTTAAAACTATCGTAATTAAATTCTGAGTACACATGAATAGTAATTGTCAGGAAAGCTATTATTCCGGCTACCAGCCCAAAAATATTCAGCAACGAGTGGCCTTTTGTCCTTAAAAGGTTTCGAAGGGCCATTTTAAAAAAATATCGGTACATAGTTGTTAAAGATTAATTTGCTATTGAATATACCAAAAACATACCATTTATTGTATGTATTTGAATATTAACTATTAACTAATATTCAATTATACTTCATGTCAAAAATTTATACAGAAAGTGTCAAACTTTTTATTACAAAATTTTCAAGGTAAAATTCCAAACCCTATTTTTACTTTTGCAACTATAAAAATGGAATTAGTTACAGTTTAGGTTTGTACGTACAGGTTATTGATTGGTGAACTTTTAAATTATTAATCTGTGTTTGAGATAAAACTAATGTACATACCAGCTTACTATTTGAGCAGGTAAAACCAATATCTACTTTATAACATATGATTATACAGGCAATTAATAATTTGTTATTTTTACGTTAAAGGGTTATTTGTACAGGAATATAATTTCAATTATGTATATGGATTTAATCATAAAACGCCTGATGATACTATTTTCATTCATTATAGTTATCAATCCCTGTATAAGTCAAAGCCACAATGTTAAATTCCAATCCATACATCAGGGCTTATCAAATCCGCATGTTCGTTGTATTTATAAAGACTACAAAGGTTTTATGTGGTTTGGAACCAGTGAAGGTATTACAAAATTTGATGGTACAAATTTTACTTTATATATAAACAGTACTACCGACTCCACAAGCCTTGTAAATAACAATGTAAATGCTTTACTCGAAGACCGTAATCATAATTTATGGATAGGTACAACCATTGGCGTGTGTATTTACAACAGAGAAAAAGATAACTTTAAAGTTTTTAAAGGAATCGGCAGAGAACGTTTTTCCTATATCTCGGCGCTATTTGAAGACAAAAACGGTAACATTTGGATCGGCTCGTCGGGCCAGGGGATTTATGTTTATAATCCGCATAAGGATAGTTTAATTACATACAGGCACAACGATAATGATGCGGGATCATTATCATCAGATTATATCAGCAGCATAATATCAGACGGTAATAACCGTATATGGCTGTCATCGCACGATGGATTGGATTTATTTGACCTTGTTTCAGGAAAGTTTATCCATTTTAAATCAGAAAGTAAATATTTCGGTGAGTTACAGGGAAGCCACGTAAAAAGGATATGCTATGATAAAAACGGCAACCTGTGGGCCGGAACCTATGGCAACGGATTATATAAAATAACTGAGGCACAGGGATCGTGGCAAATTAAAAGTTATAAAGAATCAGAAACTCCCGGCAGCTTAAGTTCAAATGATATATTATCGCTTATTTGCGACCATAAAGGTAACTTATGGATTGGTACCGAAAATGGTGGTCTGAATGTATTGCCACCCCATTCAAACAAATTTGAAGTATATAAAACACAAGATGGTAATTTAAACAGTATCAGTAGCAACTCAATTTGGTCGTTATACCAGGACAGGTTAGGTATTATTTGGATTGGTACCTATAACCATGGTTTAAATTTTATAGATGACAATGTTAAAGAGTTCAATGTATATCAGAAAAATCCTTTCGAAGCAAAAACACTTGTTAACAACAATATAGTAGGATTTAGCGATGATAATAACGGTACCCTTTTTATTGCTACCGATGGCGGAGGGATTAGCAGTTTTGATACAAAAACCAGGCAGTTTACCAACAAAATTGATAATTCCCAAATATCGAGTAAAGCAGTTATGGACATACTGTATGATTCAAAAAAAAGGATTTGGGTGGCTACCTGGGGAGGCGGTATTGAATTATATAATAGCGCTGGCAGAAAAGTCAAAACTTTTTTGCTGGAAGCCTTTAACAGACCCGGAAGCTTTTTCTGTTTGATGGAAGACCATGAAGGAAATATCTGGGCAGGCTCAGCACGAAATGGCTTACTGGTTTATAACCCTGTTAAAAAGGACTTTAATAAAGTTATTGATACCACAGGTAATACACAGCTGACCAGCGATGCTTATGTTATAGCTTTGTTTCAGGACACTGACAATACGTTGTGGGTTGGAGTATCGTTTAGTTTGATAAGCATAAAGAAAGTTGACGGCAAAAGGGTTTTCAAGGCATATCAACACACAACAAATCCAAAGAGCCTCAGTAGTTTTAATATTGCAACTATTTTTGAAGATAGCAAAAACAATTTATGGATTGGTACCGATGACGGTTTAAACCTTTTAAATAAACACGATGGTACATTTACAATTTACAGAAAAGAAAACGGCCTACCCAATAATACCATTAACGGTATTCTTGAAGACAACAACAACTGCTTATGGCTAAGCACCTATGGGGGTATATCTAAATTTAATGTGGCTGATACTACTTTTAAAAACTATACCATTGACGATGGTTTGCTCTCCAATAGTTTTAACCCAAGAGCATGTATCAAAACCCGGTCAGGCGAATTCTTTTTTGGCAATAACAGTGGGTTGGTAGCTTTTTATCCTGACAGCATTAAACCAAACACCAACATACCACCAGTCTATTTTACAGGTTTTAAAACATTTAACACGCCAGTGGTAATTGGGGGCAAAGGTTCACCTTTAACCAGGCATATCAGCGAAACAAAGCACATAACTTTAACCCATAAGCAAACATCGTTTATGATCGATTTTGTGGCACTGAACTTTACGCATCCCACAAAAAACAGGTATAAATATATGCTTCAGGGTTTTGATAAAGATTGGATTTATACCGAAGATGAAAAATATGCCGCCTATACGAATATTAATGCCGGCCATTATGTATTTAAAGTGATGGGCTCAAATAATGAAGGCCTTTGGAACCCCAATCCTATTGAACTTGATATAACCATTCTGCCACCTTTCTGGAAAACATTATGGGCTTACATTATATATGCAACCATTTTTATCCTGATATTATGGGGTTTTGTTAAACTGTTGATTATCAAGGCAAATCAGGCCGAAAAACTTAAATTGGAAAAAATTCATTTTGAAAAAAATGAAGAACTTAACCGGATGAAGATTCGCTTTTTTGCCAATATATCGCATGAATTTCGCACTCCTTTAAGCCTGATACTGGCTCCGTTGAAAGAAATTATAAATCACGAATCATTAGAGAATAGTTTAAAAAGTCGTGTGGAGATAATTCATAAAAATGCTAATAAGTTATTTAGTTTGGTAAACGAACTAATGGATTTTACCAAATCGGGCGAACAACGGTTGCAAATGAAAGTACAAAAGGTCGATCTTATCGCATTTGTTACTGAGGTATATAATATGTTTACCGACGAAGCCAGTCGCAGGGGTATTAACTATGTGTACACGGCCAATGTCGAAAAGCTTGATATATGGATTGATAAAAGCAAGATGGAAAAAAGCATTAGTAATTTAATATCAAATGCTTTTAAATTTATACCTGACCACGGTAAAATATCCATCAAAACAAGTACCGAAACAAATATTGAACAAAGCTATGCAATTGTTACAGTTACCGATAATGGTAAAGGCATTTCTCCGGAATACATCGATAAAATTTTTGACCGTTTTTATCAAAGCCCGGAACATGATAACAGTAATATTAGTGGTACTGGTATTGGGCTGGCTTTGGTAAAAAGCCTGGTAGAGATGCATCATGGTACCATAAATGTCAGGAGCGAAAAAAAGAAGGAAACCTGTTTTACCTTAAAAATTCCATTAGGTAATAGCCACTTTGATTCAAAGGAAATTTTTACCGAAAGCGATAACGGAATGATGAATGATGCTGCAATTGAAACACTAGTAAGTCATGATGTTGCACGTAAAGAGCTAAAAAATGCGCCCATTTTATTAATTGTTGAAGATAGCAATGAACTGCGTGATTACCTGTTATCTATTCTTCAGCCAAAATACCAGGTTTTACTGGCTTCAGATGGTTTGGAAGGGTTGAAAATAGCCCGTAAAAAAATTCCCGATTTAATATTAAGTGATATTGCTATGCCAAAACTTTCAGGTATAGAATTGTGCAGTATGGTTAAAAATGATATGACCACCAGCCATATACCAGTAATACTTTTAACAGCGAAAACCACAACCGACGATGTAATTGAAGGAATAGGAACTGGTGCCGATACTTATCTGACCAAGCCATTTGATGTAAAACATTTATTAGTTGCTATTGAAAAGACCATTGAAACCCGACGAAAACTATACCAACGCTTTAGCCAGGATATTTATCTTTTACCCAACGAAAACTTTGAGAATGATCTGGATAAAAAATTCATTGAAGAAATAATTAAATATATTGATACCCATGCATCTGAAAATGGTATAACTGTCGAAAACCTGGCCGTACATCTTCTAATGAGCCGGACTAACGTTTACCGGAAAATAAAAGCCATTACCGGACAAACCGCCACAGAATATATAAGGTCGGTTCTTTTAAAGAAAGCACTTAAACTACTTGAAAGCGGAAAATATAATATATCAGAAATTGCATACACTGTGGGCTTCTCATCGCCGGGATATTTTACCAAATGCTTTAAAGAACAATACGGAAAAACTCCTTCAGAGTATTTAGAATAAAAATACTGCACACTTTTACGCATAATCTCCCCATCATAAGTTTCTGATTTTCAATAAATGTAACATTTGTACCATTCAATGCGACATTTGTTTCATTGGGTTTGAGCAATATGTTCGAAATTAACAATCGTTAAATTAACATTAATAACTAAAAACTTGTATTATGAGAAAAAATTTACTTTACACGGGCATGTTTACCTTATTGTTTTCAATGATGTTTGTTTCATTGAAGGCACAAAATATCGTTTACATTTACGATGCAAACAGAATTGACCCGGCAACTACAGCATATGCTGATCAACCTTTTATGGATTTACTTGAAGCTCAGGGTTACACCGTTACTCCTTTTCAAATTATTGACCTATCAGCAGCAACGGCTGACGATTTGGCAACTTTGAATGGTGCCGATTTAGTAGTTATTGGTCGTGCTGTAGGTAGTACCAATTTTGAGAAGGGTCCAAAACAGGAAGCCTGGAATGCCATTACAGCACCAATTCTGACTTCGAACATGTGGGCATTGCGGAACAACCGTTTATGCTGGTTTGATACTGATGCTTGTTCAAATGTTGCAGCAGCATCTGCAGACGAAGTTTTTCAGGGTGATATTGTTATAGATGATCCTGTTTTTTACCACTTATCAGGTTCAGTTGACTGGTGGACAGGTAACTATAGCGTTATCGAAACTTCTGATGCTGGTAACGGCGATGTATTGGCAGTGAAATCAGACGGTGGACAGGTATTGTTTGCCCGTTTTGAAGCTGATGTGGAGTTCTACAGTGGAGGACCTACTCCTGCTGGTGAACGTGTTTTCATGGGATGCGAAAATGATGATCAGGATGTATTCAATTATCTTGCCTATACTGATGCTATTAAAAAAGTATATGTAAATGAAGTTGCACGTATTTTGGGAGTATTTGAAGGTGTAAATGAAAATGCTGAATCATTAAAGTCTTTATCCTTATATCCGGTTCCGGCAAATGATAAACTGACTGTTAATATGGCAAACATGACTAAAGTGGATGTTCTGGATGTTACCGGAAAATTAATCTCAACGCATACGGTTAATACCAATACTACCTCACTTGACATTAATAGCTTAAGCAACGGGATTTATATCATAAAAGCTACAGATAAAAATAACGCCTCCTCAATGAAAAAATTCATTAAAGAATAAATTTTGGTGTATTAAATTGTTCAAATAGGTTGGTCATAATCTAAAAGGACCAACCTATTGTTTTAATATGTGTTTATTTCACTTTTCGTGAGAGGTGGTTTTGTATGCCTGATTTTAAAACACTGATAATCCTGATTTCTGCTGAAAAATAATAATCTCATATTCACATCTGAAAACTAAAATGTATATAAAATTGCGGTTTGCTATAATTTTTTTAGGATTATTAATCATACATGGCAATGTTCCTGCCCAACAAAAAACAAATGCCAACATAACCTCAGGTACCCAGCTATATACTGGAGCTGTTGAGGATTTTATTACTGATAATAAATTATCAGAATATGACTTTCCCCTGATTACACCTGATAATACTGCACTAAATATTGTTTATGATAAGGATGATTATCCGGGGGTTATCAGAGCTATTGGAGATTTGCAAAATGATATTGATAGTGTAACAGGCACCCGACCAAACCTGGCAAATAAAATCATCGCAGGTCAATATGATATAGTTATTGGCACATTGGGTAAAAGCAAGGCAATCAATAACCTTGTACGAACGAATAAACTTAATATTAGCGACTTACATGATAAATGGGAAAGTTTTATTATCACCACTGTTCGAAAAAAAGATTCCGGTAATAAACCCGCTTTGGTAATTATTGGCAGCGACAAACGGGGAACCATTTACGGTATTTATGAATTATCGCACCAACTCGGAGTTTCACCTTGGTATTGGTGGGCCGATGTTCCTGTTAAAAAACGGACCTCGGCGTGGGTTTTAAACGGCCGTTATACGTCAGGCCAACCAAAGGTAAAGTACAGGGGAATTTTTATAAATGACGAAATTCCTTGTATGACCGGGTGGGCCAAAGAAAAATTCGGGGGTATGAACAGCAAGATGTATGCTCATGTGTTCGAATTATTGTTGCGCCTACGAGCTAATTATCTCTGGCCCGGAATGTGGGGAGCCATTAAGGAATATAACCCAACGGTACCCATTTTACTTGATGAAAACGGCAATTACGAAGGGAATTGCTTTAATGAAGACGACCCCGATAATCCGCGGTTAGCTGATGAATACGGCATAATTATGGGGACTTCGCACCATGAACCCATGCAACGGTCGCAACAGGAATGGCTCCGCCATAAGCAAAACTATGGAAATGGTGAATGGAACTATTTAACCAATAAACAAGGTATCCAAAAATTTTTCAGAGAAGGTATAGAAAATACTAAAAATTACGAACGAATTATTACCATGGGAATGCGTGGCGATGATGACAAGCCTATGGTTGATGCCGGAAGCGCTGAAGCTAATTTCAGGGTACTGGAACAGGTTATGAAGGATCAGCGAAACATTATTGAAGAAGTTACAGGTCAACCCGCCTCTAAAACTCCTCAAATATGGACACTGTACAGCGAGGTACTTGAATATTACGATCAGGGCATGAAAGTCCCCGATGATATGATTATTGTACTTTGTGACGATAACTGGGGCAATGTGCGCCGCTTACCCGAATTAACAGGAAATAAGCATCCCGGCGGTTATGGCATGTACTATCACGTATGTTATTATGGTGCACCCAGGGCTAATAAATGGATAAGCAATGTGCAACTCATGCATATGTGGGAACAACTTCAATTAACCTATAGTTATGGTGTTAACAAACTTTGGATACTTAATGTCGGCGATTTAAAGCCCAATGAATATGCCATTGATTTTTTCTTAAACATGGCCTGGGATCCAACCCGGTATACAGTTAATAACCTTAATAATTATTCAGAATTGCATTGCGCTGAAATGTTTGGTGAGGATCAGGCGGATGAAGCTGCCGAGATATTAAACACGCAATGCAAATATAACAGTTGGGTAACTCCTGAAATGCTGGATGATAAAACATTTAACCTGGAGAACGGAGAATTTTTAAAAGTTAAAGATGCCTACCTGGCACTTGAAGCCAAAGCTTTAAGGCAGTTTTTGCAACTAAATAATAAATATAAAGATACTTACAACGAATTGGTTTTATTCCCCATACAGGCCATGGCCAACCTTTATGATATGTATTATGCGTTGGCTATGAATAAAAAAATGGCGACTGAAAATAACCCGGAAGCCAATTATTGGGCTGATCGTGTGGAATATTGCTTTATCCGTGATTCCGTTTTGGGTTATAACTACAATCATGAAATAGCCAATGGTAAATGGAACCATATGATGGATCAGGTACATATTGGATACACCAGCTGGCATCCGCCTAAATACAACACTAAGCCAGAGGTAATAAGAATTAAACCTGAAAGCGTTAAAAGCGGAGGATATATATTTAGTGAACAAAACAATGTGGTGGTTATGGAAGCCGGACATTATTTTAAATGCCAGGCAGCAAATCATACAACGTGGACTGTATTGCCCGATTTGGGCAGGACACTCTCCGGAATCGGTGTCATGCCTTATACAGAGAGTACCAGGGGGTCCTCAATTACTTATAAAATGTACCTCGAAACTAAACCCGATAGCTTAAATGTGAAATTCATTTTAAAAACCACCATGCCATTTATTAAGGGAGGGCACAAATTGTCAGCCTCGATTGACGGTGGGAGTTTAAAGACCTGGAATATCAATAGCGATCTGATATGGAAAAATTGTTATACAAAAATGTATCCCACCGGTGCTGCTAAAATCATTGAAATTGACGACACCCTACCCTTGCCTGAAAATTCGGATGGAGATATCGAATTAACTATTTATCCAAACGATCCGGGTATAGTATTACATAAGGTTATAATTAACAATGGTGGTTACCAGGACAGCAGGTTATTTATGCCTGAGAGTCCTTATGTGAGACCTTGAAATGAAGTAGTACCGTTGTACCTAAGCCTAAAATTCATAGGTCACAAATCCAATCCGTATGGTTCACATTTGTAAAAATCTATGACCTATTGAATTTTAAACCAGCCAAACTATAAGAGTTATCCCGTTAGGGGCAAAAGTTCGGTAAAAAAAAGCTAATTGGTTGATCCTTCCGCCCCCATCGGGGCGGGCAATTTCCACAGGTACGAAGTTTTTACCGACCTCACGCACCTCAAGGGGCGAAAAAAAACACTCTCTAATTAATCTACGGTTTTTAAGCCAATCACTGATTGAACTGACAAGTAAACGAACCATATAAACCAGGTATTCAGGTGCTGCAAGGGTTGGGGTCGAATTACTCATACCGCAAAGCCTCCACCGGGTTTCTCCTGGCTGCTCTTAAAGTTTGCCAACTCACTGTTATTAATGCAATAGAAATTGCTATCATACCTGCAAAGGCAAAAATCCACCAATTCATGTTGGTTTTGTATGCAAAATTTTGTAACCATAATTTACATAAATACCATGCAATGGGGCATCCAATAATAAATGAAATGGCTATTTTAATTAATATCGATTGATTTAAAAGTTTCAGAATTTCAATACCAGTGGCTCCATTAACTTTTCTGATTCCAATTTCTTTGGTACGAAGTTGATTTAGAAACATCGTGATACCAAATAATCCTAAACAACATAAGAATATTGATAATATTGAAAACGCAAATATAATTTTCATAAATTGTATCTCTGACTTATATAATGCCTCATAATGTTCATCCAGAAACTCCCCTGTAAACGGAAAAACTTTGACATTACTGTGCCAGATTTCTCTAATACTTTTAATAACCGATTTTGTTTCAGAAAGGGAATTGGTGTTTAGTTTTACATACAGGATATTTGAGTTTTTATAGCTGTATCTGAAAATTATGGGTTCAATCTGGAAATGTTTCGATTTAAAATTGAAATCATCCAAAACACCAACTATATTATAATAATCATTGGCATAGTGTATTTTAACATCAGCTAATTCTGAATTTGAAATACCATTTTTTTCCATAAATGTTTTGTTAACCAATATACTTTTGTCCTCGTTTAAATTTTTATTAAAAGTCCTTCCTTTAATCACTTTGAGTTTAAATAAATCAACAAAATCTCCGTATACAAAATATTCGCTAAATTCAATATCACGTGTTTCTGCTTCAGTAATTAATGAACCTGTTCCGCCCTGGGCAAAATCGCCAAGATAGTCATAACCGAAAGCCACATTCTTTGTACGTGGATCTTTTTGAATCTCATTTGAGATGATCTTTGCCTGATTAAGAATTGATGGATTAAGTCGGATACAATACACTTGTTCCATATCCATTCCATAGTTAGAATTTAATAGAAAACGATTTTGTTTGTGTATGATTAAAACGCTGATTATTAATACAATGGTAATGGCAAATTGAAATACAATTAATCCGTATTTAAAGTCAATTCCTGAATTTGAACCGGCAATCTTACCTTTTAATAATTCAATTATATTATATTTTCCGCTAATCAGGGTTGGCAAGGCACCAAATAGCAACATTGAAAGGCAGAGAATCAAATATATTTTCAGTGAGTTTCCCAGAGATATAAGGGTATCCAATTCAAAATTTTTACCTACTAATTCATTGAAATAGGGTAAAAAAAGCCATATAAATAATAACGAAAGTATTGTCGCAAATAACAATACTAGTGCAGTTTCAAGAATTGATTGTCCCAAAACGTTTAGCTGGCTTGCACCGACAATTTTTGTAGTTGCCCGTGATTTTTGTTGTTTTTTTGATTGGGCTAAAACCAGGTTAAAATAATTTATCCCGGCAATTACCAGAATGAGTATACCGATAATCCCCAGCATTATAATTACTGGTTTTTTACCTGTTTTTTGTGTAACTGCCCAATAATAAACAGAATCGAAATAAATGCCTTTAAGCGGATTCAATTTATATACCTCATAGTGTTCATTAGAATTTTCAGGTAATGCAGTTTTAATTCTACTCCTGATAACTTCTGTTACCTTATCTGCATCAGCGTTCGGGCATAGAAGTATATAAGTAATAAAATTGCTGGATCTCCAGTTTCGGCTTGACTGATACGATATTTGACTATTATTTGAGAATGCCTGCGATATGATACTTTTGAAATTTATAGATGAATTTTCAGGTGGATCATCAATGATTGCTGTAATTGTAAAAGTAAATTCACCTCCGTTGTATCCTGTTGTTGTGTATTTTACTGTTTTCCCCACAGGATTTATATTACCAAAAATTCTATTGGATTCCTTTTTCGTTAGTATCAGGCTATTGGGTTGGGTTAAGCATGATGATTTGTCACCAAATAAAACTTTATAGTCAAATACCTTGAAGAAATCAGAATCAGCTAATATTACATTTTCCAGTGCAAAGTTATTTTGGTTATAGCTTACAATATTGTTTGTTGAAAATGATTTATGAAAACATGTAGTTTGTTCGATACCAGGTACATCTTTTTTTATAACGTCAACTGCAGCATAGGGTAACCAAATACCTTTATCACCTCGTTGAACCCGGTAAATTTTTTTGTGATTCTGGAATTGTGTATCTGTGTTAAATTCATTTTTTACATAAGTGAGCAATAACAAACTGGTTGCCAATCCAATAGAAATACCAACAATATTTATAGAGGTGGAAAGTTTATTTGTGAATAAGTTTCTTAATGCTATTTTAATCTTCCAAATTATCATCCCTCATCCTAATTTTTATTTTTCAATAATTACAATTTAAATACTTGTGCATTTTTATTTTTAAGTATGAATTTTAAATCCCTATAAAGAAATGGGGTCATTTTATTCATACCGCAAAGCCTCCACAGGATTTCGACTGGCCGCCTTCCAGCTTTGCAATCCAACAGTCAGAAATGCGATGCCAAAAGCCACTATAGCTGATAAAATAAAAATCCACCAGCTTAATTCGGTTTGAAATGCGAAATTTTGTAACCATTCATACGTGGAAATATATGAAACCGGAATAGCAATGGCAAGAGCCAATAAAATCCATAACAGAAACCTTTTATTAATTAATAGTAATAACTCGTTTATTTTTGCCCCGTTAACTTTGTGTATTCCTATTTCTTTGGTTTTGCGGGTAATGCTAAAAACACTAACGGCGTAAAGTCCTACACAAGCTATAATAATGGAAATAATTGATAATACGGTCATGAGTTTCTTTGCCTGAATATCGTTTGAATATTGCAGGGCTAACTGCTCGTCGTGAAAACGATAATTTAAAGGGACTTTGATTTCAAATTCAGTCCATAATTTTTTTATCGCGGCAATTACATCACCGCTTTTTTCCTGCCTGAATTTTACATCAATCCAGCCATAATATTCAAAATTACCCAAAAGCAGGGGTTCAACTTTATAATGTAACGACCTGTAATTAAAATCTTTTACAACGCCTATAACCTCCCTTGGATAGTCAAGTATGATTTTCCTTCCAATCAGGCTTTCCCCGTTCCGGTATTCTTTAGCTGCGGCTTCATTTATTACCAGGGCATTTAAGTCAGAAGGTCTTGTTTTATCAAAGAAACGACCTTCCACCAATTTAAGGTTGTACACATCTCTGAAACAGTTATCAACAATCATATAACTGGTGTGAAAATAATTCTCGCCCGATTGTGTATTGAACCAGGCACCTGTCATACCGGGATCGGTACCAAACTGCTGATCGGAAGAAGTTACAGCCAAAACATCAGGATTTTTTTTAAGCTCCCCGATAAAACTGGCCCGGTTTTTTTCGTCAATGCTCCACAAACTAAAATTCAATACATTTTCAGAATCATAACCGCGGTTTTTATGAAGCATGTAGTTTATCTGCTTTTGGACAAAAAAGGCCCCAATTATTATAATTAGCGACAGCATAAACTGGATAAATACAAAACCATTATTGCCACTGAAATTTAAACCCGATAATTTCTCCTTTTTAAGCAGGCCGACAGGTTTTTTTGTTGCTACAAACAGTATGGGAAGAATGTTGATTACTATATTTAATCCTAGTAATACCAGGAACATTGTAGAAAATATGCCCCAGTTTTCTTTATTCGAGAGTTCAAAATTTAACCCGGTGTATCTTGAAAGAATCTTTCCAAAGCTCAGATAAAGAACCAGGGCTATTGAAAAACTGAGTATCCAGAATAAATTTGTTTCCTGAATATATTGATTAAAAACATCCCATTTACCCGCTCCAATAGTTTTTTGAATACCAACTTCACGAACCCGCATGGAGATACTTGCAATATTCAGGTTTAAATAGTTTAACGATGAAATGATTAGAATTAACAGGGCAATAATTAAGGTACCATAAACATAAATTTTGTTCGATGTTATGGATGAGTCAAACTTGTGATTGCTAAAGTGAATAGCTGTTAAGGGTTCAGCCAGGTAATAAATAAAATAGTCAGTGCTGAATTTCAGATCATCCCAGGTTTTGGCATTTTCACTGTCAACACCATCATTGGTATTCGCATAAACAAGTTTGGTAAGTTTAAAATTTATATTATCAAGATTGTCAAGTACGGTACTGGTTTTAAAGTAAGTATACAGCATCTGACTGTTCCAACCTATTTGATCAGGGTCAGCTTTTTGAATTGATTGTGCCAGCTTTAGTTGTATATGTGATGTTTTGGGAAAGTCATTGAATATAGTTGTTATGGTTCCTGTTTCTCCTCTAAGGGTTATATTTTTACCCAAAGCATTCACAGCTGTGCCAAAATATTTTTCTGCTACACTGGTGGCCATAGCAATATCGTTTTTCCCTACAAGGGGTACTTCAGTGCTGCAAACAAAAGGTACCGAGAAAAATGAGAAGAAATTGGTATCCACCTGCATGAGTTCACCTGCTTGGTAGTTCACTCCTTCATAATTAAAACTTGAATTTCCCTGATTACGAATGCGAACAGCTTCCGTTATTTCAGGAATATCAGATACCATGGTTTTTGCCATGGCAGGAGCAGTAACAGCATAATCTACTTTTTCAAGATTTAATTGCCCTTTCATGTAGCAACGGTAAATTTTCTCTTTGTCAGGAATTTGTTTATCAAAACTGGTTTCGTAATAAATATATCCGGCAGCAAAAAAAATTACCGCAAATGATACACTTAATCCAAAAAGCTTTGCCAAAGAAACAATTCTGTTTTTAAGCGCATTCCGAACGGCAATTTTGAGGTTAAGTATTTTCATATTAGTTTGTTAATATATTATATTCAATTGTGAAGTTAAGTTTTAATTCTTCCGACCGCATTATTCATACCTTAAAGCTTCAACCGGATTTCTTTTGGCTGCTCTCAGGCTTTGCATGCTCACAGTAAATAAAGCTATTACAATGGTAATGAATCCTGCCAGTGCAAAAATCCACCAGCTTAAATCGGTTTGATAAGCAAAATTGTGTAACCATTTTTTCAATACTATATATGCAATGGGCATTGCCACAGCAAAGGCAATGATAACCCATTTTATAAAATCGGAATTTACCATGGTTAGAATTTCATTTACTTCGGCACCGTTTACTTTTCGGATACCAATTTCTTTTACCTTTTGCTGTAAATAAAAAATAGACATGGCAAAAATACCCATCAAGGCAATTACGATGGTGAGCAGGGTAAACCAGGCCACAACTTTCCCGGTGCGTACTTCTTTGGTGTACCAGTCATTTACTGCCTGGTCAATGAATTCGGAATTAAAGGGCACGCCGCCATCAAAGTCCAGATAGGCTTTTTTGACTTCTTGTGTAGTTTGATTTAAGTTGTTTCCTTCCATTTGTACCAACACCGCCCAGGGCCATTCATCATCTTTTAACTGGGTAACCAGGGCCGGACCAATTTCCTTGTGTAATGATGCATAATTAAAATTATCAACCACACCTAAAACCGGTGTGGGATTGCCATAAAAGACTACATTTTCAGGAAGTTCTTTAAGCTCCAGTACTTTTACTGCTTTTTTGTTCAGGTAAATACCATCTTTTGAATAGGCGGCAGCCGTTTTTACTGCATGTAAATTAAAAATCGACATTCCGGCCGTATCAAAACTAAATACCTGGAAACTTACCGGTTTTTCATGATACATAATTGACCAATTGTTGCCTCCATCAACCGGGGTTCCTGCTACAAACGATACATTCTTCACACCGGGAATCTGTAATATTTTATTTCTTAAGCCTTCTTTATTATCCTTATTGATCATAAAATCCATTTTCAATATTTGCGTGGTATTGAATCCCATATTGTAATTCAGCATAAAGCGGTTTTGTTTAAAAATGGTAATGCTGGTGATAATCAGTATTACCACCACAACATACTGAAACGAGATAAGCACTTTTGAATAAACACTTTTGCTTTTCCGCTTAAACGATCCTTTTATCACTTCAACCGCATTCAGTTTGGTAATAATGATAGCAGGAATTATACCCGATATCCAACCTATAAAGAATACAGATAGTAAACCTATCAACAAAAATCTGCCGTTAAAGAACTGATGCAGGTCAATGTTCGTATTCAGCAAATTGTTAAATAGTTGCTGTGAAGCTAAACTTAACAGTAAAGCCAGGCCAAATGCTATTAAACAAAGTAAGATTGATTCGTTAATATATTGGTAAATAAGACTTTTACGAGAACTACCCAATAGCTTTTTAATAGCTGTTTCGCGGGTGCGCAAACCCGATTGGGCAATAGTTAAATTCATATAATTGATAATCGCCAGCAACAAAATGCTAAATACAATGGCAGTTAACACATGTAACGAAGAACGGCTGTTCTGGCGAACCCCGTTGCCGGGAATTTTACTGAAATACAAATCCTCCATGGGCTCAATTACCAGTTCCTTAGCCTGTCCATCCTGGTAAATCCAGAAATCCTTTTTAAAGGATTCTAGCATTTCAGGAGCTCTTGCGGGTAAATTGGTATTGGGTTTGGCCAGTAAATACAAACCAAATGAACTGTTTCCATAGCTGGTCAATAAATCGGTTGAGCCCCATAAATCGGCTAAAAAAGGAAAGTCTACAACGGCATCGCAATCGTCAAAATTGGTACCATCGGTAAGTGTTTTTATAATACCTGTAACTGTTAAATTGAGGCGTGTGCCAATAGTTACCGTTTTTCCCATTGCCGGTTCTTCCCCAAAAAGTTTGTGAGCCAGTCGTTGGGTTAATACTATACCATTTTTACTGCGCAATGCAGTTGAGGGTGTTCCTTGTAATAAGGGAATCGTAAAAATTTTGAAAAATGTTGAATCGGCTAACAGGAAATCGAACATTACTTTGTTGCCATTTTGTCCATCAATAACATTGCTTTGTTTATTAAGCCGGGTATAGCATTCAATTTCGGGGTAGGTATCCATCAACCGTTGTCCCATTGGAGGCGGAAAACCATCAAAATGCTCATTACGAAGCCGATAAATACGATTGTAGTTAACATTAACTTTATTTACATTATACTCGGTATATAAATACACGGACAACAGGATAACAAAGGTCAGCGAAATAGAAAATCCCGCCAGGGTAACCGTGGTATAAAGTCTGTTTTTTAGCAAGTATTTCAGAAATGTTTTTAGGTTTTGCTGTATCATGATATTATGGGTTTAATGGTTTTGTATCAGACTATTTTTAATAATTTAGATGGTGTCATTGGTATTTGAGTTATTCTATTCATTTTTTTCATAGTAATGACCATAAGCCCCTTTTAGCGCTAGTCCCGAACTTGTTTCGGGAGGTTGGGGTTCTCTTACTCATACCGTAAGGCCTCCACCGGATTTCGACGGGCGGCATTTAGCGTTTGCCAGCTGACCGTTATTAATGCTATTAACAGAACCAGGAACCCTGCCAGAGCAAATGCCCACCAGCTAAGTTCTATTTTGTTTGCAAAGTTGTTCAGCCATTTATGCATAGCAAAATAGGCAATTGGAGTAGCAATCATAAAAGCAATAATTACCCATTTTATAAAATCAGTATTGAGCAGAGTTATAACTTCTGAGATTCTGGCACCATTTACTTTACGGATGCCGATTTCTTTGGTTTTTCGTTGGAGCATAAAGGATGATATTCCCAGAAGTCCCATACATGCAATGATTACAGACAAAATTGAAAAAGTTGTAAATACACTACCTGCTTTATTTTCAGCTTTGTATACCGAATTCAGTTTGCTATCCAGGAAAAAGTATTCGAAAGGTTTATTTCCCGAAAATTCACTCCATTTATCAGATATAAAACTCATGGCATCTTTGGTATTGCCTTCGGCCAGCCGTATGGTAAGGTAATCGAAATACCGATTGTCGAAAACACGAATAATGATGGGATCGAGTGCAACATTCAGAGGATCGTGATAAAAGTTTTTAACCACGCCAATTACATTGTACGATTGGCCGTTCCAACGAATTTTATTATGTATGGGATCATCCATCTTTAGCAAGTCAACAGCTTTTTGGTTCAATACTATAGCTGGAACATCCGATGGTTTTACGTCACGGCCCTGAACTATCTTCATTTCATAGGTATCAAAATAGGCGGCATCAGCTTGTATGGTTTTTAAAATGAATTGTTGATCAACGGAATATCCTTCAACACTATAGGTAGTTACGTTATTATACATGGCACTTGGATATACATCAGAGTACGTCAGGTTAACAATCATCGGGTTCTGTTTTAATTCTTCACGAAAAGCCTCCTTGTTCGAGCCCAGGTTGTTAGCCCCTTCAATTACCACCATCTTCTGTTTGTTGAACCCTAAATCTTTATTTAAAAGAAAATCGACTTGTTTTTTTATAACAATAGTCGAAACTATTACAACAATGGTTATAACAAATTGAAAAACAACCAAAGCAGAACGGGTATTCATCAACTTGTTCAAGGGAGTTTTATTTATTTTTTGTAAACCGGCAACCGTCTTAAAATGTGCCAAATAAATGGCCGGGTATAGACCTGAAATAAGTCCGACAATGATGATCAGTCCTAATACCAAAAGTGTAAAATACCAATGATTATATATTCCTTCGTTGAGGTTTATATCGAGATAGTTACTAAACAGAGGCAGAAATATTTTGATAAGAATTATCCCGAATACAAAGGCTATTAAGCTGATAATAAACGATTCAGATAAAAACTGCCACATTAACCTGTTGCGGGTTGCACCGTTTGCTTTTCGTATGCCTACTTCCTGGCGACGATTATCATAATAGGCTGTAGAAAGATTCATGTAATTTATACTGGCTATCACTAATATAAGAATAGCAATAATCGAAAAGAAAAATACCATGGTTTTATTGCCCGGTGTCTCCAATTCGCCATACAGGTTTGAATTAAGATGGATTGATGACAAGGGTTGAAGTCTTATATTAAGATGATTTCCTCCGCTCATAAATTGCTCCAGAGTCATTCCGAATGCAGTAGCCATTTGCTTGACAATAAGTTGTTCTACATCATCCAAAGCTTTATTAACAATATTTTTATCAAAATTGTCTTTTAATAATAAATAGGTCAACCGATTAAAATTACCCCAGTTATTTTCTTCTCCCATGCTGATTGCCATGCTAAATTGCATATGTGAAGTGGAGGGCAGGTCTTCAATAACACCACTTACGGTTAAGGGATCCTGTCCATCTATAAGCAACAACTTGCCAGTAGCCTTTTCGTTACCAAAAATTTTTATTGCCACTGATTTTGTCAATACCACACTGTTTTGACCCAGGAAGGGTTTTTGCGGGTCTCCTTCAATAAACGGATAGCTAAATACTTTGAAAAAATTGGAATCAGCCGAAATTACCTTCTTTTCTTTAAAATAATTACCACTGTATTGATAAACCAGATCAAAGTATGGAGAAATACGTGTGGAAAGTACAACCTCGGGGCATTTTTCAGCCATTTCTTTGGCCATGGGTGAAGGTACAAAACAAACATTAAAGTTTTGCCCGTTGAATGAAGCATCAGCAGCAAGACGATAAATATGCTTGTAATTGGTATTAAATTTATCGAAGCTGGTTTCGTGGTTTACCCACAGGAATATTAATACCGAAGCAGTAATACCCAATGCTAAACCAAGGATATTTATTAATGAAAAAAACCTCTGTTTTAGCAGGTTTCTCAATGCGGTTTTTAAATACATTTTAAGCATAATCATGTGGTATTAAGCGTGATAAATACACTATTTAGAATTATAAAATATTTCTGATTATCGATAAAAATTTCGTACGTCATCTACTATATTTTAAAAGTATTATTCATATCTGAGGGCCTCAACCGGATTGCGCCTGGCAGCCTTCAGGGTTTGCCAGCTGATGGTAAGCAAGGCTATACCCAGAGCCAACACGCCTGCCAAAGCAAATATCCACCAACTTAGTTCAATTTTATGTGCAAATAGCTTAAGTAGTTCTTTCAGGGCAAAATACGATAGGGGGTACGCTATTATTAACGATGCTCCAACCAGTCGTATATATTCTGCCGAAATCAATGAGATAATTTCAGTAATTGTAGCTCCGTTTACTTTTCGGATACCAATTTCATTTATCCGGTTTTTTAACGAAATAATTACCAAACCCAACAATCCGGTTATTGAAATGAGTAGCGTTAAAATGGTAGAAATAAGCACTAATTTTCCACGTGCTTCAAACTGGTTTTCTATCCGATAACTATCGTTTGTTAAAAAATTATAATACAAGGGACGGTTTGGGCTGTATGCATCACAAACATTTTGTATGTACTTAATGGTTTGCGACAATGCGCCCGGTTCAGTAATTCTTGGATTAATTTTTACAAATAAATACCGGTTATTATTGGGGCTTAAGAAATAGGCAATGGGTCCGGGATTGGATGATAAAGCCGAACTGTGCTGATAATCCTTGACAACTCCAATTATATTGAGATTGGTTCCACCATATTTTAAGGTTTTACCTATTACTTTTGGTTCTTCAAGTTTTTTCCACGCTGCTTCGCTGATCATAACGGCATTTTTAGCCTCGCCATTATAATTTTTATCGAAGCGTCTTCCATCAAGAAGTTTCATGTTAAAAAGATCAAAATAATTATAATCGACCTGTGCGTCGCTTATACGTTTGGCACTTGTTTCAGAAATACCCCATGGGAAAATATTCCCCGATTCAATATGTGAAGGTAAAACCGAGGCGGATGCAATTTTTAATATTTGTGGATTTTTCTTAAGCTCTTCTCTCAGCTCAGGAATTTTATCCCAAATAGTGGGATTCAGACGCACATAATAAACGTTGTTTTTATTAAATCCTACATTAAAATGGCGGATAAAATTCGATTGTTTTTGAATTACCAGGGTACTTATTACGAAAAATATGGTAATTATAAACTGGAATACCACCAGTCCTTTTCTGAACATTCCAATACTGGCTGATTTACCTGCTTTGCTTTTTAATACAGTATTAGCCTGTGCTGATCCATATTTTAATCCCGGCAATAAACCTGAAAGAAGTCCGGTTACAAGAGGCAGGATCACCAGGAAGGCCACGAATTGTATATCGTCAAAATTAAATGCTATTTGTTTATTGCTCAGACTATTAAATTGATTTAACAATAATCGCGAAACGATAAGCGAAATACCTAAAGCAACATATGCCATAAAAATACTTTCGGTTAAAAGTTGAATTACAATTTGCTTTTTATTAGCGCCTATAACTTTTTTTATGCCTATTTCTTTTAAGCGGGAAAGAAGCGATCCAATGGTAATGTTTGTATAATTTATGCAGGCTAAAAACAGTACAAAAAAGGCTAAAATTGAGAAAATAATTAGTCGGCCTGAACCGCCCGAGTCCTCCAAATAAGTTTTAGCCAGTGGAACCAGTTCTATTTCGAATTTTATATGATCATTTTCTGCAAAAATTGTATGGCTTACTTTATTGTTTAGTGCTTCATAATCGGTTCCTTTCTGTACCAACGCATAATTCAAAAAACTACATGGAAAAAAATCGGTTCCATCAGTCTGGACACCCAGCCGGGCTAACACATTAAAAGGAATTAAAAAATCAAAGGTATGATAAGCATTTTTAGGTAAGTCGGCAATTACCCCCTGGACAGTGAAGCTTAATTTGTTGTTCACAATAAATTCTTTTCCAATCGGATCGCTTTGTCCAAAGTATTTTTGAGCGGTTGATTTTGTAATTATTACTGAATAAGGATTTTGCATTAATGCAGCCGCCGAACCACTCAAAAAATTGAAATCAAGAATGGAAAAAATAGACGGATCGGCTGCTATTACAGAATTTTCATTAAATAATTTATCCTGGTACCTTACCGTAACTTCGCTCATCGGGTATACCCTACCGGATTCAATTATCTCGGGGAATTCGTCTTTTAACCGTTTGGCAATTACCGGTGCAGTGGTTGCCTGAGTAGAAACATTATCTCCATCAGTTATCTTTAGGTAAGCCAGTGCTATTTGGTCTGTTTTTTTATAGCATTTTTCATAGCTCGTTTCATCATTAACCCATAAATAAATCATCACCACACAAGTAAGACCAAGTGCCAGTCCCAGAATGTTGATGGAGGTTATCTGCTTATTTTTTAATGCATTATTCCATATTATTCGTAAATTCTGTTGTATCATGGTTTTGGTTTTTTAGGTTTCGTTTTCCATTGTTGCCTTTAATACCTAACACCCCTAAATCCCCTTGAGGGGACTATATGAGCTACTTTATTCAAAATTTTCCCATTTTTGTTTTTCATTTTTTATTCGTAATGTCTTCAAGCCTCTTTTAGAGCTTGTCCCAAACCTGTCTTGCCGTCAGGCAGGCTTGTTTCGGGAGGTCTGGGATTATATTTACTCATACCTTAAAGCCTTTACCGGATTCAGCATGGCAGCCTTAAATGCCTGGTATCCGCTGGCAATAATAGTTACCAGCAAAGAAATGGACAAAACCATTAGTATATCATTTATAGCAAAATGATATTTGAAATGTCCGGGAGTTACTCTTTCGAGAAGATAGGCCAGTGGCAACACATTTATATTGGCAATAATTACCAGGATTATAAAGTTCCGGGTAATCAGAGGCAATATCTGGTAAGCCTTAGCACCCTGTGTTTTCCTGATGCCGATTTCTTTATTTCTTCGCTGGGTGGTAAATACCACCAGACCAAAGAGTCCAAGCACAGCTATTATAATTGCCAGCACCGTAAAAAATGAAAAAGTATCCTTGGCCGAGGTCCATATTTGTATAGCAATATCATACGAGGAAGTATCAAAGTCGCTAACTTCAAAAAGTACCGTAGGGAAAATATCATGCAAGGTACGGTTAACATAGGCAATGTTTTTTTGCATATTATGAGTTGTCAATCTGATCGTAATATCATTGTTATCGGAGAATTGATCATCACGACAGTACAAAATATAAGGTTTAATGGCATTATGGACATCCTGGATATTAAAATCCTTAATAACTCCTATTACCTGGTACCTGTTGCCATTACTGATCCACTTACCAATGGGGTCGTTCCATCCAAAGGCTTTTAGCGCTGTTTCATTAATCAGGCAGTTGAATTGCTCGGCTTTATAATTCCTGGAAAAGTTTCGTCCTTCAACGAGCTGCATACCCATGGTATTCAGATAGTTATAACTAGCAGTGTTCCAACGGGCATTTAAATAGTCATCAGTGGGACCGTTTTCATACCGTATGTTTGTTCCCCAGTCAGAATGCATAGGTGAATTATAAGAGAAAGCAACATCTTCAATTTCCGGGTTCTCCATCAAGCGTTGACGCACCTGGCTGAATGAAATCGCGCTATGGTTTGCAGGTATGGAACAATAAAGAAGATTATTTTTCTTAAAGCCAACATCTTTGTTCTTCATAAATTGAACCTGTTTATACATCCATATACTAGAGGTCAATAATACAACCGAAAGTATAAACTGAAAGTATACCATCACCTTTAAGCCGGAAGCATTACCCTTTTTAAACGGGTTTTGACTTTTTAGTACTTTAACAGGCTTAAAACGTGCAACTACCAGGGCCGGGTAGCTGCCTGCCAGAATTCCTGTAATTACAACAGCTATTAGTAATATAACAATTAGTGTTGGGTTATTGAGCAGATTCATCTCAATATGACGGTTAACCACATTATTAAATTCAGGCAAAATAAGATACGACATGAAAACAGCCAGTCCAAAAGACAAAAAAGAAAGCACAACCGCTTCAGCCAGAAATTGCAAGCGTATGTAATTTTTATTACTGCCTGAAACTTTACGGATACCAATCTCTACCGAACGCAGCGTTGAGAATGATGTAGTCAGATTCATAAAACTGATACATGCCAGCAACAGCGTTAAGATACCGATGAATGAAAAAAAGTAGATTACAGATCCCCTGTCGTCGGTCGGACTTTCTTTTAAATGTAAATCGGCCAGTGGTTTCAGATATAAAATTCGTTTAGCTTCCTTGTTAAATTTTATACCGATGTCGGATATTTTGTCAGAAACCAACCTGGCCGACACATTAGGTTTTAAGAGTACATAAGTACTATAGGAGTTATTTGTCCATGAATTTGCCTGCGTTTTTAACAGGTTTGTACTCGAACGAAAGTAACTGGCCCGAATTTCAGTTTGTTCGGGTACATTTTTCATGATACCAGTAACCACCAATTCAGATTTTTGCTGGTCGAATAAAATTTTGCCCAGTGCATCCTGATTAGGGAAATATTTTTGGGCCAACTCCTCCGACAATACTATAGCATTTGGCTCGTTGAGCACAGTATTTATATCACCACGAAGTAATTTAAAAGAGAATATTTTAAAGATATCTGATGGCGCTATATATCCATCGGGCTCGTCAAAAATATGCTCGGCATCTGATGAAAGGTATTCTCCCCAGATACGTTGAATCATTATAGCATTATCAATTTCAGGAACATTATCCTTTAAATAATTACTTAAAGGAACCATGGTCGAAATATTGACACTGGTGCGATCACCCGGTTTATAACTTTGTACACGGTAAATCCGACTGAAATTTTGGTGGATTTTGTCCCAGTCTTTTTCATACTGAACATATCTTGCAATCAGTATAAAAGCGGTCAACCCCACCGAAAGGCACATAATCTGAATAAAGGACAATCCTTTTCGGCGCATTATATTTCGCCATGCAATTTTAATAAAATGGGTAATCATACATTGTTGATTTTAAATAAGCATTAATAACATTATTAGGTATGCCAAAATTCGAGCCAAGCTGACAAATATCAATATATCAACAATATACATCTGCAAAAATTGTAATAATGTAAAAATTTTTTACAGTGTTTGTACAGAAATTGAACAGGTTTTTCAGGCTTAAAATGGAACCGACATGCCGGTAGGCTGTTGGTGCCTAAAAAGATAATGAACTCCAATTCACCACACCTCAATTATAAAATCCCGGGCAGAATCCTGGAGTTCCATTTTGTTTGGTTCTGTCACATAACCACGACTTGACCTCCTTCGTCGGACAATGTCGTATAATATGAAAAGTTGGTATACCAAATAATCTCAGAAATCAACCGGTAGTATGTACCACCTTTATTATATTTACAGTTTTAAAAATATCAGCAAAAATGGATCAGATAATATTACACCCAATTGGAATTATTCATACTCCCCACCACGATATTAAAAATATGCCCATACAACCGCTGGCTGCTGATGGCATAAAAGGATATATCGAAATATTTCCGGAATATGCGGCCGGGTTAAAAGATCTGGACGGATTCTCGTATATTACATTGCTTTATCACTTCCATAAAAATAAAGGTTTTGATTTGGAGGTTGTGCCTTTTATGGATACGGAAAAACACGGAATATTTGCCACCAAAGCCCCTAAACGTCCAAACGCCATTGGATTATCGACAGTAAAACTTACCGATATTGAAGGAAATATTGTACATATTGAACAGGCTGACATGCTGGATGGAACTCCACTGCTTGATATAAAACCCTTTTATCCTAAGTTTGATAATCGTGACCAGGTAATTTCGGGCTGGCTGGAAAAAAATAACGACCTGCCTGTGAATAAACTACGTGCCGATGAGCGGTTTAAAGACTGATAGTTTGTTTTTCAACGAACCATAAAATATCCATTTCTTAAAAATCCGGTAGTCAATTTACATACCTTCTTTTTTTGAGTTAAAAAAATATGTTCCCCTTTAACTATTATAAAATCCTTTTCAACCCCAAGCTTCGTTTTTGCCGGGGTTAAATACCCATCATTATCTCCCTTAATAAATAAATTATACCCATAACTCTTACCACGTGATCCAGCTATTATTCCAATTTCGGAATCTTCAGGTATGGGCAATTTATTGGCATACGATCCCGAATCTGTAGTCATATGTTCCAAATTGGGGTCAAATATTTTTCGCATAATATCATGTGAAGAATATAAATCAGCAATTTCTGCCCCGGCATTGGGAGGGGCAATCATCACAATTCTGTAAATGACCGGAAAAATTGTATCCTTAATAGAATATTGCAGCATCGATCGTACAACCAAAGCACCCATCGAGTGTGTCACAAATGAAACAGTATCATATCCGCATGTTTTTATTTGCTGATAAAGCTCTTTGCCTATGATATCCAAATCTTCGACTATGCTTTTATAGCTATAATTTTCAACTACATAATTCTCTTTTCTAACACTTCGTTCTAATTTTTTCATTAAAAGTGTCGGGCTGGCAAATCCATGAATTACATAAACTTTATTACTACCTGATACCGAGATCTGCAAAAATATCAGTATCAATAAAGTCAATAACTTGAATTTGTATCCGTATTGTAAGTTTTTATGAATCATATAAATAGTGTTGGCTATTTTATATTTACTTTTCAAATAAATGATTGGTATTTATAATTGATAAATCAGTATGCATTGAATCTTTGCTTAATACTTTAATATAATAATTTAAAGGTGAATGAACCATCATTTCAAATTTATTAACGGTTACTGAATCCAAAATTTGACCATTGACAGTAATTTTTATAATGGTAGACTTTTGATTTTCATTTGGAAAACCAATCGAACCTTTAATGATTATTTCATTTTGATTATAGGAAATAATCTTATCTAACCAACTATTTGTAGAATAACCAAATCTTTTAGTCCAAATGGTATATCCGTCAAAACTTGTTTGTATCATTTGTAAAAAATAGGTTATCAACATTATATAATTGAAAAGTTTTAGTTGAGAGTGTTTTTTTAATCGACTCATCGGTCACTTTTTTACAACCGAGCATTAAGCTCAAGGCAAAACCTATTATCAGAATCTTTTCTTTCATTCAAACGGTTTCTGCTAAGTTGAATTTTATTTCAAAAAGGTCGCGTCTTTTATCATTCTATATCTATTATTTTTATTCCCCATCCTTTGAAGAAATTTGTATATAAGATCGTTTCTCGAAAAGTGGATTTACCCTGTCCACGACAATCAATACCAATTACTTTATATTTAAAGCAATTTTGTTTTTTTCAACGTTTTGGTAAAGGTCTTGTTATTTCTTTTATATTCAACCACCGCTTTTTGCATATTGTTTGGGAATAATCCATTAAAATAAATTTCACAATAATCCTTTTGTGCTGAGTTCGTCAAATCCTTTTGGTTGATTGAAATTATTTCATCTCCCAATTGAATTCCTTGTTGATACGCAGATGACCCTTTAATGATCTGCTGTACAATTATTTTATCATTTATTAATCTGGCTTTCAACCCAAAAGTTTCCAAATTTTCATTCAAGCCCTTTTTAATATCCTGAGGTTTCAAATAAACCATATTATCTATCCAGTCAAGAGTAACAATATAATCTTCCAGCACAGTCTTACCTATTGTCGATACTCCTTTCTTTCTACACGATACTATTTGGTTATCTAATTGATAATTACCGGATTTAATCAAATCGGGTTTAAATGAATAAGTGGTATCCATGCTGCTTCCCATGGCACCAAAATTGCTTATCCCGTAGGTCTCAAGTATTGTATCTCCTGCAGCAACGGTATCTTTTGTTTCATTTGAAACAACTAAATCAATTCCATAATTGGAACCATAATCCAGATATACTTTGTCAAACATTGTATTATTAACTCTTAACTGTATATAAGGACTAGAAGATACGCCACTTTTAAATGGTAGTTGAATTTCAGTATTTGCTAAATTCAGCAATTCCCTATTATTGGTTATTATTAATACTTTTTTTAACATGTATATCTGACAAATAGAATTTTTGAACATATTTGCTCCAATTATTCCATCCACTCCAAAGCAGTTAAATTCATTCATAAAGGAAAAATCGTAAATACCAAAACCCTGGTTTTTAAAATAAGCCTTATCAATTTTTACTGAATCAATTTTTGTTAATTTCAGGGTCGACTGTTTATTATTAGCATCAGCCATTTGAATTTCTGAAAGCATATTAATTCCCAAACTATCTGCTTGTTTGGCTGAAATAGCATTTATGGCACCTGTATCGTAAACTAAACGAATGGGGTTTCCGTTTAGGGTCACATTCAAAACAATTTCACCATAAATAACCTCAAAGGGTATCTCATAATAATAATTTTTTATGTCTATCGGGAATCAGTAATAACATTCTTATAATTTATAGAAACTGAAGCTATTAGCAATCTTTCAAATATTTTCTCACCATAGTATCGTCGATTTACTTTGTAGCAAAATTCATCTAAA
>JBJKSB010000013.1:0-200091 GCA_046704385.1 Bacteroidales bacterium | reverse complement strand
TATATTGATAATTACTCTTATTTACTTCAATTTACCTCTAACTACTTAACTAATAAACAAATATAATACTATTTCAACTCCCTTAAAAACAACCTTATAATAAATAACTATAAACTAAAGTAAACTTTGTTTTAGCATTGTTTTACTAAACAATAAGATTTGAAAAATTGACCTCAACTTATCAAATATTCTCATATTGAATAATATTCCTTAATAAATATCTAACATTCAGCTACTTACCAAAATGTTTTAGTATAGTTTTAGTAAACAAAAAGAAAAAGCCATAAGTGTTTGACTTATAGCTTTTTAAGATTCATTATTGTGATCCCATCGGGTATATTTTTAATTACTTTTATTTACTTCATTTTACCTTTATATGCCTGACTAATAAACAAATATAATACTAATCTAACTCCTTTTAAAACAACCTTATAATAAATAACTATAAATTAAAGTAAACTTTGTTTTAGCATTGTTTTACTAAACAATAAGATTTAAAAATTTGACCTCAACTTTTCAAATATTCTGTTATTGAAAAATATTCCTCAATAAACATCTAACATTCAATTACTTACCAAAATGTTTTAGTATTGTTTTAGTAAATAAAAAGAAAAAGCTATAAGTGTTTGACTTATAGCTTTTTAAGACTCATTATTGTGACCCCTCCGGAGTCACATAATTGAATTTTAGAGAAACATTAACATCCCGATTATCTAGTATAGCAGTTTGAAATTTTGGCTAATCGCAGGCAGCCTAATATTAGAGATATGTTTAAAGATTAGTTGATTACAAAGGAGGGACTGGCCTCTGCTACTTTTTAACAAACCTGCTAATTCCGTTTTTCTATGAAATTCAATACTTAAGGTCAGGTGCTATCCAGCTCCTTCCTTCAAGAAGGAAGGCGGGGGATGGATACAATTTAAACCTACCCCCCCTACTCAAACAACTTAATAATCTTCTTCCACCGTTTTGAACCAATCATATCGTCAGCCATTTCAATGATTTGCGAAATTTTTGCCAGTACATCGCCATCGCCGGCCCAATGTTCTTTTACCACTTCGGGATAACCATTATTAACAATGGCATGCAATACCCAGGCTGCCATAGCCAGGTCATCGAGGTAACCAATAGGACCGATCAAAGCCTCGGGCAGCAAATCGAGCGGTGAAATAAAATACACAATGGCAATAGCCAGCTTTGCCTTATCGCCTGCGGTAACCCTTTTATCCATTGTTAGTTTACACATTAAATGAAAAAAATCGGGTGCCGCCATAAGCCATTCCGCATACTTATTGGTTTTTCCTTCTTTGGTTTTGGCCCATTCGGTAAATTTAACCCTGAGTTGTTGATAGAAATCCAGTTCCTTGTCAGACATAGCTTCAGTTTTTAAAGGTTTAAAAAATAGTTTGCTCAATCCGGTTTCAACGAATCCAATAAATTTAGTAAAAATTGAAAAGATGACGGTTATGAAAATATGATAAAGTGAGTATTGTTTTTTTCGATATCTACAAAATCAAACCAGTTTTCAAAAGTTTTGGAGCGGGTATCACAAATTTTTGGAAATATTCCGGTTATAAATTTATTTAGGGTAAACTTTTTAAGGATGATATTACAACGACAAAGAAATTAACTCCGTCGCTTTAGAAAAGAGGTACAACGTTGAAGAAATGAGATACGATGATAAAGAAATTAACTCCACCGTTAAAGAAAAGAGGTACAACCGTGAAGAAACGAGGTCCGATGATAAAGAAAGCAGGTAAGACTGAGAAGAAATTAGGTTCGTCGGTCAGGAAATGAAGTACGCTGTTAAAGAAACCGGGTACAAAGCAGGTGAAATTAACTCCACCGGACGTGAAATTTGTAAAAAAGGATAAATCCCTAAAACAGTGACCTCCGACCCTAAAGGATGCCCAAATATTGCCTCCAGACACTTAAATATTGCCTCCAGAGTCCTAAATATTGCTTCGGAAGAGCTAAATATTGCCTCCGGACCCCTAAACATTGCCTCGGGAGACCTAAAAACAGGTTGGGAATAGGTTCAGGATGTTAAAGGTACCGATAACTACTAAAATCTGCCTGTCTATCGTCATTGCGAGCGATAGCGCGGCAATCTGCCGAATTAAACAGATTGCTTCATTTCATTCATAATGACACATTCTCATTGATTTTCTGCAAAAGACATGCGTATTTAGGGGGTATTGGTAAGAGAGGATAGTAAATTAGTATTAACCTTCATAGTGGCCGATCGAGGAAATAATTTTGGTTTCTTTTTTTTTTTATCCCTCCCAGCCTCACTTACGAAAGGGAGGAGCAGTTCCCTGCTAATTATTAATTGCCGTACCAATCCCGGTTAGCCTGCTGACCTCTCAAAATAAGTACTGTCCAGTCTCCTCCTTTTGAATAAGGAGGGTTAGGGGGGATAGTAAATAGATTTTAACCTTCAAGATGTCGATCAAAGAAATATTTGGGTTTTGGTTTTCTATCCCTCCCAGCCTCACTTACGAAAGGGAGGAGCAGTTCCCTGCTAATCCTTAACCTGAGTCCCAATTCCAATTAGCATAATTACTCCCATAATTAAGCAGTGTCCAGTCCCCTCGCTGTATTCCGACCATGCAGGCTTAATGAATAACGAGGTACCGGTGGCTATCGGTAAGGGAGGATAATCATATATGAATATAATTCCCCAATCTTCCCCCTCACCAGACTAAATTAAAACTAATCTTACATAATATTTTTATCTTAATATCCCTGAAAAGTGATTAAACTTTACAGGATTTTGGATAAATCAAAACACAGAACCAAAATTACTAAAGAGTATAATTTTGCTTACCCTCACTGAATTATTTTGAAATGTTAAATCTGTACTTTTGTAAAATGGCAGATGTTCATGATAAAAAGACAAGAAGTTACAATATGAGCCAGATTAAGGGTAAAGATACCAAACCCGAAATTCTGGTTCGTAAATTTTTATTTTCAAAGGGTTTCAGAAACAGACTTCATGATAAAAAATTATCAGGTAAACCGGATATAGTTTTGACAAAATAAATAAAGGCCCATTTTAATAATATTTATTTTGACAATTAGTCTGAGAAAATTTTTTAATTTGTGAAACCCTTACAAATGATTTTAAAATAAAATGGTTATAAGATGATTACGGAAAAAGAATTTGAAGTTTATCGTACTTTGAAGTATAAATATTTAGAATTTATAGAAACCAAAATCAAAGAAAATTGTAGTAAGATCGTACAAATTGGAGCATTTACTGCAGAGTTAAATGAAGTTGGAAAAGTAGTTTTATCACAAACTAAATTTCCTTATTTGTTTAATGAAGATACGGCGTTAAGAATTTCATATATGAATTGGGTTAGCAAGACCGGAAGAAAACCGACTTTGGAAATTTTAAACGCAAAGGATTGGTATCAAAAAAGAGTAGAAGCGTTTGATTCAATTCTTTCCCTATCAAAATTTAATGTTTAAATATTTATTTTAAGAAGCACTTGATAAAATGAAAAGAGCTTTTTATTCTGAGAATATTAGTATTTTTTTTAATGAAGATAATAATTCTATTATTGGCAAATTAGTTGAAAATAGTGGTGGAATTATAGAACAGATACATGCATGGCAAGAACAAATTATCATTTTAAAATCTTTCATAAATAATTATTCAGGAAGGGTTTTATTTGAGTTTGACATTCCACGGATGGGAAAAAGAGTAGACTGTGTTTTATTAATTGAGAATACTGTATTTATCCTTGAATTTAAAATAGGTGAGAAAAAATATAATTCTTCGGATTTAATTCAAACGTGGGATTATGTTCTTGATTTAAAAAACTTTCATGAGAATAGTGACCTTCCTCTCGTAGTTCCTATTTTGGTAGCTACTGAGGCCAAAAGTATTGATCTTGAGATTGAAACAACAATTCATAATGATAATACTACTAAACCAATAAAAGCTAATAAAAATAATATATATAATGTCATAAGAAAGATTCTTGAATGGAATAAATCCAAAACATATTTAGACATTGAAAATTGGGAAACCGGGCGATATTACCCAACACCAACAATAATTGAAAAAGCTAGTAATTTATATTGTAGAAATACGGTTGAAGGTTTAACCGAAAAAACATCAGATGAAGAGACATTTACAATGACAACAAATGCTGTTTCTGAAATAATTGAAATTACAAGAAAAAGAAATAAAAAAGCAGTTTGTTTTATAACGGGTGTTCCTGGAGCCGGTAAAACTTTAATTGGATTAGAAATTGCAGCTAAACACTTAAATGCTGATAGAAGGGAATCAAGTGTTTACTTAAGTGGCAATGGGCCATTAGTAAAAGTATTACAAGAGGCATTGGCTATTGACCATGTTGAAGCAGAAAATAAATTCAATGGTAGAATCACAAAAAGTGAAGCAAGAAGCAAAGTAAAATTATTCATCCAAAATGTTCATCATTTTAGAGATGCTTGCTTAGTAGATGAGCGCCCACAGCCAGAACACGTTGCAATTTTTGATGAAGCACAAAGAGCTTGGAACCTAAATCAAACTGTTGATTTTATGCGTAGAAAAAAGAACCGACCAAATTTTAGCGTCTCGGAACCTGAGTTTCTAATTTCATGTATGGATAGACATAATGATTGGGCAGTAGTTCTTTGTTTAGTTGGTGGAGGACAAGAAATTAATACTGGTGAAGCTGGTATTAGTGAATGGATTGAATCGATAAATAGATCATTCAAAGATTGGAAAGTCTATATTTCATCAAAATTATCTGATAAAGAATATGCAGCTGGTAAAGCTCTATCATTGTTCGAAAATCAAAGCAATATTACAAAACTTGATGCACTACATTTATCCGTTTCATTGCGTTCATTTCGTGCTGAATCGGTCTCAGAATTTGTAAAAAGATTACTCGATTTTGATATCGAAATAGCGAAGAAACTATATGTCGATTTCAGTGCAAAATATCCAATTGTATTAACGAGAGACATTCAAAAAGCAAAACATTGGCTAAAAAAAATGGCTAGAGGTAGTCAGAGATATGGAATAGTAACTTCTTCAAAAGCACAACGTTTAAAGCCTTTAGCAATTGATGTAAGATATGAGACAAATCCAGTGCATTGGTTTTTACATGGTAGAGAAGATGTCCGTTCATCGTATTATCTGGAAGATGTTGCAACAGAATTTCAGATTCAGGGTTTGGAGCTAGATTGGGTTTGTCATGTTTGGGATGCTGATTTTAGATATGATTCTACAGGTTGGATTCATAAAAATTTCAGAGGAAAAGCATGGGTAAATATTAATAATTATATAATTCAAGAATATCAAAAAAACGCATATAGAGTATTATTAACAAGAGCAAGACAAGGTATGGTTATTTGTGTACCTGAAGGTGACCAAATGGATACCACTCGTCTCCCAGAATATTATGATTGTACATATAATTATCTAAAATCCATTGGATTGAACGAAATCTAATTATATTCTATTAAAATTCTTTTACTTAGAATTATCTAAAAAGCGTTACGAATATTTAATAAAGGAATAATAATAGATACCTGCATCAAACATTTAGCAACGACATGTTCAATAAAACTTACATTCCCTACTTTCAAGAAATCATCACCTTTTCACCATCCTCAAACAAAAATTACCATCTTCCTAATCATTTATCTTATACACAAACGCGCCATTCTGTTTCTTAATTTCATGAATATCGTACTTGGCACCTTTATTCCTGGATTTTTCAAGTTTTTAGGCAATTATAGTTCTTGGCCATCGGGCCGTACATTGATCATTACCCCGCATTGCAATGCAGGGCTAATCAAGCCTGCCTTGCCGTCAGGCAGGTTAAATCCCTTCAGGATTTCACTCCTGCTCCAATCACTTTCCCGCAAAACCACCCCTTCCCCCACCTCCCAAAAACAAAACCCACCCTTCCCTGTTAATAATTGAATATTTTTTGTGTGTTTTATTTTCATTTTTTAACTATTTTTGAACAATTGTTAACAATTTTTATGTTTTTTATACTTTTTGATTGCATATTTTATAAAATATATCATAAAAACCATTAATTTTGTATCCCCGGATGAGGGTAGATTTTATTCATATACATTTACCAGCGAATTGGGAAAATTCTTTTCAATTTAATCCTTATTTTTACAAACTAGTAGTATTGAACCGAATAAAGGACAAGTCGAATATCTGTGGATAAAAAATTAGTTAATTACACGGAATATAAGGAACAAAAATAACTGCTGAATAGTAGTTGTTGGAATAGGATCTTTGAAATTTTAATTTATCCCTCTCATCTCCGAAATTAATTAGGAGAGCAGGACAGAGCATACAAAATTTTGCTGTATTTTATAGTAAACCAAGAAAAATATTGCCAAATATTTAGTAGGGACCAGTTCTCCCGAAAGCTTTCGGGAGTTGGGGAGGATAGAATAAATATTATAACAAATAAAATAACTATGAGAATCGTAGGGAAACCAAAACTGAATCTGCGCGAGGATGTTCGCGACTTTATCGATCTGTACCTTTCACTGGGGCAGCGTGCCGAAAACTTTTTACCCAGGCACATTATCGATAATTTAAAGTCATTTACCCGCTTGTGCTACGAGGAACCTGACGATCCGGTTCTGCAACAAAAAGAAATCGATCGCCAGTTACTTGAACTAAAGGAAGCCATACCGGGTTATACCGATGTGTCATTAATGCTTTTCCCTCACGAGGAATCCAAAGCATTTGAATACCGGAGCAAAAAGAATTTATTCCGCCAGCGCCTGGTATCCCTGATCGATACCGAAGCTATTAATGAAGACGAACAAAAGCAGGCTAAAAATATACTGAACAGCCACGATTATTCCGTGGGCACTCCCCCGGTTACCCAAACCAACCTGAACTTCAGGTACACTATATTGTTGGGTGACCAGGTTTCCGAATTACGCAAATTCCGCGAAGTAATCGGTATTAAAGATGAGATTGAAGAGGCACAGTGGAACTACCTGCTCGATGTTTTTGACCAGATGGTGGTGCAAAGCTCGCATTACACAACAGCCAACGAAAAAGCCGACTTTTTAAACCGTTCCGAACAAACCATCAACTTTAAAGGATTGAATGGTTTCCTGAAAACCGTGGTAAGCGGTAGCGCCGACACCGCCGTTAAACTGATCAAGGAGGAGTTATTCAACCCGGCCATTGTTCAGGATATCGACTTTACAGATGAGGAATCGTTGTACACTGCATTAAAGGAAGATACCACTTCCATATTTGCCATCCGCATCACCAACATGCGTAAAAACCTGTTCAACAATCCACGCTGGTTCCAGTTGTTAACCCGCATGATTTTTATCGATTCGTCGGAAATTTCGAAAAGCACCAATACCAGCCTGGTATTTTGTCTACATAATAAAATTATACAAACCCTGAACAAGGTACACACAAAAAAACTGGGTGCCCTGGCAAACAGCCAGCTGAACCTGCGTTTGATCCTTGAGAAGGTCAGCTTAAAAAACCTGGAGCATTTTAAATCGCTCATCCAAAACCAGATTAAAGAATACGAGGTAGAACTCGAACAGCTTAAAAAAGAACAGATTGGCGTTACCGATAACCTTGATAAAAATATTGTACTGTTTAAATTCGACGAATTTTCGCGGCAGATATTAAAAGACAAATATTCGCTGGAGAAACTGCGCGATTACATTGCCATGATTATCGATTGTACCAGTGCCGAAAGCCTGAAAAAACAAAACAAACGGTTAATCCAGGAATTTGAGGAACGTTCAAAAAAATATTTTTATTCTGAGAACGACGAAGTTCAGATTGCCACTATTGTTGAAGGAGGTGGCCGTAACCAGATTAAAACCTATGGCGAATACCTGCTGCAACGCAAGCTGAAACCCGTTGACAAAGCTATTATTGAGCGTTGCCGGGTAATCCTGGATGTTATTCCCGATACTTACCAGCGTACACTGAAAAACCATTTCCATAAAAACTTTGGGATCAACCTGTTTTTGGAAAAATACAAACAATACCTGGTAAAAGCAGAAAACGAAGCCGACAACAAAGGCCGTTTCAATAATTTCCTGATCGATCTGGGTGTTTTTGAAAAATACAACGCACTTACCGCCAAAGAGCAGGATATTATCAAGGAATTTATCAGCAATTTATCGAACCTGAGCAAAACATCTATTTCAGACGATGTTCAGATGATTATCCGCGATGTATTGTTTGGCAAGGAAGACAAGGTGTTAAAACCTTACATCCTGTTTAACAAATACTCCTCGTGGGAATATATGGACCTGTTCCCTACCGACCGGTTCGACATTAATCCTTTCGACCTTGAAATAGGGATAGATGAGGAAGGCCATATCGACTACGACCGCCTGACCACCCGCCTGGAACGGATGAAAAAAACTTTTACCGTTTTTGATGAGTCGGGAAATCTTTGGGACAGTTTCTGCGAAAACCTTACCATTGTTATTAACGACCCGGCCAACCCATCAGGATATTCTGACTTTAATAATCAGTCGTTATTAGGATTCCTGCGCTTTGTTACTACCAGCAAAATTACCCTGTTCCTCGATGAGGCTTACAACGATTCGGTAAAAATTACTAACGAAATGGAACCTAAATGGCGCACCATTTCAAGGTATGTATTGAATAACCTGAACCAGCAATATGCAAGAATAAACCTTGTTTCATCTATCTCGACTACCAAAAACCTGGGAGCTACCGGCGACCGTCTGGGATCGGTAATTGCCACCCCGGCTAAAAAAGATGTAATTGATTTTGCCCGCAAACAAAACAGTGTTGAAAAAGGAAATACCAACTCGTTGTTTATGCTGGTAAATATCCTGGAAACAGCTCAACTGGCCAAATCAATTAAGGATAACCTGGAAGAAAGGCTCCCTAAAAATGCATCGCGTAATAAGATTAAAATGCGCATTGAGCGCTATATAATGGCCGAAATTGAGAGCTATCACCGCAAACAAAATTCAAAAAGCACCAAAGAACTGTTGCGCTTTTCACCCTTCGAAGGCAGTCCGTTGCATATGTTCTTATTAAACGAACTGGTATCGCTCGATAAACTGGATGTTTTGCAATTACCCGACGATTTTAAGTACAAGGATGAACCGTTCTTTATCTATTATCAGAAACAACTGGTAAAGGAAATTAATGCCTTCAGAGTAAACAAAAACTTTAGGGACGAAGCTTTACTGCGTTTGAAAATTGCCAAGGAAACTGCCGCCGAATTGCTGGCTGGTGAAGCCGGGCAATATGCCAAGATTATTGCCTCCGATGGTTCATTCCTGTTCAATATCCAGCTGAATAATTTCTTCTCCTATCAGGACCTTGAGAAATTTACAAAAAAACTGGCCGAAGTTCGTGGTATTGCTGTAATACCTTACCAAACCGGATTCCTCCGATTCTCAATGGGTGATTACCTCGACGGTACTGTGAAAGGTTATGATATTTTCCGTAAGGAATTTAAAAATGCCCTGGAAATTGTACTGAATTACTGGGTGAAATTTTATAACGCCAAAAATGCGGAAGAGAACCAGGAACTTAGCTCCGACGAAATTCTTGATGAGCTGTTCTACGCCAAAACCGACCGGCAATTTATCCGCCAGATGCTCGACGATTTTCATGTAATCAAAAACCTGAATAAAACACTCAGCAATCCGTTGCGCATCAACAATGTATGGACTTTGTACCACGCATCGCCGGCCATGAGTGGTATCAGCATCAACACTATCGGTAATTCCAAAAATTCAGTCCTGGAATTTTCTGAAGAAGTGGGTAAATGCACCGATTTAACCAGCTTTATCCGTAGTGTGGCCTTTACCTCGGTTTATGAGAACCTGTTGCCACAGATATTCAAAAGCATTCCAATGATCAAAAACCTTGATTTTGGAACCGTGCTGGCGCGTTACGGTAAATCGGTGTTGCTGAAGTACATCACTAATAAACTTGAGTACCAGCCTACCGATTACGTTTTGGACGGACCAGAGGAAGATATCATTATGTCTGAAATTTTGCTTGAGATGGAACGCATTCTGTTCTCACCCAGTAAAACCAAGATTTTAGCGATAAACAGTTCCGGCAAACATGCCGATGATATTGCCAGACTCGAAGGTGTAAACATGGTGCTACGCAAACACATCAGGGAATTGATGCTGCATTTTAACCTGCCTTTTGAGAACGATCCGGTTGAACCTGCATTGACAGAATTGGTTGAAGTCGGAATCAGGAAATTCGAACTGGTAGTTGGCAAAAAAACATCGAATATTAATGCAGCTTATTTCCTGAAAAGAACAGCTGCAAGCATCAACGATGCATTTGTAGCCGAAAATGTAGGATTGGGACAAAAGCTTTATGGTACCATTGAGAAGTTTATCAACGAAAAAGTTCTGACACAGGATATAAATTCAAATGAGAAAATTACCCGTTTGTATCTGTTGAGCCGCAAGGATTTCTTCAAAAACAAAGTGGTTTCACTGGCAAAAAGGTTTGGTGAAAAGCTTTCTGCTATCGATGACCTTGAAATGGAAGCTATTGTGGGTGATTTTCTACACAAATCGTTGCCTGCCGAAATTAAAGAAATATGGTTGGATGTAGTTGAATCGGGAAAACAAAACATTGAAGCCGAAGATCTTCACAGCGAGGTAAGGCTGTTTACCCTGTTCCTGATCAACCTGATGAACCAGACGAAAAACAATGAGCACTACGACAGGTATACCCATTCTATTATGCACCTTACGGAGGCAGAATTTGCGCAACAAAATTCAGCCATTAATGAGATGGTGCAACACGGAATTACATTGCACAAAAATTATGATATCAATAATCATCCGCTCGATAAATTCGAAAACGGCAAATTAAAATGGATTGCCGGCTTGATGAACGAATGTGGCGTGGTAGGTACCGAAAAGAACGTTCAAACCCATACCCGCATTGCCACCGATGCTAAAAAGCGGGAATATGCTTTCCATAAAATTGACCGGGTTGAAGATGCTCAGGGTGGCGGCACCAAAGAAAAAGCGCTGGCTGTTTCCGATGAAGCATCAAACGAGTATATTAAAATTCTGGACACCCGGCCGTTAGGATCATTTTTTGTAAACCGTTTACAAAAATTTGTTGGTAACATGGACATGGGTGATTACCGCTGTAAGATATTTAACGGCGGGCTGCTCAACGAGCTGTTTATTTATCACAAAAGCTATATGAAATATATGGCCGATAATTATCGTTTGCTCGATTTACAGGATGCTTCCATTGATGATGTGAAGAACTTTGTCCCCGATACCATTTGTTTTTACGGAGCTCCGGCTAAAGTAATCTCGTTCCCGCGAGTTGGTTATTTTGATATTAAAGGACCCAATGGAAATATCAAAACCATAATAACGCCTTTGACACAAAAAGGCGACTATTACGGAAACATTAAAAAACCCCGCCTGACTGTAATGAATGAGAAGGTTAAAGAAATGGGCGGTATTCCGGTTCACGGATCCATGTTTGCCGTTGAGGAAGAAGACGGAGCTGTTTTTGTTGTTCAGGTAGATGGCGACAGCGGCGTGGGTAAATCGGAAATGCTTGCTGCCATGATGCTGAAGTGGATGAAGAAAAATCTGCCCGGTGTTCGTTCGTTGAAAATGATTGCCGGCGATATGTTCCATGTATTTCCTGATGCTGAAGGTAACCTTTACGGGATTGGTACCGAGGTGGGTGACTTTAGCCGCGTAACCGATTTCGATCCGGAATACATTAAATATTATTATTCGTTGTTCGAAAGCAGTGCTGACAGCAATGTGGAAGACCTAAACTCGCGGTCGACCATTAGCGGATTATGCGATGTAAGGATGCCGTTTAAAATCGACATTATGCTTACAGCCAGCAACTTTGCACGTGAGGAAGCCGGTATAACCCGGTACGAAAATCCTGAAAACTTCATACTTTACCGTGATTCACATGGCGAGCGCAAGGAAAAAGCCACCAGTGGTGACAATCCTCACTTCCAGCGCACCTTATTGCGCTATACCGGCGATAAAAACATTGTTGATGTTCTGGATGCACACGGTAGTTATATTGATGATGTACTTGACTGGGAAAAAGACGAATTTACCGGAAAAACTTACTTGTGCTCATCGTATAAAATGATTGATAAAATTGATCTGGATGGAACTGTAAACAAGATTTTTGTTGACAAAAGCTTCACCCATAATGGTATCAGTTTAACCATAAAGAAAGTTAATTTTGATATCATCAAAAACCGGTTTATTGCCATTGGGGTTAATGAAGAAGAAGAGCATCCGGTAACTATTGACCGTAGTATGTTTAACCAGATATTTGATGCCCTGGCAAGTACTCCGGGTGGTCAGCCATTTATTGATGAGGTTGGCGAGAATAAAGGTAAAAAACACCTTATTGAAGTATTGAAAACCGGAGAAGGAAAGAAAATACAGTTAGGTATTTTAAGTACGGATATTGGCCGGAAAGGTAAAGAAATTACGGGTCCACAGATGGCTGCTGAAGATATGCGTAAGCTAATCCGTGAAGTTCGCATTTCGCGCCCCGAGATTAACGAAAATAAAAACAAGGTTAAAAAGCAGATTCACGAGTGTTATGCCCATATCTTTAACGGACACAAAGGAAATTCGGAGGTGTATCGTTACAATTTCTGGTTATGGCAAATGGAACAAATGCGTAAAGCTAAATTTGTACGCATCGATAATTCTAAAAAGGAGGTGGACCTTTCAAAATTAAAAGGGTTTAAAGCCGAAGACAAAAACAAACCGTTTAGTCCGCTTTTAATCAATCCGAATATGAATATTGAACTATCCACTTACAGTGAAACTTATTTGCAATTGATGAATTTACCGGATATTGCCGAATTTGCAATTGAATTCTCTGAAGTAGCCGATAAGCTTTATATTGCCAGTGGTTATACCCAGGAAACGGTTGTCAATAATATGATCATTCAGTTATTGCTAATGAACGGTTATATTTTAGCTGAAGATTTAACCCGGGGCAGTATCATTGAGAAGGTAAATCGCGAGACCATTGCTGCTGCCAAATATGCAGCATTAGAAATATTAAAAAGAGCAGGAAGCTCTAAAAAGGAACCGACTGGTAATAAATAGTTGGCGTAGTAGTAGTTTGTAAGCGCAGGACTATCAAGTTCTGCGCTTTTTTGTTTTTTATAATCAAAATTTAGTTGTTCAACGGCTAAAAACGGTGGCTTTTTACCAAAATTAAAAAACACATACACAATAAGTTGCAGGAAAATATAATTTTTGTATCTTCACGGTTATCTGGCGTAACCAAAAATAAAAACTATGAAAATTAAATTGTCTGTTTTTATAACTGTGTTGTTGGCTATTTCTTTTTCCGGATGTAGGAATAAAACCTCGGGAATCAAATTGTCAAAAACCACAGAGGTGGTTGAAGCTATGCAAGGCCAGAAAAAAGCTTTAAAACCCAGGGATGGTATTTTTATTCATCTCACCAGTGGCCCGGAAAATCCGCAACGGGTTCTCATGGCATTAAGTATGGCCAAAATGATGAGCGACGATAATGAAGTGCTGGTTTATGCCGATATTAAAGGTATTTATACCTTACTTAAAGATGCCCCCGATATTACTTTTAAGGGATTCCCATCGTCATTAACCCTGTTAAATGAATTAAAAGAAAAGGGTGTTCATATAATAGTTTGCCCTGAATGCCTCAAAGCAGCTGACAAAACCGCAGAAGACCTGATGGATAGTGTACAGATGGCCACCAAAGAAAAATTCTTTGATTTCTGCGATGGAAAAATAATTAGCATCAGTTATTAAAATATTAGCAAAGAATTCGAAGTTATTTTTTTATTTCTTACTTGTCCCCCTTTGCCTCCCGAAACAAGTTCAGGACAGGTTTTTGGCATTTCCCCCAGGGGAAAATACATTTTATTTTGCAAGTAACTAATAACCAGATTAAAGCCAATATAAAATAATCTGATTCAATTTTTATTTCACATATTTATTTATTTACATATGTTAATTTTTTGGTATTTAATTTGTAGTTTTGCATCCAAAATTTTGTTATGAATAGTTTTGCTGAGATTATAAATAGTGATGTTCCTGTGCTGGTTGATTTTTACGCCGATTGGTGTGCTCCGTGCAAAATGGTTCCGCCTATTTTACGACAGGTAAAAGATACCCTGGGTGACAAAATCCGTATTATTAAAATTGATACAGAAAAAAATCTGACAATTTCGCACAAATACCAGATCCGTAGCATACCCACCATGATTTTATTCCGTAAAGGTGAAATTAAATGGCAAAACTCAGGGGTAGTACCAGCATCGCAGCTACTTGCAACATTACAGTATTATTTAAACTAAAAACTATGAAAATTATTCCATTTTTATTCGCGATCGTCACTTTATCATTCGTTGGACAAAGTTGTGCTAACGGAAATGCTGAAAATAACAAATCGAACAAAACTACTGAAAAACAAGCTAAAGTAGAGAATACTGCGACTCCGGCAAATGCAACGGCCACAAATGTAGTCCATATCACTAAAAACGATTTCCTTGAAAAAGTTTGGGATTATGAAACGTATTCAGACAAATGGGTTTATAAAGGGGACAAACCCTGCATTATTGATTTTTATGCAGACTGGTGCCGTCCGTGTCAAATAGCCGGACCCATTCTGGAAGAACTTGCCAAGGAATATAATGGCAAAATTTACGTGTATAAAGTAAATACTGAGGAAGAAAGAGAACTATCAGCCGCTTTTGGAATTGAAAGTATACCGGCTTTTTTATATTGCCCGAAAGAAGGCAAACCGCAAATGGGATCAGGCATAGGCCGGTCAAAAGAAGAAACTAAATCGATGTTTAAAGGAATGATTGATAATTTCCTTTTAGGAAATAAATAGAATACTCGCAACTATAAAAAGCCCTTCCGGATTTTCGGAAGGGCTTTTTTATTATAACCTTAATCAGCTTTTTTAGCCTTAGCCAGTTTTTTCCAGTCTTTTTTCAATAAGCCTTCAGGCGCTTTATCGCTTATCATATGCCAGCTAAAATAATACAATTGGGCATCGCCGGCACCCACAATAGTATTGAAACATCGGGCTGTTCGCTTGGTACCTTCCGGTCCAACTTTATGCACAAATACCACATTTTCATCATGATTATCGATAGCAGCCTTAACCTCATCGCGGGTAACCAGTTTTACCGGGTACGGGTAAACGGCTTTAATCTCATTCATTCCAAAATTTTTAGCCAAATCACCTTTCGTCACATATAAGGTTTTATCCCTGATATCACCGGTCATATTCTTGTAATAGTATTTAAGAATATTCTTTGAATTCAACTCAGGATGAGCCTGACAAAGTTTAATATGATTTTGCAAAAACTCAACCATCATACCTAATTTATAGGCATAAGTTTCTTCATCCATACCATCGTATGAAATGGGTATATTGGCTATATCAGGCATCTGGTTTACAAATTCATAGTTGCCTCCTAACAGAACGCACAGGTAATTGTATTTAGCTTTGGTTTTATCCTTTTCAAAAAACTTTTTATTCACAATCAGGAATGATTTGTTTGGATCCTTTCGTGCTTCGTCGAATTCATCAGTTGAAAAAGTTACAAATTCAAATTTGGTCAAATCCCAGTGTTTTTCAACGGTTTCTTTTATTAATATATTATATTGAAGCATCGGATTGTTCTCTAATACCACATAAGTAGTGGTCTTAAGAAATTGCGCAATCTGCTCGGGCGTACCCACGGTGGTTTGTGCTTTACTTAGTATTGCAATCGTCAATAATGATAAAGCGAAGGCTACTCTTTTCATGTTTTAGATTTTAGTTTCAAAAAATAATTTAAAGTATTACAAATTTAAAATATTCCGGTTTAAAAACATTAGTTAATCGGTATATATAAAGGGTGTTTTTCATTAAACTTTCTGATGTAAAGAAACTTTAACTGCTTTTTCTTTTTATTGCTCAGGGCATTAAATTCATCGTACAATTCAGGATCAGTCATAAGTATTATCAGAACATTCTCATAGGTGTACTCCAGAACTTTTCCGGTTTTAAAATCCATAATAAACTGAAATATTTCTGTTCTGGTGGAATTTGAGGGCACATTGTAGTAGCCATAACCGTAGGCAGGCACATTATAACGATCGTCGGACACCGTGACAGTGGCAATAAAATGACAAACACTTCCAACTACAGGAATACGGTTAAAATCGTCACCCCAGTTTATATAAATGGAACCACGCCGGCAAAAACCCCATAAATCGTCAACTTTTACCTCTTTCTCCATACCGTATTCATCGTAATATCTTATTTTATCTTCCAGCAGGAGCTTGTCAAAAAAATCGAAGCCCGATTTATTATATTTCGAAACAATCCGTTTTAAAGGAATGGGTTTATTGTCAAGCAATTGCTCGTGACTCAGATACAAACCATCTTTAAAGCGAAAGCCCGGCGAATACTTCACCAGTCGGATACTGTCGGTTTGCGACCAGGCCAATTGAGTTATAAAAAGTCCGATAAAAATTAAATATTTTCTAAGCAGCATTCTGTTTTTAATTGAAAATTAAAGTTACTTATTCAAATTATGTGGTACAATAATATAGTTTACAAAATCGACAATTACAATAAAATAGTTTTTATAGCCTGCCTCAATGTTATATTTTTGTAAAAAATGAATTTTTCCTATGAATGAAAATTTAGAGATTTTACAGAAGTGGTTACTTTCCCTGGGTTTGTCCCAAAACATGGCGGTTTTAATAAAATCCCTGGTTATTATCCTGATTATATTGATTCTTTCAATAGCTGCTGATTTAATAACCAAACAAATAATTATCAGATTCATAACCGAATTTGTAAAACGCAGCAAAAACAAATGGGATGATATAATTTTGAAGCGAAAAGTATTTAACCGTCTGGCACATTTTGCTCCTGCCCTGGTAATACATTGGAGTGCCCCCATTGCATTAACCGATTTACCTTTGGTTGTTAAACTTATACAAACGGCTGTATATGTTTATATAACAGTTATAGGTACCATTGTAATAAATTCATTTTTAAAAGCGTTGCATGAAATTTATTTACACACTGAGCTATCTAAAACAAAGCCCATAAAGGGATATATTCAACTAATAAATATCTTTATATTCTTTGTTTCGGGTATTGTTATAATTTCTTTGGTAACCGGCAGTTCACCGGCAAAATTACTCGCCGGCCTGGGTGCCATGGCCGCAGTATTAATGTTAATATTCAAGGATACTATTTTAGGTTTCGTGGCCAGCGTTCAACTGTCCGCAAATCACATGGTTAAAATCGGAGATTGGATTGAGATGCCAAGCCGCAAAGCAGACGGAACCGTACTGGAAATTACCCTGAATACGGTAAAAGTTCAGAATTGGGACAAAACCATTTCAACCATTCCAACCTACGCTTTGGTTACTGAATCGTTCTCGAACTGGAGAGGAATGGAAGAATCAGGTGGCCGGAGGATTAAAAGATCGATAAATATCGACATGACCAGTGTGAAGTTTTGCTCGCCTGAAATGATTGAGAAATTTAAAAAAATAGCCCTTCTTAAAGATTATATTGAAAATAAAAACAATGAATTAGAAGGTTATAACCTAAAAAACAATATTGATAACTCAGTACTGGTAAACGGTCGTCGGATGACAAACATAGGTACATTCAGGAAATATATTGAAGAATATTTAAAGAACAATCCAAATATTCACCAGGAGATGACTTTTTTGGTCCGCCAGTTACAACCTACTGAAAAAGGTATCCCAATTGAAATTTACGTATTCAGCAAAGACCAGAGATGGGCTAATTATGAAGCTATACAGGCCGATATTTTTGATCACATTATGGCTATAATTCCCGAGTTTGATTTACGGGTTTTCCAAAATGTAACAGCTTCAAGTTTTGAAAAACTAAAAAATAAAATTTTATAACTACCCTATGTAAAAGTGTATAACTTTAACATTATATTAACAGAAGAATGCCCGGCCAAATATAATTGTAGGGCATATATTTCCTATATTTGTGATTCAATTTTAAAATTCAATTAAAATGAAAAAAGGTTTATTATTTCTTGCATTCTTAGCAGCAGGATTAACTGCATTAAAAGCACAGCAGGTTGGTCCGAATATTTCATGGACTGAACCAACTTATAACTTCGGAAGTGTTCCCGAAGCTGGTGGTAAAGTTTCGCATAAATTCGAATTTACAAATACAGGCAACGAGGCTTTGGTTATTACTAATGTTAGACCATCGTGTGGTTGTACCACATCCGATTATACCAAAGAACCAATAGCACCGGGTGCTAAAGGTTATGTACTTGCCTCATTCGATCCTAACCACAGAGTAGGTAATCAATCAAAATCGATAACAGTTACTACCAATGGAAATCCTCCAACTTCAACTTTAAGATTTACAGTTAATGTTACCCCAAAACCAAGGACAGTTGAAGACGATTATCCACGAACAATGGGCGATTTAAGGTTAAAAACCAATCATTTGGCTTTAATGAAGGTTAACTCAAATGAGGTTAAAGAAGGTGAAGTGGAAGTTATTAATACCACCGACCACGACATAAGCCTGTCATTCAGAAATGTTCCTTCGCATATTCAGATTAAAGCAGTTCCGGAGGTACTTAAACCACAAATGAAAGGTGTAATTAACGTAAAATATGATGCAGCAAAAAAGAATGATTTTGGATTTGTAATGGATCGCGTTACCGTAGCTGTAAACGGAAATACAAATCAAAACAGGAATAGTCTTTCCATAAGCGCCAGCATTGAAGAAGATTTTTCAAAACTGACCGATGAACAAAGAGCAAATGCACCTCATATTGATTTCCCCGATAAAACCTTTAATTTCGGTACTATTGAGCAGGGTGAAACAGTAGAACATGTTTTTGACTTTAAAAATACCGGAAAATCCGATTTAATTATCCGTAAAACCAAAACATCATGCGGTTGTACTGTAGTTAATCCTTCAAAAGAAGTTGTTAAACCAGGTGAATCGGCCCAACTTAAAATTCGTTTTAATTCAGCCGGTAAAAGCAACAGACAAAATAAATCAATTACGGTTATTACAAATGATCCAACAGAGTCGGAAACCATATTACGCATAACAGGTTTAGTTAACTTACCACAAAACAAATCAGGTGAAGCACAACCAGCTGGAGCTGATACTGAATAAAATTATTAGATAAACAATTTTAAAATGCTGCCCGATTGATTTCCGGCAGCATTTTTTATTGCTTATTACCGTTCTGAGGCCAAATAATTGCAAGCTTTCAATAAAATTCAGGCAGGCATAAGCAATGTTTGTGGTTAAGTTTTTACTTTTGTGTAATAACAATTTCTGATGAATTCCAATAAATCGAAAGACAGCGCCTTAAAAGTAAATAGAGGTATTGAACAGCCCCCGTCGGTTGATCACAATGCAGCAAACCGCTTTATTAATATTAAACGGAAAAAACTTACAATTGACGAATATGTAGAAAAAATTCTGGAAGGTGACCGCACTGTTTTGAGTAGGTCTATTACGCTAATTGAAAGCGCTTTGCCCGAGCATCAAAATACTGCCCAGCAAATTATTGAAAAATTGTTACCTTATACGGGGAACTCCATACGTATTGGTATTTCAGGAGTACCCGGAGCCGGCAAAAGTACATTTATTGAAGCCCTCGGAAAATATATTACTCAACACAACCATAAGCTGGCTGTACTGGCAGTCGATCCAAGTTCAGAGCGTTCCAAAGGAAGTATTTTGGGCGACAAGACCCGAATGGAGGATTTAAGCAACGATCCCCTGGCTTTTATCAGGCCCAGTCCATCGGCTGGTTCATTGGGAGGTGTAGCCCGAAAAACACGCGAATCGGTAATTCTTTGTGAAGCTGCAGGTTTTGATACCATTTTTATTGAAACCGTCGGTGTGGGTCAATCAGAAACAGCGGTACATTCAATGGTTGATTTTTTTCTGCTGGTTCAAATTGCCGGTGCCGGCGATGAATTACAAGGAATTAAACGGGGAATTATGGAAATGGCCGATGGCATCGTCATTAATAAAGCCGATGGAAATAATATAAAAAAGGCTGAAATGGCAGCTAATGAATTCCGAAATGCTTTACACCTGTTTCCGCCGTCCCCATCGGGCTGGGCCCCAAAAGTATTAACTTGTTCTTCAGTAAATAAAGCCGGCATAAGTGAAGTATGGGATATGGTTTCAGAATACAGTCGATTTACAAAGCACAACCGGTACTTTGAGGCACGAAGAAAAGACCAGGCGCGTTACTGGATGTACGAAACTATTAATAACCGGCTACACGAAAATTTTTACCAGGATAAACACATTATAAGTTTATTAAAAGACCTTGAAAAAGATGTGTTACAAGATAAAATCAGTTCCTTCAGAGCTGCTAAATTATTGTTGGAAAAATATTTTGGAAGATAAGTACAATAACCCGTTTCCTGAATTGAACTCATGCGGGCACAAAATAGGTTCTTGCTATAATTGCGCCATCATTTCCTTAAAGTAACTATTTGGTGTAATTCCATCTGAATTTTGAGAAAACTCTGGTTTAATCCTGTGTACAAAATACATATCAATATGCCCTTTGTGCTTGGCTAAAATTTTCCCGCGGTGTTCGCATTCAAAATAGTCTTTTATAACCTCATAGGTGGAAGCTGAAACATTTACCATACCCGGTACACAAGCAGTTTCAAGGCGTTTGGCAATATTAACTGTATCGCCCCATATATCGTAAGTCATTTTTTGTTTTCCAACCACTCCGGCAACAACGGCTCCTGAATGGATTCCAACACGCAAATGCAAAGGAGTCCGGCCGGTTTCTTCTCTTTCAATGGCTACCTGTTTAATAATTCGTTGTAATTCTAAACCTGCCAGTACAGTATCAAATGGGTGACTTTTATTACGCATGGGAATTCCTCCGACGCAAAGAAAGGCATCTCCCATAGTTTTAATTTTCTCGACATAATATTTACTAACCGCATCATCGAACCTTGAAAAGTAGGTTTGAAGATCATGTACCAGTTCATCAGGGGTAAGATTTTCAGCCAGCTTGGTAAAATCCTGAATATCGGCAAAAAGGACCGAAACATTTCTGTATAGCCTTGGAGTTGCTTTTCCTTTAGTCTTTAATTCCTCGGCTGTTTCTTCGGGTAAAATGTTCAATAATAACCGGTCGGCCTTATCTTTTTCTTCCTGTATTTTTCTTTCGGCTTCTTTAATCCTTGAAATATCAGATTCTACAACTATATAATTCTGAAACTCGCCTTTGTCCCCAAAAATAGGAGTTAAATTGGTTTGTTTCCATTTATGTACTTCAAACCTGTCAATAAATTCACAAACATAACTTGAGGCCTTTTTGGTTTTAATAAGTTCATTAATTTCATCTTCTTTGCCATCGTGCCTGCAAAAATTGACAATATTTGAACCAATTTCATTAATAAATTCCGACCTGGTATATCCGTACATATTATTAAAACCGTCGTTTACCCAATCCATTTCGCCATTTACATCAAAAATGATCACTGAATTATGCGTTTTACTGGCAACCAATGATAATTTTTTTAGTTTATCGTTAATAATCTGAAGTTCAGTCACATCAGTTACCAACATTATAAATTGACTAGGTTTACCTTTGTCATCAGAAATTTGGTTAAGGGTGGTTTTTACCCATTTTTGCTCATTCAGTTTGGTTTTAACCATCGCTGTATAATGCAGCGAGTGCCTTAATTCAACTCCTTTTTCAAACATTGGGAGTATATTCAGATTAACACTGGCAGTATAAATATCAGCTCCTATCATTTGAGTCAATTCAGACATTGAATAACCGAAAAGATCGATAAACCCTTTATTTATGTAAGTAAATCTGCCTTTGTGATCAGCTATGGCAACTGCCGTATCGGTTCTGCTAGCCACCAGCGACAACCGTTCCAACTCCTCATTCAGTTCCTGTAAATGTTCAGCTTGTGATAGTAATTCCTCCCGGTGCAGGTCAACATTTTGCCTTTCTTCATTGATATTGACGCGTAATCGGTTAACCTTTTCCCTGTATAGATTATTCACCCTGCGGTACTTTACCAGGTGTTTTTTACACCGTGAGTAAGTAAGAAACAGCAGTACACCCAGTATAACAATTACACACAAAGCAATAATATTACTGGGAACAAGAATAGCAGATATTAAAAAAAACTTAACCATTGTTAGGGCTGTTTCTTCTTTAAACGAAATATTTACCGGCTTGCTACAGCCATTTTATAAATTAATTAATTTTCCTGATAAAGGACTACTAAGATAATAATTAAATGTAAAAAAAAGCCGCTTGAAAAAGCGGCCTGTTTAATGTTTTTAAATTGTTTTGGAAGTAATTTTAACTTTTAACAGAAAAAAGTAATTTTTCTTGTCTTCAAGAGGTAAAAACTGGTAGTCAAGTTTTCGACCTGTTTTTCGTGCAATATCAATCAGGCCTAATCCAGCTCCACCCTTTTGGGATAGTGAACCTTCACGAATTTGTTTCTTATACAAGTCATTTAATTCATCTTTCGAAAGAGAATTGATATGATCAATAGAAAGTTTTAATTCATCAATACGGTCATTCAGGATTTTATTTGCTGTTATAACATTCCATACACCTTCTTTTTTCCCGACTATAAAAAGTCCGTTACCTACCTGATCTTCTTCATCATAATCGTCTGAATGTTTTGTCATATTTTGCAGGCACTCAACCATAACATGAAACACCTTTCGTTTAACTGATTTTTCTTCATTGGTTTTATCCATATCACGTTCGGCCATTGAAGTAAACATTTTCATAACCTCATGACTGAATTCACCTTCATATACTAATGAAAAACCATTACTGGCCATTTCATCATGCAATGATAATACAGATTTTATAAAATTAATGTCAGCACTCATTGTTCAATTTTTTCTGATTCCAAGCTAATTGTCTTATTACGTTGGTTAAAAATAAGTATTTTTTCGAAAATTTATAACATAATATACAAATTATAAATTTTAACGGCTATTTAACGATTTTGTTCAATTTATATATATATACCAGTTGATTGTTATTTGACGGTGTTAATTTTTTCATCAGCAAATCGATATAACTCGGATTAATTACCCTAACAAGTTCTAATTCAGGATAGTAAAATTTCATCTTATTAACCCTCACTTCGAGATTTCTATCATTTACAAAGGCAATATAATCAGGTTTAGGCCAATTGTTATGAGCAATTTCACCTGGTGTAATTATATTTTCCGAATAACGTTCCAATGCACGCGGCTTTTTAAAATTAACTGAATCACTTATGTTATAGGTATCAAGTTGATATAACTGCATATCCTTACCAGCATAAAACATAGGGAACATAGTAGTTCCGGTTCGGACTGATTCTTCCACAATAATGGTTTTTGCATCTTTTAGTTTACCCAGGTATACCATGGTTTCGCATCGCGACCGCTTTGAATAGGTTGTAGAAAAAACCGGCAGGGCAATAAAATTAAGTACCCAGAAAAAAACCATTCCGCCTTTAAATAATTTTTTGTGCGTATTCCAGAATTTCGATTTATCCATAAAAGTCCACCAGCCAATTACTCCGGCGACAATAAACAATGGTAAAATGGGTAATATAAAGCGTTCCTGTTTATTTGGAAAATAATTGTGAAAGGCAAAGAACAAAAACGAGGGCCAGAATAATAGGGGATATTTACGCAGTACGGCAAACCAGCCAAAAAATAAAAACAATCCAAGCGGAGGAATTACCAAACCTCCCAAAACGGTTGTATACATATACCACACATTATATCCATAACCATTTTTGGCCTCCAGGTTATAACGTACATACTCCGCAAACTCGGCAAATGGTTTGCCCCAAATTGCATAGTCAATAGGCGACTGAAGTACCACAAAACTTACCAAAGCCCCCAGTCCAAATGCCAAAGTAGCTTTCCAACGTTTTTGAAACAATAAAACCAGACCTGCTCCGCCTATTACTATCACAGTTTGAAATCGGATAGAAATAGCCAGTGCCATTACCACTCCTGTCCAAAAATATTTTTTGAAATCGGGTTTATCATCTTCATACTTTATCAGGAGCCATAAACCCCACAATAAAAATGGAATACATACTACCTCAACCAGGTTATGCACGCTAATAAATGGCATTACCCAGAGCAATGCCAAAATTAACCCAACCTGTTTGGCAATTCGTTCGCCTGTGTAATGACGGGTAATCTTATATCCATAAAAAACTACTAAAAGTGAAAACAATGCATGAATTAACCTGATTAAAAACATTTTGGCCTTCGGATTATGCAAACCAAAAAACTCCATTACAGTAAAAAATAAGTAATGTATTCCGGGATACACCAGGCTATGTCCCTGAGGTACTGCTTTTACCGCAGGATCAATCTGCTTTTGAACCCAGGGCATCCAGTTATTCCAGGTATTACCTTCAACCCACGATTCAGCGGCTTCGATAACCAGAAAATGATCGTCGTGAAAACCGTAACCCTGAGAAAAAACTACTGCTATAAACCTTACCAGAAAAGCAAGTATGAGAATACTTTTTAAAGGATGATCAGTATAAAACTGCTTTATTTTATTCATGTATCGGATATTTAAGCAAATATTTGGGCATCATTAAGCTTTTTATAATAGCCATTAAGCGCTATCAACTCTTTATGATTGCCCATTTCAACAATTTTGCCTTCATGCAAAACGCATATAAGATCGGCATGTATTACGGTTGATAATCGGTGTGCAATTACCAATGAAGTTCTGTTTTCCATTAAACGGTTTAATGATTCCTGTACGAGCTTTTCCGATTCTGTATCAAGTGCCGAGGTGGCTTCATCAAAAATCATAATGGCGGGATTAGCCAATACTGCACGTGCAATGCTTAATCGTTGGCGCTGACCGCCTGAAAGATTTCCACCCCTGTCGCCAATATTAGTATCATAACCGTTGGGTGTTTCCATAATAAAATTATGTGCATTGGCTATTTTAGCGGCTTCAACAACCTGTTCTTTGGTAGCATGTTCCACCCCAAAAGCAATGTTATTAAAAATGGTATCGTTAAATAAAATACTTTCCTGGTTTACAATACCCATCAGTTTACGTAACTCATCAATCCGGATATCCCGGATATCATTTCCATCAATGGTAATTGAGCCTTCATTAATATCGTAAAACCGGGGCAATAAATCAACCATGGTGGTTTTGCCTGAACCCGACTGGCCCACCAATGCAATGGTTTGTCCTCTTTTTATGGTCAGGTTGATGCCGTTGATCACAAAATCAGTTTTGTATTTAAAAAAGACCTTATTGTATTTAATTACATCTTTAAATCCATCTACACTTATTGCATCCGGACGGTTTTGAATGGCAATTTCGGCATCAATCACTACATTTATACGATCGGCGGCTGCCAAACCTTTTTGCACACTATACAGTGCAGTAACAAATGCTTTGGCAGGATTAATAATTTGTGAAAAAAGGATCAGATAAGTAATTAAACTTTCAGAGGAAATCTGACCCGAATTACTTAGAACCATTCGTCCGCCAAACCACAGCACTACAGCAACTGTCAGAATTCCCAAAAACTCACTTAGTGGAACTGCCAGCTCACGGCGTCGTCCCATTTTAACAACTACATTGGTATAATCCTGGTTAATTTTCTGGAATCGTTTCTCCGATTTCGATTGTGCATTAAAGGCTTTTATAATTCTTAAGCCGCCCAGAGTTTCCTCAATACGTGTAATTAAATCACCCAGAAATGACTGGGCCACGTTGGAACTTTTGCGTAACGTACTTCCTACTTTTCCAATTATACCACCCGCAATCGGGAACATAATAAATATAAAAAGGGTAAGTTTAGGGCTCATATAAATTAACCCGATCAATAATACAATAATAGTTATCGGCTCCTTAAGCAAAGCCTCAATTGACCTGACCACAGAAACTTCCACCTCAGATACATCATTGGTCATTCGCGACATGATGTCGCCTTTCCGTTCCTCAGAGTAATAACCCATAGGCAGCTTAATAGCCTTTTTGTACATATTGTTTCTGATATCCCTTACTACGCCTGCTGCAACCGGAACCATTACGAATTTAGCCAGGTATAAAAACATAGACTTTAAAAAAGTGGTTGTCACGATAAAAATCATGACAAATACCAATCCCTTAAGTGGTCCACTGTGGATCAGTACCTGGTTTAAATAGTAGTAAAAGTATTTTGTGGCAGTGGCAATATTAAAAGCAAATGCACCCGGTGCTTCAAAAACCTGTTGCCTCGAAAATAATACTTCCAGTAACGGTTTTATCATAACCAGCGAAAACAGGCTGAAAAAAGTAGACAGGATATTGAATAACAAATACAAAATAGCATTCCTTCTGTAAGTGGGGAATACGTAATCAAGAATTCTGGATATTCCTTTCAAAATGCAAAGTTTTAATAAATACCGGTATAATTAAACGGGGTAATTTTCATCAACTCATTTTTTATATCATCCGAAACATTAAGTCCCTGGATAAACTCATGAATTGATTCTTTATTTATATGAACGTTTGTTCGGGTTAATTCTTTTAATGCCTCATAAGGATTTGGATATTGCTCGCGCCTTAAAATTGTTTGAATGGCTTCGGCTACCACGGCCCAACTTGCATTCAGGTCGGCTTTAATTTTGTCTTCGTTCAGTAAAAGCTTACCTAGTCCCTTTTTTAATGATTTGAAGGCTATTAAACTATGAGCCATGGGAACACCAATATTCCTGATCACCGTCGAGTCTGTAAGGTCGCGCTGTAATCTCGAAACCGGAAGTTTGTTTGATAAATGGTCGTAAATAGCATTGGCAATACCCAGGTTACCTTCGGAATTTTCAAAATCGATAGGATTCACTTTATGTGGCATAGCTGACGATCCAACTTCACCTTTTTTAATTTTTTGTTTAAAATAATCCATGGAAATGTAAGTCCACATATCCCGGTCGAGATCAATGATAATGGTATTGATGCGGCGCAGGTTATCAAAAATAGCAGCCATATCGTCGTAATGCGAAATCTGGGTAGTAGTTTGAAGCCGTTCTAAATTCAAAACATTTCCCACAAAATTATTTGAAAACTCTACCCAGTCAACATCAGGAAAAGCTACCTGGTGTGCATTAAAATTACCGGTGGCTCCGCCAAATTTAGCTGAACAGGGAATTGCCTTCAATAAATTCAACTGTTTTTCCAGCCGCTCCACAAACACCATAATTTCCTTACCCAAACGGGTAGGCGAAGCCGGTTGTCCGTGAGTACGGGCCAGCAAAGTAATATCGCGCCACTGATCGGCAAACCCTGATAATAACTCGATTACATCCTCCAGCAAAGGGTAAAATACCTGCTGAATGGCATCGCGCAATGAGTAAGGAATTGCCGTATTATTGATATCCTGCGAGGTTAGCCCAAAATGGATAAACTCTTTAAATTTTTCGAGTTTTAAAACATCAAACTTCTCTTTTATAAAATATTCAACCGCTTTTACATCGTGATTGGTAATATTTTCAATCTCTTTAATTCGAACTGCATCAGCAAGTGTAAAGCTCCCGTATATTTCGCGCAAATCTTTATAAAGCTTTTTGTCTAAACTGTCAAGTGGTTTTAACGGAATTTCACACAATGCAATAAAATATTCAATTTCAACCAATACACGATATTTTATTAAAGCATACTCTGAAAAGTAATTATCAAGTTCTTCAATTTTTGAACGATACCTTCCATCAATAGGTGAAACTGCTGTTAAATCTTCTAATTTCATTTTATAATTTATATTGTTTTCGCTGCAAAATTAAAAATTATTTACTGACCTGTTTTAACAAAATTTTAAATTTAGAACTATACCATTTTAAATATTATTGTCATTTCCCCTCTCTGATCATCAATCCTGAATGAAAATTGAAATTTGTACAAGACAAACAAGATTTAATTATACTTATTTTCCCCTTGGGAAATCCGCCGCGGCGCAAAGGGGAAAATACGGAAAAATCTTTCTTATGAGACATGACACTGTGTAAATTCAAATAATCCTGTAATTCTTATAGCCAATATGAATGCCAAACATTTTGGTTATCATTTTTTTTATCCTGTCTTTAAACTTAGTATGGTTCATGGATATATCGTGATCAAATTTCCAGTTAAGCCTTGCAATGCGTTCATACATAACTTTGGGATGTGAGCCGGTAAACTTTTCAAGGGCATCAATCACCGAATAATCAAATTCCGAGGCTTTAATAACATTTTGATCGACCCACTCATCGTTGTGCCAGAGTTTATGAAAATTCTCCTGCTTTAATTGCATGGCCCGTGGATCTTTCACCCAGCCATAATGGTAAATAAAAGCCTCGACAGGTTTTACATTTAATTTCTGGTTATACCCCTTTCTGAAGCCTTGTGCATCGCGATAGGAATATATTTCACTGTTATTTTTGATTACCCTTATTTCGTGTGGATACCAATTAAGTGAAGTTCCTACATAATCGTACGACCCGTAAAAATGCTTGTACTTGAAAAGTAATCCATCTACTGCAGGATTATCTTTCCACTTGGTCATTGCTTCTGATACTTTGGGCAGGTAGTCTTCGTGAATAACTTCATCACCCTGGATATAAAAGCACCAATCGGAATCATTGCTAACAGCTTTAAAGGCTTTATCGGTTTCAAGCGCCAACACTCTTCCGCCTTCACGTAAACTGTCGTCCCAGATAGATTCAACAATTTTGATACGACTATCAATATTTTTAATGAGGTTTAACGTATCGTCGTCGCTATTACCCACAGCCACAACAAACTCATCGCAAAGCGGTAAAACCGATTTAATAGCCTCAACAACAGGATAATCGTACTTTATAGCATTTCTGATAAATGAAAAACCCGAAACCTTCATGGTATTATTTCTATTTTAGCGGCAAAAATAAGGATTATATTCGATACCTATTTAATGATTGATAAATGGATAACATTAATTAACTTTAATTCCGAATCATATAAATAAATACCATTATTGTGAAAGCATTTAACGGATTTTCAACGGGTTTTAAAAGTTTTTTTAAAGCAATACCCTTTATATTTAACAACCGGTTATGGTGGACCTTTCTAATTCCTCTGATTATCAATATTATAATGTACTTCGGCGGCTTTATGCTGATGGATTTTTTAGCGAACCTCTCCAATCACTCTATTGATCAATGGTTTACTCACGCCGGCAATTCCAGGTTTATGGAAATGCTACCCGGCATTTTAGAGTGGCTGGTAAAATTCCTGATGCAGGTACTTTTCTTTTTTGTTTTTGTTTATTTCAGCGGCTACATAATTCTGATAATATTATCGCCATTATTTGCATGGATAAGTGAACGGACAGATCAAATTTTAAACCAGACTGATTTCCCTTTTTCAATGGGTCAGTTTTTTGAAGATATTTGGCGTGGAATCAGAATTGCCCTGCGAAACATGGTTTACCAAACCGGAATTACTATTTTAGTATTAATTGCTACCTTGCTACCGGTAATAAACATTGTATCAGGGCCTGTAGCTGCAGTATTTCTCTTTTTTGTATCGGCCTATTTTTATGGTTTTTCATACATGGATTATACCAGCGAACGTCGCCGGTTAAAAGTGCGTGAAAGCATAAATTTAATGCGAAAATACAGAGGCATGGCTATTGCAAATGGTTTGCTATTCTCCTTAACTTTGTTTATTCCGTTTTGCGGCATAATGCTGGCTGGCTTTACTGCAATTGTATCGACAGTTGGAGCTACGCTGGCTATGAATGAAATCCCCGAAATTAAGGGGTCAAATATTTAAGATCATTAAAAATGTACCCTATGAAAAAACACCTTTTCATCATTTTACTTCTAACAAGCATAATATCATGCGTTTTTGCCGGTTCAAAGGATACCACAGTTATCCTTAAATTTGACATGAAAGAAGAAGTGGCTCCTGCCCTATGGCGCAAAACCCAAAAAGCCTTTGAAATGGCAGAAAATATTCATGCTGATATAATTCTGATTCACATGAATACATACGGCGGCATGGTGGTTTCAGCCGATTCCATCCGAACCAGGATTTTAAACAGCGATATACCTGTTTATGTATTTGTTGATAACAATGCCGCATCAGCAGGTGCATTGATTTCAATTGCCTGCGACAAAATTTTTATGCGTCCCGGAGCCAATATTGGTGCCGCAACCGTGGTAAACCAAACCGGAGCTGCCATGCCCGATAAATACCAGAGTTATATGCGAAGTACCATGAGGGCAACAGCTGAAGCCCATGGAAAAGACACCATAATCCATGGAAAGGATACTACCTTTAAATGGAAACGCAATCCGGCTATTGCGGAGGCCATGGTTGACCCCGACATGTATGTAAAAGGCGTAATTGATACCGGCAAAGTAATAACCTTCACGGCTAACGAAGCTGTGAAATACGGGTTTTGCGACGGTATTGTGGATAATGTTAAAGAACTGATTGAAAAAGAATCACTGAATCCGGTAGTGATTAAAGAATACAAACCAGGCTCACTGGATAAACTTATCGGATTATTGGTAAACCCAATTGCCCAAAGTATATTAATTATGGTAATCTTTGGCGGAATTTATTTTGAATTACAAACTCCGGGAATTGGTTTTCCGTTGGCCGCAGCAGTTACCGCCGCCATTCTTTATTTTGCACCGCTTTACCTCGAAGGAGTTGCAGCCCATTGGGAAATTGCCTTGTTTGTGTTGGGTTTAGTTCTTATTGCCGTTGAAATTTTTGCAATTCCGGGCTTTGGTATTACCGGAATTTCCGGAATAATTCTGTCAATTGTCGGACTTAGCCTGGCCATGGTGGGTACTCATGATTTTGAGGTTGAAGGATTTGGTTTATTTTTCAATTTGTTTTTCCATGCCCTGCTTTTGGTTATGGGTTCATTTTTTGTATCATTGGTTACCTCAATTATTGTCAGTCAACGTCTGTTTGCATCCAGCTTTTTCGGCGGAAAAATTGCGTTACAGGCCTCACAACCAACTACTGAAGGTTTTTCAAGTTCAAACCTGAGTCTGAAACAACTGGTTGGAAAAGAAGGCATAGCCGAAACAGTATTACGCCCCTCTGGTTCAGTGACCATTGATGGTGAACCATATGATGCTGTCGCCCAATATGGCTTTATCGATAAAAACCAGAAAGTACGGGTGGTAAAACACGAATCGAACCAGTTATATGTGGTAAAAACTGAATAATTAATATGTTTACGGTAAGAGAGTTTAAGGATCCTGATTTTAAAGAAGTTGAAGATATCTGGATCGAAACAGGCTTAAGTTATCCCGAAAGGGGCGATAATCTGGAATCGATAAAAAAGACCCAAAAGCAGGGCGGAATTTTTTATATACTTGAACATTCGCAAAACCACAAAATTGTAGGTACCTCATGGATAACCAATGACGGGCGAAGGCTTTTTCTTCATCATTTTGGTATTAAACCTGAATTTCAGGGACAAAAACTCTCCCATTTATTAATGAAAGCCACACTTAATTTTGCCAGGAAACTCGATATGCAAATTAAACTTGAGGTACACGTTCAAAATAAAATTGCGGAAAATCTTTATCTAAAAGCAGGTTTTAAATATCTTGGCGACTATAAAACCTATATAATTCGCGATTATTCTGGCATAAGCACCTATAATTCAATACTATAATTCTAATGAACACACAACTTACAGATATAATTGGAAACCGGAAGACAAAATTCGGTTTTTACCATGCCTTGCTATTTATTGCAATTGCCAATTTAATTTACTTCCTGATTGGTGCAACCGTTGAAATGTCAACTCATGTTTTACCGGGAATTAAAGACTGGTTTATTTTTATCAGTTACACTGTGACATTTTTGCTTTCATTGGCACTGGTGCGAAGATGGACCCTGGTTGTAACCTTTGATACAAATAAAGTGGGCATCATAGTTTATCTGGTTTTAATTCCCCTGGTAATTGCGTTGGCAATTATTCTTGAAAGTATTGTAAGTTTAATTCCTATGCCCGAATCCGTCAGAATTTTGTTTGAACAAGCCTTGCAAATTAACTTCCAGGGATTTCTTACTTTATGTATAGCTGCTCCTGTATTAGAAGAACTGATATTCAGAGGGATCATCCTTAAAAAATTCCTCGAAAAATATCCACCCAAAATGGCTATTATTTTATCGGCTGTTATCTTTGGAATTGCACATCTCAATCCCTGGCAATTTGTAGCGGCATTTGCTATTGGTACAGTAATAGGATGGATTTACTGGAAAACCCGTTCTATCTGGCCAGGTATATTCATCCATTTTGTTAACAATACTTTTAGCTTTTACCTGGCAAAGAAATTCCAGGGAATTGAGGTTACATTCAAAGATATAATCGGCAGTAATTTTTATTATATATCACTCCTGTTGCTTTGTCTTTTAATAAGTTATACTATTTATCTGATTCTGAAAAAATATTTTGAAAAAGCCAGCATAAAACAGAATCCGGAGTACTAACATTAATTACAACTTAAAAACGAATAATTATGATCCGTTTTATCATTGCTTTTACTCTATTGTTTGGGGCAAATATTACCCGGGGCCAAAACCTTAACACCATTGAACAACACATTGCCGATGCGCCGCACGATGCCGGTAAAACAGTTCAAAAGTTATCAGACTATATCAATTTAAAAGCTCATACACCTGATGAAAAAATATGGTCCTATTATCTTTGGATCACACACCATATTGTTTATGACACCAAAACCTTTTTTTCTGCAAATCCAAATCCCAAAACCAGCGCCGAAGATGTATTAAAATACCATCGTGCCATTTGCCAGGGATATTCCGAGTTGTTTAAGGCGTTATGCGATTTTAATGATATTCCCTGCTTTTTGATATCGGGATATAGCAAAGGATATGGCTATAAACCCGGTAAAAAATTTACCAATGCCGACCATGCCTGGAATGCAGTATTTGCAGATAATAAATGGCAATTTATTGATGCCACCTGGGGAGGAGGATATATTGATGAAAACAGGAAATTTGTTCAAAAATTCTTTCCTGAATATTTTTTAACCAAACCCCAGGAATTTATTTTAAAACATTTACCCGCCGATCCAATGTGGCAGCTACTCACCTGTCCTATCAGTATTAATGATTACCAGCAAAGTAACGATGCGATTATAAAGAAAATTAAAGACTGCCATGGCGATTTTAATTTTAATGATACCATTGCAGCCTGGCAAAAACTTAAACCCATTGAGCAAAAAATGGCTTCAGCTGAAAGGGCATTCCGGTTTAATCCCGAAAATGTGGAAGTTCCCGGATTTGCTCTATTACAACTTTCGTATGATATGGGAAACGACCTTAAAACCCTGTACGATGAAAAAAATTACAGTGGGGCTTTAGAGCTAAATAACACCATCCTTGAACTTAATGAAAAAGCACTGAAATATCTGCGCCAAAGCAAGACCCCTGCAGCCCAAAAAGCGGCTGAAGTTTGCAAACAGAATATTTCATCAACCAAAGAAAACATAAAAAGTTTAAAGGGTTTTATGAAATAAATTTTCACAAATCAATTGTTTTGAATTAAAATAGTTGTAAATTGCAACTGTTTTAATTTGAAAATGATTATGAATTTTACGAACCTTAAAATTGTTGTTGAACCCACCGTTGATTCACGATGGTCAACAAAAGACCACTTGGGGGCATTAAGAGTGAGATGCTCGATAGGTAGAAATAATTATAGAGTTGAGCCGGGACTTTATAAAATCGGAACACCGGATAAAGGTTCAGATGTTTTTGTCAGTGCCAATTACAAGCTGAGCTTTGACATCCTTCGTAAAAATATGTTGGGTTTAAATGCATGGATACTTGTACTTGATACCAAAGGTGTAAATGTATGGTGTGCGGCAGGCAAAGGAACTTTTGGAACCCAGGAATTGATTGATAAAATTGAGTCAACAGATTTAAAAAACAAAATTGATCACAAAAGAATTATTGTACCTCAGCTGGGAGCTCCCGGTGTTGCGGCACATAAAGTAAAAACAGCCACCGGATTCCACGTAAAATTTGGTCCGGTACGAGCCTCAGATATTAAGCAGTACCTGCAGGATAAATACAAAAAATCGGAGGAGATGCAAAGCGTCAACTTCACTTTTTACGACAGGCTGATACTTAGTCCGGTTGAGATTGTTAATTCCCTCAAATACCTGGTGCTGATATTGCTGGTTATGTTAGCCATTAGTGGTTTTAGCAACCATGGATATTCTTCTCAGAATATAATCCATAACGGACTTATTTCAACGTTGTTTATCCTTACATCGTATATATCAGGAGCCTTTCTGGCACCGGTTCTTTTACCCTGGCTGCCGTTCCGGAGTTTTGGCGGAAAAGGTCTGGTGATCGGGATTTTGGTATTCCTGTTAACTTTTTTTCTTATTCATAAACCTTTTTCAGTATTAGGTTTTGTATCACTATTATTGATGAGCATGGCCATTTCATCGTTTCTGGCTATGAATTTTACCGGGGCCAGCACCTATACCTCACTTTCAGGAGTCAAAAAGGAGATGAAGTTCTATGTACCCTTTCAGATTACTTTGGCTTCGTTAGGTTTTATCATGTTAATTACTTCTCAATTCATCGCTTAAAATGGATACTCAGATATATTTAAAAAATGTGGTTTCGCTTAAATATGACGAAACCAAATGTATTGGCTGCAAAATGTGCGTTTACGTTTGTCCCCACCAGGTTTTTGGTATGCACAATAAAAGAGCTTATATTATCAACAAGGACAAATGCATGGAGTGCGGGGCGTGTGCCCTGAACTGCGAATCGGAGGCAATCAGTGTAGTTTCGGGAGTGGGTTGTGCTACTGCGGTACTCAATTCTATGATAAAAGGCGGACAACCCTCGTGCAGTTGTTCCTCTGACGCTTGTTGTAATTAAATATTTATTATTATGGATGAAAAGTATCTTATGGAATTTCGGTCGGAAATTCGCAAACTGGAACGTTCCATTTTTGCACAGAATAAAGTATCGTGCTGCGACGGAGTTACCCTGACCCAGTGCCATACCCTGCTTGAAATAGATGAACACACAAGTATGAATATTTCGGAATTGTCGGATAACCTGGTACTCGATAAAAGTACCATTAGCCGCACTGTGGAAGGTCTGGTGAACATTGGACTTGTTGACAGGGATATACCCAAAGAAAACAGGCGAACGGCCTTAGTACAGTTGAGTGACCAGGGCAAGAAAACCTGTAAGCAAATAAACAAGAGTAACAATGTTTTTTACGATTGTGCACTTAAAGGTTTTACTTCGGATGAAAAAACGGAGTTCCTGAAATTATTGAAGAAATTTGTGAGAAATGTGGAATCGATTTAAGACATGGCATAAAGCTCCTCCAAAGCTCGTGGGTTCTGTTTTCGCTAAACAACATGGAAAGATGCAACCCCACAAATGAAGTATCCTTTAATTTTTTTTATTTCCGGAAGCACCATTTTATGCCCTTATTTTTATTGATAATTTATGTTATTTGACCTGCTATTCCAAAGCTTCCAAATCACCTAACTTGCTATGTTTAAATCCATAGGTAAAATACAGTACCAACCCGATAACCAGCCAGATTAAAAACCGCAACCAATTCGTGATACCCAGTTGCGACATCAGGTAAAGATTAATTAAAAGTCCAAAAACAGGTATTACGGACAGATTTTTAATTACGGATATTATTGAAAGAATAATGGCTACGAGTAGAAAGCCCGTGAAAGGGATCTGGTGTTTAAACTCAGCCCAGGGCATGTTTGCAACATTATGTGGCAATGCTCTTAACTCAGTCGGCCAAAAGATAACTCCAGCTAAAATGACAATGATCCATAATCCCGGAATAATATAACGGCTACCAAAAAATGGAACTCTAAAACCTTCGTGATCTTTATTTTGGCTTGGATTTTTATCTATCAATAATATTCCACCCGAAACCAGTACAAAAGCAAATAAGGTACCAATACTGGTTAAATCGGTTACTTCCGTCAGGTTCATAAATAAAGTAGGTGTGGCTACCAAAACACCTGTTATAATAGTAGCAAATGCAGGAGTTTTGAAACGGCGGTGAATTTTGGAAAATCGTGGAGGCAATAAACCGTCGCGGCTCATGCTCATCCAGATACGGGGCTGCCCTACCTGGAAAACCAACAGTACCGAAGCCATGGCAATTACCGCACTCAGTGCAATTATTCCTGATAACCCTGGTAAATGTACTTTCTGAAATGCATAAGCCAGCGGATCACCCACTCCGAGCTCACTATAATGAACCATTCCAGTTAGTACCAGGCTGATAAGTACATAAAGTATCGTAGTGATCACCAGTGCCCAGATCATTGCACGGGGAAGGTCGCGCCGTGGGTTTTTAGCTTCCTCAGCGGTAGTACTTATAGCATCAAAACCGATATAGGCAAAAAACACTCCTGAAACTCCTTTCATCACTCCTCCAAAACCATGGGGAGCAAAAGGACTCCAGTTTTCCGGGTTGACATACATGGCCCCGATACCTATGACGACCATTAAAATGACAATTTTCAATATAACCATAATATTGCCAGCCACTTTAGCTTCCTGGATACCAATATATACTAGTGCTGTAATAGCTACCACAATTAAAAAGGCCGGCAAATCAGCAATAATCCTGAAAGCGCCAATCATGGGTGCTGTGGTCCAGGCTGTCCAGGCTTCCTGCAAACCGGCGGTTAAAGACGAAAAATCGACTCCGGTGGCCATTAACTGGGCTGCTTCATGAAATCCCCGGGATGCACTCAGATAGTCTACCGAAAAAAAGGCCGGAATATGCATTCCCAAACCCGACATTAAACCCGTAAAATAATCACTCCATGATATAGCTACGGCAATATTTCCAATAGCATATTCCATAATTAAATCCCAACCGATAATCCAGGCCACCAACTCACCAAACGAAGCGTAAGCATAAGTATATGCACTGCCACTTATAGGTATGGCGCTGGCAAACTGGGCATAGCATAAGGCTGAAAATCCACATGCTATAGCCGTAAGAATAAAAAGGGTGGAGACCGCCGGCCCCCCATTAACCGCTGCTGTACCAATAGTACTAAAAATACCGGCACCTATAATTGCAGCAATTCCCAGTGCTGTAAGGTCGCGGACATTTAAATTACGGTTCATCTGGCCCAGCTTTTCACTGCCCACCTGATCTAAAATATGCTTGATTGATTTTTGCCTGAATAGTTTTGACATGCGTGAAAGATTTCTACTAAGATAAGCGTATAAATTTCTTAGACAAAAGATTTGGTTGAATCTACTGAATTTTATATTTGTTCATTAGCTAATGTGCTCATTGACAAAGAAACCTGGACACTCACCCACACTGGATGAAATCATCGTCACCGATAATGAAATTAACCCGGCGCATACTGAAATCGACTACGCCGGCAATGAAATTGATTCCACCGGTGCTGAAATCAACTCGACCGGACGTGAAACTAAGCCGCCCGGCGGTGAAATCGACTACGCCGATAGTGAATCTAAATCCACCATAGGTGAAATACTGCAATTCTTCAAAGTTTGGTCAGTTGTTATATATCAGCTTTTTTCCCTTAGAGAAGCTGTATGGTCTGAGGCCAGACTGAAGGATAAATTTCGTTATATACTATCAGCATTTTTTGAAATTATCTTATATCAATCTAATCTTATTTTTTTCGACAAACCACCAATATCATTTTTAAAGGCGGTTCATTTTTCATGAATTTAACAGGCTCATTAATCTCGCTTACCTGAATCAATTCAAATTGTTGAAACTCATATTTTGCTGATTCCATATTATAGAAATAAACGGCCAGTCCGTTGGGAACCTGATAACGGTTTTTGCTTAAGTATTTTCCTTCACCAAAAACAGATGTTTTATCCGATATCATGGTAAATACCATAATGCCCCCCTTTTTTAATTGCGCGGAACAGGCACTGATAAACTTTTGTCGCTGAGGTTTGCTCAAAAGATGAATTAAAGCATAACAATATATCCCGTCAAATATCTTATCATCAAAAGGCATTTGCATTACAGAACCCTTGTGAATGGGTATGTTCAAATCATAATCGTTCCTTGCCATTTTGATAGCCGACTCTGAAATCTCAATACCCGTAACCTTAATACCGTTTTCCAAAAAAATTTAATGCATTTCTTCCATATCCAATTCCCGGAATTAGAATATTTTTTATTTTATTTGTTAAAAATATTTTGTTGGCAATAATTGCTGAATCAGCTGGTTCCTTCCCCCATTTAATATTCCCGGCTTTAAAATTGTTTTCCCAAAAATCTATCATGATTGGAAAGCATAAGTTTGTATTAAGTAAATTAAAGTTTACAAATCAATATATTGATGAAAACATCAAAAATAGGCAATTATAACAAACATAAACCATTGAATATGAAGACTTTTTCAAAAATTATCCAATTAATTGTATTTTCAATCGTTTTTTCAATTTCCACAAATTTCGTTTATGCACAGGATCCCGACCAATATGGGACTCCTTTTTCCGGTGTTCCTGATGCCGTGGATGCAGTGATTTACCAGGTTAATATGCGCTGCTTCAGTTCAACCCGCGATTTTCAGGGAGTTATTGACCGGCTCGATAATATAAAGGACCTTGGTGTAAATGTTATTTATTTAATGCCTGTGTATCCGGTGGGTACCCTGAATGCTTTTAATTCGCCTTATTGTATTAAAGATTTATATAGTGTTGGCTCAGAATTTGGCACGCTGGACGACCTTCGTGCATTGGTAGATGGTGCCCATGAAAGAAATATGGCTGTCATTCTCGATTGGGTTCAGAACCAAACGTCGTGGGATCACCCATGGATCACAGAACATAAAGACTGGTATCAACAGGATGGAAGTGGTAATATTCTACAGTTTAGTAACTATTCAGATGTAGCGGCGTTGGATTTCGGGAATTCAGAAATGAGGGCTGAGATGATCAAAGCGATGCGTTACTGGATTTTTACAGCTAATGTTGATGGTTTCAGATGCGACGGGGCAAACTCGCCTCCGGTAGATTTTTGGAAGGAAGCTATTACATCATTAAGAAGTATTACATCGCATAAGCTAATTCTGTTGGCAGAAGGGGACCGAACTGCAAATTATACAGCCGGATTTGATCTTATTTTCGGTTTTCAGTTTTACTATAACAGTGTTGTTCCCATTTACAAAAATAACAGTTCCGTTACGCTCATCAATAACTCCAATAATGCGGAATATTTAAATGCTACAGCTAATCAGAGTGTTGCCCGTTACCTAAGCAACCACGATATATACGGCAGCGATGGTTCACCCTACACAATATTTGGAGGTAAAACCGGTACCCTTGCTGCTTTTGCAGTTACCGCCTGGATGAAAAGCGTACCCTTTATCTATAACGGAATGGAGGTTGGAAACACAGTTGCCATGCCTTTCCCTTTTAATTCGTCGGTGATTAACTGGAATGAGGATGTAAGCATTATTCCGGATATGACAAAAATTATCAGCATACGAAATAATAGCATGGCCATACGACGCGGAAAATTATCAAGTTATGTAAAATCTGATATCTGTGCCTTTAAGAAAGATTATGAAACCGAACGGGTTTTTGTTGTAATAAATCTAAGGAATGCCGATAAAACATTTGTATTACCCGATGCAGTCGCCAACACCAGCATGCATGATGAGTTAAACAATACTGATGTCAGCCTGGACACTGCCATTACATTATCAGCCTATGAGTATAAAGTTTTTTCGACAGAAATTCCTGTTTCAGTTAATGACAACTTTGGAAATGAAAACGCGTTTTCCGTTTACCCGAATCCTGTGTGTAACGGACAATTAAAATTGACCATATCCAAAGATTGTGATAATGCAAACATTATAATGTATGATTTTTCGGGGAAAACCGTTTTTGCCTCAACCTTATCTCCAAACCAAAAGACTATTGATGTTTCGGAATTTAATAAGGGAATTTATCTTGTGGAGATCAAATCAGGTATGAATCATAATATTCAGAAGGTGATAATTAAATAGGAGGTTAAAATAAAGACTGTCACGCTTCTTCGTCGCCCACAGTGACATTGCGTTTGGGATAATTGTTACTATGAATACCTGAGTGAATAGCACAAGTCCCAAAGATTATGAGTCATTGCGAGCAAAGCGAAGCGATCTGTTTGAGTAAAGGGTTGTTCTGACTCACTATAGAGATTGCTTTCCCGAAATTACCGGAACAGGCTGTCGTTCCTCCTCGCAATGACTCAGCAGGTTGGTTTGAATATCTATCTGTTTAGATAATCTGGCTGATGGAATTGCTTCATTTTTATTCCATCAAATGCAATTCTTTAAAGATGTCCTTTGCTATACCATATCTGGCCTTTGCAGTTTTATTAAAGTCGGTAGTTTTAAAGTTCAACGCATAATAGTAAACGTTGTTTCCACGTTCCAGGTAGCCAACCAGCCACATAATATTTTCTCCTTCAACTAACCTTCCTCCGCCTGTTTTCCCACTCAGGGTCCATTTATCAGTTTTATCCAATACGATTATTTTTTTTACGATATCGATGGAGCGTTTTGATACGGGTAATTCATAGTTGTAAAACTTCCTTAAAAAATCAATCTGCTGGTTAGCACTGATCCGGAATGAACCGGCCAGCCAAAAACGCGTGGGCGGACCCGTCAGGTCCATATTACCATAATTAAATGCTTTAACATACTGGTAGTATTTAGCGATTCCAATCTTTTCGGCAAACCCGAAGTAAACCCAAATACACGAATATTTGATAGCTGTAGCCAGCGTCTGATCCTGATTCCAGGGTTTATTCGGCCATACGTGGCCATCCCATTTAAAAACCTGTGTGGTGTCTTTTACTACACCCTCTTCGAGCGCTATAACGGAATGGGGAATTTTAAAAGTGGAAGCCGGAATATAACCGGTGTCACATAGCGCAGCATTATACCTGATATATTCATTTTTCGATTCATTGTACATTGCAAAACATCCATCGACACCATACTTATCAAATATGGGTTTAAAGTCATTTTCGATACTGGTTTGACTAAAGGTAATATTGAATTGGGTTAACAGTAATACAAAAAAAATCAAAGAATAGTTTTTTTTCGCAATAGTGGTGTGTCTCATGGTATTTATATTTTAGGTTATTAGCAGGATAAAAATAAGAGATATTATTTAAAAGATAAATCACAAATTAATAATTAGTGCGAATGAAAAACCCGTAATTTTTTCTGGAAGATTTAGTTCTTTATCTCTCCCCCCGCCTCTTTGAGAAAGAGAGGAGCCAGTAGCCGCAAATTTGGAACTGACGTAGAAATGATTAAAAAACTTTCAATGTGAAATAGCTATCAAAAATGGGCAACTTTGCGATACATAAATCATAAATACCTTTTTAATACGACATTACTTGCATCCTGCCCGAATGAATTCGTTCAGGCGCGTTCGTGGCAAAAAAACAGAAGTTTTTCACAATTGATCAATTAAAAGATTATTATCACGATTCTTTGGCGATAGTAAATACAAACTCGATACCCCCTTTGGGTGGAAGCTTTACCGAAATTTCGCCTTTATGGAATAGTACACCATTTTTAACAATAGCTAATCCCAGACCGGTACCACCATTAGCACGGGCCCTGCCGCTGTCGACCCGGTAAAAACGTTCAAAAATGCGTGCCAGATGTTGTTCGGGAATACCCACTCCATTATCGGCATATGAGAAGTACAGATAATTTTCGTCTTCGTGATACATTTTTATCCGAATTGCGATATTTTCGCCGGCATAATTCAACGAGTTTTCAGTGAGGTTTCGCCAAATGGAATAAAAAATGGATTTACTTACAGTTGCTTCTAATTTATTGGGGATTTCGACAGCCACACTGATGTTTTTTTCATCAATTTTCATGTGCAAATCGTCCATTACCAACATCACTGTATCCTTTATATTTACCGGTTCTTTGCCAAACAAATCAGATGACTCTTCAATCTTATTCAATAATGAAATATCCTGGATAAGCGCTGAAAGTCGTTGCGTTTGAAACAGGGATCGCTCCAGGAAAAACCGCATTTTTTCCTTATCCATATCCGATTCTAAAATGGTTTCAATATAGCCTAAGATTGAGCTGACAGGTGTTTTCAACTCATGAGCAATATTGCTTGTCATTTGCTGCTTCACCTTTTTTTCTTTTTCAATTTTTGAAACATCGTTGATGGATATTTCAAACCCCCGGTCTTTAAATACCATGGCCTGTATAATATAATACTTACCGTTTTTATGCAAGGTCATGATGTTACTGGTGAGCTCATTTAGCTGGTTGCGGTTTTTCTTAATATTCTCATTAATAAAATCGTTAATGGGCTTTAGCTCACTTATCTCAAAAACCTTATCGGAGGCAACAACCGGTTCGTCTGAGATAATATTCAGGTATTGCATAAAATGGCTGTTTTCCAGCACCAGCTGCTTGTCACGGTTAAATACTGCTATGCCTTCGTGTGATATCTGAAGATGCCTGAACAATTTTTCGCGCTCATCGGATAATGCCTTGCGGGTTTTTTGCAGACTGTTGTATACCTCAACAATCTGTTTCCCCACTAACCCGAGTTCGTTGTTTGGAAATTCGGTTTTTATATCAATATTTTTGCCTGAAACAGCCTGGGAGGCGAAATGCTGTAACGTTGAAACGGACTTCCCAAATCGGTCTGTCAGGTAAATCAGCATCACGCCAAATACTACAAAAAACAATAACAAAACATATATAAAATAGGAATCGACCTTTAAATAGTTTTCAACCTGGATATCATAAGGCAGGGCTGCCCGTACAAAATAAGCTCCATAATTAATGGCACAATAATAATAATCGAGTTGGGTAGTAGCTGAATGCCGTATACTTTTGCCATAGGCTTTATGGAGTGATTCCTGTACTTCGGGTCGGTGTAAATGATTTTCCATCAGTTCATACTGCTTAACAAAGGAATCAAATAACACTTTACCATCATTCCTGATTACCGTAATACGGAGTTCCTTTTTTGGAAATAAGGAGGTTAAATTTGACAGCTCGTGATATGGAACAGCTGAATCGGTAGGGTTTGCCTGTAAATAATCATTTACAATATTGGCGTAAGTTTGCAAGGTATTTTCAAGCTGACCAACCCGGTATGATTTCTCACGCTTATACTGGAATCCGGCAAAAGTTAAGGCAAACGCAATAAACAGGAAAATGAAATTAGAGAATAATCGCTTTCGGTATCTAGAAACTTTTCCCCACCTAGCCATATGAAATATGAGTTATAAATTTTTCTTTGCAAAAATGCAAAAAAAACGATGATATGCAATCCTATCCTATCTTCCTTTCATCGAAGTAATAACCATAACCTGACCTTGTGGCGATACATTTACCCCAGTCGCCTAGCTTCTTGCGTATCCGGGTTATATTTACATCCACCGTACGCCCCATAATAAATTCCTGATCAGTCCAAATGCGTTTGAGAATTTCATCACGGGAATATACTTTACCGGGTTGAGTGTATAATAAAGTAAAGATATCATATTCGGTCCGGGTAAAATCAATAGGTTTTTTATCGATAAATATTCTTTTATGTGACGAATCCAGATTTAATCCTTTTGTATATTCCATTTTATATCTGCTAATTTTTGATCGGGTAATAACCGCGTTAACCCGCACCAACACTTCATTTATTGAGAAAGGCTTTTTGATATAATCGTCGGCACCAATTTTAAATCCGTCAACCATGTTTTGCTCGGTACTCATGGCAGTAATAAAAATAACCGGAGTTTTAATATTCATTTTATTCCGCATCACTGCCAGCATTTCAAAACCCGAAATTTCTCCCATCATTACATCAAGCAATATCAGATCGTATCTATTTAAATCCAACTCTAATGCCTCTTCAGCCGAGTATGAAACATTAACATCATACCCTTTAATTTCCAGATTATATTTCAGGATATAGCACAAATCCTGTTCATCATCTACCACTAAAATTTTCGATTCAGCCATAATCAATTAATTATATGTCGACAAAGGTAGGTTAACCCACAAAAAAAAAGGTTAACTAAGTCTTAAGTTAACCTGATTAAATTATAAAGAACTGCCCCGGTAATGCTTGAACAAGAAACTTAGAACCAGCTAATTACGAGATTTTGAAACAGATCAGGGCAGTTCAAATACAATTTTATTAACTCAACAAACTCAGATTAAAGGGCGTAACCAGTCCAGCTGAAAAGTGATTTATCACAACCGGTATTACCTGCACCAACAGTAATAGATGCATTATTAACACCTGGCTTTGCTTCTGAACCAGTAAATGCATTATCCAATGAATTGGTAATGTTGATTGAAGTTCCGGCAGCAGCATCACCTTTGCTATCAGTACAATCAATAATGTCCTGAGCAGCTCCTGAACCTTTTACAAGAGCATTGGTGATGTTAACTTTTGCACCACGACGGATTTTAAAGATATCCTGCATCATGGTTGCCTGTGAGGTTGTATCGTAAGCTAAACGAAGATCGATTGTGATGTTTTGAACTTTGAAGTCGGTTTGATTTATATCATCAGGAGTTTTTCCGTCAAAGTTACCATCTGATTCAATACCACGTGGGTCAGATTCAGTGCTGGTATAACCGCTGGCCCAAACACCGTACATGTTTGTCCATGTTCCACGATAACCCTGAGTGTTGTCAAAACAATCGTCGTCTTCGTTTACAACCAATGCATTTTTGATATTTACAGTACCACCAAAACACTCGATACCGTCGTCCGCATTTTCGTAAACAAATACATTCTCAATGGTAGTACCGCTACCAACAGCATCCAGCGTTATACCATTATGTTCAACATCAGAACTTGAACGGGCACCGGCATATTTTTGGATATAGTAAGTAATAGAGCCAGAGTTATCAGCATCGTCATCACCACCATAAATATATTCAGTATTCATTTCACAAGTTGCAGTTGGTACAGCTACACCGCTGGCACCTGAAATTCTTGCCTTACCATTAAGGATTAAACCACCCCAGAAACCTGATTCGGCAGATGCTTCATTTTCAGCCGTCATAACAACCGGAGCATCAGCAGTTCCGTTGATGAAAATTTTACCACCCTGAAGAACTGCAATATACATATCGTAACCTGCTTTTGCCTCAATTCTGGTTCCTGCAGGAATAGTAAGAGATGCACCATCCAAGATAGCAAATGTTCCGGTTAATTTGTAAGTCACTGATGCATCAAGAGTTGCATCATGATCAAGATTCCCAATAAGTTCACCGTTTGCAATAGAAGTATCCACTTCATCAGTTGGAGTTACCGGATCTTTTTTACAAGATGTAAGAATGGCTCCAAAACCTAATGCCATTAAGCCAATTAAATAAATTGTTTTTTTCATTTTTTTAAAGTTTAAAATTTAGAATAGTTATTAAATTTTTTAAATATTTAGAATTTATATGTTAGTCCAACACTTAGGTTCAAACCTTTATAATAGCTGTTCAGCACCATATTACCACTTCCGTCACTAGCTTCGCGTGTCCATTTATACTCAGGGTCCAAAATGTTTTTTGCCTTTAATTTCATGCTTAAATGATTGTTAAAATTTGCAATGGAAATAAAATTCAGGGTGGGAATTCCCTTTTCTATTACATCGTTATAACCTTGTGTTCCAATGGTGTAAATCCGATCGCTAAAATAATTTAACACCAGGGAGTTTTTCAGTGAAAAATCGTTGTTTGAATAGCTGTATGTTAAATCGATATTAACTAATATGGGAGCTGCTCCTTCTAGTTGCGATGCTCTTGCAGGCGTATTTCGAACATCAAGAATCATATTCGAATATATATAGGATGCATTTAAGCCTGTACTTAACTTGTTTTTACCCTCTGTATTATTAATAATGTTTTTGCGCATTTCCAGTTCAACACCGGAAGCAATAGCATGGTCGCTAATGTTTTTGTAGGTAAAAAAGCTGCCTCCACTCGCATCGTAAGCTCGTGCAATTGGATTTACAATATATTTGTAAAATGCAGTAACAGTCAGAAGTTCTGATGAACTGAGGTAGTAATCCCATTTTATATCAGCGTTGTAATTATCTGAAATTTTTAAATCGGGGTTACCCACATTGATAAATGAAGGACCTAAATATTCATAAGGAACAATTTCTTTTGATTGGGGCAACGTGTAGGTTTTGCTTAAGCCCAGCCTGAATGCCTGCTTTTCTGATAATGAATATTTTAAGTTAAAACCTGGCAGAACATAAAATGGATTTAGATGAATATCCGGTTTATTACTACCTCCTTTTACATGATATTTAACCAGTAGATCTAATACATCTATTTTGATACCCGCGTTTGCAACCAGTTTTGAATTGAATTGATAGTCAACACTTGCATAACCAGTATTGATGTTTTTCCACACCTTATACCAACTGGGCCTTACATAGCCTAAAAATTTACCGGCTGCATAATTGCTCTGATTATACCAGGAATCAAAAGATAGAGTATCTAAGGTTTGATATCCGTTAAGAAACAGGGGCACATAACTATATTCATTTGCATTGAAATCGTCATAAACACGTCGACCATTGTATCCAAAATTCAGTGCTGATATATCTCCGTCAAATTTCGCGGGTAGTGCATAATTCAATCCCAGTTTCCAATCCATGTCACTCTCTTTCAACTTCTGATAATTGCGAAGATGCGCACCATCACCTGCCAGAAACTGATATTCTGTGTCACTGTACCTGTATAATTGGTTTACCTGTCGGTCAGGTTCTGTTCCAATCACTTTGTTGTAAGCAACACCTGCATATAATTTTGTTCTGTCTGTTAATTTAATATTATCAAATACCTGATTCGTAATCAATAAATTATCATTACTCTGAAGTCTCGAAATGAAGCCCTGGGTTTCATATGCATCAGGCTGACGGCTTGATACAAAGTCAGGATTTGTACCGGTATACTCACCAACAAACTGGTTATTGTCATGAATAATAATAAAATTATAATTGAGATCATGCTTCTTGTTAACCAGAAAATTAATATTACCTAATACCAATTGGTTGATGTTCACCGAAGATTTATTACCTGTATAGTCTTTATAAACAGAGCTGCCATCATTAGTTGCATCAAATATTTTCTCCTCGGTATATGAATAACTTGTACTATTTGAGCCCACTAAATAAAAGGAAACCGGGTTGTCATTTTTTCCAATTTTGTATTTCTTACCGGCAGAAAAGCTATAGCTGTTGTTTAATGGAAAATTAATATGATGAGGGTCCAGACTGTTTCCAAAAATGTAGTCGGTTTTATAATTATCGTTAGGTTGAATATCTTTTGACACGCCCCAGAAGTTTACCCCGTCCCTTTTAAGAAAGTCGGAACTTTTGGTTCTCGTGTTGGTACCCGCTGATGCATCAAAATTCAATTCTTTGTCGCCAACCAGTTCTTTTGATGAAATATTAATTACAGCCCCGCCAACATCACTGTAATTATCAGATGAAAAGACTTTATTAACTTCAATATTTTGTATAATATCGGTACTAAAAAAATCTAAGGCTATATTTTTATATTCAGGATCTTCCGATGGGAGTGGAAAACCGTTTAAGGTGGTAAAATTGTAGCGGTCGCCAAGCCCGCGAACGAATACATTTTTTACACCTTCCTGTTTCGAAATACCGGAAACTTTGGTCACGGCTTCCTCTGCATCGCCTACCCCTTTTCGCGAAAGTTCCTGGGCTCCAATAGATTGCGTAGCAATAACCGCTTTTTTCTGTTCCATCATTGCCGCCATTTCGCTTTCGCGATTCATTTTTGCAGTTACTTCAACGCCTTCAATGGCAATACCTTCGGGTTTCATTTCAATTTTTACAGTTATTTCACTGCCATCAATAACCTCTATTGCCTTCTTAAAAGGTTCGTAACCCATGAAAGTACACATAAGATTATAGGTGCCTGCCGGGGCTTTAAATATAAAATTGCCGTCAAAGTCCGAAGTTGTCCCGGTTGTAGTTCCTTCCAGGTAAACATTAGCAAAAGGAAGAGGAACCTGCTGGCCATTTTGCTCCTCAGTAAGAGTTCCTTTTATGGTTCCGGTTTGCGAAAATACCAGCAATTGTAATAATGTAAAGATTACTAATAGAAAATTTTTTTTGTGCATGATTAAAATTTCAAATTCAAACATTGTTTTAAATCTTGTTTCAAAAATCTGGTGCAAGTTTAGCGTGAGGGTGTTTCGTACAGATTAGCCTAACTTTATGGTTAAGTGTAATTTTTGTTACAATGGTGTTTCAATGTTAATTGAAGAATAAACAATGATTGTATTTAGCAAAAATGTGTCCTGCCAATACCATCTGTATGGTATTATTTTATCGCGATCATGAGGGTTTAAAGTTAATTTTACATACCATTCCAATTAATTTTTACTACTTGCGACGATTTTGGCCAGGTCACCCAAAGCCCTGGGCGGCAAAAACTTCAATAGGTTCGACTATCGCTCATTTATTTTCATTTTTTATGCCCAGGGTTGAATTGCGTTGCCCTTTCAGGGCGTTATTTTCTATAATACAATCTACCCAAGGTGCTGCCTTGGGTTGAATTAAGCTGCCACTCTGTGGCGAAAGAAGAATAACATGCCAATTCTAATTCTGTGAGCGCATTGCCCGTCAGCTTGCTGCGGGGTAAGCGAACGCAAAAAAAGTAATTATAAAAGAATCGAAGATTCCTCGTCAGCTTGCTGCGAGGAGCTTCAATTGTAATCTTTAGCCCCTGGGCTGAAAGCCCTGATAATTTCAACCCGATGGCTGCTCCTCCGCTAAAGCTACGGCGACACGCGGAACGCCTCGGGTAACCTGTCTCCAGACTCAAAGTCGCCCTGAAAGGGCATATAATTTTAACCCAGAGCCGGTAACTGAACTGTTTGTTGAGCTTAGTCGAAATAGTCGAAGTTAACTCTGGGTAATTAATAACAAGTACGACATAATTAACAAAAAAGCCTTTCACAAATGCGAAAGGCTTTAACTATTATGGTTGATAAAAATTACTTTTCAAGTGTAGTATCTTGCACAGCGACTAGCATTTTTTCAGCAAGACTAACCGCTTTCCCTTTTGGAAATTCATTAATATATTGCTGATACGATTCTTTAGTGTTTTTAAACCGGGCATTCTGCCAGGCACATACGTCAATAGAGGTATTTGCTTTTTCGATGAATTTACCTTTGGGATAAAGTTTTACATACTCTTTTAACAACGAATCGTTAAATTCGTTGGCAGCCATCGTGTGAGCTTTAATAAAATAATCTTTCTCACTTGTAATTGAATCCGTTGTTTGTGAATTACCTATAACGAAACAATTAGTCAATAAAAACAGGAATAATATTCTGGTTACCATGATCTTAACTTTTTAATTAGCACTATAACAAATATATTAATCGATAATTAATTTTAATTGATTTTTACGTTATGTTTTTGTTTCATTTGTTAATTTGGTTTGGTTTTATAACGATGACTTGACCTCCTTCGTCGGACGAAGTCGTGTTATATTAAGCGGCAGATGTATGAATTGTCTCGACATCGTCTGAGGTACGAAGACAGGTCGACGTTAATAAATGAATTGAAATAAAAAAACCTGCAAAAGCAGGTTCTATCTAAGATGATATTTAATCAAAACTTGTATTATGCTACCAATTTATTCTTTTTCCAATACTATATCCAGGTTAATATCTCCATTTCCATTAAAACTAACTTCCTTTTCGAAAGCTTTATAGCCTTTATAAGTACATTTAATTTTGAAATTATTTAAACCGGAAACTAATTTATAATTACCCTCCATGTCGGAGTTTGTAATGTCAGTAGTTCCGTCGACAAAAACATTGCCAAAAGGTAAAGCTATTTTTTCTCCGTTAACCATTTCATATACCCCGCCCTTAATTGTAGCAACATGTTCTTTATTGGCTGGTAACTTAGGTTTTTCCTTATTAGTTCCTTCGGCAAAAAGCATTACATTTCCCAAAAGAATAACACAAATTATAAATAAACCCCTTTTCATTTCAGAAATTTTAAAATTTGCTACAAATTTATAATCAGCATGCTACCTGTGGGTTAATTTACTATTTTATTATTGTTTATTTTTTGTTACAAGTGTATTACAATAATGAAAAATGGGCCCATCTGCCTATGCAAAAGACCCATTTTTGGAACAACTATAGTCTTTAAGGGTTATTAACCTGAAATAGCACTAAACCCTATATATCGTATACCTTTTTTCTAATCAAAAGGTGGATTTCTCATCTCTCTTAATCAATATTTCTGAAAATTATGGTCATCATCTTCCATATTAAAAACATGAAGGTTATGTCCTTTATTCTCTTTTATATTTTTGTTTGTACCATATTTTACTGAATGCTCTGGGATTTTATGAATATTGATTTTAGAAAAAGTTGAATTTATATGGCTTTTACTATCCAGCTTAAAGTACGAAACAACTTCCTTCAATTGCTCGGCCTGGCCTGACAACTCTTCAGAGCTGGAAGATAATTCCTCGGAAGCAGCAGCATTTTGCTGGGTTACTGTATTAAGTTGTTGTATGGCGCTATTAACCTGATCGGCACCCGATTTTTGTTCAATACTTGCTGCAGAAATTTCCTGAACCAGTTGTGCTGTTTTTTCAATTTCAGGAACAATTTCAGAAAGTTTTTTACCGGCATTTTCCGATACAACAACACCTTTATTTGATAAATCGTTAATTTCATCAGCAGCTACCTTGCTTCGTTCGGCAAGTTTACGTACCTCAGCAGCTACCACAGCAAACCCTTTACCATGCTCACCGGCGCGTGCTGCCTCAACAGCAGCATTTAACGCCTAGATGTTGGTTTGGAAGGCTATATCATTAATGATCTTAATTTTTTCAGCAATGTTTTTCATGGAATTCATAGCAATTTCAGCGGAATGGTTACTTTCGGCAACCCCTTTGGCAGCTTCTCTGGCTATTTTATCGGTTTGCATTGAATTATCGGTATTTTGCTGAATATTGGCAACCATTTGCTCCATTGAAGTTGACACTTCTTCGGCAGCTGAGGCTTGTTCTGAAGTACCCTGTGACATGGTCTGTGCAGTTGAACTCAATTCCACGCTTGCACCGGCAATACTGTCTGCACCTGAAATTATGTTACCTATAATTTCGTGCAGCTTAACTCTCATATCCTCCAGCGCTTTCGAAAGCATCCCAATCTCATCCTTCCGGTTCAGGTATTCTGACTCAACTTCGTCGGTCAGGTTTCCTTTGGCAATGGTTTCGGCAAAGGTTACACCTTTTTTAATCCCTTTCACAATAGCATTGGTTAATATCACAATCAAGAATATTGAGAGAACAATTGAAAGGATCATTAATATCACTGTCATTTTGGTAACATTAGTCTGCTTGGCATCATAAGTGTTGTCCCCCAATTGATTTTCATTGTCAATAGAAGCCACTATCTGTTTTAAAGGTGTTTCAAAAGCCTTAACTAAAGCATCAACTTCATTGTTCACTGACTTAATCTGCTTCTGGGTTTCATCGTCTATAGTGGTATCAGCCTGTACCAGGGCAACAACCTGGTTATAATGGTCAGCAATTTCAGCATTTCTTGCTTTTGCTTCATTTACCCAGTTTTTTTCATCATCGGTATCGGCCACTTTAGCCATATCGGCGAGGTCGCCCGTTGCTTCCTCAGTAAATGCCTGCCATTTGGTTCTGCTTTCGGCAATATCACGGCTGACTTCTAAATCGGCAATAATCCGGTAAGCCTGATATCCCAGGGCAGCTGCTTCATTGGCATTTTGTGCATTAATAGCCCGCGTAGCTCCTATTGTTTGTAAGTCGGACAGTACGTTCAGGTTTACAATCTGATAAATAGATGACGCAACAAATACGACCATAATTATCAAAAAACTTAATAATAGTTTTTGGCTGATTTTTATATTATTTAATGACATAACTTTTAAATTTAAAAGGTTCTACTTAACTAATTACTTATTCACTTCAACTTCAAGGTTTTCATTAATTGATTTCAATTGCCCTGATATGTTCTCAATTTCATCCTTATCTAATAACATATTCATATCCAGGAGCATAATCAATTCTTCGTCCTTTTTTACAATACCGGTAATAAATTCAATGTTGGCTTTTTCGCCCATTTTAGGCGGATCGAGAATTACTTTGTCCTCAAATTCCAGCACTTCCTGAACCGAATCAACCAGGGCCCCAACTTCAATTATTTTGCTTTTATACCGTACTTCCAGAATAACGATGCAGGTGTTAGTAGTAAACTGGGTGGCACCGAGACCAAATTTTAAATGAATATCGATAACTGGCAACACATCACCCCTCAGGTTTATAACACCTACATAATAATCGGGCATTTTGGGTACCTTGGTTATGTAGGGAACTTCAATAATGTTTTTCACATGCATGACATGCGTGGCAAATAGCTCCTTGTCGATTTTAAATGACAGGTAGCTGATGCTTTTTGCTCTAATTTCAGAAAATGTGTCCATAATAATGTAGTATTAAAATTGTCTCACTCTGATTTACTATGTCTCTATATTTAAATATCAATTTCATCAGGAAAATAAACTCTCCCTCTTATGTTCATTTGAATAGCTTCTGCAAGCTGTGTGGAAATATGTTCCTTAATTACCGAACCAGATAATCCCGCCTCAAGCAGTTGTAGTAAAGATATTCCTGATCCTAACGGTATTATACCAATAATCTTTAGCCTGTGATTTCGCCATAACATTTCATTTGCAATATCCAATATCCTGTGCCCCGGACATTTAATTTCCCACAACAACACGTCGGTATCATCAAATTCATTCGAATTTATAAATGCGTCCCCACATTCTTCGGTACCAATTACATTATATGATAATTGATTTTCAACAAGAAATTTTAAGGAACTGATAAAATCGATATTGCTACTAATGATAAATAAGTTCATATGTTTATGCACTCTGCTTGTTAATATGAGTTTTTTACGGTGGGTATGCATGGAGTGTTATGAGGCCAATGTCTCATATTTTGGGGAAAGAACTCCTAATTTTTAATAGGGTATTACACTCACATTTAAGTAGTAGAATTCTACTATATCTTTTTAACAGCACCGAATTCATGGAGCAAAACAAAGATCAATGGTTAAAACAGAATCAAAAAATATATGATTTCATTTGTTAACTTTTGATTCAGCCGCAAAAGCGGAACCTCGAAGCAAACTTTCGAGGAATTCATGTGATAAAAACCCAGGAAAATAAATCAGAGCCTGTTTATTTTTTGAACTGATTCTAAATATCGATCAGTTTATTTTTTAAGGCAAACATAACCAGGTTTGCTGAATTTTTAGTGGAGGTTTTTTTCAGCAGGTTTGTTCTGTGATTATTCACAGTTTTTGGACTGATAAATAACTGTTCGGAAATATCATTATTGGAAAAACCTTTGCATATCAGTGCTAATATCTCTTTTTCCCGATTGGTGAGAATGATGTCGGTACCCGTACCTTTCTGAAAGTTATACTTTTGGCTCATAATTTTTTGTAACAATTCGCGCGAAAAGAAATTTTTGTCTTCCAGAACATTTTTAACTGCTTCCTCAATCTCATTTTTCCCGGCATCTTTTATAACAAATCCACAAACCCCGGCTTCAACAATTTCGCTGTAATATCTTTCATCGCCATAGGTTGATAACGCTATTATCTTTAGGTTGGGATATTTGGCCAAAGCTTTCCGGGTGGCAGTTACACCATCCATTACCGGCATTGAAATATCCATTAAAACCACATCAGGCAAACAAATCTCCAGGCTATCAAGAAATTCCTTCCCATTAGCAGCTTCGCCAGCAACTTCAATATCATCAACCCGGTTAATAAAAAATTTTAAACCATCGCGGAATAATTCATGATCATCAACTATGAAAATTTGTTTTTTTGTGCTCATTAATTGGTATTTTTATTTCAACTTGAGTCCCATTGGGTAATATATTTTGAAAAACAGTTTCACCTTTTAAAAGTTCAATTCTGTTTACAATATTAAAAAGGCCCATGCCTTTTCTTCTTGAAAAAATGACCGGAGCATCGAATCCACCTCCATCATCAGAATAGTTTAATACAACCTGATTATGGGTCCATAACATATTAATTTGAATATTCTGAGCTTTTGCGTGTTTAAGGGTATTATTTATAAGTTCTGTAATCACCCGGTATAGCGTAATTTCAATCTTTTCGTCAACACGTTTTTCTTCATTATAATTTAAAGTAATCTCAATTTTGTTTAACACCCTTATTCTCTCCAAAAAAGCCTGAACTGCAGCAACTAAACCAAAATTTTGCAGAATATGCGGACTCAGATTGTTTGAAATTTCTTTTACGCCGGCAATAGCTTCATTTACTATAAATCCAATTTTTTCAATGGCTTCAGCTTCAGAACTCTCTTCCTGATTGGCTGTTAAAGTTTGAGTATAAATTTTCAATGCCGATAACAATGGAGAAATACCATCGTGTAAATCTTTAGCTATACGGCTCCTTTCTTTTTCTTCGGCACTTATAACTGCATTCATTATTTCCTGCTGACGCTTCTTTCTTTCGGTAATATCACGAACCACAACAATCAAAGCTTTTTTAGAATTAAAAAAAGTCTTTCGCACATTCAATTCAACCTGCATATACTTGCCGTTTGAACCTATATGCTCATTTTCAACAATTACTTCACCGGTACGTAGAATATTCTCCTTTATATAGTCGAATTTAAAATGCGACCTAAGTGAGATTAAATCATCAAACGTTAATTTTAAAACATCCTGCTTGGTATACCTGTATTTATAAAGGGCTACGCCATTTGCTTCAAGAATTTTTCCATCCCGGTTTAAAATAAAAACCGGATCGGCTACTGAATTAAAAATAAACCTGAACTTGGCTTCGCTCTCTTTTATTTTAATTTCATCCAGTTTCTGCTGGGTTTTATCTTTATAAATACAAATCACTTCACCTGAAGGTACCTTGTAAACAAAATTTTCGCGCCAGCCCTCGATCCTGTTGTCCCTATAAAAGCAAATGGGCAAATAGGCACTCTGCCCCGTTTCCCATACCTTTTTAAGCAGCAAAAATAATCCAAATTCTATAATTCCAGGAAATGCGTCGGTAACCAACCTATTGATTATCTCATTTTTAGGTATTTTTTCAATTTGTTCAGCAGCTTTATTTAAATCTTTAATTATAAAATCATTTCCATTATCCACTGCTTCATACACTACCACTCCACTGTTCATATTATCGAACAACCAATGGTATTTTACTTCGCTCTCCAATAATTTATTCTGATACCTGAATTTTGAGTTAATCTCCGATTTTAACCTTCGATACCCCCAAAAACTAATTATTATAAACAAACAGAATAATGTAAGCTGTTCGAAAAAAATTTTTATCAATCTCCGCTGAAATTCTTTATAATAAACAGTCCGATTATCAGGAAACCCATTTTTATCAATATTTGACCGATTATGAAATACATTTTGAAAAGTATTTTGCCCGATATGGTCATTATGTTGGATTGAAAAAAGATTTTGTGATTGATCGAATGCATTTTTGGTAGTTTTTATTGCATTAAATAAAAATATTATTGTCAGCAACATTAAAAAAAACACCAAAAACTTATTTATAAATTTAAGGTCAAGACGTCTTTCCATCGTACTATTAAAGAAAATTTTTAAGCTTATAAGCTATTTAAACCACATCCCTATTATACAACAATGTTAACAATTTTATTAGTAATTACATACAAAAAAGCCCCGAAAAAAGAGAAATCTTTTTTCGGGGCAATTGGGTAACCAAAAACCCTAAGGCCTTCTATATCACCATATTACTCTCTACGACTTTTTAGTATAAATGACAAAATCGCGTTGTGCTTTTACCATATTCAGGGCATAAAGCACCATATTTTTTATCTCTGCCAATAAATTCATATAAAGCATGCTGTTCCGGGTACCAACCTCTTTATTCTGAATTCTCTTTATCTGAGCTTTTCGGTTGCTCTTTATCATTTCTATCAAAGCTGTCTGTATTTCAATAACATTACTTAGCTCATCATATTTCGCATTAGTTACTATATCAATCATTTTCGACGAGTAGTCCAGGCTCTTATTAACCAACGCCGTTAATTCCTGCGCCTGCGATTCCAGTATCGATTTATGATGGTTTTCAATATGCTTCAAAACCGGATCAATGATAAAAGACAAACAATGTGTTAGTTCGCGCTGATAATCAATTACCTGAACATAAAAATGCCCGGTTTCGGCAGAATCCTGTTTTAATTTCGAGATTACTTTATGGATGCTGTCTTTCTGCTTTTTAACCCTTTTATTCAAATCACCGGTACTACCCCACTGAATCCGCAAATCTTTTTTATCTTCTGCTACCAAATCTTTCATCGATTCGGCAAAAATGGTAAAAGTCTGGCTTAAAGTATCATTTACACTGTTCATGCATTTAGATAAAACACCTTCCGAACTATTTACTTCTTCATCAGTCTGTTTAATAGCCTCCTGACGTTCTTTATGTGTGCGGTTCGACCGGATTACTGCGTAAATAGCAAACGCTATTAATATTAAAACAGCCACCAATTTTGCCCAGCTTATAAACATGGCCAGAACAAACGATACAATAAAAGCTATAATTGCAGTCAGAAACCATCCGCCAATCACAGCAAATACACCTGTAATCCGGTAAACTGCGCTGTCACGTCCCCATGCCCCGTCAGATAGTGATGTACCCATAGCTACCATAAAAGTAACGTAAGTTGTTGACAAAGGTAGTTTTAGCGAGGTGGCAAATGATATTAATACCGTGGCCAGAGTAAGATTAACCGAAGCCCTTATTAAATCGAACATGGGCGGGTTAGCCTGTTTTTGAATTTTTTTGGAATAAGCCGTTTGGTCGAAACGTTTCGCGATACCATTAATTACCGGCTGCGGAAGTACTTTGCTGAAAAAAGTAGTTGAACCCACAGCACGTCCAACCAAAACACGTGCAAATATTGACGATCCCCAGCGTTCATAGCCTTCATCCTGACGTGCCAGGGTAATTTCCGTGTTTGTAACGGTACGGGCTTTTTTCGAAAACCACAGGGTAAGCGACATTATAACACCGGCAGCAAGCAAAAACAGAGTAGGTGTTTGAACCTTGGCCGAAAGGGCAGTCATTAAAATGTCATTCCCACCATTTAACCGGAATTGTTTAAACGATTCAAAACCAGCCAACGGAACACCAATAAAGTTTACCAGGTCGTTTCCGGCAAAAGCCATAGCAAGGGCAAAAGTACCTGTAAGCACTACTACTTTTAGTACATTGGTTTTAAATATCCAGTATAATAATTGCATAAGTACTGTCCAAAAAACAAAGCTGGCTCCCAGTATCAGCAAGGTATTGTTACTTATAAAATCCTGCGTTCCTGATGTAATAAACGAAGCTCCTTTAGCCCCTTTAATAAGGATAAAATAGGTAATAGCTGTAATGGCCAAACCTCCCCAGATTGATCCCAGGTATTTTAAGGCCGAATCGTAGTTGAATGAAAATAATAACCGGCTCAGCCATTGGACAATTACCCCGGCCGTAAATGAGATAACCACACTCAGCAGTATCCCAGAAATAATAGCCAGCGCTTTACCTGAATTAATATATTCCGATAAAGCCAATGAATCGGGCTGTGTGATGATTTTTACCGCAGCTACTGCCACTGCAGCTCCCAGCAATTCAAACACCACCGAAACCGTGGTTGATGTGGGTAACCCAATAGTATTAAAGAAATCCAACAGCAAAATATCGGTAAGCATTACCCCCAGGAATACCACCATAATTTCAGTAAAATAAAAATGCTGCGGATGAAAAATCCCCTTACGGGCCACTTCCATCATTCCACTTGAAAAGGTAGCTCCAAGGATTATACCCAAACTGGCAACAGCCATAATGACGTGCCTTGATGCCACTTTAGATCCGATTGCTGAATTCAGAAAATTAACAGCATCGTTACTTACTCCAACAATCAAATCAGAAATTGCCAGAGCAAATAAAACAACTACAAAAAATAAATAAATATCCATACTTTAGCGTTTTCGGTTACTGCCACAAAAATATTCTATTTAATATAATGCAATGTTAACTTTACGTTAAGTGAAGTTTAAATTCTTGATTACAAGCCTGGAAGTAAATTTAATTATATTGCTCAATATCATATCATTAAGCCTTAGTTGAAAAATTAATGTAACATATAATTATTATTATAGTTCATTTGTGTTAAAATATGTAACATTATTTTAATACTGGAAATAAGGCTTTCGATTCTGGTTTGGAGCAATCTGTTCTGTTTATTTAAAATGAAGGGGAAAGCCTTAAATTAAGCCAACCAGGGGTGAATGGAATAAAACGAAACGTAACCGCGTAGCGTAAAAGCTTTAGTGGTGGCGTACCCCAGGATTTGGGTACTCACTAAAAATCGGTGCAAGCATAAACTAAAATTGAAGCTCCGCGAATAACTAAATCGTGATTTACAATTATCTCAACTAAGTTTCGTGTATAACTTTTAGTTAACTACCTGGGAAAACGATTCCGGTAATTTGGAATATTTTTCAAAATCACGTTGCGATTTTAAAATATTAACTGAAAAAAGAGTGATGTTTCTTAATTCGGCCAGTAAATTCAAATAAAGCATACTATTCCGTGTACCAACAGCTTTTTGTTTGATCCGCTTAACCTGGTTCTTTCTGTATTTTTCAATTAATTTGAAAAGATTATCGTGAAATAAAGTACTCTCGTTGAAATTCTCATATTGAGACAATTCAACCATCTTTCTTAGATGGTCAAAAAACTTACCATACTCACTTGCCAGGCTTTTTAATTCTGCTTCCTGCGGTTCAATTACTCCGCGATGGTTGTTATCAACGTGGTTGAATAAAGGATTTGTAATAAAGGTAAGGCATCGGGCCAGCTCACGTTGAAAATCGATAACCTGCACATAATAATGTCCGGTTTCCTCATATTCCTGCTTAATTTTTCCTATTACTTTATATAATTTATCCTTTTGCTTTTTAATTTTTAAGTTTAGTTCATCGGCCTCATTTACTTGTTTTTTAAGTTCTTTTCTGCTTTCATCAATAAAAGCCTGTAAAGCTTTTTCAATAATTCTTGGAGCAGACGAAAAAATAAACGATACTTCGTCTTTGCTTTTATTTACAATGGATTCGATGGTATGAACTTTATCACCTTCAGAAGCTTCAATGTGGTCAACAGCTTGTTCTGTTCTTTTTTTGTGTGATTGATTAGACCGGTAAACCACAAAAATTATAAAAACCAGAACCAGACAAACCGCATAAACTCCACCCCATGAAATAATCATAGCCATAATAAATGAAACGGTGAATGCCACAAAAGCAGTTAAAAACCAACCTCCGATTACCGACATAACCCCGGTAATCCTGAATACTGCGCTTTCGCGACCCCAGGCACCATCGGCCAACGAGCTTCCCATGGCTACCATAAAGGTTACATAAGTAGTTGATAAAGGTAATTTTAACGATGTGGCAAATGATATTAAGATACTGGCCACAATTAAATTAACCGAAGCCCTAACCAAATCAAACTCTGCACCCTCAATTAAACTGAAATCTTTTTGAACCGGGTTAAATCTTTTTTCAATTATCCTGGATGCACGGGAAGATATAATAAATTTCACTGCATTCCCTGCTGTTAAGGCTCCCCTAACAATTGATCGTGATAAAATACTTGATCCGAATCTTTCATCTCCTTCATCCTGTCGGCTTAAATCAACTGACGTTTTGGTAACCGAACGCGATTTTTTGCTAAAAACAAGGGTACCTACCATCACCAAACCTGCAATCACTAAATATAACGATGGCGTTGATACTTTTCCGGCCAACCCTGTCATAAAAAATTGCGATGCAGACTCACCTGACGACATCCATAACTGATGCGAGCGAAGCCCTGCCAACGGAACCCCGATAAAATTAACCAGGTCATTTCCCGCAAAAGCCATTGCCAGGGCAAAGGTGCCGGTTAAAACAACTATCTTAAGTATATTGACCTTTAAAAACAAATTAATTAACTGAAGCACAATAGTCCAGAATATAAAACTGATTAACATGGTAAAGCCGACATGAGCATCAACCCAGTCCTGAATGGTTATGCCACTTTGCAAAACATGCGAAGCATAGGTAGAACCTTTTAATCCCTTTACTATCATAAAGTAGGTAATGGCGGTTATTCCAAAACCTCCCCAAAGGGCTCCATAATATTTTAAAGTTTTATTGGTTTTAAACGAAAATACCAGTCGTGTAATATACTGAACAACAACACCCGCCGTAAAAGCTACTACAACAGAAATTAAGATACCTGAGATAATGGCCAATGCTTTTGCCGTATTGATATAATCGCCAATGGCCCCTACATCATTACCTTTAACTTTTAAAAATGCCACAGCAACGGCTCCACCAAGTAATTCAAATACAATAGATACCGTTGTAGAAGTAGGCATTCCAAAGGTGTTAAACAAATCGAGAAGCAAAATATCCGTTAACATTACACCCAGAAAAATGATCATTATTTCACTATAATGGAACATGCCAGGATGAAATATCCCTTTGCGGGCCACTTCCATCATTCCACTGGAAAAAGTTGCCCCAACTACTACTCCCAAACTTGCTACCAATAAAATAGCCCACCTGGAAGCCGATTTTGATCCGATTGCCGAAATTAAAAAATTAACTGCATCGTTACTTACACCCACTATTAGGTCGGATATAGCAAGGGCGAATAAAATGATGACGAAAAAAATGTAAATGTCCATATTATGTGGTTTAGCTCATGAGTTTATCTTACAGTTGACGTTCAACAAATTTACAAATTCTTTATTTTATTACTTAATAAATCAATCTTTGAAATATTAGCATTATAAATTACTTTTAACGATCCGGGATTTACTTTAACCTCAAAAGTTTCAGGCAAAAGAACAGGCTCACCGTCAATGTGCCCTTCCATGGCTTCAGAGGATAAAACTTTTATTTCGGTTCCCCTGATAATCTTCATGTACCGTGATTTATCCATACGCTTATTAAAAAGCTTTATAGCTAACTGGCCGGCCTCAACTTTCGGAAAACTACTCATAAGACACACATCAATTAAACCATCGTTTATTACGGCATGGGGCGAAATATATGCGTTATTTCCGAACTGGGCCGAATTAGCAAAGCTTATTAAAAATGCCTTTGATTTGTATTTCTGCCCTTCAACAATAACCTCATATTCTTTCGACTTGTATTTTTGAAATTCCTGTGTTGCAATTTTTGCATATGGAATCGGCCCACGTTTTTCTGTTTTTGCAAACAAATGCGCTATATGGGCATCAAAGCCTACACCAGCCACATTAACAAATTGATAATCGTTAAGCATCGCCGTGTCGATAGTTTGAATATTTTTCTCACAGATTATTTTCAAAGCACTTTTTATATGCATAGGTATTTTCAGATGACGGGCCAGTCCATTACCTGAACCCAGCGGAACGATTCCCATGATACATGAACTGTTAATTAATCCACGGGCTACTTCGTTAGCTGTACCATCACCTCCAACGGCTACAACCAAATCATAATTACCACACGCCTCTTTGCTGATTTCATAGGCATGGTTACGACACTCCGTATACTTAATATCATAATCGGGCCAAATATCACAAAAAGAATCGCTAAGTACCTTTTTAAAAACTTCCTGTTTCCCTGTACCTGAAGTTGGATTAACGATAAATAGGGTTCTTCCGGTCATTTTTTAACTATTCCTTTTTGATATCTGATAATTTGCCGTGAAATTTCATCAGGTTGTGTTCCATCCTGAAATTGTATTGTTGTATATAAGCTTTCAGATTATTCTCTGCCTTTTGTTCCCAAACCCTGTGTAAAGAGTCCTGCAAATAATTATTTACCGTATCGGTTTTAAAAAAAAGCGTATCTATCACCTTCGATCCATCAAAACTGATAGCGCAATTTGTATTAATAAGCTGATAAATTCCGCTTATATAATTTACTGCAAACCTATTGCTATCACTTGAAAACACACTTTTACCGAAAGCATTAAACGGTTCGTTATACCCGAGGTAATCAAGCACCGAAGGCAGGATATCGGCCTGTTGACAGGTTAAGTTCGAAACACCTTTAATGCGTTTATCACCCGGAGCATAAAATACCAAAGGTACAGCATATTTCCCCACGTTAGTCTGGTAGTATCCGGTATGCGCCAGAGAGGTATGATCGGCCGTAAGCACAAACAACGTATTTTTAAACCATGGCATTTTTGAAGCGGTTTTAAAAAACTCTCCCAGGGCATAATCGGCATACCCTATGCTTTCAAGGTTTTCTAAATCGCCTTTGGGAAACCGGCCCTGGTATTTTTCAGGAATCATATACGGATGATGCGAACTCAGGGTGAATACCGCCGTAAGAAATGGTTGCTGCATCCGGGATAGCTGATTGGCAAAATATTGCAGATAAGGCTCATCGTAAATTCCCCAGTTTCCATCGTAATCGCTCTTATCAGGATACTCATCCATACCATAATATTTTTGAAAACCCACCAGGTTAACAAAATTATCGAAACCCATGGTACCATTTTTACCTCCGTGGTAAAATGCTGTTTGATACCCCTCTTTTACAAGAACCTGACCCAAACCCTCAATAGAATTCGATGAAAACTTTGTATTAACAAAGGCATTGTCCATTAAAGCAGGCACACTACTTAAAATAGATGGCAATGCCTCAATACTCCGTTTCCCGTTGGCAAAGGCGTGGGTAAAAGTCAGTCCCCGTTGCATTATCGAATCAAGGTTGGGCATATAGCCAATGGTATCATTTAAAAACCCACTGTAATCTCTGCCAAAACTTTCCAAAATAATTATTACCACATTTTTATTCCGGAATTTTTTATGATGATAGTGATGAACCGGAGAATAAACAGAATCAATTTGTGCTATTGGAAAATACTTTTGGTTGGGTAATGATTTGTTGCCAAGAGTTTTTATTATAGTAAAAGGCGAATTCAGAATTAACGGTATAAATTCAGGAGTTGTATACCGGGCTGCCGCAATTATTCCCAAAGGTTTTAACTGTGTTCCACCTCTTCCGGCATAAACACTAAGAACCAACAAAACAACGGCTATCAGCAATTGCTTGATGAATTTGAATTTTACTTGTTTATCGGGCTTAGTATCACTTGATTTATATTTTGGATAAATCCAGATGAAAAATGCAATGCATAAAACAAACATCAAATACAAATACCAATAATCCTTTAAAAATTGTGGCAGTAAAGTAACCAGGTCTTTACCTAACCATTCTTTGGTAAATATATCGCCTGTTAATCGTTTCCCTTCAAAAATATAAAATTTGGTATCAATTAAATTTGTGGCTATTAACAGGCTGTTTACGGTAATAAAAAGAACCTCCATTACCACCTGGTAAGCGCGGTATTTAAGAACAGTATCAGGAACAACGCTTAAAACAATAAATACGATATTAAATAAAAATACCGTAGCCAGATCGAAACGTAAGCCATAAAAAAAAAGGCTGATTACACTACCAAATGATAAATTTGCAAACATCTGGTGATTAAACAGGTAAAATATTAATCGGGTAATACTCATAAGAACCATTATGAGCAGAAGCCTTTTGAATAATAATAACAGGTGTTTATAATAGTTCTGCATACCGTAAAAATACCCCCAAAAATAAGTAATTTATTTAAAAGGGAGCGATATTAAAAAAGAATGCATTTATTTAGGGTTGTATCCTGGCTTTGTTCAAGTAATATAGATTTAGGTGCATTTTACTAATATCAAAATAATATAAATTGATTACTTAATAATTGCCTTAAAAACGGAGATATATTACATGGGTGTTTTTTTTTAATTAAATTTATAAGACCATACTTATTAAAAATGAATTTACAAATTCATAATTTTTTTAAACAAAAGTCCCTGAGGCGTTATCTTCTGATGCCTGCCGTACTATGTCTGTTCTCCCTGACTTTTTATTTGTTCTATAATGAGGTCAGAAATCATACAATTAATGAATTTAATAAGGAACAATTGCTTTTGGCTAAAACGGCATCGCAGGGTATTTCTTCGTTGCTGGATAACTTCCAGGCCAATATTTCTTTCATTACAAAGTTTAATTATATCATTGATTTTTCAGACGAGGGAAAAATTTTGATGAAATACTTTTATGAAACTCATAAAAATATCATAAAAGCTATTACCAGAATTGATTCCACAGGTATAATTTTATACAGCTACCCTTATGATCCAGCTGTTATTGGTCGGGATATTTCTGATCAGGAACATGTTCAGCAAGTCATTGCTACTCATCGACCGGTTATAAGCGACGTTTTTATGAGTGTACAGGGATATTATGCCATCGCTATGCATGTTCCGGTTTTTAAAGAAAGCAAATTTGTTGGCAGTATTGGCATTCTGATCCCGATAGATGAATTGGGAAAACTTTTTCTCGACGACCTTAAATCTGACAAAAAAGGTCATGCATGGTTAATTACGGCGAATAATACTGAAATATATTGCCCCATTAAAGGACATAAAGGAAAATCTATCCTGGAAACCACCCATAATGATATTGAAACCATTGAATTGCTTGCGAAAATAAAAAAGTATAATAGCGGAACGGGAAAAAGTGTTCACCAGGATTCTTTAAACTTCAACCATAAAAATCTGGATGACATGTATGTCGTGTTTCAGCGTGTCTCGCATGGAAATACTTATTGGACCGTACTTATTTCGTACCAGGAAAGTGAAGTATACCATGCCCTCTCAAAATTTCGTAACAGGCTGGTTTTCATACTCACTATATTATTTATTGCGGTCACCTTTTATTTTTATTCACTGGCAAAAGTCCGGAATATTCTAAGAGAAGAATCTAAAAGAAGGGAAGCTGAAAAATTATTAAGGGAAAGTAATGAGCGCTTTCATAGTTTTATGGAAAATACACCTATATATGCTTATATTAAGGACAAATCGCTGAATTATATATATCGTAACCGTAATGTTGATTCATTGATAACCCAAAAGGATTTAAAAGTAATTTCGTCAAGAAATATCTTTAATAAAGAAACAGCTGATATGCTTGAAAATACAGACAGGCAAATATTGTCGGGAGAAAAAAAGAATGTTGAGCTGGTTTTTTCAGCTTTAATTAATGGCAAAACTATCTGGTTTAAAGATTCAAAATTCAGAATTTACATATCGGAAAATAACTATGCTGTGGGTGGGGCAGTTTTTGATATCACAGAAATTAAACAATATGAAAAAGAATTAGAAGAACATAAACTCCACCTGGAAAATTTAGTACAGGAACGAACCAAAGATTTGGAGTTTGCCAATAAGGAGCTTGAATCCTTATATAAAGAGTTAAAGCTGCAAAAGGAAGAAGTTGAATCAACCTTAAAGGCATTAAAAGAGGCACAGGCACGTTTGGTTCAATCTGAAAAAATGGCATCGCTTGGTGTACTGACTGCAGGTGTATCACACGAAATCAACAACCCTTTACATTATCTTTCCGGTATTTATTATGGATTTGTAAACTATTTTAAAAAATATGGCAGTAATGATGAACAAACCACCGACTTGTTACTTTCCAGTACTGAAACATCGATTCATCGAATTTCTTCTATCGTAGAAGGATTAAATCAATTTAGCAGGGATAACAAAAATTTCGATGAAGATTGCGATATACATTCGATAATTAACAACTGCCTGTCTGTTTTGTATAACCAATATAAGCACAAAGTTGAAATAGAAAAAAAGTACTGTGCGGAAACTATAGTTTTAAAAGGAAATGTGGGAAAATTACACCAGGTATTTATTAATGTTTTAACCAATGCAATACAAGCCATTGAGACCAATGGAAAGATTGTAATTGCTACCAGCATGAATAAGAATAGTGCTATAATAGAAATTTATGATAATGGATGCGGAATAAGCAAAGAAAACCTGTCAAAAATAATAGACCCTTTTTTTAGCACTAAAGATCCTGGAAAAGGAACCGGCTTAGGTCTTTCAATAACCTATTCAATTTTGAAAGACCACAATGGACAAATTGAATTTGAATCGGAAGTAAACAAAGGAACAAAATCAACTATAACATTACCCCTTAAAAAATAGTTATGAATAAAAAACAAAAAATTTTGTACGTAGATGACGAAGAAATAAACTTGTTCCTGTTTGAGAGTAATTTTAAAAATAATTATGAAGTTTTAATGGCATATGACGGATTTGAGGGATTAAACCTGCTGGATTCAAATCCTGATACTATGTTAATTATTAGTGACATGAAAATGCCGGGCATGTCAGGGATTGAGTTCATTAAAACAGCTAAAACAAAATATCCTGATAAAAAATATTACATTCATACAGGTTTTGATATTACTGATGAAATAAAAGAAGCCCTTGAAACCGGATTGATTTTAGAATACCTCAGCAAACCTTTTGATGTTGAAAAGATGCATAAGATAATTGCTAAAGCTTTAAACAATTGGTAACCATTAGGAAAAAACCTTCACAACAACCCAATATTTTTGGCATGGCTATGCTTGGGAATAATAGAGGCAAATTCATTTTTGTACAAATCAAAAACAGCCTGAAAAATACAGGCTCCGTGATACCATGCAAACAGTTAACCACCAACCGGTTTGCTATCTTTCAATAATATATGTATATTGTTTGAACACAAGAACCTATATTAGCGATGAATATATTGCGGGTACCCCATTCACAATTCAGGAAAATATTAACATTGGCATTTTTTACAGGCTCATTTATCTTTTTTGCATTTTTCTATCAATATCATTTGTATTACCTGGAACAAATGCAGTTTTTCAGGCTAAGCCCTGATTATATTTTGAAATATTTTCACAAACCGGCATCCGTTTCATGCCTTGTGGGTGATTTCCTTACCCAGTTTTATTTTTTTAAAACCGGCGGAGCCTTTATCATAACAGGTTCTCTCTCATTATTATGGTACTTAATCGATTGGGTCACTACCAAATTGTATCAATGGAAATATTCATACCTGCTTGCACTCCTTATAACCTCGTTGGTGTTGGGCCTTCATTTCACCATGGTTTATCCGCTGGCAGCCACAATTTCATTAATAACTGCTTTGGCTGTTTTTCGTTTTTACACCACACTTAAAAGGTCAATCTCAAGAATTATAGCTGGATTAGTACTGGTACCGTTATTATATATGGCGGTTGGTTTTGCTGTTTATCTGTTCATTTTTGTGGTATTGTTATACGAAATTAAATTAAAACAAAATAACGGTTGGCCGGAATGGGCGTATCGATTTACTCTTATAATACTTGTTATTTGTACACCTTTTGCGATGCGCATTTTTTATTACCTGACCATCAAACAGGCTTACAGATATCCTGTTACAGAAATTTCGTCACCGGTTCCCAATTTTATGTTTGAAAATCTGTTCGCACTTGATTGCGAATGGTATTTTAACCATCCGGAAAAGACCCTGGAAATAGCACAAAAAACACCCGATAAAACCCGGTATGTTATTTATTATTACAACCTGGCATCGGCAGCTTTAAATAAGATGCCCCAAAACCTGTTTGCCATCAAACAAGTGGGATTAGACGGATTGTTCGTACCTTTTAACGAACAAACCAATTATCTTAATCTACTCATCGGAAACGAAGTGTATTATTTTATTGGAGATATGAATGCCGCACAGCATTATGTACTGATGGCCAATACTTTCTCACCCAAAAGTGAAAGTACCCGGATGATCCGTCGGATGGTTGAGATCAATTTGATTAACGGGGAATACGCCGCTGCCCAAAAATATTTAAAAATGCTTGATCAAACACTGTTTTACAGGGCCTGGGCGCATAAAATGGAAAAATTTTTGTTTAATGATGCGTTGTGCAATAAAACATCATGGATTGCTGATAAGAGGGCTAAGATGCCATGCAACGACCATATAATCGCTAATTCCAACAATTTTGTTAGTTCCCTGTATTATTTGCTGGATGATCACCCCGATAACCAGGCAGCGCTAAATTACCTGTTAAGTACATGTTTGTTATATAAGGATATTAACAGTTTTTATAATGTTTTAACCACTTACAAATATCAAAGTACCGGAGATTATCTGCCTGAAATATACCAGGAAGCACTGATAATTTATTTCGATATGCATAGAAATGATAAAAGTTTTAAAAATTTCCGGTTTTCAAAAGATGTAATTCAGCAGTCAACCCTTTTTAAGCAAAAATATCAGCAGACTCGTGGTGATAAAAAAGTTTTGGTTAAGAATTTTGGGCATTCCTATTGGTTTTACTTTGGATTTGGACACGTTCCGAATTAAAATTGGTTATAATGATATACAATCTACTTCAAATGATTTTAAAAAAAATAATATATCCCGTATTGATTCTTGCAGGGTTTATATCATGCCATTGTGTTGAAAAAAGGATCAGTTTAGAAAAATATCCTCAAATTGTACCCGATTACAAAAACATCAATATCCCATATAATATAGCTCCTTTAAACTTTACATGGGAAAATAATAATTTGCAGGCAGCATTGACTTCAAAAAACGGGAATCTGATCGTAAAAGGGAAACATACAATTTCCTTTCCCCTGGAAAAATTTAAAAATTTACTGGAACAGAATAAAGATGACACCATCTGGGTTACCGTAAGTTCTTATTCAAAAGACAGTTTGATAACTTATAAACCGTTTTTTTGGAAGGTGGAAAAAGCCCCAATAGATTCATTCCTTACCTATCGCTTAATTGAACCGGGTTACGAAGTGTACAACAAAATTGTTATAGCGCAAAGGAATGTCACAAACTTTACCGAAACCCCTATTGCCGACAATAATCTTGTGGGTTATGGTTGTATGAATTGTCATATTCCGAATAAATACAAACCTTATCAATCATTTTTCCATATCCGGGGTACAAAAGGAATGACCGTTATTGCCGATGGTAAAAAGCTTCGGGCAATTAATCCTAAATTAAAAGATGCCTATTCAAGTATGATCTATGGTAACTGGTCGCCATCAGGCAGGTATATCGTGTTTTCGAATAATGCAGTTTTACCGTCAACCCACAGTATACACAACGAGCGGGCATTTGTATATGATACCTTATCAGATATTGTGGTTTTGGATATTGATAAAGATGAAGTTTTAATATCCAAATTACTCATGCAAAAGGATGTACTTGAAACCTTCCCGGAATTTTCAGCTGACGGTACCCGGATTTTTTATTGTTCAGCTAAAAAAGTCAGGCTGCCTGAAGAACATGATAAATTACAATACAGTATCTGTTCCGTTGGTTTTGACGAAGCTACCGGAAATTTTGGTTCGAAAACGAATACACTTTTTAATGCTCCGGCTTTAAACGGGTCTGCCAGTGAATTAAAAGCATCTCCTGACGGAAAATACCTGGCTTTTTGCAGTTTCAGATTTGGTACTTTCGCACTGTGGCAAAACGATGCCAGAATTTATTTATACAATATTGCAACCGGTACTATTGATACTTTACCTGAACTTAACAACAATACCAATTATTCCAACTCATATCACAGCTGGTCGACCAACAGCCGTTGGTTAGCCTTTGCCAGTAAAAGGGATAATGGCCTGTATGGTAAAATATATTTCTCCTACATTGATGACAGTGGGCATGCCTATAAACCTTTTGTACTGCCACAAAAAGACCCGGAGTTTTATGATTATCAGCTGAAATCATATAACGTGCCCGAGTTAATGAATTGGCAAGTGCATTTTGATGCTTTTGATATCGAAAAATTATATAATACGGTAGAGCCAGAGCCCCTGCATTACCGAGAATAATGTAATATACTGAAGTTATATGATACGAAAGCTGAATAAAAAAGATGGTTCAAGAGTTCTTGAAATCTATAAAATGGGATTGGATACCCGGAATGCTACGTTTGAAACCGAAGTCCCTGTTTGGAACAAATGGGACGCTAAACACCTCCAACACTCCAGGTTTGTTTATGTTGATAATGATATAGTTATGGGATGGGCAGCCTTAACACCCGTTTCGGCGCGCAAGGTTTATGAGGGAGTTGCAGAAGTTAGTATTTATGTCGATACAAATTTTATTTCGAAAGGGGTTGGCTCTCAACTCATGGATAAAATTATAAAATCATCGGAAGAGCATGGTATCTGGACCCTGTACTCCAGTATATTTCCGGAGAATAAAGCCACAATGAGACTCCACGAAAAATTTGGTTTCAGGATTATCGGAACACGGGAAAAAATCGCTCAACTCGATGGCAAATGGAGAGATACTGTTGTTTTAGAAAGACGGAGCCGAATAGTCGGGATATAATAATCAGGATTTGTTGTTTATTGTTATTGGTTTAAATTTATTATTAGTTATTTTTAACATAATAAAAGCAAAACGCATTCCGGTTATTTCCAAAAATATATTAATCCTGGTCAAAACGTGATTCGGTTACAGTGTAAATAATGGCATACTGGCGCAAAAATATCCTGCACTCAAATTGTTTTTTACAATACTTAAGTTAAAATTATTCTCCTGTTTTTATAAGGCAGAGAGCGCCTGAATTTATAGTGGGTCGGCAGTTCGTGCTTTATTCCACGGGTTTTTCTACTTGAAATCTTAATACTGTTTTCAATTTTTCCGGTACTGTTTTTCGGGCATCAGTTAAGTATATTTCTTTATGATTCTTCGAAAATCGTTTTAATCCCCGGGCAAATGCAAAATTCTCCATAATTTTAAAACTCCCGGGTTCATTATCATAGCTTCCTAAGTGTAACATTTGAACACAAGTTCCTTCTTTAATTGCTTCAAACTTAACCGAATCTAATAATTCATGAGGCTTATTTTCCTTTGTCAGGGTTATAATTTTATCAACAAAATCCAAATCGACAAAATCCGGTTGTCTTATCATTAATTTAAAAATCAAATCATTCTTATTTATTATTCCGGTATAATTGCTTTTTGCTTCTTCTTTAATATCCCAAACGCCTTCAAGCGGATAAACAGTATAGTCGAAATATCCATCGGGTTCAATCCCTTTTTTATAACTCATTTTAACAGCGTATGATAAGGAGTACAAAACTCCGATATATTCAGAAAAAGCCTCACTATTTGGATTTCCTTCTCCCTTAATTGTAAAGTATTTAAACTCGGGAATATCAATTATTTCAGGATTATTCTTTGGCAGATAAATCCCTTTTTCATTTTTCCGCCATTCATATTTCATAATCGTCTGTTTTTGTAATAATACTGGAATAAAATGGTTTATTACAGCAAATATAATTGCCAGTAGTTGATTTTAAACACAGTAACGCTGATATTTTATAATCATTGTCTTTAGATAAATTATTTTAAAAATAAACCCCTTAATACTTCAGGCAATAACTTTTAAGCTAAGGTATTTCATTTTTGTTCCCTTCACTACATCAAAAAGCTAAGCAATATACCCGCTGCAACAGCAGAACCAATCACTCCTGAAACATTGGGAGCCATGGCATGCATAAGCAGGTGATTCGTGGGATCTTCCTGTAAACCCATATTTTGAACCACGCGGGCACTGTCAGGCACTGCTGAAACACCGGCTGCACCAATCATGGGATTTATAGGATTCGATTTGCTTGAGAAAAGGTTCATAACCTTTGCAAATATCACACCACCAGCCGTAGCTACCATAAACGATGCCGCACCTAAACCAAAAATAATGATGGAATCTTTCGTTAAAAATACATCGGCCTGGGTCGAAGCCCCAACCGTAATTCCCAAAATAATGGTGATAGTATTGATCAGTGCATTACTTGCTGTTTCAGCCAGTCGGTTAGTGACACCACATTCTTTTAACAGATTCCCTAAAAATAACATTCCAAGCAATGGCAGTGCTGTTGGAGCAATATAAGCGGTTATTAAAAGGGCAATTATCGGGAACATAATTTTCTCAAGACGTGATACAGCACGCGGAGGATTCATTTTAATCATCCTTTCCTTTTTGGTGGTCAGTAACTTTATAATTGGCGGTTGAATCACCGGAACCAGGGCCATGTATGAATAGGCAGCAATTGCAATAGGCCCGATCAAATTCTTAACTGTTGCACCATTGGCCATTATATTGACACCATTAGCCAGTTTTGAGGAAAGGAAAATAGCAGTCGGTCCGTCGGCACCACCAATAATACCTATGGCACCCGCCTCAGGAGGAGCAAAACCCAACATCAACGATCCCAAAAAAGTAACGAAAATACCTACCTGTGCTGCCGCACCCAACAACATTAATTTAGGATTTGAAATTAACGAGGAGAAATCAGTCATTGCCCCAATGCCTAAAAAGATTAAAGGCGGATACCAACCCTGCAACACTCCCTGGTACAAAATATTCATTACACTGCCGGGCTCATAAATACCCAGTTTCAGGTTAAAATCGACAGCCTGAAACATTGGGATATTCCCAATGAGAATGCCCATGCCTATTGGAATCAGTAATAAAGGTTCATAATCATATTTAATAGCCAGGAAAATAAAGAATATCCCGATAAGGATCATGATTAAATGTCCTTTGGTGGCATTGGCAAACCCGGTAAATTCATAAAAGTTTAATAAACCGTAAACAGCTCCTGAAAAATGGCGGTACTCTACTTTCGCCGATTCAACAAGTTTCCCGTCTTTTAGAGTCAACTTACGAACCGGCAGATTAACCTGTTCATCAACGGTTGAATATTGGTAACTGGTAGCATTCGGATCGGAATTCTTTCGATAATGGGTAACCCATTTGGGTTTAAAGCTTAAAATCAGGGTATCACCCGCCATTTGCCAGATTCCGGTATAACTTTGTTTTACGGAATCCATTATAAAAGTCCGGGTTAAGCCCCCTGCCACTTTTTCCTCTTTAAATTCAAAAGTTTTGTAACGCTTTACTGTTTTAATTTCCGACCAATCGGTAATAGTATCAGGATTTATCGTGGCGTTTGGAACATAACCGTCGGCATGGTTTAACCATTTACCATGGGTAAGGTTTTGTACCTTTTGGCTTGTAGCGCTGGCATAATTCTGAAATGCTGTTGCCAGTAAAAAAATCGTTAATAGCCTGTATTTAAATATCGAAATCTTCATAATTCTATCCGCATTACTCCAGTTCCAATAAAACATCTTCCTGTAAAACAGTATCACCCACTGAAACTTTGATGGATTTAACCACTCCTTCTTTTTCCGACATAATATTGTTTTCCATCTTCATAGCCTCCATTATTAAAAGCACATCGCCTTTCTTCACTACATCGCCCACTGAAACAAGTAATTTAAAAATACTTCCGGGCAGTGGTGCTTTAACTTTAATCAGGGTTGAATCTTTCTTGGTAATGGTACCCTCACCCGGCTTTGAAACCACAGGTTGCCTGATTAATTTTGGAGTTTTGGTCACTTTCATCTCTTTATGAACTTCCACTTCATAAGTAGTTCCATTTACTTCAATATTAGCAACATTGTCGTCAAAATCCTTAACAACTACTTCGTATTTATGCCCCTTAATGGTGAATTCAAATTTCTTCATGGTTAAATAATTTATGTGGCCATATTGATTATTTCATCGGGCTGTTATAAACATTATAAATTTTTGAACTCCACGGCGAATACCTTCGCTGAATACGGCTTATGGTAATCACTTTTGATTCCTCATCGTGCATCTCGCTTAAATACAGATGTAAAGCCATACTTATAGCTGCACTCACATCTCCTTTAATATGCAATTCATCCTCAGTATCGGCAACATGTTTTCCCCGGCGTCGCAACTCTGACCTGATTTGCATGTTAATGATTTTAGGCACTGAAATAAATATCCAGATAAGCAAAACCAGGGCTGCAAAAACAATACAGTAGCCCACCAAAGCAACTGTCCAGCCACCTTGTTCGGTTATTGAGGCAAAAATATCACTCATCATTACTGTTTTTAAAGTGGAATATTACTATGCTTTTTAGGAGGATTTGAAAGTTTTTTGGTCGACAGGCTTTCAAATCCTCTGATAAGACGGAACCTGGTGTTTCTGGGTTCAATTATATCATCAATATATCCAAATGCAGCCGCCTGGTATGGATTGGCAAATTTATCCTTATATTCCTGTTCTTTCGTGGCTACAAATTTTGCTTTTTCTTCCGGATCCAAAATACCCGACAGGTTTTTGCCCTCCAAAACCTCGATGGCTCCTGATGCACCCATTACGGCAATTTCAGCCGTTGGCCAGGCATAATTTAAATCTCCGCGCAACTGCTTACACGACATAACATCGTGGGCTCCACCATACGATTTGCGTAAAGTAACCGTAATTTTAGGCACAGTAGCTTCGCCATAGGCAAACATAAGTTTAGCCCCGTGAATTATAATTCCGCCATATTCCTGTCCACTCCCCGGCAGAAATCCGGGCACATCTACCAACGTCAAAATCTGGATATTAAAAGAATCACAAAAACGCACGAAACGAGCTGCTTTACGCGATGCTTCAATATCGAGTACACCAGCCAGATAATTAGGCTGGTTAGCAATTATGCCTGTTGGTACACCATTCAATTTTGCAAATCCAACGATGATGTTCTTTGCGTAATTTCTGTGTACCTCCAAAAATTCCTGGGCATCAACAATACTATAAATCACATCCTTAATATTATAGGGATGGTTTGGATTTTCAGGAATTATTTCATTCAATACGTCATCAATTCTGTCAATTGGGTCTGAACATGCAGTTATCGGAGGCTCCTCCAGGTTGTTCTGAGGCAGATAGGATAATAATTTTCTAATCAACAAAATACCCTCCTGCTCATCGTCAGCCAAAAAGTGCGAAACTCCCGATTTTGAGGCATGAACCATAGCCCCACCAAGATCCTCGGTTGAAATATCTTCACCGGTAACTGTCTTTACAACCTTTGGACCCGTTACAAACATATAACTGGTTTTGTCAGTCATTAACACAAAATCGGTCAATGCGGGTGAGTAAACGGCTCCTCCGGCACATGGCCCAAAAATGGCTGATATTTGAGGAATAACGCCCGAAGCCAGAATATTTCGTTCAAAAATCTCAGCATAACCGGCTAAACTGGTCACCCCTTCCTGAATTCTAGCTCCACCACTATCATTTATGCCTATTACGGGTGCACCAACTTTCATGGCCATATCCATAACTTTACATATTTTTTGGGCAAACGATTCTGACAGCGACCCTCCAAAAACTGTAAAATCCTGGGAAAAAACATATACAACCCGACCATCAATGGTTCCATGACCTGTAACCACGCCATCACCCAGAAACTTATTATTTTCCATACCAAAATTGGTACACCGGTGGGTGACAAACATATCAAATTCCTCGAAACTACCTTCATCAAGCAACATATCAATGCGTTCACGAGCGGTAAATTTTCCCTTTTGATGTTGTGCTTCAATTCTTTTCTCTCCCCCACCCAAACGGGCCTGAGCTCGTTTTTCGATCAATTCGTTGATTTTATTCTGATTTTCCATGATTTAAGAGATGTAGAAATTCTCAGACTAATTAGTAGCACTATTTGTTATCACACAATTCTGTCAAAACTCCGAGGGTCGATTTGGGATGTAAAAATCCAATATTCAATCCTTCAGCACCTTTACGGCCTTGCTTATCAATTAATTGAACACCCTCCTTTTCAGCATCGGCAAGAGCTGCATTAACATCATCAACCGCAAAAGCCAGGTGATGAATACCAGGACCTTTTTTCTCAATAAATTTCCCAATGGGGCCTTCGGGATCAGTTGATTCCAATAATTCAATTTTGGTTTGGCCGATCATAAAAAAAGCAGTTTTTACTTTCTGATCTTTAACTTCTTCAATGGAGTAACATTTCAGTCCCAAAACTTTTTCATAATATGGAATCGATTCCTCTAAACTATTTACTGCAATTCCAATGTGTTCGATGTGTGTAGGCTTCATTTTAACAGATTTTAAATTCGTAATCCATTACTTTCATGATTAATAATCGGCACGAAATTAATTATTAAATAAACTCAAATTTGGCAGAAAACCTGATTTAAGATAGGTTTTTCAAAAAGAAAACCTGATTACTGTTAAATAATAAATTTAATAACAATTTATTATTCAATTTTATAGTTTACTTGTGTTTTAAAAGATGATGTTTTGATTTGCTTACAAAATACAATTATTTATGCTCAAGAACATCGTAGAAAATCTGCTGGATATTGGTTCTTATATTTTCATCAACCAGTTTCTCATTATTCTGATCGGGATAGGTCCGGTTCGACAGAAAAATAAATATACTTTGGGTCTTAGGATCAATCCAAAAATAGGTTCCGGTGAACCCGCTATGTCCGAAACTTTCAGCTGAAGCCGACTTACAGGTTGGTCCTGGTTCATCTTTTTTAAGCGCCGGCTTGTCAAATCCCAGGGCTCTTCGGTTTCCTTTTCTTTTAAAATAGCTTTTGTTGAAAACATCAAGTGTCTTGCTTAAAAAATAATGGTCACCTCCATAAGTTCCCTTGTTTAGGAATAACTGACCCAATTTGGCCAAATCGTCAGCAGTTGAAAATAACCCGGCATGTCCTGAGACTCCTCCCAACATAGCAGCTCCCGGGTCGTTAACAAATCCATCAATTACCTGATGCCTGAAAATTTGATCATCTTCACTGGGTACAACAGATAGATAGTTTTGAAAGCGCCAAGGTTTAAACCAGGTATGGCTCATTCCTAACGGACCGTAGAAATTTTTCCGGGTGTAAATATCCAGCGGCTCACCATTTTGATTAATAAGCTTTGCCATCAAATAAAATCCTAAATCACTGTACCGGTATTTCTTTTTATGATACAAAGGAGTATCCAGAATGGCCTGGTAAATGGAATCAAAATAATCATTCCTTAAAAAAAGATGATCAGCCACCCTGATAGAAAAATTCTCAGTAGAATCCGTTGAGTATAACCCGGGACGAAGTTCACCCTTGTCGGTCAATGTATTTCTATAAAAAGGAATCCAGGCGTGCAAACCTGACTGATGTGCCAGAATCTGGTTAATTTTCATTGATTTTTTATCGCTCTTTAAAAGTTCCGGAAGGTAAACCGAAAGCTTTGCAGTTGGATCAATTTTATTCTCCTCATATAATTTCATGAGCGAAATGGTGGTCGCCACCACCTTAGTCAGTGATGCCAAATCATAAACACTTTTATCGCTGACAGGTTTTTTATTTTTGTAAGTGTAATAACCAAAATTTTTATTATAAATAACTTTACCATTTTTAGCATATAAAATCTGACAACCCGGTATAGCTTTTTGTTTTATAGCTTCCAGTGCAATTGAATCAACTCTATAAAAGTCATTTTCATTTAGTCCAAACTCTTCAGGAATAGAATATTTCAGCCTTATGGCACTATAGGTCAGACCTGTTCCTGATTGAAACTCATTATTAATGGTCACCGGCAGAATGCCCTTAACTCCCACACCACCAAAAATAGCCTCCGCTGCCATACGTTGTTCGGTTTCATTATCTCCATAAGCAATAACCAAACTTTCAAAATTCTTCAAATCGGGATAGTAACGCATAGCATAAGGATTTCCCATAAATACAAAAACCACAGGTTTTATTCCTGCAATTTTTTCAGCCAGTAAAATATTTTTCTCAGAAAGATTAAATTTAGAGAAAGGCCATTCACTTATTCCAATTTGTCCGATTATAATATGGGTATAGTATGTAATGGTATCCATTAATTTTTCGATTTCCAGTTTGGTTGGCCACTTTGAAAGATTCAAAGTATCAACCTGCATATACTTATTCAGGTAATGTTTAAATTCAGAACTATTGCCATTTCCAAGAGAAATACACAAAAGCTTTTTATTCTCCAGCTCCTTCAATGGGAGTAATTCACTGTTCTTTAAAAGCGTTAGGGAGTTTTCGGCAATATTCTGAACAAGCAATTTTGATTCTTCATTATTGAAATTACGAGATATGTTGTTTGTGTTTACCGGTTTGTAGTGATCAAGTCCAAACCATTGCTTGGCCTTTAGAATTTTCCTGCACTTTGCATCAATATCAGCTTTTTTTATTACTCCTGATTTTACAGCCCTCAAAATACTGTTGAAAGCCACACCAACGTTTTCAGGAAAAACCAGAACATCGTTTCCGGCTAACAAAGCCTGTACCTCCAACTCACCGGGATGAAAATTATTGGTCACACCCTTCATATTCAAAGCATCAGTAAAAACCAAACCTTTAAACCCAAGTTTTTTCTTTAAAATGGAATCGATTACTATTGATGAAAGTGAAGCCGGTCGGTTTTTGCGGGCATCAAGCATAGGATAAGATATATGAGCCACCATTATACCGCCCAGTTCGTTCTCAATTAACTGGTGAAATGGGTACATGTCAACAAGGGAAAGCTTTTCTTTCGTGCTATATACTATCGGTAATGTTTTATGGGAATCCTGAAAGGTTGAACCATGTCCCGGGAAGTGCTTACCCACAGCCAATACCCCACAATTCTGCATTCCCATGGCAAAGGCAAGTCCTTTACGGGTTACATTAATTTTTTGGTCTCCAAATGACCGCATATTAATAATAGGATTATTATATCGGGTGTTAATATCCAGCACCGGGGCAAAATTTATATGAATCCCCAATCGTCGGCTCTGAGATGCTACCACCTTACCATAATCGAAAATAAGCTGATCATTTTTTACTGCACCTAATTCCATGGCTTTAGGAAAAGGTTTAATACTATCCAAACGCATGCCCAACCCCCATTCTCCATCAACGGCTACCATTAATGGCAATTTTACGTTACTTTGTATCATGTTTAGAAAATTCGCTGAATTTACCGGCGATCCATCCATCAAAATCAGGCCTCCTACACCATATTTCTGAATTTCGCGAATTAATCCATTAACATATCGTTTATTATTGGCATGAGTCGTATAGGCAGCCACCATAAAAAGCTGTCCAATTTTTTCCTCAAGACTCATTGAATCCATAAGTGAATCAACCCAAACTGATTGAATCAATTCAATGGGCGATGCAATTTTTAAGTTTTGCTTATAATTGGTGGGTGTTTTATTAATTAAAGTGCTGGTAAGAGCAATTGGAATAAAAAACAGGAAAGTTTTAATCAGAAATCTCATTTTCAACATTCAAATGATTATATGGCTTTACCACTTTCAACTAATTGGTGAAAATAAATATTATAATAAAAAAACTGTAGATTTTCTTATTAAAATTTTTCTGCATAGGGTTCTTACAGGGAATTCAACATTTTGAGGAATGCTTCATTCGGCTCAATACCCATTTTATCAGCTGAATATTCGGGTTTTAGCCGGTTTACAAAATACATATCTGCTTCGGCTGAATTTTTCATGGCAATCTTTCCGCGATATGTACAATCAAAATAATCTTTAATGGTTTCATAGGTAAATCCGGAAATATTTACTTTTCCAACTTCACTTTCCTGCTGCATTCTTGCAGCCACATTTACTGTATGTCCCCATATATCGTAAATATATTTCTTTTTACCTACAACACCAGCCATCACTGCCCCGGAATGTACACCTATCCTGCAGCGCCACTCCAACCCATGGGGAGTACGGGTTTCTTCAACCATTTCTTCAATGATGTTTTGCATTTCGAGACCAGCCAGCACAACATTAAACGGATTACTTCGATTCCGCAAGGGCAAACCACCTACGCACATATAGGCATCGCCAATCGTTTTAATCTTCTCAGTAAAATGCTTATCAACCACATCGTCAAATTTCTTAAAATAGGAATCCAGGGCTGAAACCAGGTCCATGGGTGAAAGTTCCTGAGTTAATTTTGTAAATCCGACAAAATCAAGAAAGAGGACTGTGGTCCATTTATAATCACGCGGCTTGGCTTCCCCTTTTGATTTTAATTGCCGCGCAACCTCAAAAGGCAATATATTCAATAATAAATCTTCTGATTTTTTCCGTTCTTCTTCAATAGCTTTATTTTGCAGATTAATCTCATGTTGCTGCTCCTCAAGAAGTGTGTTAGCGCTTTTCAGGTGGTTAGTCAGCGCTATCATGTATTCATTTTTTTGGTTTAGGGCTTCTTCGGTTTCTTTAAGTTTGGTAATATCTGTTTCAATTGCAATAAATCGCTCAATAATACCAGAAGGTGCTACAATTGGCGTAAAGGTGGTTTGAATCCATTTAAACTCTCCCGAACGGGTTTGACATTCAGCAACATAATTAATTGATTTTTTTGTCCGGATACATTTCTCAACTTTTTGATTAATCTCAGAGTTTTTACTGGCCTCAAAAACTGTTCTTCCGAATCGTCGTTTAAATTCGTCAATAGTATATCCATATAAACGGATAAAGCCTTCATTTACCCATTCAATTTCACCATTACTATCAAAAATTATGAATGAATTATCAGCCCTGTCCATAAAAAGGACCAATCGGTCCATAAGCCCAAGAGTTTCCTTATTAACCAGGTTCTCTTCCAATATCTCACTCAAACGTTTATAACTTCGCAAATGATTTTCGACCCGGCTTGTCATCTCAATTTCAGATACACCATTTTTCAGATAATCGGTAGCCCCGGATTGAAATGCTAATTTTATATTATTGGGTATAGGGAAAGGTGAATTATCAACAACAATAACAGGAATATCTTTATAATCTTCCTCTTGTTTTATTCTTTCAATCAGGTTGATTTCCTCAAAAAAATTATCCTCAATTACTACTAAAATAAGATCGACCAGCTGTTTGTTTAAAAATTCAATGGATTGTTTTAAATCATTAAGAGTGAATACATTACATTTAGCATGCAAGCTGCATAATAAATCATAGTAACCATTGGCATTGCCTACTAGAAGAATACTATTGTTCACAATAATAAATGGCTAAAATTTAAGTGCTTTAAAATGGGATTTTTTTTTGATAAAAACAATAAAAAAAAGGCTACCCAATGGATAGCCTTTTATAAACAATTATATCATCCGATTATTTTCCTGTATAATCATTTTTATCCCAGAAAACTTTTGTTGAAATTAAATCACCACCAATAGCAGATGCTGCAGCAGCATAACTATTTTGATTTAATGATTGTTCATTAATCGGGAAAGTAAAACGAACCGGAATATCAGTAATAGCAGTAGCGTTTTCAGGTAAATTCAGAATTGGATAATCCAATCTTCTCCAGTTGTTATAAGCTACAATACCCCTGGTGTAGTTAGCAATCCATGATTGAACACCAATTTTTTCTTTCCAGTTAGCAGCATCATAAGCAACATCAGCTGTAGCTTCATAGGCTGTGGCATCTCCTGAGCCCCAGTAATCAAATGAAGATTGAATACCTTCATTGTACCATTCTTCAGCAGTTTTACCCACATTATAGCCTCTGGCAGCTCCTTCAGCAAGATAGAAACACATTTCTGTATAAGTCATAAGTAAACCTTCATAATCAGGTTGCTGAACTCTTGAACAAATATGTGAACACTGGCTGAATGAATTTGAATAACCATATTCACCACCAACCCATGCTAATTTTTCAACTGCAGGATCAGAAGAAGTATCAATCATCGTAAAATAAGCATCCATCCTTGGGTCGTTTAAGCCAACCATTGCATCCATTATGGTATTAGCGGGTACAAAATCATGACGGCCACTGGCAACTAAATCAGCATATAACTGGTTAAAATTGGTTGTATTATAAGGCATAGCGCAATCATCACTGTTACCAGCGAATGCACCAGCACGACCAGATTCAACAGCAGCCTGAGCTGTAGCGGGATCAGCATCAGCAACAGTAATACCCAATTTTACTTTCAAGGTATTTCCAAATTTAATCCATTGTGCAACATCACCACCATAATACAAATCAGCACCATCAAAGCTACTATAATTGGCATCCATATTACCTAAAGCAGCATTTAAACGGGTAAATAAATCTTTATAAATATCAGCTCCATTAGCATAAGTAGGATAAACATTATCAAAATTTAAAGCATCTCCATAAGGGGCTGCTCCGAATACATCTACTAAATGTGAATAACAATAAACATTCAGAAGTTCAATAATAGCCAGTTTATTCTTTTGAACAGCAATTGCATCAGCTCCAACCACAGAAGCATCGCCAGCAATTAATTTGCTTGATTCATCCAAATCCTTTAACGTTCTAAGGTACATATAACTCCAAATGTTTGCAGCAATGTTCCTGGTTGTTAAATCATAATTTGCTTCATCAATATAAGTAGTCTCAGTCCAGTACTGTGCCATTAACTTAAATATGTTAACATTTACGTTGGTATTATCAACATAATCCGTTAAATATAATTCAGCACTAGAAAATAGAAATTCTCCTGGTACAACTGCCGGGTGCTTGGTATCCGTGTTGTACTCTTCAAATTTGTCAGTACAGCTTGTCATAAACAAACCTGCTACTGATAATATTAAAAATATTTTTTTCATATCTGTCTATTATTAAAATTGAAGATTTAAAGTTACACCAACATTACGTGTAGCTGGCAAAACGCCCGATTGCCATCCCTGAATGTTACCAGAACTTTGACTGGCTTCAGGATCAGCGTATGGTAAATTTTTAGAAATGATCCATAAATTTGAACCTACTATACTAAGTGAAGCACCAGCAAAATGGATTTTTTCAACCAAACTCTTTGGTAAATCATAAGTTAATGATAATTCTCTTAGTTTGAGATATGAGGCATCATAAACGAAACGTTTATTTGGGTCAACAGCCCAACCAATGGCACCATAATTTTCCTGGCTTACACGAACAGTATTAGGATTTCCATTTTCATCAACACCATCATTTATAAGACCACCAGAGTTTGAAGCATAACCCTGAGCAGGATCATCATTTACATAAGTAATAGGATCGCGCATTTCGTTTCCAAGATCGTTAGGACCTGCAGTTTCCTGGTATAAACCTGTTCCCATACCATACCATAAGTCAAGTGAGAAAACATCACCACCATGCTGCATGTCAAGCAGGAAGCTTAAAGAAAGATCTTTATATTTGATAGTATTTCTTAAACCAGCGTTCCAGTCAGGATTAACATCACCTAAAACAACATCATTGGTACCAGTTCTTAGATATCTGCCTGTTGTTTGGCTAACAATTCTGCCACCATTTTCAGCATATACATAATCAGATCCCTGGATAGTTCCATAAGGTTGACCTACAGTTGCATTAATTGATACCCCACCTTGCAATGAAGCTAACTGAAGATTGGTAACTTCGTTTCCATTAGCATCAGTATACAGTGAAACAACTTTATTTTCGTTTTTAGAGAAGTTCAGGTTGAGATCCCAACTGAAATCTTTTGTTTTAACAGGAGTTCCGAATAATGCTAACTCAATACCTTTATTTTCAATCTCACCGGCATTAACCCATTTAGATGCATAACCAGTTGCATAAGAAATTGATACCGGCATTAACTGATCGAAGGTATTATTTTTATATAATGCCAAGTCGAAACCAGCACGGTTTTTCAGGAAGTTCATTTCCAAACCGGCCTCTAATGCACGCTGACGTTCAGGCTTTAATTCAGGATTATTCTTAGTATTTGGAACAGTAACAATAGTAGTACCTGCAAACGATGCGTTTTGTATATAAGTATCTTTAACACTTAAAGCAGGAGCACTGTTACCAACCTCAGCAAAGTTTAAACGAACTTTACCTAATGATAACCAGTCAATATTCAGTAAGTTTGAAAATAACATACTTGCAGTAACTGAAGGATAGTTATAAGCATTATTTTCAGTTGGTAAAGTTGAAGAATAGTCTCTACGGAAGGTAGCGTCAATAAAATAAGTATCTAATAAACCTAACGAAATACTTCCAAATACACCATTAACAGCAGCAACAGTTTCGCTTTCTGATGGAGGAAGCATCGACATTTGGCTATTAGCCAAGGCATATAAACCAGGAATTGCCAATCCGTTGTTAGTTGAAGCAAAAACACTACTATGAGTAGTTTTCCTCATATTAGAACCTACTAAACCTGTAAAGTCGAATGACTCACTGAATCTTTTATGATAATTTAACATTAAGTCAAAGTTAGTTTCAGTAAAATCATGAGTATAGCGGCTATAACCTGAAGTTGCATCAGGACGTCCAACACCAAACTCACCAGAACCTGAACCTACAGCTTTACGTTCTTCCTGTAATTCCTGATAAGTATCTATGGCATAACGACCCATGAATTTTAAATCACTGGTAATGTCATAATCCAATTGAGCATAGCCAATAAAACGATTACGTTTATCCGTTTCATAATTTTTGTATCTTACCCAGTAAGGGTTATCCCAGTATGCCGGAGCAAGATCATTGTATGCAACGGGGTTCCAGGTAATATTCTGACCCGTTTTATCATACATTGCTTTTTGCTCCTGAATATCAACGTTCACCTCATACCATTGACGGAATGATGACATAATATTATCAGAATATCCAGTTGAAGGACGACCTAAACCATCTGAGTTGATAAAGTTGGCGGAAGAAGTCACTTTTAACTTATCGTTAATCTTATGTGAACCTGTGAAAATTGCATTATGCTTGGTTATATCACTGTTCGGCATGGTACCTTTCTGATCAAAATAAGTATATCCTAAACGATAAGTAGTAGTTTCGTTACCACCTGATACAGAAATATTTTGAGTATTGGCTACACCTGTTTCAAAGAAAGTAGTAGGATCATTAGCACCAGCCACCCATGGGGTTGCTTTGTGATAATTAGGTGATGCAGGATATAAAGCATCCCATTGCATTACCATTAAACTGGGATCGAATTTCTCACCACGTGAAGCATCTTCGTAATAGGGTGTGGTATAATCAATAACTCCGTCACCATTAACGTCACCATAATATTCCAAACCCGGGTGGTCTGAATCACTATAGTAGTATTTTCCATAACCTCCACCATACTCTTTTTGATACGTTGGTAAAGTGCTTTTGTCAACATTACTAAATGTAACGTTTGAACTTAAGGTTACCTGAGGAGCAGTACCTTTTGCAGCATTTTTACCTTTTTTAGTAGTGATTAAAATAACCCCGTTGGCAGCGCGTGATCCGTAAAGAGCAGTTGCAGCAGCACCTTTAAGTACACTGATTGACTCAATGTCGGCAGAGTTAATATCAGCTGCAGCATTACCATAGTCATAACCACTACGACCCGTTAACTGACCTGAGTTGTTGGTGTTTGAGTTATCTACAGGTATACCATCAACCACAAATAACGCCTGGTTATTTTGGGTTAATGAGGAGTTACCCCTGATTATTACGTTGGTTGAACCACCAAAGTTGGTGTTATTTTTAACCTGCACCCCTGCTACACGTCCAGACAGCTGAGTCACAAAATTGTCAGTTTTGGCTGTGTTTACTTCATCGCCATTTACTTCCTGTACTGCGTATCCCAGCGATTTTTTCTCACGTGAAATTCCAAGTGCTGTTACAACAACCTCGTCTACACCAATCACTTCAGGTTCCATAACTACGTCGATAACATTACGTGAACCAATAGCTTCCTCTTTGGTGGTCATACCTACAAATGAGAAAACCAAGGCCTGAGCATCAGCTGTTACCTCAAGAGAATAAACACCGTCTACATTAGTAATGGTACCAGTAGTTGTACCTTTAACTGCGACAGATACACCGGGTAATGAACTTCCATCTTCAGAAGATGTAACCTTACCGGTAATCGTCCTTTGTTGCGCATTAACTAAATGAATACCCAGCATTGCCAGACATACAAATAGCATGGTAAATTTCTTCATAAATAAACAAATTTAAGTTAATAAATAGTTGTTAAATGTTGTTATGCAGCCACTAAATTGAGGAAAAAAATGGAAAGAAGCAAACTTTTAAATGATAAAAGTCAGGGTTTATAGGCTATTACATCAATTTTTTATCGTTTTTTATCGATGAAAAACTATTCATAATCAATAGAAATACACAACTTACGTGAGATTTTTAATTTTCAGAAAAATAATAATGTTAAAAAGCATATTGCCCAAAATAACAAAAGGGCAAATTTTTTTTAAGGCCCTTTTGTTACTTACATCGCACTTATTTTATCTTATTTTCAACTGTATTTAAAATATCCGTCTCATAATTAATTACTCTTTTCATTATCTCTTCACCATTTTGAATTAATTCCTCTGATTTAGATGTATCCATTAATCCTTTGGCATTAATTTTCACATTTAAAAATGCACCCGATGCACCGGCTTTTGATGCCAACGCCCCCACTCCGGCATCGGTTACTGAATTTGGATTACCAATTTCAGCCATCGCTTTTATCACTTCCATGGATTGAAGACATAGTTCCATAACTTCCAAGGGGACTTTTGCGGCAGACAAGGTGGCTTCCTGAATTGCATTCATCCTTTCCTGCTTTTCCTTCTCTGTATTTTTAGGCAAACCAAAGGCATCCATAATTTTATTAAAGGCATTGGTATCTTCATCTACTTTTTTAAGCAACTTAACCTGTATCTGTTTCGCTTTTTCAGCCCAGTTGCTGAACTCTTCCCATCGTTCGTCCCAGCCACGTTTATGTGAGGAAAGATTTGCCACCATTCCGGCAAGAGAAATACCCAAAGCACCCATATAAGCAGATATTGTACCCCCACCGGGTGCAGGTGATTCTGAAGCAGTTTCATCAGCAAAACCAACCAGGTTTAAATCAACGAGTTTTTTCTTCCCCTGTTTAGCTTCTTTATCTAATATATATTCTATAATTTTCTTTTCAGGATCGAAAGGATATAGCTCATCAAGCCCAAGCGATTTTACCGCAATTTTTATCAGTTCGTTGTCTGAAATACCGGTTGAACGTTGTTGTTTTCTCAAAAAATATCGTCCGGCTTGCAGGATAGCCTCCAATGGAACCACACCAACCAATTCACTTCCGGTAACCCGAAGGCCCCTGGCATTAGCTCTGTCACAAACCGTATCAAATGCCACATGTAGAGGTGTGATGCTAAGATCGGTCAGGTTCATGGAAATTTGCGCAATACCAAATTCCTCGATATACCAACCAATGGCTTTAACTGACTTAAGCAGGCCCGGTTCAAAAATGTGTTTTCCATCTTTATCCAACATAGGTTTTCGGGTAACCGGATCAGTTTTTACCCTGCCTCGTTCTCTGACATCAAAGGCAATGGCATTGGCCCGTCGGGTTGAAGTGGTATTCAGATTTACATTATAAGCTATAAGGAAATTACGCGCCCCCACAGCCGTGGCCCCTGTTTTAGCCACCTTAGCATTAAAGGTTGAAGTACCAAAATCAGGTTTCCAGTCATTTGATGAAAGTTTTTCATTTAAACCTTCGTATTCACCACTCCTGCACGATGCAAGATTCTTCCGTTTGGGTTCGGTTGCCGCAAATTCATAACAATAAATAGGGATGTTTAGCTCTGTTCCAATTCTTTCAGCCAGTTTTTGTGCATAAGCCACGGTTTCCTCCATACTGATATTGGCAACAGGTATCAGGGGACAAACATCAGTAGCCCCAAACCTTGGGTGAGCACCTTTATGTTTTGACATATCAATTAACTCTGCTGCCTTTTTTGCGGCCCTGAATGCAGCCTCACAAACCTCATCAGGTGTACCAACCATTGTTACAACAGTCCGGTTAGTAGCCTTGCCCGGATCAACGTCAATCAACTTAACACCTTCTACGGCTTCTATTTCATCGGTAATCTGTTTAATGACAGACATATCGTTCCCCTCACTAAAATTGGGTACACATTCAATTAACTGGCTCATATTTTCTATAAATTAATTATCTGAAAAAATTGATATTTGTTTGACAATTGTTCTTTGAAAATTTGGAGATATCCGAAAACAATATTTATATAAGTTCACCATTTATAAACACCTGGTCGACCAGGTTACTTGTGTAGGCATAAGGCAAAAACTCATACCCTGGAATCTGAGTCGTAATATAAAAATTGGCTACCTTACCTTTGGCGATTGATCCAAGTGTTTTTTCAATTCCCATGGCATAGGCTGAATTAATTGTAGTTGCATTTATTACTTCCTCAGGAGTCATTTTATAGTTAATACATCCCAGGCTCATAATAAATTTCATATTACCTGATGGTGACGAACCCGGATTATAATCAGAAGCCAGGGCAACAGGAAGCCCGGCATTAATCATATCGCGAACCGGCGAAGCAGGCATATTAAGAAAAAAAGCAGCTCCTGGTAAAACGGTTGGCATGGTTTCCGATCCCAGCAAAGCCTTAATCTCATCATCGCCAATATACTCCAGGTGATCAACCGACAGGGCATTATTTTTCACTCCTACCTGTATTCCTCCTGAATAATCAAGTTCATTGGCATGAATTTTAGGACGTAATCCAAACCGATTGCCCGCTTCCAGAATTTTATTTGTTTCCGATACAGTAAAAAAACCTTTATCACAAAAAACATCAATAAAATCAGCAAGCTTCTCTTCTGCCACGCGGGGTATCATTTCATTAACAACCAGATTGACATATCCACTTTGGTTACCCTTATAAATTTGCGGAATGGCATGGGCACCTAAAAAAGTAGACTTTATTTCCAGTGGGGTAGTTTCCTTAAGTTTTTTTATAACCCTGAGCATTTTAAGTTCCGATTCCAGAGATAATCCATAACCACTTTTTATTTCAACGGCACCAGTTCCAAATTTTGCTATTTCCATAATCCGGTCAAGTGCACTTATATATAATTCATCTTCGGTAGCATGCTGAAGCCTGGTTGCAGAATTAAGAATCCCCCCCCCACGTTTTGCAATTTCCTCATAACTCAGTCCTTTTATTTTATTTACATATTCAAGCTCACGACTCCCTGCATAAACCATATGTGTATGTGAATCACAGAATGCAGGCAGGATCATCCGCCCGGTTACGTCGTATTCTGTGAGTTCCGGTTCATCTTCAAATACCGGCAGATTATCCATGTTACCAAAATCTTTAATAAACCCATCTTCAACCAGCAAAAATGCATTTTCAATAACAGGCAATGTTGCCATATCTTTTCCGGCTACCCATTTGCCAGGGTTGTTCTCAACCTGGATTAGTTTTTTTATATTAATGAACAAGCTTAACATATTACAATTTAAATAATTATCATAGCTACATATATAATATATATGCATACTCACTTAATAGTTATAAAAAATAATCCAAAATTAAATAATGAGTGTAATACCACCTAAATAAAAAGGCTATTGTATAGCAGCACATTATCGTTTCAAAAATAAGCAACTAAATATGTATTGTTATTATTTTGAGAAAATAACCTATATTTAAAATCAAATAGATAAATAGCTATTATCGACATTAAATTTAAACCAATTCATATGAAATCGATTTATTCTTTATGTACCGGTATGGTATTTCTTGTTGCTCTGTCGACGGCTTTTGCACAAGACACAATTCAAAACAAAGAAGTTAAAACAGGCTGGAATTTTGGTGCCCTACCAACTATAACCTATAATTCCGATTTAGGGTTGCAGTATGGAGCATTGGTAAATTTATTCCAGTATGGTGATGGAAAAATTTATCCTTCATATTATCATTCTATTTATGCAGAGGTCAGCCACTTCACCAAAGGAAGCGGTATTTACCGTTTTTTTTACGATTCAGAGCATTTAATACCCAAAGTAAGATTAACTACTGATATTTCGTATCTACCCGACGAAGCCCTTGACTTTTATGGTTTTAACGGATACCAGTCTGTTTTTAATAAAGCATGGGAAGATGATTCAGATGCAGCATACAAAACCCGAATGTTTTACAGACAGCAACGGAATATTTTCAGGGCAAAATTCGATTTCCAGGGAAATACAGGAATTAAAAATGTAAAATGGGCTGCAGGATTAAATTTAATGAACTTTTCGGTTTCGACAGTTAATATCGATAAACTTAACAAGGGCAAATCAGGCGATAAAGTGTTACCCGACACCAGCACTCTTTATGACAACTACGTTACCTGGGGCATTATTACTCCGAAAGAAGCAAAAGGAGGATTTTTCACAAATCTTAAACTTGGTGTTGTATATGACAGCCGCGATAATGAACCTAACCCAATGAAAGGCATCTGGAGTGAAGCTGTTATTTTTCAGTCGTTTAACCCCGATTTCAAATTCACCAAGGTAGCTTTGACGCATCGCCAGTATTTCACCATTATTCCAAAAAATTTGTCGTTTGCCTACAGGGTGGGTTACCAGGGAATTATTGCAGGTAATGCACCTTTTTATATCCTCCCATATATGGTTAGTTCGTTTTCAAATACTTCAAATACCGATGGCCTTGGCGGATCAAAAACGGTTAGAGGAATGATCAGGAACAGGGTAGTTGGAGAATCGGTTGTGTACGGAAATCTTGAACTCCGGTGGAAATTTGTTCATTTTAAATTTATAAATCAGAATTTTTACCTGGCGTTGAACCCCTATTTAGATTTTGGACAGGTGCTTAAATCACATGATCTTAATGTAAATATAGATAACATTGCTTATCCGGCTGGCGAATCAAAATCAGATTACTTCAAAACAGGATCAGACAAAATGCATTTTACCTATGGTTCAGGTCTTCACATTGCTATGAACCAGAATTTTATTATAGCTGCTGATGTAGGTTTCCCGCTTGACGAACAAGATGGTAAAATGGGAATTTATATTGGGTTGAACTTTTTATTCTGATAGTAAGGATAACTCTCACTACTGAGCAACTAATAATAAGATTCTTCGCTGTACTCAGAATGACATTGTTTCTGGGATTGTTCGAGATAAAATATCCACACCATATTGACTTTCTGTGTTAGATACTTTATCTCGAATTCAGGTTATTAGCATTATACAAATTAGTGGGTTTTGGTGTTTTTGTGTATTAGTGGCAATAAAATTAATTTTGATACAGCCCCACTCCCTAAAAGACCTATATGATTGATTGTCATTGCGAGGGTCCACCCCAAAAAATTGGGGCATAATGCGGATATGACAAAATGTTTTTCTTGTTCTTTTCCATGATGAAAAGAACCAAAAATCTACCGAAATATCCGAATTTTGATAATGTTTTAGGTACAGTTAAGAATAGTTTGCACCTCATGGATGATTAGTCTTTTTACCCATTTACACTATTTCTACCAGATACCATTATCAAAATCCCGCTCCTATTTCGGATGCCCCCGCGCATAGCTACTGGTAATTTAATATTTAAGCTTTTTTTTTAAACCACAGTTACACTGATTGTAAAAAGATCAATTTAACCGGTGCGGTGGCACGCAAAACTGGGTGTGGAATTGCCGATAATGGTCTAATTGTTCCAAAATAATACAAGAGGGGTTAACCTTTAACATCCTTGAGATACTAATGATCAATTGAAATACTGAAGTAATTATCGGAATTCGTCAGTTTTGCAAGACTTTTGCTTCTTTTGGTCTCAAAAGAAGAGAATGAATTAAATATCAATAATTTGTGATAATATTTCATTGGTAGGAAGTACGACGAAGCAATCTTTTTATAATTTAATAAAAAAGATTGCTTCACTTCGTTCGCAATGAAGTATTCGAGTAAATTGTGGCCCCCCCCCTTCTAAAACATCTTCAATAAGTAAGCAATGGTTACTCCAAGGTAATTCCCCACTGCATATCCAATTATACCTATAGTTAAACCGGTTACAATTACCTGCTTATTTTTCAATACACCCGACATTACAGGGACAAATGGCGGGGAGCAAATTAGTGCAGTTGAAGCAACAATTAACGTATCGGCATCAATTTTAAATAACTTACTCAAAAGTGTTTTTATCAAAAGTGAGCCAAATACTACTACAGTTATATATTTAAAAATATTTCCGGCAAAAGCTCCCAATTCATTAATATTTGCCATGGATGCAACCACCAGGCAAAAAACCACAATAAAATACATTCCGGTTTGAAAGGTATATTTTATTTGGTTTATCCTTTGAATTAACGATGCCAAAATTGCCAGCGTTGTTATGGAGAGAATTAAAATTAACATTGAAATGTCCTGTGTTATCAGGAAGCTTATTCCCGCAGACAGGATAACAATTAAAAGTGCTATACCTATGGCCGCTAAAATGGGTAAAACATGCTTTTTTCTTAAAATACCCTCATAATGATTTTCTTCTTCATAATTTGCCAGCTCAGTTAATCCCCCGTTATGTTTATACTCGGGTAAAAATTTTCTGAAAAGAAACTTACCTATCGTCATTAAAAACAACAAATAAGCCGACGAAACCATAATATCAACCGTATTAATTGCAATGAATTTTTCGGGACTGACACCCAGCATAACCTGAATTGCAGCCAGGTTTGGAGTACCCCCTGAATAAACACCTAAAAGCATACCGGCAATTTTCCAAGGTTCCTCTATTTGATCTTTAAATAAAAAATAACCAACAATCACGGATATCACCACACTAAAAAGAAGCACAAAAAGCGCTACCACAGCTTTTCCTGCAACTTTAAACCAACTCCTTATTTCGAGTGAAAAAAGCAAAAGAGGAATAGCTAACGGAATAGTAATATTATTCATTAATTCCTGAACCTTTTGATATTCAGGTATCTTTTGAATAATTCCAATATTACCAAGCAATAAACCTAAGGCATAAGCTAAAAGAACAGCTCCAATTTTATTTAAAAGTGTATATCGCTCACATAAATAAATTAAAAGTACAGGAGCAAATATATATATCAGTGCTAAAAGAATCGTACCCATCATACTATTTTGATTTTTGTGATTAACAAATATAACAATCAGGATTAAAAACTAAATAAAATAGAACAGTTTGAAAAAAATTGAAGTCACTATTAAAATTCAAATTGTATATTTGCGGTTAATTCAATTAAGAAAATAATGGATGACCGCATATTAAATTTTCTTTTGTTGGTACTGGTAATTTTAGGTATTTTTTTCTTAATTCTTTACATTGTCAGAAACAAAAGCAAGATTCATTCTGATATTGATTTTAACAACATAATCCAAAGAAAAACCTCCACTTTCTATTTTAATATTAATGGCATATTAGAATCGGCCACTACAAATACCTCGGGAAAAGGAATTTTAAACCAACTACAAAAAGGTCATCACATTTCAGAACTTACTGATTTTAAAAACATTGTATCCTATTTTGAATCGTGTATTAAGCATAAAAAAAATATTTCTATCAAGTTATTTGAAGATAGCGATTCCGAAACCTCCAGACGTCACGATTTAATCTTTAGCCCCATGGTTGAAAATGAAACAGTGACAGGAGTGGTTATTATGGATCAGGAGTTAGATTTTAGTGATACTGAAAAAACCATCAGCAAACAAAAAGAGCTGGTTGAACAGCGAAATTTTGCTTTAAAACAAATTGATGAAATTGAGGCACAAAAAAGTGAGCTTGAACTGGCATTTAAAAAATCAAGCAAACACCATATTATGCTTCAAAAGGCTCTTCGGCAAATTGAAGCACAACGGAACGAGCTTGAGACAGCACTGTCAACCATTAACGAGCAAAAACTGGAATTAGAAAAGGCAAATCAGGAGATAAGGGAAAGCAGCAGAATGAAGGAAATATTTCTTGCCAATACCAGTCACGAAATCAGGACTCCCCTTAATGCCATTATAGGTTTTACAAATTTATTGCTTAATGGTAACCTTGAAACCGGCCAAAGAAAATATATTGAAAACATAAAAGCCTCAGGTAATAACCTGCTTGTGGTAATTAACGATATACTCGATTTTTCTAAAATTGAATCAGGTAAACTTACGCTTGAACAAATTGAGTTCGATTTTAGGAATTTGATTAAACATACCATCAACACTTTGCAGGTTAAGTCGCAGGAAAGACAAATTGAACTAAAATACGATATTTCGTCAGAGATACCGGAAATAATAATTGGTGACCCGGTGAGGCTAAATCAGATCCTGATAAACTTAATCGGTAATGCCATTAAGTTCACTAACATGGGGGGAAATGTAAAATTATTGGCTACCACCGGTAAAGCAGAAGAAGGTTTTGTTAAAATACTTTTTAAAGTTGAAGATAACGGAATTGGCATTCCTCGTGAAAAGCTTAACCAAATTTTTCAAAGTTTTACACAGGGCGAAAGCGATACCACGCGTAAATACGGAGGTACAGGACTTGGGCTCTCCATAGTAAAACAACTTATTGAGTTGCAAAACGGAGAAATTACCGTCGAAAGTGCTGTGGGTAAAGGAACAGCCTTTACCTTTTATATAATTTTGCGTCCGGGAAATAAATTAGGAACAAACCACATAAAACATCAGTCAAAAGAGATTGAAAGTTCAATGGCCGATAATATGCGTATACTGCTTGTTGAAGACAATATCATTAATCAACAACTGGCATTTGATACGTTAAAATCATGGAATAACAAGATTGAAATTGAATTGGCCAACAACGGAAAAATTGCTTTGGATAAAGTCAGCCACAACCATTTTGACCTGGTACTCATGGATATTCAAATGCCTGAAATGGATGGAATTGAAGCCACCATTTCGATCAGGAAATTACCTTCTCCAAAAAATGAGACACCAATTATGGCTATGACTGCGCATGCTTTAAAAAATGAAAAGGAAAATTGCCTGAAAATTGGGATGAATGATTATATATCAAAACCATTTGATCCTGAAGAACTGTTTGTAAAAATCTTAAATTTTGTTCCAACAAATAAACGTATAACCAGTCTTCCAAATGAAGAATCAAAACCAATAATTGAATTTAAACAGAATTTTGTTTCCGAACCTCAACATAACACGCATTACACTTATTTTCATATTGAAAATTTGCGAAAGATATACCATGACAGCCACGATAAAATAATAAAAATTGTTGGCATGTGTTATAACAGCATTCCGACTGAAATAATGGAAATTCAGGAAGCCTACGATAATCAGGAATGGGATGTACTCAGAAACAAAGCGCATTCATTAAAACCCAAGTTGGGTTATCTCGGTATGGACGAGATGCAAAATAAGGCTAAAGATATTGAGATAGCATCACAACAAGCTGAAAAAAGGTCAGAAATTCAAAAACTTATTACTGAAATATCAGGTCATTGGAACTTAGCTATCCCCGAGTTAAAACAATTTATTAATACCTGACCGGCAAAAATGAAATACATGAATTTATATTATCAAAAAAAATGAATATGCAGATTCTATTAATAATTTTCATTGTTTTATTAGTCTCCGTGATAGTGCTGGGATTATTCTTCTTTAACAAATTAAAATCGGCAAATAAAGATTTAATTGAGAAACAGAAGCAGATTGAAACACAAAAACAAGATCTTGAAGAGAAAAATTCCCAATTAGTGGAAGCAAATATAGAGGCTGAAAGGCTTAGTAAATTTAAAAGTCAGTTCCTTGCAAACATAAGCCATGAAATTCGTACGCCTTTAAACGCCATTTCGGGATATGCAAAACTACTGGCCAAAAGTCTAAAGGTTGAAGCCGACAGTTACTACATAAACCAGGTGTTGAAATCGACAGACAATATGATGGTGATTATTAGTGACCTGCTTGATTTTAGTAAAATTGAAGCCGGGAAAATGGTTATTGAAAATATTAATTTTAACCTGGTTAAAATCATAACACAATCAATATCGAGCCTGAAATTCAGGGCTGAAGAAAAAAATATTCAACTTGAGATACATCTTGATCCGTTTATTCCCAAAACAGTTGCCGGCGATCCGTATCGCTTATCCCAAATTTTAAATAACCTGATCAGTAATGCCATTAAATTTTCAAATGATGGACAAGTAGTTACTATTGAGGCTAAATGTGACAATCACGGAGAAAAATGCCAGATGTATTTTGCAATAACTGACAGGGGAATGGGTATTCCAGATAATAAACTGGAAAGTATATTTGAAAGCTTCACCCAGATAAACAACGATACCTCCAGGTTACATGAAGGAACAGGCCTGGGCCTTTCAATTGTTAAAAGACTGGTTGATTTACAAAACGGCACAATCCAGGTAAAAAGCAAAATTAAAGAAGGGTCAGTTTTTTCATTCTCGATACCTTATAAAATTATTAATGATGAACTTTTAAATAAAGGTGCTGATGATAGTCCTGACGAAGAGATAAGCATCCAGGGAATACATAATATTTTACTGGTTGAAGATAATTTAATAAATCAGGAACTGGCTAAAGATACGATCACTTCGTGGGGTGAAAATTTTATAGTGGATGTTGCTGAAAACGGTAAGGAAGCTATCATGGCTATCCAGAATAAAGATTACAGCATTGTACTTATGGATATTCAGATGCCGGTTATGGATGGACATGAAGCAACCCAATTTATTAGAAAAAGCTTACCCGATCCAAAATGTAAGGTCCCGATAATCGGAATGACAGCACACGCAATGACCTCAGAAAAGGAAACCGCTTTAAACAACGGTATGGATGAATACATTACAAAACCGTTTAATCCTGATGAACTTAAACACAAAATAAAAATGTTTATTAACAAAAAAGTTTAACATTTTTGCATTGTAGCTTTTCAATTTTATTCATATTTTTGTTCCGGTAACAAAATAGATTCTATATTACAAGCATCAAAAACAGTCAAACATGAACGGTAAATACAACATTATTTTGGTTGACGATGATTTTATTTTCCTTGAAATGCTTAAGGAATCGTTGACTGACAATCCGGATTATAACATTGTAGCCTTTCAAAGTGGTGAAGAATGCTTAAATCATATGCATTTAAATCCCGATGTTATCGTATTGGATTATTTTTTAAACAGTGAGAACTCCAGTGCAAAAAATGGTCTTGAGATTCTTAAAGACATTCATGCAATTAACCCTCAGGCCAAGGTAATAATACTCTCAGGGCAGGAAGATGGTAACCTGGTTTACGATTTTGTGAGAGAAAATGCTACAAATTACGTTGTGAAAGATAACAATGCTTTCTTAAATGTTAAAACAGCCATTGAAGATATTATCAGGAATATGTAATTCCGGGTTAAGATATTAAAAAGGGGCTATCTTTTCGGATAACCCCTTTTTTTATTTTCTTAAATCAATAACCTCAACATCAGGATTATCCTTGATACTATACTCAAAAAGATCGTCCTTAAGTTTTTCATCATGCTGAAATTCAGTAAGGTGAAGTGTAATCCGGGTACCATCTTTTTGAAAATATTTAACACCATAATAATCAAAATTATCTGAAATCCAGACTCTTATTTTAAAAAATGGTTTACTGATATCTTCCGGAGACAAGTCAACCAGGGTATAATTTTTTCCATCAATTTTTTGTGTACCCTCGGTCACATATTTAAATCCGCTTTCATAAAGGGTAAATAATGACAATGGCTCATTCAGGAACCGTTCTTCCGGATCAAGATCATCAACCTTCTGAACGTTAGTAACAGTTACTTCTTCCTGATCAGGTAAATATACCCATCTGGTTTTTCCGTCGCTGAAAGTAACAGTTTTGTCCACGATCATTTTGAATTTTTTACCTTTCACCCAAAATTCACCGTCATAGGTTTCTTTGGTTTCTTCCTGCGTATTTTCAACTAAAAAATTAAACTTTGTATGTATGGTTTTGTAGGCAATTGCCTTATCGGCAGCTGATTTCAGAAGCTTTAAAGTCTCCGGATTTTTTTGTCCAAAAATATTAGCGCTAAAACTCAGAAATAACATTATTATACTAATTCGCGAAAAGTTTATATGCATAAATTAATTGTTTAAACTATTTAATAATTGTTCCAGGCTGTATTCATCGGGAATTAATACCTGTCGGGCTTTGCTTCCTTCAAAAGGTCCTACTACACCAGCGGCTTCCAGCTGATCGATAATCCGCCCTGCACGGTTATAACCGATGGAAAACTTACGCTGAATTAACGAAGTTGAACCTTGCTGATTTGCTACAATCACCCTTGCAGCGTCATCAAACAGAGCATCTTTTTTCGACAGATCAACTTCCAGTGCATCCGTCGAATCTTCAGCTGTATACTCTGGCAGGTAAAATGGTGTAGGATACGATTGCTGGTCCTGAATAAAAGCCATTATTTCTTCAATTTCAGGAGTATCAATAAAAGCACATTGCAAACGGACAACATCACTGCCCTGCGATATAAGCATATCACCTCTCCCTATCAACTGATTAGCTCCGGGAGAATCGAGAATAGTCCTTGAATCCATCATACTTGTAACCCTGAAAGCTATACGAGCCGGAAAGTTAGCCTTTATTAATCCTGTAATTATATTTGTTGTAGGCCTTTGAGTTGCAATAATCAGGTGTATTCCAATGGCTCTCGCCAACTGGGCTAACCTGGCAATCGGAAGTTCAACCTCTTTACCAGCAGTCATTATCAGGTCGGCAAACTCGTCGATAACAACCACAATATAGGGTAAAAATCTGTGCCCTTTATCAGGATTCAGGTTACGCGATATAAACTTGGCATTGTATTCCTTAATATTTCTGACATGGGCAGCTTTTAACAAATCATACCGCGAATCCATTTCAATACATAATGAATTTAATGTATTAACCACCTTCATAGTATCTGTAATAATTGACTCATCGCTGTCGGGCAGCATGGCTAAAAAGTGCTTCTCAAGTTTTTGGTAAAGGGTTAATTCCACTTTTTTAGGATCAACCAAAACCAATTTGAGTTGTGAAGGATGCTTTTTATAAAGCAGCGATGTTAATATCGCATTCAACCCGACCGACTTTCCCTGCCCTGTGGCCCCGGCAACCAATAAGTGGGGCATTTTTGTAAGATCGACAACAAAGGTTTCGTCTGAGATTGTTTTTCCAAGTGCAATAGGTAATTCAAATTTCGATTCCTGAAATTTCTTTGAAGTGATGATTGATCTCATCGACACTACCACAGGTTTTAAATTGGGAACTTCAATACCAATGGTTCCCCTTCCCGGAATAGGTGCTATAATTCTGATTCCCAGTGCAGCCAGACTAAGAGCAATATCATCCTCAAGGTTTTTAATCTTGGAAATTCTTACCCCGGGTGCTGGCACAATCTCATACAAAGTAATGGTTGGCCCAACAATAGCTTTAATTTTATCGATCTGAATTTTATAGTTGGCCAGTGTTTCAACAATCCTGTTCTTATTGCTGTGCAATTCATCATCAGAAACACTTACATCACCTGAATCATGTTCAAACAATAACTCAACCGGTGGCAGTTTATAATTCGACAAATCAAGTGTTGGGTCATAATCGCCCAAAGGTTTGTCATCCACTTTTTTAACCGGGGCATCGTCTTCAGTTTTAAGGCTTACTACGTCAAGTTCAAGCTCAGCATCGTCTTCCTCAGAACTTTGGTTGGACACATTATTCGCTTTTGGCAAATCACTCTGTTGATCTTTCTCAATAATTTTAACCTCAATGGTTTCAAGGTTATCAAGTCCAATAAACTCTGAATCTTTATTCTCTTTTTCAATTTTAAATTCAATGGAGTCGGAACCCGCATTAATGGTATTATTTACACGCTCCGGCTTAATAGGGTTAACTTCTGTTTCAAAGCTGTTTTTCTCTTTTTTACCAATAATCTCAAAGGTTTCATCATTTGTTGGATTATGCTGTGCTTTTGAAATTACCGGCTCAACAACTTTATTAACATCAATTAATTTTTGATCACGAACCTTAACCTCCAGAATGGCTTTGGTAACTTTTCTAATTCTTTGAATAAATCCGGATAAAGTATATACCAATATTCCGAAAAGGGCAATAATCAGGATAAAAGCCGTGCCCATTTTACCAGTGAATGAATTTAACCATTGGCTGATATAATACCCATGTGTACCACCGGGCAGAAAACCCGAATCATGAAAAAAGTAACCTAAAGCCACTGATAACCATATCCCAATAATAATCGCATACTTTAAGGTCCGGCGTAAGGGTAAAATCCTGTAATTTAAAAGCCGGATACCTAATATGGCAAAAACAAATACAACCCCAAATGATGATAATCCAAACCAATCATACATAAACTTTCGCGACAACATGGCACCAAGTTTTCCGGCCCAGTTTTCAACTGTGATACCAGGGTCGCGTAAAAATGTCAGAAAGGAAATATCGAGTTTGCTTTGATCTATTTGCCACGTAAAACAGTATGAAATAAACGCAAATAGCAAATAAAAAGCAAACGATAAAATAAATAATCCCAAAATCAGTTTCAGTCGTTCATCTTTTGCAAAAGAACCCGCTCTGAGTCCATTTTTTTTAGCTTTGCTGCCTGTTGCTTTACTTTTATTTGTCATGAAAAAAACCTATTTATAATGGCAAAAATACTATGTTTAAATCATTATTAAAACCCCGCTTATAAAAGGTTTCGTATAAATATGTTTAAATTTCTTGTTGAATCTATATCAGACTGGCAAATATTTTTTCGAGTTCTTCCTTTGGAACTATCTCATAATCACTAGGAATTTCAAAAACTTCATCGGGTATATCCGATTCAATAATTTCAGATGCGATAAGGTACATGGGAATTTTATTAATTTCAATCTGAAATTCCATTAAAACCCCCGGAATTTTTGCAAAAGGAGTATAATCATTAGGATGTTCAATATTGATATCCATAGTATAAAAAACATTAAAAGTTAGATTCCGGTCAGGTATGGTCACTTTTGCATGCTTACAGGTATAGTTCAAAATTTCCTTAACGCTGTCATCAAACTCAATTACGGGATCATGATAATCATTAAAACCTAAAAATCCATCACTTGAGTCGCTGCGATAGCAGTATTTTTTATTTAACATTTTCAAAAGTGTAATGGATTCATCACTTTTTCCGACTTTAATAAAAGAAGTTTTAAAAACACCCATCCAGCCTTCAACTTCCATGGCTACTGAATTATTTTTAAATTTCATATCCAGAAATGAGGGCATTAAACTTATAATTGGATTTTGATTTTCATCTTCAAGGTAAGTAATATTATATTTCATAATGCCCTGCGAGATAGGCTTCTTACCAATAGGAAACCGGCAACTTTGAAATACGAAAACGCTTAAAATTAAAATCAGTTTTGATTTAGGCAACCATTGCATACTGAAACAAAGGTAAAAATTAAATGGTTTGAACTACGAGTTGAAGATAGGATTTTATTTTCTAAAAATTCCAAGATATCTATTTAAATATATCCTAAATGGGTTATTAATTTTTAAGCTGATTAAAAACACATTTCAGGGGTTTGAAATATGTTTAAAAGAATACTGATGATTATAATATTGGTTTTCTGTTATTTAGCATCAATTTTCGCGGGTGTCCTATATCCCGGTTTTGAAAAAAAATTACATAGATTTGCAACTCCTGAAAACTCGATTTAAAACATTACGATATGAACAAACTAGCAGTGATAGCACTTGGAGGAAACGCTCTTTTACGAGGGAACCAGATAGGAACCATTGAAGAACAGGAGGATAATGCAACCGAGACCTTCGAAAACCTTATATATTTATTTAAGGAAGGTTATAATGTGATATTTGCACATGGGAATGGCCCCCAGGTAGGAAATATTTTGATGCGTAATGATGCCGGTGAACAAGTGTACGGGATACCCCAGATGCCTCTTGATATTTGTGTTGCCGATTCGCAGGGTGGCATAGGATTCATGCTTGAACGTTGCCTGCTTAATGTGCTTCGTAAATATCATATTAAAAGAAATATTATTACGCTGGTTACACAGGTAATGATTGACAAAAATGATCCAGCGTTTCAGAATCCCACGAAAAGGATAGGCAAAATATACAGTAAATCAGAAGCTGACAAACTTGCCTCAGAAAAAGGCTGGATATTCAAAGAGGAAGTGAAAACAAAAGGGGGTTGGCGACGCGTTGTCCCATCACCTAAACCACTTGACTTTTTTAATTCGGAAACCGTTGAGCAAATGGCCCGTGAAGGAAATATTGTAATAACTGTTGGTGGCGGTGGTGTTCCGGTTTATATTGACGAAAACAACCGTGTTCGGCCACTGGATGCAGTTATTGATAAAGACCTTGCCGCAGCTATGGTAGCAAAAAAGGTAAATGCAAATGAGTATTATATATTAACCGATGTCCCCTTTGTTTACCTGAATTATAAGCAGGAAAACGAAAAAATCCTCGAATTTCTTGATTATAAGGATACGCAACAATATCTTGACAAGGGTGTTTTTGGAGAAGGCAGTATGGCCCCCAAAATTAAAGCCTGTCTCGATTTTATTGAAAACGGCGGGGAAAAAGCTGTAATTACCGAATCAAAAAAATTACAGGATAAAAGCTACGGAACAAAAATTACCATGAATTATGATAGGAATGATCTTAACAAGTATCAAAAAAGTTAATAAATTATAAATCAAAATAATATAGTTATGGCATACAATTTAAGAAACCGGCATTTTCTGAAATTATTAGATTTTACCCCAAAAGAAATTAAATATTTGCTTGATTTATCGGTTGACCTGAAAAAGGCAAAATATTCCGGTACCGAACAACCCTTGTTAAAAGGAAAAAATATTGCATTAATTTTTGAAAAATCATCAACACGAACCCGTTGTGCCTTTGAGGTGGCAGCTTACGACCAGGGCGCTCATGTTACCTATCTTGGTCCTTCAGGATCGCAAATAGGACAAAAAGAATCGATGGCCGATACAGCCCGTGTTTTGGGCCGCATGTACGACGGAATTGAATATCGCGGATATGGACAGAATATTGTAGAAGAGCTTGCAAAACACGCCGGAGTTCCTGTTTGGAACGGATTAACCAACGAATACCATCCTACCCAGATTTTAGCCGACTTTTTAACTATGATGGAACATAGTGATAAACCTTTACATCAAATAAAATTTGCCTACCTGGGAGATGCCCGAAACAATATGGGAAATTCATTGTTGATTGGTGCTGCCAAAATGGGTATGGATTTCCGTTCAGTTGCTCCAAAATCGGTACAACCATCAGCTGAACTTGTAGCACAGGCCAACGAAATTGCTAAGGGAACCGGGGCTATAATAACAGTTACTGATGATGTTAACGAGGGCGTTAAAGATTGCGATTTTCTTTATACTGATGTTTGGGTAAGCATGGGCGAACCTGATGAAGTATGGAAAGAACGCATTGCCCTGTTAAAAGATTATCAGATTAATATGAAAGTAATTAAAGCTACTGGCAATTTAAAAGTTAAATTCATGCATTGTTTACCGGCATTCCATAATCGCGAAACCAAAGTGGGTGAAGAAATTTTTCAGAAATTTGGTTTAAACGGAATGGAAGTAACCGAAGATGTTTTTGAAAGTGAACACAGTATTGTTTTTGACGAAGCCGAAAACCGCATGCACACCATTAAAGCAGTAATGGTGGCCACGTTGGGACAATAATATATATAAACCCATTTTAAAAAGGTTGTAGACTTATTCCATTGTTTACAACCTTTTTTATATAATAATAACTCGTATAGCATCTAATTGCATAAACGCATATAAAAAAACCGGAAAAATCCTTAGCATCTGTGACCGCAAAATCAATTCTTATCCATTTTTAGTACCTTGCTGATCATTTCGTCGAAAAGGCGATCAAGTTCGGGGTCTATTTTCAGTTTATCCTGATTTTCAAGATGCCATTGCACTATTTCCCTCGCACCGGTTTCGAATGATATTTCACAATTAAATTCGGGTACAGCCCTTTTAATTTTTGAATTATCGAATATCATGCTGTGCATTTTATCACCAAGCAAGCCATCCCCCATTTCTTTATCATAAGTTGCCACTACATTTGATGGAATTGAGATAATTTTAGCTTTTTTGCCGGCTGCTTCGGCCAATAGTTCAGTAATACGGTTCCAGGTAATCCACTCTTCTGAAGTTATATGAAAAGTCTCATTCATTGCCATCGGGTTTCCCAACAATCCAACAAAACCTTTCGCAAAATCGCTGTGATGCGTAAGTGTCCATATTGAAGTACCGTCACCGGGTACAATAACAGGTTTATCGTTTAAAATCCTGTGTAAAGCCGTAAAATTCCCAGTTATAGGAATTACAGTTTTATCATAAGTGTGCGAAGGACGAACAATAGTATAATCAAAGCCAAAACTTGCGGCTTCAGCTTTAAGGATTTGCTCACATTCCGCCTTATCACGTGAATACTGCCAAAAAGGATTATAAAGAGGAGTATCTTCTGTCACCGGCATTTTAAGCGGAGGGGTTTGATATGCTGACGCTGAACTTATAAAAATAAATTGTTTGGTTTTATCTTTGAACAATTTCAGGTTACTACGTAAATGTTCCGGCACAAAGGTAATCCAGTCCACAACGGTGTCAAACTGGTACCCTTCCAATGCCTCACCTGCTTTTTTTAAATCTCTGACATCAGCAATAATCTGTTTCACATGTTCCACCGGCCTCAGCGATTGAGTTTTTCCCCGGTTTAAATGATAAAGGTCGATACCCTTCTCCAAGGCTCTTTTACTACAAGCTGAACTTATAATACCTGTTCCTCCAATAAAAAGTACTTTCATTGTTCGATAATTAATTAAATGATAAGATGAAATTAAAGGTAGCTATTTTCAAAAGAAAATAATGAGTTTTTAGAAAACTAATAAACTGTTATAATAAGCAATGAACTGAGCTATTTCCAGCCTTTGGGACTTAAATTTGAAAACTTCCGAACTTTTCTGATGAAAAATGAATAGATAATACTACGTTGAAATATCTCAGGATGCGTATAAACAGTCCGTACTCGGTTATTTTCCTTTCGCTTTTTCCGAAATTTGCGTAGGGTTAAATAAAAAGCATAATGCGCCCTTGGCACTGCCCAGAAGAAAGAATATTTCCCTTGCAGCAGGTATAATATTGATGATACTCCATCGAGAATCATCCTGAAAAATAATATCCAACGGAATTGGCCGGGAGCCAGATTTTTATAAAGCAGATACAGATTATTCCGGTAATTCAGGAAAAGCTTATGCGGATTGTTGTTGGGCAACGTTCCTCCTCCTACATGGTAAACCAACGAATCAGGAATATAATATACGCTATATCCCCGGTTTTTCAACCTCCAGCAAAAATCAATTTCTTCCATATGGGCAAAAAAATCTTCATCGAGACCTCCAACCTTATGAAATAACTCGGCTTTTACAAACATACAGGCACCGGTTGCCCAAAAAACGGGGATGGTATCGCTATACTGCCCGCTATCAGTTTCGATTTCGCTTAACAATCTTCCGCGACAAAAAGGAAATCCTAACTTGTCAATAAAGCCACCGGCAGCACCGGCATATTCAAATTTAGTTTTATTGTCGTACTGCAATATTTTGGGCATGGCTGCTCCAACCATGGGATTTTTATCCATATATGCGATAATAGGCTGAATCCAGTTTTTAGTTACCTCAATATCAGAATTTAACAGAACATAATATTCAGCCTCAATTTGTGACAATGCCCTGTTATAACCTCCTGTAAATCCGTAGTTTTTATCAATTTCAATAATTTTAACCGAAGAAAATTCTGATCGTAAAAAATCAGTGCTATCATCAGTCGATCCATTATCAGCAACCCAGATTACAGTGTCTGAATCGTTTGAATTGTCAATAACCGATGGCAGAAATTTTTCAAGGTATCCCTTACCATTCCAATTAAGAATTACTACAGCAACTTTTGTCATAAACTTACTACACGGTGAAACAGTTCAAATATAAACTTTTTAAAAGGTTGGTAACTATTTTCTCTCCTAAATAACAGAATTATTTTATATGTCTGTTAAAATTTATTCAGATTTTAACAGAGTCTGGTTTTTTATGCTTCCAACGCCTGTGTGACCAAAGCCAATATCGAGGACTGCGTTTGATTGATTCTTCAAGCAATTGGAAATACCGGTCGGTGATTTCAAATTCAGAGGTGTTTTTGGCATTTTCAGTTATAAGAGTTGGAATAAACCTGTAAACTCCCTTTTTGTGTCTTAAAATTTCTACATAAACCACAGCCATATCAAACCGGCGGGCAATTTTCTCCGATCCTAAAAAAACACTAGTATCCTGGTTTAAGAATTTAATCCAGTGGTGGGTATCTGCCGGAGATTGATCTGCTATCATTAATAAAAAATAGGGTTTAGGATCCTTGTTACGTTCTATCACTTTTCGCATTGCCTCATTCATTTCAATCGTTTTTGCCCCAAACCTTGTACGCATATCAATATAAATCTGATCGAACACCGGATCAGAAACCTTCTTATACAGGGCAAGTTCTTCATAATCAGTTATTAATGGCAGTAAATTAAAGAATTCCCAATTACCAAAATGGCCGGTCATAACAACCAAATTCTTATTTTTTTGGTACAGTTCATCAAATAATGACTTATTCTCTAAAATTACTCTTCGTTCACCATCTTTTTTTCTGATAAACCGTAAATACACGTTTTCTACCATCATTGCCGACATGTGGCGATAATATTTCTTTGCAATCTGCTTTACTTTCTCATCGGACCAATCGGGAAAGGAATTTGATAAATTTAAATAAACTACCTTTTTACGGTATCCTATAACGTGGTAAATCAAAAATGTTAGTAATTCAGATATAAGATATAAAACCTTAAGCGACAAAAGCGATAGTAGCCTGAAAATTAACAATATAAAGAAATGCCTGATTTTTTGCGATGTATTCATTTAGTATCCTTCAAAATATTCTTTAGCCTTACTTTTCTTTTTCCCTAAATTATTATCAGACCAACTCCCATCGCGTGAATATAATTCCCGCTCCCAATCTGGATTCATTAATTCGCCCTTCATATTTGAGTTTAGCAACTCATAATCGTTATCCATTAGACTTTTATTATAGAAAATGAATTTTTTATCGGTCTGGTCAGCAATTTTGTAATAATGCCAAATTTCATAAGGGTAAGCTGAGGGTTCATTTTTCTCCGTTATAATGGAATTGGGAGGCCCATATTGTAAATAAACCCTGCCACGACCGGTTTGATAACCGTGCAGTTGTTGCGTTGAATAACGTTTTTCCACCTCGTTAAGGTTCATGCGGTATTCATTCCAGGCAGATTCCGGATTAGTTTCGTTTCTTTTTTCCCAAAAATTGAAGAAAAACTGTTGCATCAGCTTCAGGTTTGCTGCCTGAAGCTGGTGATCAATAAACCGGTCTTCAACCTGGTCGCAGATAGGTCGCAAAGCGCTTAAATAAAAGGCCAGGGTATCGCGATTTGTATATTTTGTAACAAAAGTATTTTCAACCTTAATTTCGGTAATATCAACAGGTGTTGGTTCAGCCAACTCATTAGCTCTCTGAAAAAACTTTTTGGTACTTAATACCACATTATTCTGACGGTCGCGAACATCAATAACCAGATAATAGTTACCGGTTGGCAGGTTTCTAATCCCAATCTCCTTAAAAACCACATTTACATGCTGAGCCTGCTGTTTTTGAAAAAAGCTAAAATCTTCAATCGGTTTTGAGGTATTGGTATTTTCAATTCTAAAGGTAAACAAAAAATCTTCCAAAGGCCCAAACTCTTTGTCAGCATTATATAATTCAGCATAGAACCTCAATACATGCATTTGCTGCGGGAAAAAATCAGAAACAAAAGGTACACATTCATAACCATTTTTTACAAAGATATTTGAGTTGTCGGTCTGTGTATATCTTTCAATAAATTCAATACCGCTGAAATCAACCTCATCATAGGGCAGATTAACCGTTATTAACTGCGAAGTTTTGTATTTCTCAACCGAATCAGGAGCATAATTATCTTTAACAATCAAATCAAAATTATAAACTCCTTCAGGTAATAAAATTCGCTGTAAATCAATAAAACTAGGAAAAACCGTAGTTGTATCGGGTAATGCAGGACTAACCACCTTATATTTTCTGAATTCCTTTATTTCATCAACATTTTTAAAAAGCATGGTAACTTCAACAGAAGCCTGCAAAGTGCTGTCGGGTGTTAAAATATAGTGCAACGAATTTCCGGCAAATGCAATATAAGTTTCAACATAAGTACCCGACCCGGGTGCAAAAAACGGAGCATAGTCAAAATAAGCATCCACACCCTGGGCATTTGCCCCAATTTGAATATAAAGAAACAGACTGATAAAATATATTCCTATCCTTCTCATAATTTCTGTTTTTACAGGAGGGTAAATTTATAACTTTTATACTTAATTTTCCTTCCTATGAGTTAAGGCATTTATTAAAATAAATGCCTATGCCAGTTTATTATTAATAATTTCAATCAGGTTTTTGTGTACACCAGGTGTTCCGGCTACCATCTCGCGCCCAAACAAATAATTGTCTGAACCTTTGTAATCGCTTACAACACCACCAGCCTTTTTAACCAGATACGAACCTGCTGTCACATCCCACACACTAAGTCCGTGCTCAAAAAATCCATCGAATCGTCCGGCTGCTACATAAGCCAGATCGGTGGCAGCAGAACCATGCCGTCTGATTCCATGCGATTGTTTCACAACCTCACTTACTACATACAATTGATTGGCCAGATTCTCAAAATTATGGGTATGAAACCCGGTTGCAATCAAACCTTCGGACAGATTCCGGGCTGGTGAAACCTGTATTATTTTTTCATTACAAAATACCTCTGAATCCTTCCAGGAATAAAACATTTCATTAAGCCCAATCTCATAAACCACCCCGAGAATCGTTTCAGATTTATATTGCAAGGCAACACTAATGGCATGTGGAGACAAATTGTGTATAAAATTAGTGGTACCATCTAACGGGTCAATTATCCAAACATAGTCCTCATTCGTATAATCGGCTGTCTTTTCTTCAGTAATAAATCCCGACCCGACTATAATTTTCTTTAATCCTGCCACCAATTTCATCTCAGCATTCTTATCCACATACGAAACAAAATCGTGCAACCCTTTGGTTTCGATTTTATCTTTCGAAAAAACTGCACGCTCATTAGTTATAAAATTTCCCACCTCACGGATTAATTCTATGACCTGCAAACCTGTTTTATTTAAATCCATTGCTATCAAAATATTACATTTCCGGTTACCGTGTCATTATTAGTCAACTCCAACAGTCTGACACTTACTGTTTTATTCACCAAATTCTCATTATATGGAATTTCAATTTTTATATAATTATCGGTAAAACCAAACATTTTCCCATTATCGTTATAAGCCTCAAATAAAACTTCACGTACTGTATTTAAATGACTCTGATGAAATATTTTTTGCTTTTTGCCAGCCAGGTTGTGCATGGCTTCACTTCGTTTTTTCCGCACTTCCATTGAAACCTGATTTTCCATTTTTAGAGCCAGGGTATTTTCACGCTCCGAATAAGTAAATACGTGAAGATAGGAAACATTAATGCTTTCAATAAAATCGCAGGTTTTTTCAAATTCCTGGTCGGTTTCACCCGGAACCCCTACAATAATATCAGCCGCAATACATGCATCAGGCATCAACGATTTTATTAAAGAAATTCTTTTTTGATAAAAGGCTGTGGTATATCTCCTGCGCATTTGCCTTAATAAATTATCGGTTCCACATTGTAATGGAATATGAAAATGCGGTACAATGACTTTGCTTTTTGCAACAAATTCAAGAATTTCATCAGTTAAAAGGTTGGGTTCAATAGATGATATTCGCAACCGGTTTAATCCTTCAATTTTCTCAAGTGCTTTTATCAAATCGAAAAAACTTTCGTTTGTAGACTTACCAAAATCTCCAATATTAACCCCTGTAAGAATAATTTCTTTGATTCCACGACTAACTACTTCCTTTGCTTTTTCAACCGTTACCTGAACACTATTATTTCGGCTTCGCCCACGGGCACTTGGGATAGCACAATATGAACAGTAATAATCACATCCATCCTGCACTTTTAAGAAACTCCGGGTGCGGTCACCAAAAGAATATGATGGAATAAAGTTCTTTTCGTTATTAACATTTGTTACCTTAATTTTTACTCCCTCATTTGAATCAAGTTTATGCAATTCTGAAAGTATCCCGAATTTATTGGCAGAACCCAAAACCAGGTCGACACCCTCAATAGAAGCAACCTCGTTGGGTTTCAATTGCGAATAACAGCCAATAGCTATTATTTTGGCATCAGGATTCCTGTGAATAAGTTTCTTTATGGCCTGTTTGCTTTTCTTATTAGCCAGTTCGGTAACAGTACATGTGTTAATCACATAAATATCAGCCTTCTCATCCACGCTAACCCTTAAATAACCAGCTTCTTCGAACTGATTTGCAATACCCGAGGTTTCGGAGAAATTCAATTTACATCCTAAAGTGGTAAAAGCAACTTTGTATACCTGTTTCATGACAATAAAAAAGCCCGCTTCGTTAACAAAAGCGGGCAAATATACTGTTTTTTAAAGATTTTAGCTAAGAACTTCTTCCGGAGCTTTTATGTGCGCCCAGTTTTCGCCCCTCTTAATCCGTGTAATTTGCATTTCACTCACACAAAACAGTTTGGCAATAACATTTTGAGTTATACCACGATTTAACATAGACTTAATTCTAACAACATCGTCCACATTCAATTTTGAATAAGTAATAACCTTTTCTTTACTGTTTCTGCGCTTATCGTGAATGCGTTTAAACATTCTCTTATACGCTTCATCCTTGGTTACCCATTGTAAATTGGTAAAATGGTTGTTTGATTTATTCCAGTCAAGGTGAATAACGGTATCCTCATTATCATTTGATCGTGGAACAAAAATTTCAGCAGTAATTTTATGAACAAGGAATGATTTCTTTTTTCCATCGGACATAAAGCTTACATTCTGAAAACCTTTTATTATACCTGGTTTAACAACTTTGCCATTAACCTTGTCGTAACAAAAACTTTTAACCCGGCCATAATTACTGATTTCATAGTGTTTGTCGGCGTATGGAATACGTTCCCATACTTCATCATCAATTTTTCTTAAACGTCGTTTCATTTTTTAAGGGCTTTAAAATGTAGTAGATTAGATATTCAAAATTAAAGAAATAAAAATAAAATACCTTAGTAATAAATAAAAATTTCTTTGTATCAAAAATTAAACCAAAAAAAAAATAAATCGAAAAACTGTAACATTTTCTTAATATTACCTTATTAAGGCAACTTGAAACCTTACAGTTTATTTCAAAATGTCAAAAAAAAAGAAAAAAACAGGACCCAACCGTATGAGGTAAAAAATAACATAAAAGGTTCATATTTAAATATATCAAAAAATAACCTAATGTAAAATGGCTTTTTTTCCAACTTAAAACATAAAAAAATATTTACACTTAATGCAAAAAAAGTTGCTTCTATAACAGAAATGATCGTAATTTTGGATAAAATATTCAATTATGAGTCCATTGGTTATTGAAAGTGGTGCTGAAACGCCGGAAATAATTCTAGATAAAAAAACGAATACTTTTTTATTTAAAGGGAAATCATTACCTGAGAATCCTGTGTTTTTCTATAAACCGGTTCTCAATTGGCTCGATGAGTATCAAAACGACCCCAACCCGGAAACCCGGGTAAATTTTATGATGGTTTATTTTAATACTTCCAGCTCAAAAATTATTCTTGATATATTGAAAAAACTTGAGATGATACAAAAGAGCGGTCACGAGGTCAGCATTGAATGGAGATTTCGGGAAGATGATGAAGATATGCTGGAAGCTGGTGAGATTTATGCAGAAAGAGTGGGTATTCCTTTTAACCTGATACCTGACGAAACCATTAATTAACTTTTCCAGATTTTTTGATGTTTTTTATTATGCCCGCCAAATACCTGGCTGAGTATAAATATTGTTATATTTAGCCCCCTGTAACAACAACTGCTACTATGGCAATTTCAAAACTTGAAAGACTTAGAACATTACTTTTTGAAAAAAAGATTGATGCACTGATTGTACCCTCAACAGATGCACACAAAAGTGAATACATTGCTCCTCATTGGAAATGTCGCGAATGGATTTCCGGTTTTACAGGCTCTGCCGGGACTTTGGTAATAACCCAGAATGATGCAGGTTTATGGACAGATTCACGCTATTTTACACAGGCTGAAAATCAATTAATTCCGCCATTTCGGTTGCACAAATTAAAAACCCGTACACCGGAGTATTTAGATTGGGTTTTAATACATTTACCAACAGGAAGCAACTTGGGTATAGATGCAAGACTGGTTTCATGGACTGAGTTTAACCAGTATAAGGAACAATTACAGACGAAAAATATTGAACTGATTGCACTTGATGATTTATTTTCCAGCATTTGGCAGGATCGTCCGGAGCTACCAAAATCAATGGTTTTTAAAGTTAACGAGAAATTTAATGGTAGTACGCGTTCCGAAAAAATCAGGTTAATTCAGGAATATCTGACCCAAACAAAAACCGATTACCTGCTAATTTCAGCGCTTGATGAAATTGCCTGGTTAACCAATTTAAGGGGCAACGATATTCTTTATAATCCTGTATTTTACAGCTATTTACTAATTGGAACAAAATCATCTAAACTTTTTATTGATCGTATAAAACTGACTCCTGAAATTATAAATGAATTGATAAAAGATGATATTGGCATTGAACCTTACGAAACAGTTTCGTCATTTTTACAAAATCAATCTCAAGATACTTTCATTGAAATTGATTCGGTAACAGCTAATTATAAACTAATTCTTTCGATTCCTGACAATAGTCATATTTTGGCAAAGCCGGGCAAAATTTCTTCACTGAAAGCGATTAAAAACACAAAGGAAATTGACCATTACCGAAAGGCACAAATTTCAGATGGTGTCGCAATGTGCAGGTTCTTGCACTGGCTTGAAAAAACTATTGTTGAAAGAGACATTAGTGAGAATGAAGCTGCCGGGAAATCAGAAGAATTCCGCAAACAACAGGAAAATTATCACGATTTAAGTTTTGAAGTAATTTCGGCTTACCAGGAAAATGCAGCTTTACCCCATTATACGTTGAATCCGGATAAACCAGTCTATCTGAAACCTGAAGGATTATACCTGATTGACAGTGGGGGACAGTACTATGGAGGAACTACCGATATTACCCGAACGGTTGCATTAGGACCGGTTAGCCAGGAACAAAAAGTTGATTTCACACTTGTGCTTAAAGGTCATATACGGGTTGCCAATGTAAAATTTCCCAGGGGAACAAGAGGTTTTCATATTGATACACTGGCCAGACTCGATTTATGGCAACATCAAAAAGATTTTGGGCATGGAACCGGTCATGGTATCGGATATTTTCTAAATGTACATGAAGGTCCTCATGGATTTGCCCAGTCGCATACCGGCCCGGCTCAACAAATTATTGAACCGGGAATGGTAATTACCAACGAACCCGGAATTTATCATACAGGTAAGTACGGAATCAGAATTGAAAATGTACTGGTTTGCGAACCCGATATCACATATGAAGCCGGTGAATTCCTTAAGTTTGAAACCATTACATATTGCCCAATCGACAGGAATCTGATAGATGTAAAAATGTTGGATGAAACAGAACTGGAATGGATAAACAAGTATCACCAAAAAGTATATGAATTGTTATCGCCAAAACTTACAGGCGAAGATTTAAACTGGCTTAAAAATAAAACATCACCATTATTTAAAAAATAATAAACATATCGAAACATAAACCGTTTGTAAGGTTTTACTAATCACACTACTATGACAAAATTTCTTTCAATTACAGGTTTACTTTTACTCACATTAGTAATCAGTTCGTTTTCATTAAAAAAAGTGCAGGAACATGAGTTCGATACTTATTTTGAAAACAAAACACTACGCGTTGATTATGATTTAATTGGAGATGCTAATTCAGAAGAATTTGTACTGGAACAATTAAAGCAGCAAAACATTTGGGCGGGACCTAAAAGGTTACCTGATGATCATGATCTTGATTTGGGAGTTTACCGGTTTATGGTTTATGATTCAGCCAGCAATGTTTTATTGTATAAAAAAGGGTTTTGTTCACTTTTTAATGAATACCAGACTACCGAAAAAGCCAAAACAACAAAAGAAAGCTATTATCATGTTAACCTGATGCCCTATCCGAAAAAAACTATAAAATATGTATTGGAAAAACGCGGACACGATGACGGAATTTTTCATTCGATGAAAGAAATTTATATTAACCCAACAAACTATTTCATAATTAAGGAGGTGCCGAAAGCCTATAAATACGTTCAAATTCAGGGCAATAACGATATTCACCATAAGATTGACATAGCCTTTTTAGCTGAGGGTTACACTGAAAAAGAAATGAAAAAATTCAAGTCGGACGTTGAACGGATATGGAATTATATTAGTTCTATCCCGCCTTTTGATAAATATAAAGATGATTTTAATATTTATGCGGTTGAATGTCCTTCACAAGAATCCGGAACAGATATTCCGGGCGATAATATTTATAAAAATACCATACTTAATTCATCCTTTTACACCTTTGATACCGAACGCTACTTAACTACAAAAGATATGAAAGCCATGCAGGATATAGCTGCTGGTGTTCCACACGATCAACTTTTTGTAATTATCAATTCAAGTAAATATGGCGGCGGTGGTTTTTATAATTATTATTCGGCCACTACAGCCGATCACGACTATTCGCTTAAAGTTGCTATTCACGAATTTGGCCATGGTTTTGCCGGCCTGGGCGATGAATATTATTCTTCAGATGTTGCCTATGATGGTTTTTATAACCTGAAGGTAGAACCCTGGGAACCAAATCTTACCACATTGGTTGATTTCGATAAAAAATGGAAAAACATGATTTCTCCAGGAGTCGATATCCCCACGCCAAGAACCTACGAATTAAAAGATTCAGTGGGAGTATATGAAGGAGGTGGCTATATCGCCAAAGGTATTTACAGTCCCTTCCAGGATTGCCGTATGAAGTCGAATGTACCCAAAGGCTTCTGCCCGGTTTGTTCAAAAGCCATTGCTGATGTGATTGAATATTACACCAAGTAATCCGGTTTTAGCTGGAGTTCTATAAAGAGACGAGTTAAATCACAGATTGTAAATTATATTTCTTGAAGTTTAATCTGGAAAATTGGCAAGATGGAATATTGTAATAGAGTACCATTTTTCCATTTCTCCTCTTTCCAAAAAAAACAAATCGGTCAGCTTTTATAATTGCTGATTTTGAACCAATGCTATTTCAGATATTCTCTGGACTTGTCTAAAGCATTTTGGATTCCGGCCGGATTTTTACCACCGGCGGTAGCAAAAAACGGCTGACCTCCACCACCCCCCTGTATCTCTTTTGATATTTCTCTGATAATATTCCCAGCATGCAGATTTTTGGCTGCTACCAGTTCATCTGAAATCATAACCGCCAAACTGGCCTTTCCATCAATTTCAGCTCCAACAACAAAGAACAGATTTTCAATTTCGCCCTTCAATTGAAACGCAATATCTTTTATATCAGCGGCTGATGCTATATCAATCTTCTCAATAATTGCATTAATTCCATTGATATTGCGAACCGACTCCTTTAACTCTGATTTAACTATTTTTGCAGCATCTTTGGCAAATTGCTCTACCAACTTGGTAAGTTGCTGATTATCATCAACAAGTTTTTCTACATCGGCAATCAGGTTTTTATTGCTTTTTACCAGCTCACTAATCCGGTTCAGGGTATGTAATTTACCATTAATGAATTTTTCAGCTTCACTGGCAGTAATGGCCTCAATCCTGCGAACACCTGCTGCAATTGAACTTTCAGAAGTAATTTTAAACATTCCAATTTGTCCGGTGGCATTTACGTGAGTACCTCCACATAATTCCACCGATTCACCGAACCTTATTACTCGTACCACATCACCATATTTCTCCCCAAACAAGGCCATAGCACCCATATCGCGGGCTTTTGAGATAGGAATTTCACGTTTTTCATCAAGCTGTATATTTTCACGAATCTTCTCATTTACAATCCGTTCCACTTCAATCAATTCTTCATCAGTTACTTTTTGAAAATGGCTAAAATCGAACCGAAGGTTTTCCGAAGTTACCAAGGAACCTTTCTGCTCAACATGCGTTCCCAGCACTTGTCTTAAAGCATGGTGCAGCAAGTGAGTAGCCGTATGATTACATTCCGTGGCTATTCTTTTTTTAATGTTTACATAAGCCTTAAACATCACACCAATTTCATCAGGCAATTCTTTAGTGATATGAATAATCTGGTTATGTTCTTTTTTAACATCAATAATGGAATATTTTTTCCCGTCGGCTTCAATATAACCGGTATCTCCAACCTGACCTCCACCTTCGGCATAAAATGGTGTAATATTAAATACCAGTTGGTAAAGATTTTTGTCTTTAGCTTTAACTTTTCGGTATTTGGTAATATGTATGTCGGCCTCATTATAATCATAACCCACAAATTCTTCCTTTTTATGTTTCGATATCACAACCCAATCGTCAGTTTCCATTGTAGCTGCCGACCTTGATCGATCTTTCTGGGCCTGCATCTCATCATCAAACTCCTTACGATTTACAATTAAATCTTTCTCTTTAAGTATTAATTGGGTTAAATCGAGCGGGAAACCGTAGGTATCATAAAGCTCGAATGCCACCCTGCCACTTACCACTTTGTAATCTTCAGCCAGGGTTTGTTCAATAATCTGATCAAGAAGTCTGATTCCGGTAGCCAGTGTTTTCAAAAATGCATTTTCTTCTTCCTGAATAACCTTTTGGATAAGTTCGTGTTGTGAAATTAACTCCGGATAAGCATCACCCATAGTATCGATAAGCACAGGAATTAACCTGAACATAAATGGATCTTTGAAATTCAGAAAAGTAAAACCATATCGCACCGCTCTTCTTAAAATGCGACGGATTACGTACCCGGCTTTATTATTTGAAGGCAATTGCCCGTCAGTGATAGCAAAAGCAACCGTTCGTACGTGGTCGGCAATAACCCGCATGGCAACATCACATTTTACATTATCACCATAATTTATCCCGGCATGTTGGCCTATTGTTTTAATTAATGGTTGAAAAACATCAGTATCGTAATTTGACTGTTTGTTTTGTAAAGCCATGCACAATCGTTCAAAACCCATACCGGTATCCACATGCCGATGAGGCAGGGCTTCAAGTTTTCCGTCAGCTTTCCGGTTGTACTGTATAAACACAAGGTTCCAGATTTCAATGACCTGAGGATGATCTTTGTTTACCAGATCCTTGCCATCGGTCTTTTTTCGTTCATCCTCTGAACGTAAATCAATATGAATCTCAGAGCACGGACCACATGGGCCGGTGTTGCCCATCTCCCAGAAGTTATCTTTTTTATTCCCGTGTAAAATCCTTTCAAGTGGAAGAAATTTAGCCCATATTTGCTTGGCTTCATTATCCAAATCCACACCATCTTCTTTATCACCTTCAAAAACTGTAGCGTACAACCTGTCTGGCGATAATCCAAAAACGTCCACCAAAAGTTCCCAGGCCCATGATATTGCCTCGGGCTTAAAATAATCACCAAACGACCAGTTTCCCAGCATCTCAAACATGGTATGATGGTAAGTATCGTGCCCTACCTCTTCCAAATCGTTGTGCTTACCCGAAACTCTCAAACATTTTTGCGAATTAGTGACTCTCGGATATTTAATCAGTGAATGGCCAAGGAAAATATCTTTAAACTGATTCATGCCTGCATTGGTAAACATCAAAGTAGGATCATCTTTAATAACCATTGGTGCGCTGTTTACAATCTGATGTTGTTTCGAGGCGAAAAAATCCTTAAATTTTTGTCTTATCTCCTTAGAATTCATATAAGTACACTTAATAATTGAATTATTTGTTCATTTTAAAAAGGTTGTAAAATTAATTTATTTCCTTTAGTTTTGTAGCTTCAATTTAAAAAAGATGTGATAAAACATGCCGAAGTCCAAATATAAATTTGATCCTGAAAGTCTCAGTTATGAGCGAATTGTACTTTCAAGAGGTCAATGGATTACAAAACTTCTCAAGCAATTAGGTGTGGTATTGGTAATTGCCACTATTTTGCTGTTGATTTTATCGGTGTTTTTTGATACTCCTGAAGAGCGACAACAAAAAAGGGAAAATAAACAACTTCTGACCCAATACGAAATATTAAATGGTAAGCTTAAACGTATGGAGTCTACCATGGAACAAATCAAAGATCGTGATGATAATATTTACCGGACTATTTTTGAAGCCGATCCGGTACCGGCATCTTTACGTGAAGCAGGAGTTGGGGGAATTAACAGATACCAGGAACTGGAAGGATTCAATAACTCCGATTTGGTTATCAACACAGCCATGAAGGTGGATAAACTGATCAGACAACTTGATGTGCAGTGGAAATCGTGCAATGAGGTTATGGCTCTTGCCCAGGAAAAAGAGGTTTTTCTGGCTTCTATTCCTGCAATATCACCTGTTTCAGATAAAAATCTGACTCGTTTTGCCTCTGGGTTTGGCATGCGGATTCATCCAATTTACAGAACCCTTAAAATGCATAAAGGCATTGATCTTACCGCACCTACAGGCACACCTGTTTATGCTACCGGCGATGGAAAAATAATTATGGCTGGTTATAGTACTGGTGGTTATGGTAACCGTATTATAATTGATCATGGTTTTGGCTTTCAAACCATTTATGCCCACCTGAGCGAAATTGAAGTTAAACCCGGACAGAAAGTCAAACGGGGAACATTAATTGGTAAAGTTGGTTCCACAGGACGTTCTACTGCCCCCCATTTACACTACGAAGTACATAAAAACAATAATCCTGAAAATCCGGTAAATTATTATTATAACGATTTAACACCGGAACAATACAATCAGGTTATTGCCATTTCGTCGCGTATGAATATGAGTTTCGACTAATCCCGAAGTTTATGAAATATTTTCTTTTCTGGGTGTTGGCAATTAGTTTGTTTGCCTCATTAGGTTTTACCCAAACCCAAAATGATTCCACAACTTTTAGCATAAAATCAGACACATTATCTATTATCGGAGTGGGCGATATGATGCTTGGCACCAATTTTCCATCAACAGCTTATCTCCCACCCAATGGAGATTGCACAATGTTGCTGTCAGAAGTTAAAGATATTTTGGTTGACGCTGACCTCACAGTCGGAAACCTGGAAGGTTGTTTTTCAGACACTGCACCACTGGTTAAAAGGTGCCAGGATTCTACTCATTGTTATGCTTTCAGGATGCCTGAAAAATTCGGTGGCTGCTTTAAAGATGCCGGATTTGATGTTTTGACCATTGCCAACAACCATTCGGGTGATTTTGGTGACCTGGGCCGGTACACTACAGTTAAAATCCTTGATAGTCTTGGAATCTATTATGCCGGGTGGGTAGAATTTCCAACTTCCATTTTTATTAAAGATTCGGTAAAATATGGTGTGGCTTCATTTGCCCCCAATAAAGGCACAGTAAGTATTTATGATACAATTGCTGCTAAAAATTCAATTCGTGATTTAAAAGATCGATGTGATATTGTTATTGTCACTTTTCATGGTGGTGCTGAAGGGAAAACACATCAGCATGTAACACGCGAAACAGAAGAATTTTATGGAGAAAATCGTGGCAATGTTTACGAATTTGCGCATGCCCTGGTAAATGCAGGTGCCGATGTGGTTTTTGGTAGTGGCCCCCATGTGGCAAGAGCCATTGAAGTATACAAAAACAGAATTATTGCATACAGCCTTGGGAATTTTTGTACCTATGGCAGGTTTAATCTTAGCGGCCCAAATGGATTAGCTCCTATTTTGAAAGTCAACATTTCAGAAACCGGGGAGTTTTTAAACGGAAAGATTTATTCAGCCAAACAGCCAGGTAAAATTGGTACGGTACCTGATGAGAACAATACCGCTGCCAAAACCATCAAAGCTCTTACTAAAGAAGATTTTCCCGAGTCGAAAATAATTATTGATGAAACGGGCAACATTATATTAACACCCCTTGACACGCCTGAAAAAAATTAATACATTGCTCAAAATATATTAAACTATTATGCCCTATAAAGAACAAAAAATCGAGAAGCTTTTTTACACTATTGGTGAAGTAGCCGAGATGTTTGATGTAAACACTTCACTCATAAGGTTTTGGGAAAAAGAGTTTGATATTATTAAACCCAAACGTAATAAAAAAGGCAACCGCCTGTTTACTAAACAGGATGTTGAAAATTTCTACATAATTTATCACCTGGTTAAAGAGCGTGGCTTAACTCTGGATGGAGCCAGGAAAAAAATGAAAGAAAATAAGGATGATACCATCAATAATTTTGAAGTAATTAAATCGCTGAAAAATATTAAAGAATTACTACTTGAGGTTAAAGAATCATTGAAAGATTAAGCGAAGAACCATCCGGATTAATTACATCTGCCCAGTCTGTTTTAGCCCATAAATTTCTTAATCTTACTCACTGCCATACTAATTTCATAGGGTTGTCGGGCAATGTTTATACGTATAAAATTTTTACCATTCTCTGAAAAATGAATCCCGGGTACCACTGCCACTTTCTCCTGCTCGTATAATTTTAAGGCAAAATCAAAACCATCGTTAATACCGGGCGGTAACGTTGTCCAGATAAAATATCCCCCTTCGGCCTTTACAACGCCAAACCCCAGCTTCAACATTTCGTCGCTTAACTGATTGTAATTGGCCTTAAGCTTCTCGCGCAAATCATCAATATAATCCTGGCCAAAATTATACCTTTCAATATAATTAGCCAGCGCCTGTTGTAAAAGAGAAGGAGCACATAGTCCGGTAAAATCATGAATATCCATTAAGCCCTGCATATGAGAGATATCTGCAATTAAATATCCTACCCGCCAACCGGTTATTGAGTATTTTTTTGAAAACGCATTTACATAAAAAACAAATGGATTTAGATTTTTAAGCGGATAGTAAGGTTTTTCATCAAAATACAAATCGGAATAAACGGCATCAAAAATTATATAAACGCCATTTTTGCTGCATAATTCTACCATATTGTTAACCTCATTTGCTGACCAAACTTTTCCAAATGGGTTGCCTGGCGAAGCCACCATAATCAGTTTTATTTTCTCACTTTTTATAACATTTTCCAACCTGTCAAAATCGATTGTACTATCATCATCATAACTAAATGGAGTAAATGGAACCTCAAAAATTCCAGGCAGGTGCTTATAACTTTCATAAACCGGATCAAAAGCCAGTACTTTTAATTCTGTCTTTAAAATCTTTAACAAGTAAGTAAAAATCAACGAAATGGCCTCAGTAGCACCATTTACTACCAAAATTTGTGATTGCGGAATTTCGTAATGGTGTTCGAGCAACTGCAGTAAATGAAAATTTCCGACTCCAGGGGCATATTGGTGAACATTGTCATTAATAACCTGACCAAGCATCTGTATCAATTCCACAGGCGGATCAAATGCAGGAATTCCCTGAGCAAGATTAATTCCTCCTCCGCTTTTAACTTTATTTGCCATAAAACTGATTAATGACCCGGCAGGTTTTTCCATAATTATTGCTTTAACTTTTATGAATTATAATTGGTTACTTTTTGTGCAAACACACAACATTTGATATTCCAAACTTAAAAAAAGCTCCTGTTCGGAGCTTTTAAAAAGTTATATACTAATACGATATAAATTTAAAAGGTATATCAACCAGATCGCGAAAATATTCACCGGCATCCAGCATATCCTCATCATCTGTCTGATAATTCCATTCAATCTCAATGTCAGAACCGGCTCTATATAAAACATTTAAGCTCTTAATTATGGAAAAGAACATTTTTGAGGAAGCGGTATTATAATATTTCATTTTTAAAGAAAACCTGGTATTCTTGGCTGGCGATTTTGAATACTCATCAATCCATGCTAAAACAGGTGAATAAAGCAATGTGGCATTTTCAGGCAGTGATACGCCTGTTATTATAAGCTCGCCGGTTTCAGCCGAAAAATGTAAATCAGGTTTTTGTTTATTCCCAATGATTACTAAATCATCCATCTCAGTAATTTTAAAGGTTACTCCTATAACATACTAAATGTATCAGAAGTTTTAATTTGATATATAAAAGTACTAACTTCAAGTTAACGAAGCAATACTTAGCATAATTTTTAGCCTCTAATATAACTTTTCTCAGGCTTTGTTTTTCATAAAATTAATTAACTCATTAAGTTTTTGAGTAGTGCCTACATCAAACCAATAATCATCATCATGCAAATAAGCAGCAATGTTTCTTGTTTTCGATAATTGCAAATAAACTTCAATAATCCCAAAAACATTCTTTCGGGGTAAATATCTAAAAATTTCAGGCGAAACCATATGAATACCACTGAAGGCCAGGCTTGAATATTCTTCCTCAGGTCGGGTAATTATTTCTTCACCACTCCTGATATTCTTCCAACCACAAAGCCGGTTATCTGAATTAAACAACAGGTACCGTGATGATTCCCTGTGTTGTACAGCCAGCGTGGCTATAGCGTTGGTTTTTTGGTGAAAATCAAGCATTTTCCGGAAGTTGATATCTGTAACGATATCCACATTTTGAAGTAACACAGGTTCGTCGCCCTGCAACCATGCAGCAGCTTGTTTTAAACCTCCTCCGGTGTCCAGTAACAGGTTGGTTTCATCCGATACTGAAATATTTACATTGAAATTATTATGGCTTTCAAAAAAGGCTTTTACCTGATCGGCAAAATGATGGACATTAATAACAAATTCTGTTATACCAAAGCTGATCAGCCGTTCAAGATTGTGCTGCAGCAAGGTTTTATCATCAACTTTAACCAGTGCTTTCGGAATATCATTTGTTAAAGGTTGAAGCCTGGTTCCTAAACCGGCTGCAAATATCATGGCCTTCATAAACCAAATTTACGCAAATTGAATCCTGTGAGCCCATTCCCCGTCAGCTTGCTACGAGGAGCTTCTATCCTATAAATTAAGTTATCCTGCAAATTCATTCACCACTTTCATAATGGCCTTCTTATTTTTAACTCCAACAATACGGCTAACTTCCTCACCATCTTTAAACAGAACAAGGGTTGGCAGGTTTCGTACTTTATATTTACCGGCAACCTGCTGAAATTGCTCAACATTTAATTTGGCTACCCTAACTTTATCCTCTTCATTATCGGCAATATCATTCAATGTGGGTACCAACATTTTACACGGGGCACACCAGGCGGCCCAAAAATCAACCAATACTAATCCGGTCCTTATATGTGGTTTGAAATTCTTTGCATTCAAAATTTGAATTTTTTCACTTTTTTTAACTTCCGGAGTATTCTTTGTCTTAAAATGGGAGAAAATAATTAATCCCAAGAATCCTACAACCAATGCTCCTCCAACAAAATACAAAATATTCATTTTTTATTATTTTAATTTATTCTGGTTTGTCAATGAACAAAAAAATAGTGTTACTTACACTTATAATTATTAACCAGCAGTGCGTTTAAATACTCATCGGATGACTTATTTAGAAACCTACGACTTAGTCATCCGATGAGTTTTATGTTACTTAATAAACCTTCTACCAGACAATTCAAAACTGATTAAACCTTCAAGGCGATGTTTTTTGTGATGCAAAAATAACAGATACATATTTAAATGCCTAAATATATTGCCAATTACTTTGTTTTACCATCCTGTTCACGATGCCTGATATGAATATCCACATCAAACTTCCCAGCTATATGTTTTACCAGACTTTCAGCTGCATAAACTGATCGATGCTGTCCTCCTGTACATCCAAAACTAACCATCAAATGCTTAAAATTTCTTTTTAAATAAACCTCAACCGACCTGTCGACCAAACCATAAACCTTATCTAGAAAATTTTCCATTTCATCTTCACTTTCAAAAAATCGGATAACCTCCACATCTTTCCCGGTAAGGTTCTGGTACGCCTCGTACCTACCTGGATTATGAATGGATCGGCAATCAAAAACAAAACCTCCGCCATTTTCGGTAGTATCGGTAGGAATGCCTTTGCGATAAGAAAAACTTGTGATAGTTATAGTAAGTTTTTTAGGTTCAATAACAGGCAAATAAGATATTGAATTTAATGTTTTTGCCAGGTTTTCGAGGTGTGGCAGTTGCAAGGGAAATTTATTAACTACCAAAAGCGCATTCAAATTATTTATAGCAAAAGGGATACTCTCCATAAAATGAGGTTTTTTCTCGAAATAACCTCTATATCCATACGCTCCCAAAACCTGCAGGGTACGTAAAAGTGCAAATACCTTAAAGCTGGTTTCAAGTTCGAAATAATCAACCTTTTCATACTGGTTAACAACTGTATGGTAATATTTCAACAATTCCTCACGTAATTCAGCCGGAATCTGAGCTTTAGCCTGGAATAACAGCGAGGCCACATCGTAAGCCAATGGCCCTTTGCGACCACCCTGAAAGTCAATAAAATATAATTCATTATCATTTATCAGAATATTTCGTGATTGAAAATCCCTGAACATAAAATAGTCAGCCGGTACCTTTAAAATGAAATCCCGAATGGTTTTAAAATCGTCTTCCAATAAAAATTCATTAAAATCTATTTGTGCCAGCTTAAGAAAATTATATTTAAAATAATTTAAATCCCACTGAATAGCATTATCATCAAAACTTTTAACAGGGTGACAATGCTCATAATTGATTTTTTGCCCGCCAATAACCTGAATTTTGGCCAAACTTTGTAAAGCTTTTTTATAAAAACTTACTAAATCAGTCGAAAATTTACCATTATCAGATCCGATTCTGGCAAATAATGAATCATCACCTAAGTCTTGAACCAAATAAAAAAGCCGTTTATCAGATATTTTCAGAATGGCCGGAACAGCAATGTCAATTTCATTGAAAGTTTCAGTAAATGAAAAATAGGCTTCATTTTCTTCCTTAACCGGATTGTAAGCACCAAGAGTGCTCTTCCCCTGGTTGAAAATGCGGTAATATTCCCTCCCTGAGCCCGATGACGGCATCTTTACTATCGATTCAGGTACCTCTCCAGCCCAATCAAAATATAGTTTTTGGAGAATTTGAGTAATTGAATTTTTCAAATTTGTAAGCGATTTGTTGAATTTTCGGAAACAAAGTAAAACATAATTCAATAAATTACCTATTAATGGCCATTGAGCGGAAAAATATTATTTAATCACCCTGATTTCAATACACGAATTTATTTCTATATCTTTATTATCCGAAAATTTATTCAAACCGAGCCTATAAATGAAATCGTTAAAAACCTTAACACTAATTGCTTTTTTAGGGCTGTTTTCAGTTGTCGTCAGGGGACAGTCCAAAGACATAGTTTTTGAACAGATAACCAATGAAAGTGGCCGAAGTCTGGGATTTATTACCGGAATAGTTCAGGATCAAACGGGCTTTATGTGGTTTGCCACCCGTAACGGTCTGTATCGATACAACGGATATTCATATAAATTATTTAAAAAGAATCCAAACGATAGCCTGTCGCTGCCCCAAAACGATATAGCCTACCTGTATTACGATAACCATCAAAACTTCTGGATGCGCCATTATGATGAATTATCAGCTTTTAAAGACGAAAAAAGAGTATATGATTTTGACAGTATAATTGGAAAAAACTTCAATATTGAAGTAAAAATTGTTCAGGATTCAAAAGATAATTACTGGATAGGACCAACCAACAAAGGGTTATTAAAATATAATCCATCATCCAAAACTTTAAATACTTTTCATTGCCCGCCCAAGAGTTATTCAACAGAAGCATGGAAAAAATTTGACACTTTGCTTAAAATTAACACTTGCCTTGCCACTATTACCTCACCGGGCAACAATGTGGATACTGCTGTTCATTTTACAATTACCAAAGCCGGCTATTATATGGTTGCCTCCAGTGGTGAGATTGACAAATACGGCAAATACGACTTTGGAGCACTTTACCATAACAAAAAGTTGATTTGGGAATTATCGAACCAACATTGTATGTGGGCTGGCAACGAGGACAAAAATGTTTTTGAAAGCAAGCCGCTAAAACTTGATCCAGGCGATTATACACTTACCTATAAATCTGATATGTCGAACTCATGTGGCCATTGGGATGGGAAAGGGCCCGATCGCATTGAATTTTGTGGTACACGGATTATTGAAATCAGTAAAAATGATTTTAATGAAATTGACAGTAAATATTTAACTCCATACCGTGATTCAACTTTTATAGAATCGGAGCAAATTAAAGATATGCTCATTGATAATAATGGAAATTTTTGGGCTCTTACAGATAAAGGCCTGGAAAAATACAACTACAAAAAGCACCGGTTCGACCATTTCCCTATTAATTTTTCTGAAATACTCAGAACAGATATCACTAACGAATACCTGCGTTTTTATCGGGATAAAGAGGGGATTTTCTGGATTGGTTCCATGTATGGTTTAATAAAATATGATATTTTATGGGGCAGGTCCGATTTATTCCAAAATGACAACAAAAATGAGGTATTAACGAGTAATGTTATCTATTCAATTTTTGAAGATAATAACTCTAATATCTGGATAGGCACCGATAAAGGACTAACTATTTATAATAAGGAGACAAAGATAAGGCAGAAAATTACAGCAGATAATCACAACCGACTATATTCCAATAAAATAGTTAAAATTTTTGAAGATCACAGTGGCAACATTTGGGTAGCAACTTTCGAAGGGTTAAACCGCCTTATAAAAGATCCATTTACTTATACTAATCTTGGTTTTGAGGCATCAAACGAATATCCTGTAATTTATGATGAAGCTGCAAATATCTGGTATGCAATTGGTGACCGGATAGCTAAATACTCACGTACTTTTCAGAATAAACTTGAGTATAAGCTTCCTGATAAACTTTTTAATTATAACGACTTTACCGGTGATCTGGATTACATAATTGAAGATATGGTAAAAAGTCCCGATGATCAAATATGGGTAGCCACTGACAATAAAATCAGCAGGTTCAATATTTACGACAAAAAAGTTGATTACACCGCTGAAGCCTACGCCATAATTGTTGGTTCCGACAGTATTAAAAATGTGGTTAAGCAATTGTTGATTGGCAAAACCAATAAATTATATGCATTTTGCCCAAATGGAATGTATATTTGGAATACCAGTGATTTAACCCGGGAAAATTTTTATCCCTTTAAACTGAATTACGAATTTATTGATGAAGTAAATCTGAATTATTTTAAAAGCGCCCGATTTGATAAAAAAGGAGATATCTGGATACGTACAAGTGTTGGATTCTATGAGTTTAATCCACAATTAGGCAAAATGGATTTGGTTTTTGAATTTGACGATGAATTTAAAAACGGCCCCTTATCAGGTGGAAAATTTGATTTTGATAAGAAAGGAAATGTCTGGTTTGCCACCCTCCCCTACATCTATTCGCTAAATATTGAATCACATGAAACCAAAAAATGGCAATGCAAATTCGATCACGAATGGGCTGTAGGTAACGTCAAAGTGGGCAGAGACACCGTTTATGTTTATGGTAAAGGCCTTTACATGTTAAATCCTGAATCAGGGGAAATTGATTTTGCCTCTGTTGAGAACGGAATTGCAATTGATGATATAAATGGAGTTGAAGAAGATAATTTAGGATATTTGTGGTTGACAGAATCAGCCGGGCTGACTAAATATGACCCTGTGGAGAAAAAATCGAAGAACTTTTTTACCAAGAATGATTTTACCTCCTACGAGTTTTTAGGGAATCCACAGAATTTTAGAATTCCGACTTCCGAAAAAATACTTTTTACCACCGATGGATTTGTATCGTTTTATCCCGATAGTATTAACCGTATACGTCCTAATGTAGTAATTGACAGATTTACTATCAGGGGCAAAGATGTGGATGTGGATAGCCTCATTTATTATAAAAAAACACTTAATCTGACTTATAAGCAGAACTTTTTAGGTTTTGAATTTGCTGTGCTTGATTATACTGATCCTTCAGAGAATCACTATCGTTATATGCTCAAAGGTCTTGATGAAGAATGGATTACAGCGGATGCCAATAACCGCAGAGCAAATTATTCGGGTATTGCACCCGGAAAATACAAGTTTATTGTACAAGGTTCAAATAATGATAAAATATGGAACAGGAAAGGCGCACAAATTTCTATATTGATATCGCCACCCTGGTATAAAACCACGCTGGCCTATATTATTTATGTGCTTTTAATTACTGCCTCAATCTGGCTGTTTATCACCATTCGTGAGCGTAACCTTAAGGAAGAAAAACGGATTCTGGAACAAAAAGTACGCGAACGAACAGCCGAAATTGAAGCCCAAAAAGAAGAACTGGCCACACAAAATGCGAAAATATCGGAACAACATAAAAATATTACTGATAGTATTCAGTATGCCCAACGTATACAGGCTGCCATTTTGCCACCCATTGAGAAAATTAAAGAAGTAGTTGACGATTATTTTGTACTTTATCGTCCGCGCGATATAGTTAGTGGTGATTATTACTGGAGTACCCGTCGTGATGATATAACCATTATTGTGGCTGCCGATTGCACCGGCCATGGAGTTCCCGGAGCATTTATGAGCATGTTGGGTATTGCATTTTTAAATGAAATTGTAAATAAGGAGGGAATTGTTCAACCGGACGAAATACTTAACCGATTGCGAAACCAGGTAATAACCCAGTTGCACCAAACCGGAAACGAAGGCGAATCAAAAGATGGTATGGATATATCTCTTTATGTGATAGATCATAAAAATATGAAGTTGCGATTTGCAGGTGCATATAATCCTTTGTTTGTAATCCGAAATGATGAGGTAATTCAGCTAAAAGCCGACCGGATGCCCATCGGATATTACTTTAAAAAAGAGACCAACTTCTCGATGGAAGAAATTGACCTTTTAAAAGGCGACTGCCTGTATAACTCGTCAGATGGTTACCCTGACCAGTTTGGCGGACCTGATGAACGCAAATTTATGACCAAAAATTTCAAAGACTTATTATTACAGATCTATAAGAAACCTATGGCTGAACAACGCCAAATCCTTGATCGTACCATTGACGAATGGAGAGGAAAAATTGAACAGATTGATGATATAGTAGTTATTGGGGTTCGGGTTTAAACTGGTTACTGGCTACTGGTTACGGGTTACTGGTTACTGGTTACGGGTTACTTCAAGGATATTTTCTATTTTTGCCCTAACATTTACCCCAAATTCCCAATAAACTTTATAATGCCTGAAGCACATAATAGAAGATCTATTAATTAACATAAAACTCATCGGATGACTTATCTATAAACCAATAGCTTTGTCATCCGATGAGTATTTAAATTGAACTTTATGAAAGCATTAATAGTCATTATTGGAATTCTACCCGCTTTGGTTTTACTTTCAGCCTGTAAACAGGATCACAAAAGAGATGAACCAAATATTAGTCCGGACTATATTGCCCAGGTTCCGGAATGGAGTAAGCAGGCCATTTGGTATCAAATTTTTGTTGAACGTTTTAGAAATGGTGACCCATCGAACGATCCCACACCTTATGATATAAAAGGCACATACCCTGACTCTGTTCCTAAAAACTGGCACATTACACCGTGGGGTCAGGATTGGTACAAACCCGATGATTATTTTTCAAATTCAGGTTTAAAAAAATTCAATGAGAATCTCCAACTCAGAAGGTATGGTGGAGATTTGCAGGGGGTTCTGGACGAATTAGACTACCTTCAGAATTTGGGCATTACGGCTATTTATTTTAATCCGTTAAACGATTCGCCCTCATTACACAAGTACGATCCACGTTATTGGCGACATATCGATCGGAATTTTGGGCCTCATCCTGAAAAAGATGTAGAAATAATTTCCACAGAAAACCCGGTGGACCCGTCGACATGGAAATATACTACCGCCGACAGTCTGTTTCTGAAAGTGATAAAAGAATGTCACCGAAGAAACATTAAATTAATAATGGACTATTCGTGGAACCACACCGGAATGGATTTCTGGGCACTGAAAGATGTACATAAAAATGGGGAAAAATCGGAATTCAAAGACTGGTATAATATAAAATCGTTTGATGATAAATCAACCCCCGAAGACGAATTCAAATATAAAGGCTGGTATGGCATAAAATATATGCCCGAGCTAAAGAAAGACATCATTGGTCAGGATACTCTGTTTCCTTTTAAAGGAAACCTACACAGTGAACAGGCACGAAATCACATATTTAATGTTGCCCAACGTTGGCTCGATCCTGATAAAGACGGCGATGTAAGCGATGGTGTGGATGGCTACCGGTTAGACGTGGCTGCCGAAATTCCACTGGGCTTTTGGCCGGAATTCAGGAAAAAAGTCCGTGAAATAAACCCAAATGCTTACCTGGTTGGTGAAATCTGGTGGCAGGCCTGGCCCGATAAATTTATGGAACCTCAACCCTTTTTACAGGGTGATATTTTTGATGCCATTATGAATTATCGTTGGTATCGTTGTGCACGATGGTTTTTTGATGATGCCCCCACGCCAATGTCTCCCTCAGTTTTTGTAGACTCGTTAAAAAGGCTGGCCAAGGGGATCAGCTATGAACATCAGGAAGCTATGATGAACCTCACTGCCAGCCACGATGCACCACGAACCTCAACATCGTTGTACAATAAAAACCTGTACAAGTTCAATGCAAAACCCTATGATGATAAAAATTATAAAATAAATAAACCGGACGAAAATACACGGGCAATCCAAAAAATACTCCTTATGCATCAGTTTACTTATGTTGGGGCTCCGCATATATGGTATGGAGATGAAGTGGGTATGTGGGGTGCCGATGACCCCGATTGCCGTAAGCCTATGGTTTGGCCCGATTTGACTTATGAACCGGAAACTCACAATCCACTTTCCACAAAAAAACACTTTGATGAAGTACATCAGGATACGTTACTGCTCAATTTTTATAAGAAACTGATTAAAATAAGGAAAGAAAATCCCAGCCTCTCACTTGGCAATATTGAATTTATACTTGCTGATGATACAAAAAACCTGTTGGCGTACAAGAGATTATATAAGACCAACGAAATTATTGTGGCTTTCAATAAATCAAACATTAACCAGGAAGTAAATCTGAAATCAGAAGAGGTAAATTATACAGATCCCTTTACGCGAAACATTTTTAACTCAAAAAAAGGAATACTGACATTTACACTTCCTGAAAAATCAGGAATTATTTTAATCAAAAAAGAGAATAACCAATAATTATTGATAAACAATTATTTAAGGCAGTTGTTATATATCTTACCAGAAAATACTTTAATACACAGGGTATTTATGTGTAAATGTAAAACTTAAAAATTAAACGGATGAAAAAGAACATGGGTGCCATTGACAAGTTAATCCGGTTAATAGTAGCTTTATTGATTGTGATTACCTATTTCAGGGGCATGGTAGAGGGTGCACTGGGAATTATCCTATTAATTGTTGCCGCCATTTTTGTTATTACCAGCCTGGTGAGCATTTGTCCAATTTATTCAGTATTTGGAATAAGTTCATGCCCGCCTAAAAAGTCGGAATAATATAAAAGCAAAAGATTGCTATTTCAGCCTCTTTATAATTAAGGTAAATGAACAATATTGTTCTGAGCTAATTTTATTGTTAAAGCCAAACCAAATAGCTCAACCCAGACATCAAACAGGTCCATTGGAATACTTATCAGTTGCGGTTCAATGCAAATCAGGTTGGTGTTGACACTTATCAGGTTCTGTTCGATGCAAATCAGGTAAGCAGTAATAAATTGTAATTAATTCAGATATTTATTTAGAATTTCAACCAGTTCCTCACCACTACTTGGACGGGGAGCATTTTTATTTACTACATTTCCATTTTTGTCAATTAATACGTAATGAGGAATTCCGGTTATCTGGAATTTTTGACTTAAAATATCATATTCTGAATCATTTAATAAGTAGCTACTCCCCGGTAACTTTAATTCCCTGATTTGATCTTGCCATTTATTTTTATCTGATTTTAAACAACAATATACAAATGCTATATCTTTTCCCTTAAAAGAATCAGCCAGATTTCTTGAGGTTTTCATCTCCATCAGGCATGGACCGCACCATGTTGCCCAGAAATCCATATAAATAACTTTCCCCTTGTTTTCATCAATTATCTTATTCAAGATATTACCAGCCACTTTTTCAATTTTGTTTTCTTTTTGATACAGGTTAGTGTTATTATCAAATTCTTTCTCAGTTAATTTCACTTCATTATATCCCTTATCAAGAATTTGGCAAAAATCATCAGGCAGACTTTTCTTATACTTTGGGTAAAGTCCCTCAAAAATATCAGTACGATTAATTGAAAATAAACCATAAAGCCTTTGACTAATAAGAATATCTTTGGCAATTCCTTTGTAATTCTTCTGAATTATTTTAAGGTAATTTTCATATTCTTTTTGAGACATTTTATTCTTTCGGTACTTTATGCTTGTTTTAAAAAACTCTGAATTGTAATAAGTAGTTGTAAAAAAGTATTGATAAAGAAACATTCTATAATTGCTATTCATCATTGCATTTTCATTACTAACCGGAATATCGGCAATGGCCTGGTAAAATGATTGTGGTATTTTCATTACTTCAATACCTTTACTCAATTTGTTTTTTATTTGGGGATTATACCAGGTATAATGAAATAAATTAGAACTAAAATTATAATCAATATCGTATTTTGCCCATTCCATGAATTTAGCAGATAATTCTTTTGCCTGGTTCAATGAGTCTAATAAGTGATATTTAATATTTCTTAAATCTTTTAAATATTTTAAAAAATCCTCAGCATACATCTGCTGTTCATTTTTAGTTAAATTCCAACTGAAACTATTTTCATTGAGAATTGATTCGTAGTGATAAATTTCTTCATTTATCTGCGTATCGTCACCTGAAAATTTTAATGATTTAAGTTCTTCACCATAGTACCTTTGGGGGTTAAAAACCTCATCGGCATCCAATTCAAGATAAATACTATCACCTGGATTCACAAACAGGCTAAATAAATCATTGTAAATTAAGTAGACATCACTTGAGAATGATTTTTCAAAAACAAACCTGAAGGTTCCATCCTCATTGATAAATTCTGTGTGTGTGTTACCTTCAAAATTTACAAGGTCGTTTTCAAATAATTTAATAGTGTACTTATCGGGGTACTTTTGCTGGTTTAAAATCTTACCTGCTATAATTACATTTTCAAAAGTCCTGTGGCTTTTTTCTGATTTGCAGCCAAAGATAAGTGTAGCCAGTGCGAGCGCAATAAATTGTATGGATTGTTTCATGATCAATTTGGTTTTTTAACATAATAAATATATAAAAAATAATTTTAAAACCTATCGATAAAATTTTTGCGGAAATTCAGTTTTAAAACGGATTATGATAACTATGCTTGTCGATTTATATTGGAATCTCGTATTAAATCAATACTCCAAAAGGAAATAGCTGTTGGCTAAAAAGAAGAAAATTAATATTATGGTTGTGTCAACCGTTTTATCAAAATCCCCGCTGCCACGTGTGTCCTCAGGCGTAGTTCATGAAAAATTATTATTGAAATTCCAAATTAACCCGACATCGTCTGAGGTACGAAGACTCCGACTTTATCGGAGCAGGCAATGTCGACGTTAATAAATCAAAAAAAAATTACCTGTAAATGATCCACTGAAAAATCAAAAATATTAACTGCAATTATTTAAAAGCAGTGATTAAAGTTTGATGGAAGCCCCAGATGATCTCGGGGCAGGCTTTTCAGCCTTCTTTTTTTCGTGTGATTTAGTGAATTTCGTAGTTAAAAAAAAGGCTTTTCACGTTCAACTAACTATATCCGTGCGCCGGGTACGCGAATTTTAGCGTGGAAAATATTTAATAAATCACCTCAAATTTTCAACCCTATTTTTTATAGCATTCATGGTTTTAACAGGGCCGATATCCATGGCATAATTAATTAACCAAACAGGAATGGCACCGCCCGGATCCATAGTTATGCTGTATTGGATTTCTGTTTTTCCGGAATTGAGCGGGCTAAAAATCCACTGTCCCACCATATACGGCACCCTGACAACTTGTTTATAAACAGGAACCAATCCGGGATGAGCATTGGTATTTATAATTATCCTTCCCAGGGTATCAGGAGCAGAAACTCTCATGTGTATGACCATATCGCGGTCGTCCATGGGCCAGGGAGCATCGGAGAGGAAATAGTAATAAAAATCGTAATCACTTATTCGTTTTACAACCTCTGCTTTGGTACAATTGAATGCCCAGGTTGGGAATGAATCAATTGTAGTGAGTTCATTAACATATTGGAACCGCGAAGCTGAACTTTCGGTAACCAGTTTTAATTCTTTAAATTCAGATTCAGGATGCGTTTTGTAGAATATCTTTATCCCGTCGCGTTCTTCGTAAAAGGTCCAGATACTATCTATCTGACCATAGAGATTTGAAAAACAAATTGCTAACAATAGGGCTAAATTAAACTTCATTACGAATATTATTTTTACCCAATTTAGTAGTCTTCAGTCGGAAATAGCCAGCTAATTCAACCTTCAAAATTTTCATTTCCCAAAGTTACAATAATCCGGTCTATACTTAATAAGCAGATTGGTTTTTGCTCTCCCACAACATTTTTATATCCTGAAATTCAATAGTTTCCTCATATTTATATTTAAGTATTTTGTAATAATAATCAGCTAATTTGCAATCATTTTTATTGATGACGCAATCCATAATATATACTTTTGCTATGGCAACATTCGCATTAAAATTATCATTATCCAGAAAGTATGCTTTTTGTACATATTTCTTTGCTTTTGAATAGTTTTTCTGGTCCAGACAGGAATAGGCCCTGTTTAACAATTTATTTACCTCTTCATTCAAATTTCTCTGCTCTTCTGCTTTTTTAATTTTCAATTGATCAAGTAAATCTCCAAGATCATTATTAACCCTTGCCATCCCATATCTCCTATCACTAGCTTTTTTATAGATTTCGTATAATTCGCATTCTTTATTATTCTCAATGCAATCAAGAAGGTATACCCTTGATAAGGCCAGACTTATTTCATAATTTTTATCATCAAGGAATAATGCTCTGTTAAAATATCTCTTAGCCAGCGGATAATCTTTTTGATCCACAGCTTTATTTCCCTCTTTCAAATACGCCTGAATTTTCTCCTGTTTCCTTTGTTGTTCCAATCTATAAGCCTGTTCCTGCTTTCTATAATTCTCCTTTGTTTGTAGTGCACTATTTACCAACAGGTATATTAGGAAAAAAAGAATAACCGAAAGCAATGATAAAGTAATAAACGAGTGTTTCCGGTTGCGTGCAACTAATTTATGCTGAATTTCATTTTTAACTCTGTCTAAATCGGCATTAGAAATGGCCTTTTCTTTTAATGGAATATGATAATGGTTTTCAATTTTACCAAATCGTTCTGTATATCTTCTCTTAGGCCGCGCATTGTTCTTAAGTGAACTAATCATTGAAGCTACTGTTCCGGCAAAACTCATATTAAAGTTAATTTTTGATTACTTTCATATAACGTTTGTTTATTCAGATTTCATACAGCCAACTCTGGTTAATAAATCCAGGCCAACTTTTTTTCAGCCTTTTTCAAAACTTCCGGCCCCCCAATTTTGGTTACCCATGTTGTTATTTCGTTGAGCGAGTTGTCAATGTCCCTGGTGGGACTGTAACTCAATTCCTGCTCAATTTTAGAGATATCCAGTACCATGTTTTTTGTTAATGCCCTTATAAGCAGCTTTGACATGCCACCCAGGTGAAACAAAGCCAGTAGCTTTAAAAAGATTATTGGTATTTTCTTTTCTGCCAAAGTTTCTCCATAAATAGCCCTGGTTATTTTTCGTAATACCTCAACCAAAACATACTGTGTTTTATCAGCAACGTTATAAATATGAATCCCTGTTTTTTCGGAATTCACGCATAATTCAACGGCCTGTACCAGGTTGGCATAATGGGTAAGCGAAACATCAATCTTCATGCTGCCCGGAGTAAAAATCTTCCGGTTTTTTTCGAGTCGCAACATTCTTGGGATGATCATTTTATCACCGGTTCCGTAAAGAGCGCGAGGGCGTAAAATAAATACCGATTGAAAAGTATTGTTTTGTAAAATTTCCTTTTCTGCCCCTAATTTTGATTCTCCATACAGCGACAATTGCCTGTTATTCTGCTTTCCGGCTATATCTTCTTTCAAAGGTTTATCAGAGGATAAATAAACCGATGAAGATGAAATCGGGATAAAAGTTTTACAATTGACTGCTGCCCTTAATACATTTCGCGTTCCCACCACATTGGCCTGGTAAAAATCGGCCCGTGCCCCGGCATCATCCGATTTTGCAGCCGTATGAATACAAACATCTGCCTCTGGTAATGTAAAGGGCTGGGTTATATCTGCCTTAATATAAGTGGCAAATTTTAATAATTCTTCAGGTGGATTGGGCCTTATTCCTGTTGCTATTACCTGGTGGCCATGGTTTGAAAAATGCCTTGTCAGATAAGCCCCCAGTGAACCTGTAGCGCCTGTTATAATGATTTTCATTTGGTTTAATTATTTATTGTAACATTTAACAAAAAATAAAGAAGTCCTGACATTGAATTATTTTAACCAGGATTCAAAATTATTATGGGTAATCACTTTAAATTCAGCATCAGGATATGCTTTTTCCCATTGTGGGGGTGCTTTAACTTTTGTTTCTTTCCATTTAAATTCATATCCAAACAGCGAGCCATCTCGTTCTTCAACCCAATCAATCTCTTGCTGTTCATAGGTTCTCCAAAAATAATTATTCGATGTTATTTTTTTGTATTTCAGATACTTAATTCGTTCACTAATGATGTAATTCTCCCAAAGCTGTCCAATATCATTTCGGGAATCAATTGAATTAAAATTTGCTATTACAGCATTTCTGATTCCATTGTCAAGAAAATACCATCTTGAATTCTTTGTTATTTCTTTTCTTAGGTTTCTGCTAAATCCTTCCACTTTATGAAGAATATAAATCTTGCTTAACAAATCCAAATACTTCTCAACAGTGTTTTTACTTATCGATAATTGTTGACCTAATTCTTGTAATGAAACTTCCCTACCAATCTGAAAAGCAATTAAGCGTAACAGATTAAAAATTTTCTGTGAGTTTTTAATGCTTTCATAAGCTAAAATATCTTTTAATAAGTAAGAACTTACCAATTCATTCAAATAATCAATTTTGTCTTGCTTTTCCGGCAAATAAAACAACTCAGGGTAATTTCCAATAATCAACCTTTCCTTTACCTTATCATTCTTCGAAATTGCATTCTCGGTTTGATTAAATTCCCTTTCGGATAAAGCATAAAGATTAAATGAATACTGACGACCAGTCAAGGGTTCACCTATTTCATGGTTTATATCAAGCGCTGATGAACCTGAAATAATTACTCTCAAATTGTCAATCTCATCAATCATCAACTTGAGTATTAATCCTATATAAGGAATTTTTTGTGCTTCATCAATGTAAAGCAGTTTGAATGAACCCAGTATCTGCCGATAATTTTCAACTGATCTGTTAGCCAATTTATCATGAACATTTATATCTTCTCCATTTAGTTTAAGGACAGGTTCATCGATGCTTTTTAATAATTCATTTACAAGAACAGTTTTGCCTACTCTTCTTGCACCAAAAATGACTACAACTTTATTCGGTTGAAGCTTTTTAATTATATTTTCTGAAATTTCTCTGACCAAATAGTCCATAATACCGTCACTTATTTGACACAAATTTACAAAATACCGTCACGTGCTTGACGCAATTTAATAAAATTACATCAAAATAGAAATTTATTCATTGTAAATATTTGCCGGGCCAACTATAAATTATAGAAAGAAAAACTCATGATTTACATCCTTCATCAACATAATTACCAATCATTCGGCTAAAAGTGTATTTTTGTTTTAGCTGCTGAGCTTTATTATTTACTTTCGTTTTATGCCCATAAACGCTTTTAAAATATTTGACCCATTAAAGGAACGCCTATCACTTGAATTTGGTAATAAAGCCAATGGGCTTCTCTTTTTGAAAAAACACAAATTCCAGGTCCCCTTCTTTTATATACTGCCTTTTGAGACGTTGAAAAAATGCCGGAATAAAGAATTAAGCCTTGATGATTTATGCAATAACTGGGTCAGGGAATTTGGCATCAGTGAAGATTCACTCTGGGCAGTACGTTCCAGTACAAACGCCGAAGATTCCGATAATGAATCGTTTGCCGGCTTGTTCGAAAGTAAAACCAATTGTTCAGTATATCAACTGCCACAGGCCATTACCGAAGTGTTGAATTCCTATAATCCGGAAAGGTTTACAGGTTATAAAATTCCTGAAAATTTTAAGTATGGCATCATTATTCAGCAAATGATCCAGCCTGATTATGCCGGTGTAATATTTTCACATCACCCAACTGACCATAAGAAAGAAGGAGTTTATATCAATATTATCCCGGGATTGGGCGAAAACCTGGTTTCCGGGAAGGAAACAGCCATGGAACTTATCTTTCACAATGGAAAAGCTGAATATATTAATCCTGGCGAAGAATACCGTGGTGAGGTATTCGCAAATGGCCTCAAAACCATTGTAAAAACCCGAAGTGAAATTCAAGAGGAAATCGATTCATCGATAAAAAAACTCAGCAAAGGCGCACAAAAATTATCCCGATTAAAAAAGCAGCCTGTCGACATTGAATTCGCCATAAAGGGAAATGAAATATACTGGCTGCAGGTTCGTCCTGCAACTTATAGTAACACTGATACCAGCATCTGGGACAATGGGAATATAGGTGATAATTATCCCGGGACAACACTTCCGTTAACGATCAGCTATGTACGCTATACCTATTTAAATGCCTATTCAGCAATGGCTGGATTTTTGGGCATGACACGTGCACAAATTGATCAAAACCGGCTTTTGTTCGAAAACATGGTAGGAGGAATAAACGGGGCTCTTTATTACAACGTAACAGCCTGGCAACAATTGCTGTATCAACTACCGTTTGGCAAAATTACCGGTAGAATAATTACCCGGCTTTGGGGAATGGACGATGCTGAATTTACTAAGCCTCAGGTAAAAATCAGAGGATTGAATTTTATTAAACTGTTTATACAACTGCTTATAGCTCTTTTATTATTTAAAAAACACAAACGGAAATTTGAAAATACTTATCAGGCAACATTACATAATTTCAACAACCCGGTAAAATGGCCCGAATTTGATAATAATAAAGATCTTCGCACCAAGAGTCAATTCAATGGTAAAAATCATCATGAACTTGCACAATTAGTCAGAGATTTAAATAACAGCCTTGGATCGAACTGGATTGTACCCGTTTTAAACGGATTTTATGCCATGATTTTCTTTTCGCTTTTAAAACGGATAATCGCCAAATCGAAATTAAACAAAACCTATCCGAATTTTGCTAACGACATTTTGTATTCGCAGGGTGATGTTATTTCCGTGCAAATGGTTCACGATTTTCAGAATTTGATTATGGAAATCACTCAAAAAGGTCATCACAAGGCTCTATTTAAAGATGAAAATGAACGTGAAATTATAGCCCAGCTTAAAAAAGAATATCCTGGATTAAACAAAAAAATCCTGAATTATATAATGCTTTATGGTGAACGATGCCGTAGCAGCGAACTAAAAATTGAAACCATTAATTATAAAGAAAATCCTTTGAGTTTTATAAGTTTTTTAAAGACAAACCTAAAAACTGCGAATAAAACCAAAGGCAAGACTCATTCATTCAATTACAAAAAAATTATCAGGGACCATTACCGGTTTAACTGGTTTAAAAGAATAATGATTTTAGGATTGATCAGGCTTACTATCCGACATATTAAAGATCGCGAAAACTATCGCTTTTACCGTACCCAGGCATTTCATATAGTTCGGAAAATTTTCGGAGCCATGGATGAAGAACTATTTAGAATTGGTATGATAAGCCATCTTAATGATTCACTATACCTGGAATTCAATGAAATTCTTGATTTTGAATCTGCAGAACACATCCAATCCCTGATTACCAAACGAAAAAAAGAATACGCTTTATTCCGAAAAATGCAACATGCAAACCGCTACCACTTAAACAGAGGAAAATTTACGGCAGTTATGCCTGGAGCTGCATCCAAACCCGGCGAATTTATTAAAGGCACAGGTTGTTGCAGTGGCCTGGTGACCGAAAAGGTGATTCTTGTAGATGAAAATAATTATAATACGTTGGAAAATCCATCATTAATTTTAATTGCCAAAAATTTTGAGCCCGGTTGGGTTAATTTATTTGCCCAGGCATCAGGTGTAATCTCCGAAAGGGGAAATTTACTGGGTCATACCGCCATTTTATTCCGCGAAATGGGAATACCATCTATTGTAGGGGCCAAAGGGATTTTGGACAAAATAAAAAACGGCGATTTAATTCAGATGAACGGTTCAACCGGCGAAATTAAAATATTAAACCATGAATAACTTTTTTTATATCGGATCGCGACTCTCCAAAATAACTCCTGAGGATTCCGAATTGCAAAAAATCAGAGAGTGCCTGTCAGATAGTTGTAAGAGCGAACAGCAACAAAATGATTTTTTTGATTACTGTGTTAAATGGAAAATTGCACCCTGGATGTATACTCAATTTATCCGATTTGATTTAGATACAATGCTATCAGCAGCTATACTGCAAAAGTTCGAAGATTTACATAACAGGATAAAAACTGAAAATGAAAACCGTAATAATGAAGCACTGAATTTTATCAGGAGGTTCAATCAGCAAAATATTGATATGGCTGTTTTAAAAGGCAACCTGTTTATTCATACCGTATATTATGACACCGGGTATAAAAAAATGAACGATTTTGATATGTTGATACATCAAAAACACTGGCCGGCAATTCAAAAAATCTATTTTGATCTGAATTATATTCCGCTTGGGTTTGGCTGGAGCGGCGAAAAACAGGAAGTGGCCAAATTCAGTCATGCAGGAATGTCTTTTATCAGCAGGAATTATCATTGCATAACCGGTACGCAGTGGGGACTAAAATCGCCTACTTCAAAATACAGGGTTAATGCGGACGATATCTGGGAATCGTGCTCCAATTTTGATTTTTATGGCGAACCCGTTAAAAAGCTTTCGCCCGAGTATAATTTGCTGCACCTGGTTTTGCATATGGGAATTTACAAATGCGGCATCCGCGATTGTATGGATGTTTCAAACCTTTTGCTCAGCGAAAAAACCTTTGATGAAGATAAATTTGTGGCCATTGCAAAAAAATCGAATGCTATCGACAAATCGTATTTTACCTTAAAATTGACGGATATATGTTCCAACTCAGTAAGCGCTTCACTACTTGAAAAACTAAAATCCAGACGAAACAGTTATATAATCCGCCGGTTAAAGGCAAGGCTGAAAATGGCTGAAAAATCGGGTGATTTTCAACTATCGTACAACGACTATTTTCATGATATTGAGATGGATGCTTTTTACTTTAACCTGTTTCCTGAATTTCATAAAAGATTCAATATCTATTTCAGTCTGCTGAGGAAAATAATTTGGCCTGAAAAATTGATAACCTTGAAATTATCCGACCTGGATCCCAATGCTTCGCTATCTAAAAAAATAACTGCCCGAATAAAAGCACCTTACCTGACTTTTGGATTATTAGCTGAAGAAATTGGATTGGGAATAAGTTTTTTACTGATGGTTAAACTGGGAATAGATTTGATTTTATCGCTAAAAAACTATTTTGTGAAAAATCAATCGTATTTTGATTACTTAAAAGGACTCGGAGTTAATCCGGATGATATTAAGAAAGTTGTTAAACAAATTCAATAATAAAAACCTGACTTGAATTATGACAAAACTTATATGTATTACCGGGCTCGACGGAGTTGGAAAAAGTACCGTAATTAACCGCCTGGCTGATCATTTTACTTCATGTTATGTAGCCGATATATGGGATTTACTTCACAGCCCTATCCAAAGTCTGCCCTTTAAATCGAAAAGCGATATTGACCATTTCCTTTGTTCCCTTACTCACGATTCGCGTCTGTTTTTTCTGGCTCATGCTTTAAAATATTCCATTGATAAAGCCCTTGAAAGCCAAAATGAAATTGTGATAGCGGATAGTTATTATTATAAATATTTGGCAACCGAAAAAGCCCTGGGAGCTAACCACCAATTAATTAAGGCCTTAATACGCAGTTTTCCAAAACCCGACCTGGTAATTGAATTGGTTTTACCCGTGGAAATTTGTGCCGACCGTAAAACTAAATATTCAAGATACGAATGTGGTTTGGCTGAAAAGCCAGCTCAGAATGATTATATAAATTTTCAGCGAAAAGCAGCTCAACAATGGAAGGACTATAAACATGAAAACTGGACCCAAATTGATGCCACTCAAACTCCCGATGCTGTTTTTAATCAATGTATGGAGATAATTCTCAAATGAAAGTGATACTTATTACAGGCCTTGACGGATCGGGCAAAAGCACCATACTTGAGAGAATTGCAGAGCAAAAAAAGTTAGATAACGTCAATACCCTGCTGTTGCCACACATTGATTTGACCCAACTGGTTCAGGGTTCAGAGTTGTACCAAACAGCCTCATTTGTTAATAATTTAAGTCATGAGGCCGATGTTAGAAAAGTGCCTCAACTTAAGGCCGTTGCTTTGTTCGCTTCAATGTTGTTATTTAAGGAATTGCTGGCATTGTCAAATTCTGAATTGGTCTTTTGTGAACGTCATCCTTTAATTGATTCCAGGATTTATGCCCGTTTTTATGCGCAGAAACTTAAACCTGGCTCTGTAAGTAAAGAAGTGTCAGACAATGTAGATCAATTATTTCATAACGAACTCAACTATTTGCTTGACTTACTGCCTGGTAATTTTCACGATAAAACCGTAAGCCCGGTTAAAAGGTTTATGCAGTTTATTTATGAATGGTTTTTTATAAAAAATAAAACCCGTCTCAGTGATTTAAAAGAACTTTTTAAGGTGGATTTACCTGATAAAATATTCTATCTGGATGCCAAACCCGAAATATTATTCCATCGCATTAAAAACCGGAAAGTGCATGAAGCTCACGAATCGGTTGAAGTATTTGAATTGCTTAACCAGGCATATCATAAATTATTTGACGGCTTAAATCATGAGCATCCTGGTAAAATTGAAATAGTAGATGCCAGTACACATGAAAATTTAAATAACTTTTTTGAGAACACAATTTTTTCTGTAATAAAAGCCTGAACAGATGGCGAATCACGACGAAAATAATATTCAGGTTCACAAGACATCAAAACAAAAGAAGATATTATTCCTGATTCTGGGATTTGTTTCGTTGGTGCTGGCCTATATTGGCGTTGCCCTGCCCGGATTCCCCGGAACACCCTTTATTTTGCTTACCGCATTTTTCTTTGTCCGAAGTTCCGATAAATTGTACAATTGGCTGCTTAAAAACCGAATCTTCAGGAAAATTATTCATGAATTTGATGGCAAAGAAACCATTCCGTTAAAATTCAAACTATTTGTAATTCTTCAAATGTGGATTACGATAACAGTTGCAGCCCTGCTATTTATAAAAGGATTGAATGGCCGGCTGGCCCTGGTAGTTTTTGGTATTTTATTTTCGTGGGGGGTGATGATGTTAAAAAGGAGGAGTAAATGAATATTTATTGTATACTTGTTGTCTAATTAGACAACAAGTAAGATGCCTACTCTTAAAATAATTGACTCCATCAAACTTGATTTTATTCAAGAGAACATCCACCTCCACATTTTCATGCTATTTATGCAGAATTTGAAGAACTTATAATAATTGAAACACTGGAAACTTACATTGGGAAACTTCCGAAATTGCAACGTAAGAAAGTGATTGAATGGGCTGTAGACAAAAGAGAATTTTTAGAAAATAATTTCAAACTTTTGAATCCAAGACTATGAGAAAGAATATTAAAATTCCAAGAATATTGAAAATTGAGAAGATTGAAGGATATAAAGTGACATGTATGTTCAACAATGGAGAATCACGAATGATTGATTTTGATTCTGTTTTTAAAGAATGGAACATTACTGAATCTGATATTGAGTTTACTCTTTTAGATGAATCAAAATTTAAAAAAATGGAATTGAGAAACCAAACGCTGTCGTGGAGTAATATTGAAGTCAGGTTAATTGACGAAGATGGACAGGAACTTATTCATCCTTACGAAATTGACCCTTTAACTTTATTTAATGCCAGTATTGAAATTGATAATGAACCTGTAAAATTTGGGTCTATAATACGTAGTGCGAGAGAAAAGGCAGGACTCACTCAGGAACAGTTGGCCGAAAGAAGTGGCACATCCCGGTTTTATATTTCCAGAATAGAAAATAATAAAACAGATGTTGAATTATCCACATTTCGAAGAATTGTTGAAGCAGGATTAGGTAAACATTTAAAGCTCTCAATCGAATAATAATGCTGACAGATTTTTATTCATTTTATTAAACAGAATAAATAGATTATGCCAGCATTTCAATCATCCTAAATGAATTTTCCAAAATTCGTTTTGTAAACCCGTATTTTAAAAGAATACCGGAAACTGCATAAAACGACACCCGTGTCACTAAATACTCCTTCAGGCTGTAGGTGTAACCTTTAAGCCAATCACTCCATTGAACCTGCTCATGCTGCAACTCGTAATGGTATTTTAATATTTGATGCAAATCTTCAGCGGTAAAATTATCATTCAGCACAAAACTCAGCAGTTCAACCACATCACGGTGCGGAAAATCGATAACTGCCAGTTCCCAATCATAAATGCACGGTTTACCCGTGTTGCGGATAGCAATATTTCGCGAGTTAAAATCATTATGAACCAGAGTCTTTAACAGATTCAAAGAATCGTGTTCCTGTTCCAGTTCGTCAACAAATGCCAGCATCCGTGAATATTTCTGCCCGGTTTCCTGGTCATCAGATTCCTTTTGAAGCAGTGTTATCATTTTTTTATATAAAGGCTTCGATGTCCAGGGTTTAAATTCGATCACACTGGCCAGTTTTTCCTTTTGGGCAGGATCATTAAATTGTTTATGCACCTTGTCAATACACCCAATTACCTTTTTGATTAATTCTGCGGTCCATTTTTCAGGATTATTTTCAGTATTATATAATTGCAGATCGCTGTAATACAAAAATTCCTGGATAAATAAATAAGTCTCATTTTCAGGCTTAATTACCTTCCCAAAAAATTCAGGCAAAAATTCAAAACCATTTTGATCAAGCAACTCATATAATAAAATCTCCTTAGTATGACAGTGCGAATATTCCAGGTTTTCACGGTATTTAAAAATAAGGTCGGATAATTCAGGATCGATTGAAGCTGCCATAAGGTGCAAACCTTTAATAACATCAATATCAAGCGCTTTCGATTTTATTAAAAACTGTTTGGTAGTGCTTAGCTCCTTATCATCGAATGAGATTTTTACAGGCAAAAAGCCAATCAGTTTTTTATTTACCTTACGTGTAATATCGGTTAAAATGCCATTCTCTATCATTGAATCAGGAATAATTTCAACTTCTTTAATGTTAAAATGACTGTTTTTAGGTAATAATGCACCTTCAATAAACTCCACATTAATGTCTGATTTCAGTAACCAGTTAACCGGCTTATTCCTGCCCAGTTTTTCATGCGCCTTAGCAAACTCACCACTTACAATGGCGGCATAAGTTGAAATTTCAAGCGCAAGCGCGAACCCGGCAATAGAACGTGCAAACCGTTCAATTTTGCCGTTTCCCAGGCAACCCATTATTTCCAGGGCTTCCTTTTGTTTGGGAAGGTGTGTTCCACCGCCAACCGTGCCAATTACCAGGTTTGGTAAATTGAGCGATAAATAAAGGCCGGTTTCGGTTTTCTCCACCCTTAAAATACCGACTGACGATTCGTGCAGCGACCCCAAATCCTGGCCTGTAGCCACAAAAATAGCCGCCAGGGCATTGGCAACATTAATGTTATATCCTACCATTCCGTCAATTTTGCTCATAGCTACCGATGGAGTATAAAATTTAACAATTTCATCGGAAGTGGTTCGCAAGACACTATTAATTACAGATTCTTCCAGTATGCAATCAGCAGTTACACTCACCCCACGACCTTGTTGGATGGAATATTGCGAAACCTTTTTATCGGAGGCCCCGTTGCCTTCAATCACAAAATGTACTATTTCAATATTTGTCTGCTGTGCGAAATTTTCAACAATCCAGAGCATGGCATGCCAGGTACACGTAGTTGTCATATTTTGCCCGGATGCATCGCCGGTGGAAAATACAAATTTCAGATGGACACTGTTTCCTATTACAAACGGGTTAATGGTCATTAGTTGAGAATGGTTTGAATATTGTTCAGCCACCTGTTTAATGGAATCAAAATTCTGATCAACCCAGGATTTGAACTGTACAGCATCATCAGCATTGTTAAATAAAAACAGGGGCGCACGAACCATTCGTTGATACAAAAATTCTGAATTAAACCCCCCGCTTTTACTGATAGCTTTAGCACCACGGTTCATGCTTGCCACCAACGCTCCTTCAAGGGTTCCGGCTGCACAATAAATTAATTCATTATCCTTAATAGATTTTAACGGACCCACTATTCCCACAGGAATTTCAGTTGAACCAATTATGGATTCAATATTATTACGGATGTCTGACAGTGGAAAAAAATGCTCACTAATTTTACTGATATCAAATCCCAGCGACTTTAAATAACCTAGCCTGAGTTCAACAGCAGTATTTGAATTTAGTCCGCGACCCGGAACAATGGGCAAATCGTTGTTATCCATGGGTTGATTTTTATTAATGTAAAAATAGCCATTATTGGTTACTCATCATAACAAAATAATTCAAGAGGGATTAACCAATAACATCATTGAGATACTAATGATAAATGAAATACTGAAGTAATTATCGGAATTCGTCAGTTTTGCAAGACTTTTGCTTCTTTTGGTCCGTTGGACTGTTGGTTATAAAACCTATTTTTCAATGACTTTATACAAAAGTGTAAACTCCGATCCCTGGTTTACTTGTGAAGCAACTTTAACATCAATATTGTGGTAATCGCATATTTTCTTTGCCAGCGCTAAACCCAGACCAAAACTGTCTTTACCGGTTTTAAATTTACGGAATCGTGAAAAAATGTAAGGTAAAAGATTTGAATCAATTCCTTCGCCTGTATCTGAAATTATTATAGCCGGAAATCCATCGAGCATTTTTGATTCCAGCTTAATATATCCTTCATTAGTATATTTAATGGCATTATTGATGAAATTATAGAACATATTAAAAATCAACTCCTGGTTGCCGCTAAGTATAATGGTATCGATCCTTAAATCCATCTGAAGGATCAACTCTTTTCCGTGAATGCGGTCCTCAAGTTCTGAAACTACGTTTTTAATTACCTCAACAGCATTCACCTTATCTTTTAGCAAATATTCGTCATTTTCAATCCTTGAAAGGGTAAGCAAAGTCCTGATCATTTTGGTTAAGCGCCCCAGCGTTTGCTTCGACTCGTAAACTTTTAACATATCTTCCTCACTCAGTTTCCCTTCCATTATAATGTTATCAAGCTTACTTTTAATAATACTTACCGGAGTCAATAACTCGTGAGAAACATTCCCAATATATTCCCTTTCATTATTAAAAGTATCCTCAATTTTATGCATCAGGCTATGCAGCGTATTTTCCAGGTACAAAAAATCGGAGGTATTTGTTTTAACCGTTTCATAATTAAACGACGACGGGTGATCCGTCGATTTTAACCTACTGACAATAAGGTCCAATGGCCTTAGCATATATTGAATTAATGAGATTTCAATTACCACAGTTATAACCAGCAATACTATTGTAAACCAAAAGGCCATTTTCTTTAATTGTTTCTCAAACTGAATTATGGTGGAAATACTTTTCCCGATTTCGATAATATAATAAGTTCCATTTTGCTCAAATGAATAGCTCAAAACGCGGTAATCCACCGTTTCACCTTCAATAATACGCTGCGAATAAGCAATTGAGTTGATTAAAGTGTCCTTGTCCAGATACTCGATGGAAATATATTCTTCTTTTAGGATGTTATAACTCCCAAACGCCTGTATATCAGCGGTATCACCCACAAAGGTATCAATTCCCAAACTATCAATCAGGTTAAAAACATCGTCAAGTTTGTTAACCAGGTTATCGTCGGTATCATTTATTGATATACGGCCAACCAACCAGGGAATAGTAAAAACCAACAACACAATTATAAGTACCTTTGAAAAAGCACTTAAAAGGGCCAACTGGTTTTTTAGCTTGATTTTGGGTAGAATCATAGTTTCTATGTTTCAAGTTATAAGTTGCTTTGACTCAGCAGTCACCTTACTTTTCACTGTTTACTGTTCATTACTGTGAACTGTAGACTGCCTACTGAGGACTGTAGACTGCCTACTGAGGACTGTTCTTTACTCCCCCTCAAACTTATACCCCACACCACGAATAGTTTTAATCCATTGGCTTTCATCAAATTTCTGTATTTTTTTTCTGATATTTTTTATATGTACATCAATATAATTCGAATCATAATCGTCTTCAAAAAAGTCGCCCCATATGTGTTCTGTCAATTGCATGCGGTCGAGTATCCGGTTTTTGTTCATTACCAGATAACTCAGCAAATCATATTCTTTTTTGGTTAAGTCGATAAATGAATTGTTAAACTGAAACGTACGGGCTTGAGTATCAATCGAAAAATCACCAAACTGAATTATATTTTGGTTATGCCCAAACTTACGCCGGGTAATTGCCTGTATGCGGAGGTGCAATTCAATAAGCGAAAATGGTTTCGGCAAATAATCATCGGCACCCAGGTTAAAGCCATTTACTTTATCACCCAGCTCGCCCCTTGCAGTTATAATAATTATATAAGCTTCAGAATTGTTTTTGTTTATTTCTTTAATCAGATCAAGCCCGTTCATATCAGGCAGCCCGATATCCAGCAAAATAAAATCATAAGGATTTATGGCTATTAATTCCGAAGCTTGTTTACCCGTTAAGGCCTGGTCGCAATTATAGTGTTCCTTCTCCAAAAAATGACTGATTTCATCAGCCAGCCCCTTCTCGTCTTCAACAATCAATAAGCGCATGATTTGTTAATTAAGATTCAACAAATAATTTAACGAAAACATTAATCCCGACTGGTTTTGCCAGCCTAATAAACTATATTTATTTGTGGGTATCGAGTAAATATACGACAGAGAAACTGAAAAATTATTATGCGTAAAATTCACAGGAAACATAAAATCGACATTTTGCGAATCGAAAGTATCCCAAGCATAGTTATTATGCTTTAGCCGTACCCGGGTGTTTAACAATTCTAGCGGGGTCATGTCGGTATAAACCCAATAGTCTGTACCCAGGGTAAACGAAACCAAAGGAAAAACTGAAAAGAAATTGTTTTTATTTTGCCCGGGGTACCATTCAGCATAATAACCCAGGCCCGTATTTACAAAATAATTATTCTCATTTCCCCAGGTACTGAATCCTTCACAATAGGCATACAGCCCTTTAAAAGTGTATCCAATAGATAAATCCATCGACTGATTATAATCAATTCCCATTAATACAGAATCACCTTTATAATGATGATACAAATAATAAGCGTTAACATCGAACCCGTTATTAAAGAAGTATTGGTATCCTGCGGAAACATTTACATCATTGGAAGACAGGGTTGTTTTCGGATAAGTTAAAGGCATTAATGATACATAAATACCGGACTTGTGGTAAAAAGAAAAGTCGGCCAGAATAGCAGAAGTATTTACATCGGTTAAAGTATTGTCGGTCAGATTATTATTAGTATAGCCCAAATCGAACGAAAAGTAGTTTAAAATAGATTCAGTAACTGTATCATTGGCTAAACTATCGGATGATTGCTGAGCCTGTATATTTACATATACTAATATGCTGAACATAAGGGTCAGACCAACTTTGGGAGGAAAAAGGCAGCGTGTATTCATAACTTATTTATGACCGCGACGACGTTGAATCATTCTTTGACGTTGTTCTGTCATACCAGCTCTTTTTTGTTGCATTTGAACAGTTTTAGCCTGTTTTCTCTGTTGCTGCGTTTTCTGAATTTTTGCCTGGTTTTGATTCGCTTTTGGAACCGCCTTTAATGGTGTTTTATTCTGGTTATTATCATTTTTTTCAACTTTCCCATCTTTTTTAACTTGCTCCGCATTTTTAATCTGCTCTGTATTCTTGACCTTTTCAATATTTTTAACCTGCTCAACATTTTGAGATTTTTCAACCTTTTTCGGTTGTTCCTGGCTAAAAGCAAATAAACCTGCCAAAATAAAAACCGATATTATAATTAATCTTTTCATTGTGCCTCCCATTTACATCAACATAATTTACACTTTAACAGATATTTATTTTTATAGTTTTCAGGTTTATTAAAACTACCCATTAACAAAATTACGAATTAATATTTTTTTACTAAAAAGTGGTCTGCTTTATGGGTTTTATTTATTCTTTTTCAATAATTGTTCAGTCTTGTGTTATAATCGGAGAGCGACCGGTCTGCCGAAAAGACAGGCTTTAAGTCACGCCCCGATTTTATTCAATGCAATCCCAACTTTGTATATTTTAAAACCAGTAATAAAAATTCAGCACTAATCTTACAATAGGATGATTAAAACCCTCACGCGTTATTCTTTTCAAAAAACTACATGCCTCCGTTACACTTACGTTTCAGTTCAATTGTAGTAGTAACTCCATCAACAGTTACATCAGCATAATTATCACAGGTTCCATCTCCAAAATTGATAGTAACTGTGGGTTTTCCGGTAACAGTGTTTTCAAGTATACCCTGAACAATGTACATAAAACATCCCTGTTCATTTTTTCGTACCAGCGGCTCAATAATATTCATCGAAATTACGGTTCCATCAGCCAGGGTGCAGGTTGAACTTCCTGTAGTTTCAATTACATCATCGCGTTTGTAAGGAGTATCCGAACCCTCAATAATAGTCCTTGTTTTATCCGATTCATAACTAATTGTACCTGAACCATCGGCCAAAACCATTGAGCCTGATATTGAAATAGTGCTTACCCTGTTACCATTTTCATCGATGGTTTGAGTAACCGATTTGTCACCCATTATCATATTATCATCCACAAAGAAATTGTCGAAAGTAAAGGTTATATACACCAAACTGTCCCAGTACCTTCCCTCGTGCGACATAATAATTTTACCACGACGTTCACGACCATCGTTACACAAACAGTTTTCCTCTCCAAAATCAATTACGGTTGTGACCAAACTGTCTGTTTTTTCCTTTGTTACAGTTACACATTCACTCAACCGGTTAAAACCAAAAGTGGCAGATTTGAGACTGCTAGCATTGCTATCATAATAATCCTCTGCTTCGTCGGCAATGTCAATAACCTCATCAAATACTTCTGAGGTATAAAGCTCCTGATCAATTGAGGTTTCAGACAAGGCATCTGTATTATCCTGAACAGCAGGCGTTTTTTCACATGAAGTGATAAACAGTGTAAAAATAATGGCCACTGTAAAAAACCATCCTGATTTAATTACAAAATTTTTTGTTTTCATGATTATGTGTTTTTTAGTTTTTTAATCAAATTCGATACAAACATATTTGACCAAAATGAAGCGAAAATGAAGACAAAAAAAAGAGCGCTTACGCGCTCCATTTTTAACAGATAATTTCAGGCAACTCAATCTACTCTTTACCTGTTTTTCCAAGTACGGTATCAAGATTTTTTGTAGCCTCCTTTAGTGCCTCAACTGATTTTTGAGTGTTTTTTACCGCAGCCGGTGATTTTGTTTTAGGTTTAACATTTTTAGCTTTTTCCAGCACCTCGTCAGCTTTTTTATTAAGCGTAACAACATCTTCCTTTAGCTTTTTAGCCTCAGTAACATCTTCCACCTTCAATCCTTCCTCGCCTTCCGACATTTTTTTATAATGCAGTGACTTTTCGTAAATGTTAAACGACGAATTTTTAAAATCATCAAATTCCTGGATATTAATATCCTTGGGTTTTTCGAGGACTTTTTCCTTATCTTTGCCGCCCTCTTCCTGAGCAGAAACGGCGATAGCTGCACAAACTACAACCAGAAATAAAAATAATTTTTTCATAAGTTTTGAGTTTTAATTAATATTTGGAACTATAAGCACCTGAAACCAGGTTGTTTTAAGATGTAAAAAGTTACGAAAAAACAACCAATAAACCTGTTTGAAACTGCAAATTTCAGATTACGGCTAAATATTATTTTGAGGTGCTGGCGATAAAAATGACCACTACTATTAATAATAAAAGCTCCAACGGAGCGTAGTCTCAAACCTTGTCCGCAGGGCAAGGTAATTAAAGGCAGAAATATGATAAGCTCTAACGGAGCGACGTTTTATTAATTGGCTTAAATTAGTAATTAAAAACTTATGCCATATTGATTACGCCCCGTTTGGGGCTAATAATTAAAGGAAAATTCATATTTATTGATTTCCCAGAACCTCAAAATAATACTTGGCCCAGATTTCCTTCTGAAGTCTTTAAACTATTGACAGAATATTGTGGTATGCAGACCGAGAACCCCTTCAAAGAGTCAGTTACTACTGATTTTAATTGTATTGTCAGCTAACTCCCTTGATTTTTCCCAATTCATGTTTACAATAGGTACCGAGTAAATTTCAGGCATGTCATCTCCATACCTGCTCCGAAGGGTTTGTTCTATAGTATCAAACAACAGGGCTTTGGTTTTTCCCACTAAAAGGTTTACTTGTTGCGATTCAACTTTCCCCTTTGCTTCATGTAATCTAAAACCCATGCACCCCTGTACTAAAGCATCGATTATTAATCTTTTATTTACCAAAAACTCAGCAACTTCATTTAGTTGCTTGTACGACGGTGAAATAATATGCAAAAGAATCATAATTGTATATTTTAATAAAAATCAGAACAAAAATTAATCAGCAAAGTTTGAACGATGTGGTAAAAAATCTAAATTCTTCATCCAACTATTCTTAAAATTATTGTTCAATCAACGACAATTTCTATTCCTTTATTGATCTAAAAAACTGCTTTAACTTTTTTTAACACTTTTAACATTTCATTCACAATTCGTGCAATTATTTAAATATCAATTATTTAATGCAATATTTATGCTTATAAGGCAATTTTGGGCCTTTCCGATTTTCAAAGGTCAAATTAATTTTGCTCATCGTAAATTTATTTAATAATAGGAGGTTAAAATTATGTTAATGCATGTGCGGATTTTAAAAAGATTAATGCTGTCGTTTACATTTTTAATTGCAGGTATAGTTACCTCGCTGGCAGCCAATTCAGTCAAACTTTACACCCCATATACCAAAATTTCGGTTCCTCCGGGTGAATCCATTGATTATACCATTGAGATAAAAAACAATGAAAGCGAAGTAAAAAATCTGGATGTTTATGTAGCCGGCATGCCTAAAAGTTGGAACTACACACTTAAAGCAGGCGGTTTTAATATTCAGCAAATTTCTATTCTGCCTGGTGAAAAGAAAACCCTGAATTTAAAAGTTGATGTTCCGTTAAAAGTAAATAAAGGTAACCATACGTTTAAGGTAGTTGCTAAAAATATGGATGAATTAGCATTAGTGGTAAATGTATCGGAAATTGGTACCTACGAAACCGAATTCACTTCGCAGCAGGCAAATATGCAGGGTCATTCAAAATCAAATTTTACATTCCGGACCAAGATAAAAAATCAGACCGGCGAAAAACAACTCTATTCGCTCAGAGCCAACACTCCAGAGGGATGGCAGGTACTTTTCAAACCCAACAGCCAGCAAGCTACTGCAGTTGAGGTAGACCCCAACCAGACTTCCAATATTTCAATTGAGGTAAAACCTCCTTATAATGTGATGGCGGGGACTTATGAAATACCTGTTCAGGCATTAACCAGCAACACTTCAGCCGATCTGAACCTTGAGGTGGTGATTACCGGGTCGTACGAGATGGAGCTTACCACTCCCAAAGGATTGCTAAGTGCTTCGATTACGGCTGGAACAGCAAAAAAGTTTGAATTGGTAGTGCGTAATACAGGAACATCAGAATTAAAAGATATTAAATTTGCAAAAAATTGTCCTAAAGACTGGGAAGTTACATTTAGTCCTGACAAACTTAAATCAGTTGCCGTTGGTGCTTCTGAAAATGTTACAGCAACTATAAAAGCATTCGATAAGGCAATACCGGGCGATTATGCCATAAACCTGACCTCAAGTACCAAAGAAACCACTTCAAAAGCTACTTTGCGTATTTCAGTTAAAACACCTCTGCTTTGGGGTTGGCTGGGAGTAATGATAATTCTGGCTGTTATTGCCGGGTTGTTTTTCTTATTCCGCAAATATGGGAGGAGGTAAACTGTGGAAAAGGTAATTGAAATACATGGCCTTACTAAAAACTACGGTTCCTTTTCGGCAGTAAACAACCTGAATTTATCCGTATTAAAAGGTGAAATTTTTGGATTGCTGGGACCCAATGGAGCTGGCAAATCGACCACCATTCTGATGATGATGGGACTTACTGAACCTACTGACGGACAAATCAAAGTTTGTGGTATCGATCCAGTTCGTTATCCTATTGAGGTAAAGAAAAAAGTTGGATACCTGCCTGAGGATGTTGGTTTTTATGAAGACCTGACAGGATTGGAAAATCTGGTTTACACAGCCCGCTTAAACGGATTATCAGGAAAAGAGGCTGAAAGCAAGGCTAATGAAATTATTGAACGGGTCGGCCTGGGTACCGAAAAAGAAAAAAAGGCAGGCAAATATTCGCGTGGGATGCGCCAGCGCTTAGGACTGGGTGATGTCCTGGTGAAAAATCCCGAAGTGATTATTCTTGATGAACCCACACTGGGGATTGATCCCAAAGGTGTCAAAGAATTTATCGACCTCATTATGAACCTGAGTCGCGAAGAAAAACTCACCGTTTTACTTTCGTCGCACCACTTACACCAGGTGCAGCAAATATGCGACCGCGTAGGAATTTTTGTAAAGGGAAACCTGCTTGCCGAAGGAAATATAGAATCACTGGCCAAAAAAATATTCTCGGCAAATACCTTCGCCACCGAAGCAGAGATAATAGAACATGAAGGAAAAGCTTTAAATGGTAGTACTGATTCAGCAATTTTTAATTCATTAATTGAAAAACTGAAACAAATTGAAAATGTTGCTGCTGTAACTCTGAACAAAAATATGATCCATGTTGACAGCCGTGAAAATGTATCAGCATTAATTGCCAAAACTATTGTTGAATCGGGTTTTGGACTGGGCTCGTTACGCAAGAAAGAATACGGCCTCGATGATATTTATTACCGGTATTTTGAAGGAGGAAAGGATTATGAATAGCAATATAAGTACAACATCAGCCAATGCCATACCAGAAACCAAAAGCAATCAGTTCTTTAAAAGGAACAGCAGAATTGAACTTAAAGGCAATCCGTTTTGGGCCATGGTGCAAAAAGAAATGACCGACTATTTCAGAAGCTGGCGGTTTATTATCTTAATAGCTATAATTGGTTTAACCTGTATGGGCTCATTGTATACGGCATTATCGAATATTGCCAAAGCAGTTACTGCCAATGAAAGCGATAATCCCTTCTTTTTTCTGAAACTTTTTACCATATCGGATGGCTCATTGCCTTCGTACTTTATTTTTATCAGTTTTCTTGGGCCCCTGCTGGGAATTAGCCTGGGCTTTGATGCCGTGAATTCTGAACACAACAAAGGGACACTCAGCCGCATATTGGCTCAACCTATCCCTCGCGACTTTGTGTTAAATGCTAAATTTGTTGCCTCCGTTATTGTGGTCAGCATTTTGTTTTTTACACTAAGTTTTATGGTGTTAGGAATAGGATTATTCTCGTTGGGAATTCCACCTACTGCAGGTGAATTTATGCGTATAATATTTTTTACACTCGTAAGTATAATTTATGTGGCCTTCTGGCTAAATCTTTCAATTTACTTTTCAGTGCGCTTTAAACAACCGGCAACTTCAGCCATTTCAGGTATCGCTGTCTGGCTGTTTTTTTCCGTTTTTTATCCCATTATTGTTAACATAATTACCAAATCGTTTAAACCTTCGGCATTTGCATCACCCAGGGCTATTATGTTTTACGAAAAACTAAACTTTGCGTTGGTACAGATAATGCCCAACGAACTTTTCAGCGAGGCAACTTCAACCCTGCTGGTACCATCTATGCGGAGTATCGGCCCTTTAACCAATCAACAAATGATAGGAGCAGTACCCGGGCCACTTCCTTTGGGCCAGAGTTTAATGCTGATATGGCCACAACTTACGGGTTTATTGGCAATAACACTTCTGTGTTTTGCCTTATCATATGTCGCCTTTATGCGCCGCGAAATACGCTCTCATTAGTTTAATAATAGATTTTGGCTCGTCCAGGATCCCTTAAAAACCGCAGTCAGGCTCTGCGGTTTTTTTTATTTTCAATCTTCAATGTAAATAATCTTTTCAAAGTCATTCTTCCGGATAAAGTTTTTAATAATGCTCTGAACTTCGCGGTTATCCTTGTAGGTGTCAATACAATCAGCTAATTGCTCCGTATGTGATGCAAATTCAGTATCAATATATCCAAAACCCTGGTAATGGCCATTTCGCACAGCAATAACCGATCGTTCCGATTCTTCGCGGCCTTTATCGATAATATAGAAATCAGAAACCTGGTATTCAAACGATTCTATCAGCTGCAAAGCCCGTTTATTGTAATCAGGGCCTGACTCCTTTCCCATACAGGCTCCCCTGCACATGCCAATACCATGGTGGAAACAGGCACCATCTGTTTTGTATAATCCACAAAGCTTTTGGCATAAATTATATTTTTCAACCCAGTGAAACAGGTACTTCTTCCCTTCAGTAACATTTTCAAAAGTTGCAATGGGCAAGCCTGACTTTTGGGTTATGGTACCCAGTTGAAAGGTAATATAACCAAATTCGTTATAGGAAGTAAACAAACCATAACTGTACATCGAACGCCGCTGTTTGCGGTTATAAACAGGTTGAAATTTTTTAATTTCTTCCGATTCTTTAAGCAAAGCCACTAATTCGCTCCCTGCTAACTCATAGTTTACTTCAGCAATTTTTTCTCTCATTTCAAGGGCCTTTCGCCCCCCGGAGTTCCTTAAATGTTGAGCAACCCGGCTTTTAATATTTATGCTTTTTCCTATATAAATCAGATTTTTGTTATGATCGAAAAAATAATAAACCCCGGTTTTTTCAGGTAAATTTTTAACCAGTTCCTTGTGCAGTTCCGAATCTATACCCTTTAAATATTTGTATTGTTCAGGATTAGCGGCCTCTAGAAAGGCACCGTTTTTTTGCAACAATATTTCAAACAGTTTTACCGTTGCCAGCGCATCCCCGGCTGCACGGTGACGGCCATTGATTTTTATTTTTAAATCGTCGCATATCTTTCCCAGGCTGTATGAAGTGTGACCGGGTAAAAGCTTCCGACTCAGTCGTACCGTGTCGAGCGTTTTTCGTTCGTATTCAAATCCCAGGTTTTTAAACTCTTCTTTAATAAACCGATAATCAAAATTTACATTGTGAGCCACAAAAACGGCATCCTCAGTTTTTAGTACTACTTCGCGGGCTACTTCATAAAATTTAGGAGCATCGGCCACCATTTCGTTGGTAATTCCGGTTAAACCGGTTATAAAAGGAGGAATATATCGTTCCGGGTTAATCAGGGAAACAAATTCATCAATAATTTGCTTTCCATCGTGCACAAAAATGGCAATCTCGGTTATCTTTTCCGTGTGTGGACTTCCCCCTGTGGTTTCGATATCAATAATGGCGTACTTCAAAAAAACAATCTCATTTACATGTTAAACAGACACTCTAAAAATTACTTCATCTCGTTACCGAGTTTGTTGTAATGCACTTTATTATACAAAAGTTCAGAGTCTTTTTTTGATGGCTTACTCTCATCTTTATAACCCATAGTCATTACTGATAAAATTTCATGATTATCTTCCAGTCCAAAAATTTCTCTCAAATTTTCAGTAGCCGATTTCCCGTCCCTGGTTTCTCGCAAACGCATCTGAACCCAGCAACATCCCAGTCCCAGGTTCTCTGCTTCAAGCATAATATAACAGGCAGAAATACTGGCATCCTCAACCCAAATATCATATTTTAAGGTATCGGCAACCACAACAACAGCCAGAGCAGCATCAGCCACAAAAGCAGCCCCGGTCTGTTTTGCTTTTGAAATCTTTCTCAATATTTCACGATCATCAACAAAAATATATTCACTAGGGTAAATTCTTCTTCCTGATGGAGCCAGTAAAACTGCCTTTTTAAGCTTTTCAATTTTTTCAGGTTCAATGGGTGTGGTTTTAAATTTTCTTGTGCTCCTGCGTTGATAGATAATTTGTTCAAAATCAGCCATAATGGTTTTGTAATTTAAAAATGCTCAATTAAAAAAGTTATCCACAATATACATATTCTGTTTTATTAAAGTGGTTAACATTTTATCTTTGGCAACTTAAAAAATATAGATATGAATACGTGGTTTGAATGTAAAGTAAAATATGAAAAAATAGGCAACGACGGTAAAGCCAAAATGGTATCGGAGCCTTATTTAATTGATGCGGTTTCGTTTACCGAGGCCGAGAGCAGAATCCATAAAGAGCTGGAGCCCTACATTTCAGGCGATTTTTTTGTAAGTACCATCAAGATAGCCAATTTCTCGGAACTTATTCCGAACGAAAACGGCGACCGCTGGTTTAAGTGCAAAACCGCTTTTATCAATTTTGACGAGGAAAAGGGTATAGAACGCAGGTCGAATACCTATATGCTGGTTCAGGCAAATAATGTAAAAGAAGCCTACGATAATGTTACCGTGGCATTAAAAGACACCATGGCTGACTTTGAAATTCCAAGCATCCAGGAATCGCCAATAATGGATGTATTCAAATATTTTGATGATGATGATGATGACGTTAATGAACCCATTCCTGACAATTTAAAGCCACTAAGCGATTTTGATGATGCGAAGGATACTGAGGAAGAGATGGAAGACTGAAGGCACAAGATTGAAGACACAAGACTCAAGATTAAAGATTAAAAACTTGTGTCTTGATTCTTAATACTTGATACTTGTTAATTTGACCTTTATACTTAAAAATACAAAGCAGGTAATTAAACATTTACCTGCTTTTTTGTTTTGTTTATCTAAATTTTACATATCATCATCCCTCTAAGGCAACCTAAATTATCAGATTCACATCTAATAAAAGTCTGAAAAATTAGTAACTTGCATCTACTGTCTGATGAATGAAATATTAACTACAAGTATTAAACCCAACTGATATGAAAAGTGTGTACCAAGCCTTAGTTATTTTGGGAACCTGTTTGTTCCTGCTTAACCCACCCCTTTTAAAAGCACAAACTTTAGAGGAATATAAAAAACAACAAGAAGCTGAAAAAAATAAGTTTAAAGAAGACTATAAAGCCGGTCTTGAACAATTCAAAAAAGAGCGGGACGAGGGTATTAAAAAGATGGATGAGGAGTTTAAAGAATTCCTGAAACAGGAATGGACCAATTACCAACTTTTTAAGGCCGAACAACGGAAACCTGAGCCAAAACCAAATACGGAGCCTGTTTATAAGGCTACTGGTGAAAAACAACCCACTCAGCTAAAAATTGAGGCTCCCCAAAAAATTGAATCGATGGCCGTAGCACCGGTTTTACCAATTCTGGAAAAGTCAGCCCCTGAGGATTACCGTCCCAATAGTACATCATTCGGTTTCTACGGTTCCAATCTTAACGTAAAATACGATTCGAAATTTCTGAATACTTTCCCGGGAACCATCAGCGAAGAGGTTATTGCCAATAAATGGGAGGAAATGAGTAACACCAATTATGCCGACCTGATCAACCAGTTAATATCCTTTAAATCGGACATGAACCTGAACGACTGGGGTTACTACTTATTAATAAAAGATGCTTCGAAAAAAATATCATCAAATGAAAATGCACAAACATTTTTAGAATGGTTTTTACTTACCAAATCAAACTATAAAGCACGTCTGGCTTTTAAAGGTCCAAAATTATACCTCTTATTGCCCTCGGTAAATAATATTTATGGTATGCCATTTTTTACCTTCGATAATACCCGGTATTATCTGATAAACGGCAAAGAAAGCGATATTTTTACTTACGACCGCGATTTTCCGGAAGCACGTATCATTATGGATTTGAATTTGTATAAACCTATTTCGACACAGGCACTGTTAAAAACCCGCACGGTTAAATTTGAGTTTGATGGGGTTGAACACACTTTTGATGTAAAATATAACCAGAATGCGATTAATTTCTATAGCGATTATCCTTTGGCTGATATAGAGGTGTATTTTGATGCCACCATCACACTGCAAACCAAGGAAACCTTAACCGAAGGATTATTGCCTTTAATTAAGGACAAACCGGAAGACGAGGCTGTTTTAATCCTGTTGCGTTTTGTTCAGACAGCCTTCAAATATGAGACTGACCAGCAACAATTCGGACGGGAAAAGTTCTTTTTCCCTGATGAAGTAATCTCGTATCCTGCATCCGATTGTGAAGACCGTGCCGTGTTATTTTCATACCTGGTAAGAGAATTACTGGGGCTTGATGTAATTGGGCTTAATTATCCCGGACACATGGCAACTGCTGTAAAATTTAATATGGATGTAGCTGGTGATTATATAAATTACAAAGGTCAGAAATATGTGGTTTGCGACCCCACTTATGTTAATGCACCTATTGGTCAAACCATGCCACAATTCGCTGATAATAATGCCATTGTTGTTGAACTAAAAACCTCACAGGACTTAATAAGTAAAGGCAGAAAATACTGGCGCCTGGCAAACAAAAAAGGGTTGTATCAAGGAGGCAATGGTCAGAATATTGTTTTTGACGACCAGGAAAATGCCTACTTGTGCGGATATTTTAAAGGCGATGTTGATTTTATAGGCCATAAATTATCCTCTACTAATAACACCAACGATATATTTGTAGCTAAAATATCACCAAAAGACGGGGTTGAATTTGCATTAAAAATTGGTAGCCCGGGGAATGATATAGCTTATAGTATTTCGTTAGGTAAAGACAATAGTTTTTATTTTACCGGATCATTTAACAAAGACCTAAAAGTAGGAAACAGTGTGCTTAAGGTGAAAAATAATGGCGATGTTTTTATTGCTAAATGTACACGCGACGGCAAACTAAGCTGGATAAACCAGGCAGGCATTGAGCAGCTGGATAGCGTAACCAATATGTTTGTGGCTCATTTTGATGAGAACGGGAAAAAATTATGGACACGCGCATATGACGAATCCGAAGATTTTACCGATTATGGCATCACCGTTGATGATGCCGGAAAAACTTTTGTAACTGCTTCATTGATTGCTTCTGCAGGCATGGATGTAGATTCCAAATCATATGAAAGCTATACAGCATTTGATCCTATTGAGACCCTTAAGAAAGAAAACGACAAACTCATTTCAGAGAATTACGATCCCGGAATTGCCGGATTATTCGCAGTATTAGGATTAATAAACGGTAGCGGGAATTCATTACCGGGTATTCAGGCACAGAAAGCTCTTGATACCTATAATCCCACTTTTAAAAAGAATTCACCGCTCATTTATGAAAATATCGGCCGGATTGAGTTTATCAAAAACTCACAGGGCATAGTGACTATACGGACTGATAATGGAAAAGACGTTGATTTTGCGGCACTTCGCGTACAAAATAATTCAAAAATAAAAGTTAGTATGTTTAACAGCGGAAATGCCCAAATTGATATTCTTTCAGGAGTGATGGTAGGAAAAGCTATAATTTGGTACGACCTTAACTATGTGAGATTATTCAAATCAACCGGCGACCTGATGTTTGATTATGATGCAGATCATACGCAAAAGAAGGTGAATCTGAAAAAGGACATTTTATACTAAATAATTTGAATCAATATTAAAACATGAAAAATTAATAGAGTTCTGCAATTATTTGCAGGAATAACCGCAAACGATACCAGAACTCTATTAGTTATGTATATCAGTTATTTACAAATCGTTTTTTTCAATAACAATACAAATTTAAGTACTGATAAATATTCATTAACCAGTAAGCTTAAAATAGTTTATACCTTTGTATCGATGAAAAAGTAAATATTTTGCATTTACCTGCAAAAATTTAATAACTAACATTTTTTTACTAATTTAAATTACAATTTATGAGAAAAATTTACTCTGCTATTACAATTTTGTTTTTATCGGCAAGTGCTTTTGCTGGTATGAAAACTAACTTTAGTTCTGTGGCCATAATGGCACAAGTTTCACCAACTGCGATTGAAACTTTTTCTATTGAAGGTCAGACAGAAGATGCAGTAATAGACACCGCTGCCGCCACTGTTGTGGTTAAAATGGCAACTGGTACCGATGTTACTGCACTGGTTCCAACTTTCACCTTATCAGAAGGTGCTGACGCTTATATTGGTCAGGTGACTCCAACCACATTACAGGTTTCTGGCGAATCTTCAGTTGATTTTAGTTCACCAGTGGTTTATACCATTGAAAACGATGGTGCTACCCAGGATTGGACAGTTACTGTTGAATTAGTTGAAGCAATTACTGAGAGCACTCTGGCTCAGGTATCTGTTTATCCTAACCCGGTTATCAATGTTTTAACTATCTCTAATATGGAAGGTGTAAAAGCTGTGGTTGTAAGTAATGTTTTAGGCCAGGAGTTATTAGTTAAATCTGTTAACAGCCCTGAACTTACGATTAACACTGCCGATTTCAAGAATGGAATCTACATCGTGACACTAGTTTCAGAAAACGGTTTGACACGTTCTGAAAGAATTGTGAAGAAGTAATTAAAAGCTTATAAAAGTAAAAGCTGTCCTAATTGGGCAGCTTTTTTTTTATCTCGAAGTTACAGTTTTTCTTGGAGGATTTATTGAAAATCAAATATCTTCTCCCAATAAACTTTTAAATAAATCAGCAACAATAAAAGTGCTTCCTCCTATAAAAATCAAATCATCCTCATTAGCCATCTGAAGCGCATGCTGGTACGCCAATTTTACCTCAGGGAAAGCGCTGCCGGTTAGCCCTGCCTTGTTGGCTGTTTCAGTCAAAACCTCGTAATTCAGTGCCCTTGGAATTGAGGCCTGTGTAAATAAATAAGTAGCATCAACCGGCAGAATCTTTAGTGCTTTGGTCAAGTCTTTATCATTAACAGTACCAAAAATAAAAAACAGGCGATTATATTTTTCCATTTTAAGCTGATTTACCACTTCAGTTAAACCCTCCAAATTATGTCCGGTATCTGCAATTACTTTAGGATTAACTTGAACCTGCTGCCACCGTCCCTGTAACCCGGTATTTTGCACTACTTTTGCCAATCCTGAAATAATGGCATCTTTTGGAAGATTTAAGCCCGGTGTCAGCACTTGTAAGGCTCCAAAAACAGGTATAAGGTTTTTTTGCTGATAACTGCCCATTAAATCAAGCGTAACATGGTAACTGGTACCACTTTGCTCATTCTTTACTGTAAATTCCTGACCTTTGGAACTATTGGCAATTTTCCTAATATGAAATCTTCTTTCAGAAAAACAAATTGGAGCATCCAATTCAGATGACTTTTTAATAAATACCGGAGCAGTTTCTTCATGATATTCACCAATAAAAACAGGAACATTCTTTTTTATAATTCCGGCCTTTTCAGCGGCAATACTTGCCAAATCAACCCCTAAAAATTGTGTATGATCGTATCCAATATTAGTAACTATGGATACCAAAGGTTGAATTATATTTGTAGAGTCAAGCCTCCCTCCCATTCCAACTTCAATTACGGCAATATCCACTTGCTGCTCTTTGAAATAATTTAAAGCCATAGCCACCGTCATCTCAAAAAAAGATGGCTTTAATTCGTCCAGAATTTTACCGTGTTTCTTAACAAAATCTACTACTTCAGTTTCAGGAATACATTCGCCATTAATTTTGATTCGCTCCCTGAAATCGACCAGGTGTGGTGATGTATAAAGGCCGGTTTTTAAACCAGCTTCCTGCATTATGGATGCCAGCATATGCGATACAGAACCTTTACCATTGGTGCCGGCTATATGTATGGTTTTAAAAAACTTATGAGGGTGATTAAAATAAGTGTCCAAAGCCCGTGTATTATCCAGGTTGGCTTTATAAGCTGAACTCCCCACACGCTGGTACATGGGTAATTGCGAAAATAAAAAATCAAGAGTTTGAGCGTAATTCATAAAAATTATTTACACAAAAATAACATTTCGAAAATATTAATTTCTTTAATTAAACAGCTAAAAATATATGTTTAAAAAAGCTTTTCATCCTGCTTTTTATTATCTTTAGAACAAGTGAAACCTATTAAACAAGAATCGATGAAAAAATCATTATCAAAAATATTTGTACTTGATACTAATGTGCTGTTACACGATTTTAGCTGTATATATCATTTCCAGGATAACGACATTGTTATTCCTATCGTAACACTTGAAGAACTTGATAAATTCAAAAAGGGAAATGACCAGATAAACTTTAATGCCCGGGAATTTACGCGTGAAATTGACAGCCTTATTGAAAATGAATTCCCGGTTGACGGCATTTCGTTAGGTAAAGGTCGTGGAAAATTGTTTCTTGAAACTGGGAAACCTTTCTCAAAAGAAATTCAGGAATCATTTGCTGAACAAACTCCTGATCACAGAATTTTAGCTATTGCCGATTTTATTAAAAATAAATATCCCAAACGTAAAGTTATTCTGGTAACAAAGGATATAAATCTGCGTGTAAAGGCTAAATCACTGGGTTTAATGTCTGAGGATTATACCACCGATAAGGTACAAAATATTGAGGAATTACATAAAGGTATTGATACGGTAGAGAATGTAGATCCTGAACTTATTAACAGGCTTTATCAGGAATACGAAGGTATTTCAATTAATGAATTCAAATTCAAACACGAATTAAAGGCTCATGAGTATATTATTCTTAAAAGTAATGGGAAAAGTGCGTTGGGCCATTTCGATCCTTTACAGCAAACCATCAACAGGGTTGAGAAAAAGCGGGTATATGGTATTGAACCCAGGAATGCAGAACAAACTTTTTCACTTGATGCTTTGATGCGTCCTGAAATCTCCCTGATATCGCTCACCGGTAAAGCCGGGACAGGAAAAACATTATTAGCTCTCGCAGCAGCTTTACAGCAAAATCATATGTATGATCAAATTTTCCTGGCCCGCCCGATTGTTGCCCTAGCTAATCGCGATTTAGGTTTTTTACCGGGCGATGTAAACGAAAAAATTGGCCCTTACATGTTGCCTCTTTTTGATAATCTGGGAGTAATTAAACACCAGTTCAGTTCAAGCAGTAAAGAAGTTCTGCGAATTGAAGAAATGCTTAAAGATGAAAAGTTATTAATTACACCGCTGGCTTACATCAGGGGTCGAAGCCTTTCGAATATTTTCTTTATCATTGATGAAGCCCAAAACCTCACACCCCACGAGATTAAAACTATTATTACCAGGGCAGGAGAAGGCACCAAGATTGTGTTTACCGGTGATATTAATCAAATCGATTCTCCTTATCTTGATACTACGTCAAATGGCTTGACCTATTTAACTGACCGAATGAAGGGTCAGGAACTTTTTGCCCATGTAAATCTTGTTAAAGGAGAACGAAGCGTTCTGGCAGAATTAGCAAGCGATTTGCTATAAATTAAGCTTGTGCCGTAGGACCGCCAAAATTCATAGGAATATTGGGGCCACCACCGCCTTCAATATTTTTAATACGCCCATGAACGGCTTCATATTTAGTAATATTATCCTGAAGAGCACCCAATAAACGCTTTGCATGTTCCGGTGTCAGAATAATTCTTGATTTTACTTTTGCTTTGGGTACTCCTGGCATTATACGAACAAAATCAAGAACAAATTCAGCGCTTGAATGAGTTATTACGGCTAAATTTGAATAAACCCCCTGGGCAATTTCTTCGCTTAATTCAATATTTAATTGGTTTGATTTTTTTTGTTGGTCTTCCATAATACATTTTATTTTTCTTTTACAAATCTAAGAAAATTAACAATACTTCGTTTAAACAACAAAGCCGGCAATTAAGCCGGCTCTGTTTTTATTATATAATCATCCGATTATTATTGTCCAATAGCTTCACGCTTTGAAGCCAATAATGATTCGTATTCTTCTTTATTACCTACAATCATACCTTCAAACTGACGTGTTCCGGTACCGGCAGGTATTAAGTGTCCTACAATCACATTTTCCTTCAAACCTTCAAGATAATCGATTTTTCCATTAATAGCAGCTTCATTCAATACTTTGGTAGTTTCCTGGAACGAAGCAGCCGATATAAAGCTCTTGGTTTGAAGAGCAGCTCGGGTAATTCCTTGAAGAATCTGGCTTGATGTTGCCGGAACAGCATCACGACTTTCAATTAATTTGAGGTCTTTTCTTCTCAAAATTGAGTTTTCATCGCGAAGTTTCCTGGCAGTTACAATCTGACCGGGACGTAAATTTGAATCGCCGGCATCAACAATAACTTTTTTATCCCAAATCCAGTCGTTTTCTTCCATAAAGACATTTTTATCAACTACTTGTCTTTCAAGGAATTTAGTATCTCCCGGGTCGACAATATCAACCTTGCGCATCATCTGACGTACGATAACTTCAAAGTGTTTATCGTTGATTTTCACACCCTGCAAGCGGTATACCTCCTGAACTTCATTAACAATATATTCCTGCACTTTGGTCGGACCCTTAATAGCAAGAATATCTGATGGAGTAATTGCCCCGTCTGACAATGGTGTACCAGCTTTCACGTAATCATTTTCCTGAACCAGGATTTGACGTGAAAGTGGAACAAGGTATTTAACAACCTCACCTGTACGTGAAGTAATTATAATTTCACGGTTACCCCTCTTAATTTTCCCAAAAGTTACCTCACCATCAATCTCTGCAACAACTGCCGGATTCGATGGGTTACGTGCTTCAAACAATTCAGTTACACGTGGTAAACCTCCCGTGATATCACCAGCTTTACCAACAGAACGGGGAATTTTAACAATAACCTGACCTTGTTTCACTTCGTCATCTTCATTTTTAACGATATGTGAACCTACAGGTAAGTTATAGGTTTTCAGCTGTTCACCAGCTTTATTTATAATACGTACCGTCGGGTTTTTAGTTTTATCCCTGGTTTCAATAATAACTTTTTCTCTAAATCCGGTTTGTTCATCAGCCTCTTCACGATAAGTAATACCTTCTTCAACATTAATAAAACTTACAGTACCTGAAGCTTCTGATACAATAACAGCATTATATGGGTCCCATTCACAAATTAATTGTCCTTTGTGAACTTCTGAACCATCTTTTACAAATAGTTTTGATCCATAAGGTATTGCATGAGTTGAAAGGATTAAACCTGTATTTTTATCGTACAATTTAGCTTCTGCTAAACGACCAATTACAACATCCGATTTATAACCATCTTCTTCGAATTCTACAGTTCTTAATTCCTCATATTCAATCCGGCTATCGTAGCTGGCTACAACACTTGCCTCAGAGGCTATGTTACCAGCAGTACCCCCAACGTGGAATGTACGCAGCGTAAGCTGAGTTCCTGGCTCACCAATTGATTGAGCTGCAATAACACCAACCGCTTCACCTTGCTGAACCATTCGGCTGTTAGCCAGGTTACGGCCGTAACATTTGGCACAAACTCCATTTTTCGATTCGCAGGTTAATACCGAACGTATTTCAACTTGTTCAATGGGTGATTCCTCAATAACTCTCGAAACAGCCTCATTAAATTCATCACCTGAAGCAACGATTAATTCACCTGTAATTGGGTGGTATATATCGTGAACCGAAGTACGGCCCAGTATTCTGTCTGATAAAGTCTCTACAACCTCTTCGTTTTTCTTAAGAGCAGTAGCAACCAATCCACGCAAGGTTCCACAATCTTCCTCATTAATGATTACATCCTGCGATACATCAACCAAACGACGGGTCAGGTATCCAGCATCAGCAGTTTTAAGTGCGGTATCCGCCAAACCTTTACGGGCACCGTGAGTAGAAATAAAGTACTCCAGTACCGATAATCCTTCTTTAAAGTTCGAAAGAATCGGGTTCTCAATAATCTGACCACCTTCAGCACCTGATTTTTGTGGCTTAGCCATCAAACCCCTCATACCTGATAACTGACGAATCTGTTCTTTTGAACCCCTCGCACCCGAATCAAGCATCATGTAAACAGAATTAAATCCCTGGTTATCGGTACTTAATTGTTTCATCAGGATTTGAGTAAGCTTGGCATTGGTGTGTGTCCAAATATCAATAATCTGATTGTAACGTTCATTGTTGGTAATGAATCCCATATTATAGTTATTCAGTACTTCATCCACCTGTGCATAACCTTCATCAACCAGTTTTTGCTTTTCTTCAGGTATAATTACGTCACCAAGATTAAATGACAAACCACCTTCAAATGCCACCTTATAACCAAGATCCTTAATATCATCAAGGAATTGTGCCGTTACAGCGGTACCACAAACTTTGTAAATCTTACCAATAATATCACGAAGTGATTTTTTGGTTAGTACATCGTTTATAAATCCAACTTCATTCGGAACACACTGATTAAAAATGACTCTACCTAATGTGGTCTCAAGAAGAACTATTTTTACTTCTCCATCAACCAAATCGGTGGTTTTAACTTTTATGTTGGCATGTAAATCAACCCTCTTCTCATTATAAGCTATTGTTGCCTCTTCAGGAGAATAGAATATTAATCCCTCACCTTTTGCACCGGCACGTCCTTTAGTCACATAGTACAAACCAAGAACCATGTCCTGAGATGGTACAGTAATAGGAGCACCATTAGCAGGGTTCAAAATATTATGCGAACCTAACATTAACATTTGTGCTTCAAGAATAGCAGCATTACCCAGAGGTAAGTGAACGGCCATTTGGTCACCATCGAAGTCGGCGTTGAACGCAGTACAAGCTAACGGGTGAAGTTGAATTGCTTTACCTTCAATAAGCTTTGGCTGGAATGCCTGAATACCTAAACGGTGCAAAGTCGGGGCACGGTTAAGCATAACAGGATGTCCTTTTAAAACATTTTCCAGAATATCCCAAACAACAGGGTCTTTACGGTCAACAATTTTCTTGGCTGATTTTACTGTTTTAACAATACCCCGCTCAATGAGTTTCCTAATTATAAACGGTTTATATAATTCAGCTGCCATATCTTTTGGCAAACCGCATTCATGCATTTTAAGTTCAGGACCAACTACAATTACCGAACGGGCACTATAGTCAACCCTTTTACCTAACAAGTTTTGACGGAAACGACCTTGTTTCCCTTTTAAACTGTCACTCAAAGATTTTAACGCCCTGTTACTTTCCGTTTTAACTGCGTTGGCTTTACGTGAGTTATCAAACAATGAATCAACAGCTTCCTGAAGCATACGTTTTTCGTTACGTAAAATAACCTCGGGAGCTTTAATTTCAATAAGTCGTTTTAGACGATTATTACGGATAATTACTCTCCTATACAGATCATTCAGGTCAGAAGTAGCAAATCGACCACCGTCAAGAGGCACAAGAGGCCTTAATTCAGGTGGAATTACCGGTACAACCTTAACAACCATCCATTCAGGACGATTACGTCCTTTCGATTCCCTGAAGGATTCAACAACCTGAAGTCTTTTTAAGGCTTCACTTTTACGTTGTTGTGAGGTTTCAGTGTTTGCTTTATGACGCAATGAATAGGATAATTCATCCAAATCCAAACGCTCAAGTAATCCATATAATGCTTCAGCTCCCATGCGGGCGATAAATTTATTCGGATCAGTATCTTCAAGGAATTGATTTTCCTTGGGTAATTGTTCAAGATGATCCAAATATTCTTCTTCTGTAAGGAAGTCGAGATATTCAACGCCTTGCTCAGCTAAAACACCCGGATTAATAACTACATAGCGCTCGTAGTATATAATACTGTCAAGTTTTTTGGTGGGCAATCCCAACAAATAACCAATTTTATTTGGTAACGATTTAAAATACCAGATATGTGCTACCGGAACAACTAACTGAATATGTCCCATACGCTCACGGCGCACTTTCTTTTCTGTTACTTCAACACCACAACGGTCGCAAACAATTCCTTTATAACGAATTCTTTTGTATTTTCCGCAATGACATTCATAATCTTTTACCGGCCCAAAAATTCTTTCGCAAAATAAACCATCCCTTTCTGGTTTATAGGTACGGTAATTAATGGTTTCAGGCTTTAACACTTCACCGCTTGATCGCTCAAGTATCTCTTCGGGTGATGCTAAACCAATCGAAATCCTTGTAAAATCACTCTTTACTTTATTTTCCTTTCTAAAGGCCATAAAAAGAAAGTTTTAATTGATTATGGAATAAGAATGGGCTTTTACACCCATTCCATAAAAATATTATTCTAAATTAACACTTAAACCAAGACCACGTAATTCGTGTAGTAATACGTTAAGTGATTCAGGTATACCAGGATTTGGCATAGGTTCTCCTTTAACAATAGCTTCGTAGGCTTTTGCACGACCTATAACGTCATCTGATTTAATGGTCAAAATTTCCTGTAAAATGTTAGATGCACCAAATGCTTCAAGTGCCCAAACCTCCATCTCACCAAAACGCTGACCACCAAACTGAGCTTTACCACCCAGAGGTTGTTGAGTAATAAGAGAGTATGGTCCGATTGAACGGGCATGCATTTTATCATCAACCATGTGACCCAGTTTAAGCATATAAATTATACCTACTGTGGCTGGTTGATGGAAGCGCTCACCGGTATTTCCATCGTAAAGATAAGTTCTACCAAAATCAGGTATATTAGCTTTGCGGGTATAGTCGGTAATCTGATCTAACGTAGCACCATCAAAAATTGGAGTTGCAAATTTTAATCCAAGTTCTTTTCCGGCCCAACCTAATACAGTTTCGTAAATCTGTCCCAGGTTCATCCTTGAAGGCACACCAAGTGGATTTAACACAATGTCAACCGGAGTTCCATCTTCAAGGAATGGCATATCTTCTGCACGTACCATTTTAGCAACAATACCTTTATTTCCGTGACGTCCGGCCATTTTATCCCCAACTTTAACTTTGCGTTTTTTAGCAATATAAACTTTTGCCAACTGAACAATACCATTAGGCAACTCATCACCCACAGTAATATTAAACTTTTTACGCTTAATTTCACCTTCAATCTCACGTTGCTTAATTAAATAATTGTGCAGCAAAGCTGAGATGGTATCATTCTTTTGTTTATCAGTAGTCCACTTATTAGGATTAATATTCTGATAATCGATATCCTGCAAAATTTTCTGGGTGAATTTTGTGCCCTTTGCAATAACATCCGCATTAAAATAATCCTTAACTCCCTGTGAAACTTTTCCATTGACCAAAACAAATAACTTATCGATAAGTTTTGCTTTAAGGTCGGCAAATTTTCTTTCCTGCTCGTCTTCAAATTTCTGAAGCAGTGGCTTTTCGGCCGCTTTAACTTTTTTATCCTTGATTGAACGTGAGAAAAGTTTTTTATCAATAACAACCCCGGTTAATGATGGTGAAGCTTTCAGAGAAGCATCTTTAACATCACCGGCTTTATCACCAAAAATAGCACGCAGAAGTTTCTCTTCTGGTGATGGATCAGATTCCCCTTTTGGTGTGATTTTACCAATAAGAATATCTCCTGGCTTCACATGGGCACCTATTCTTATCAAACCATTCTCATCGAGGTTTTTGGTAGCATCCTCACTAACATTTGGAATATCAGAAGTAAGCTCTTCCAATCCGCGCTTAGTGTCACGCACCTCAAGCATATATTCATCAATGTGAAGCGAGGTAAAAATATCTTCACGAACTACACGTTCTGAAATCACGATAGCATCCTCAAAGTTATACCCTTTCCATGGCATAAATGCCACTTTAAGGTTTCTACCCAGAGCAAGCTCACCACCTTCAGTAGCATAACCTTCAGTAAGAACTGTATTAACGGTAACTTTATCACCTTTTGCAACAATTGGCCGTTGGTTTACTGTTGTATTTTGATTCGTTTTCTGAAATTTCGATAAATGATAACGAACCGTATCATCATCAAAACTTACGAATTTATTCTCTTCAGTACGGTTATACCTAATAACAATTTCTTCGGCATCAACATATTCCACCACACCATCACCTTCGGCGCGGATCATATTTCTTGAATCTTCAGCCACTTTCTTTTCAATACCTGTACCAACAATCGGGGCTTCCGGTTTTAAAAGAGGAACTGCCTGACGCATCATGTTTGATCCCATCAAAGCACGGTTAGCATCATCATGCTCAAGGAAAGGAATTAATGAAGCTGCTATAGATGCAATCTGGTTAGGAGCAACATCCATCAATACCACCTGATTTGGTTCAACCACAGGATAATCTGCATCCAAACGTGATTTTACCCTGGGGTTAACAAAATGACCATTATCATGCAATGGAGCATTTGCCTGGGCAATAATCTTACTTTCTTCTTCTTCAGCACTTAAATAAATTACCTTTTCAGCATCCAGTTCAACTAACCCTTCATTAACAGGACGATAAGGAGTTTCAATGAATCCAAGATCATTTATTTTCGCGAATACGCATAATGAAGAAATAAGACCGATATTTGGACCCTCAGGTGTTTCAATCGGACATAAACGACCATAATGTGTGTAGTGAACGTCACGAACCTCAAAGCCGGCACGTTCACGTGACAGACCACCAGGTCCCAACGCAGACATACGACGTTTATGCGTCATTTCAGCTAATGGATTGGTTTGATCCATAAACTGTGATAAAGCGTTAGTCCCAAAAAATGAATTAATTACGCTTGATAACGTCTTGGAATTAATAAGATCGACAGGCGTAAACACTTCATTATCACGAACATTCATACGTTCACGAATGGTACGGGCCATACGGGCCAAACCAACACCAAACTGATTCATTAATTGTTCACCCACAGTACGAACCCTACGATTACTCAGGTGGTCGATATCATCAACGTCAGTTTTACTATTAATAAGTTCAATAAGATATTTAATAATCTCAATAATATCTTCTTTAGTAAGTACTTTGATTTCCATTTCAGAATTCAAGCCTAATTTTTTATTCAGGCGGTACCTACCTACTTCCCCTAAATCGTAACGTTTATCAGAGAAAAACAGTTTTTCAATTACGTCACGAGCTGTTGCCTCATCAGGTGGCTCAGAGTTCCGCAATTGTCTGTAGATATGTAAAACAGCTTCTTTCTCTGAGTTACAAGGGTCTTTTTGTAAGGTATTATATATAATTCCAAAATCAGCTGCATTGAAATTCTCTTTATGCAACAAAATAGTTTTGGCACCTGAATCCACAATTTCGTCAACATGATCGTTTTCGATAATTGTTTCACGGTCGATAATTATTTCGTTACGCTCGATGGATACAACTTCACCGGTATCCTCATCCACAAAATCCTCAATCCACGATTTCAAAACACGTGCAGCCAATCTTCGGCCTACTACTTTCTTTAATCCTGATTTAGAAACTTTAATCTCATCAGCAAGACCAAAAATCTCTAAAATGTCTTTATCACTCTCGTAACCAATTGCACGTAAAAGTGTGGTTACAGGCAACTTCTTTTTACGATCGATGTATGCATACATCACACTGTTTATGTCCGTAGCAAACTCGATCCATGATCCCTTAAACGGGATAACTCTGGCTGAATATAACTTCGTACCATTTGCATGGATGCTCTGACCAAAGAAAACACCAGGCGAGCGGTGTAATTGCGAAACAATAACACGTTCTGCGCCATTAATAACAAAAGTTCCTTTGGGTGTCATATAGGGAACAGTCCCTAAATACACATCCTGCACCACAGTATCAAAATCCTCGTGATCGGGGTCGGTACAATACAATTTCAGTTTCGCCTTTAATGGGATACTATATGTGAGCCCACGCTCAATACATTCTTCAATAGTATATCTAGGCGGATCAATTGAATAATCTAAAAATTCAAGTACGAAATTATTTCTCGTATCCGTAATAGGAAAATTTTCAGCGAAAACTTGAAATAACCCCTCTTGCTTTCTCTTTTCGGGTGTGGTATTAATTTGGAAAAAATCAGTAAAGGACTTCAGTTGAACTTCCAAAAAATCAGGATATTCCAACTGATTTTTAATAGTAGCAAAACTAATCCTTTTTTGATAGGTATTTGAAGCCATAATTACATGAATAAATTGAACTTAAAAATAACAACAAAAAGGCTTAACCCAACCTGAGGCTGGATTAAACCTTGTAAGTCTTATAATATTTGGAGTATATTACTTAAGTTCAACTTCAGCTCCAGCTTCTTCTAATTTAGCTTTTAATGCTTCAGCTTCGTCTTTGCTTACTCCAGTTTTTATTTCTTTTGGTGCACCATCAACTACTTCTTTAGCTTCTTTTAGTCCAAGACCAGTAAGTTCTTTTACTAATTTAACTACTTGAAGTTTTTGTCCACCTGCTGCTTTAAGGATAACATCAAATTCAGATTTTTCTTCAGCAGCAGCTTCACCACCACCTGCAGCTGGACCAGCTACGGCTACAGCAGCAGCAGCAGGCTCAATTCCATATTCTTCCTTAAGGATTGCAGCTAATTCATTAACCTCTTTTACAGTTAAGTTCACTAACTCTTCTGCAAATTTCTTTAAATCTGCCATTTTCCTCTATTTTTAAATTAATTGTTTACTAAATAATAATTACTATTTCTCTGATAATGTTTTTAATACACCTGTCAATGTCTGACCGCCAGATTGTAATGCGGAAACCACATTTTTGGCAGGTGATTGAAGCAAGCTGATAAGATCAGCAATAAGTTCATTCTTCGTCTTAATATTTGCCAGAGCATCTAACTCATTGTCGCCGATATATACGGTTTCTTCAACATAAGCTGCTTTAACAATTGGCTTATCACTCTTCTTTCTGAATTCCTTAATTAATTTACCAGGAACATTACCGGTTTCGGTAAACATAATAGAAGTTGAGCCTTTTAAAACATCAAACATTGCTGAATAATCTGCCTCAGACTGCTCCATAGCCTTTCTAAGCAAGGTATTCTTAACTACTACTAACTCAATCTCTTTTTCAAAGCATTTTCTCCTTAAATTACTGGTATCTTCCGCATTTAGCGATGAAATATCAGTTAAATAAAAATGTGATGCTGCTTTAAGTCTTTGAGCAAGTTCGTCAATAATAGCTGCTTTATCTTCGCGCTTCATAACAAATAAATTTACTCATCAATTGATTTAACATCCACTTGAATCCCCGGACTCATGGTACTTGAAACGTAAATACTCTTTACATAAGTACCCTTTGCTGCTGCAGGTTTCAATTTGATAATAGTGTCAATCATAGTTTTAGCATTATCTTTGATCTTATCCGGATCAAAAGATACTTTACCAATACCTGCATGAATAATACCAAATTTATCCACCTTAAAGTCAATCTTACCTTGCTTAACCTCCTTAACGGCAGCACCAACATCCATTGTTACTGTACCGCTTTTAGGGTTAGGCATTAAACCACGGGGTCCAAGGACTCTACCAAGAGCACCGACTTTAGCCATTACAGAAGGCATTGTGATAATAACATCCACATCTGTCCATCCTCCTTTAATTTTATCGATGTAATCATCGAGGCCAACATAATCGGCACCTGCTGCTTTAGCTTCCTCTTCCTTTTCAGGAGTACATAGCACTAAAACACGCGTATCTTTCCCTGTTCCATGAGGTAATGAAACAACACCACGAACCATTTGATTTGCTTTACGAGGATCAACGCCCAAACGAACATCAATATCCACAGAAGCATCAAACTTAGTGGTAGTCACCTCTTTAACTAACTTTGCAGCTTCAGATAAAGAATAAAGCTTACCAGCTTCAATTTTATCTGCAACTTTTTTTCTGTTTTTGGTTAGTTTTGCCATTTTAATTTAGAGGTATTTAAATTAATTATCACCGGGAAACTCACCTGAAACTGTCACACCCATACTTCGGGCAGTACCTGCAACCATTTTCATTGCTGATGTAACCTGAAATGAATTTAAGTCAGGCATTTTTTCTTCAGCAATTTCCTTTACCTGGTCCCAAGTTAAAGAAGCAACTTTTTTACGATTAGGTTCAGCTGAACCACTCTTAATTTTAGCTGATTCTAAAATTTGTACTGCCACCGGTGGTTTTTTAACGATAAAATCAAATGATTTATCGGAAAAAACTGTGATGATAACAGGAAGTACTTTTCCGGCACTGTTTTGTGTTCTTGCATTAAACTGTTTACAGAACTCCATGATGTTTACACCCTTGGCACCAAGGGCTGGACCAACTGGAGGCGAAGGGTTTGCAGCCCCTCCTTTAATCTGAAGTTTGATTAATGCTTCAACTGTTTTTGCCATAATAAATAAAATTTACTCTTTAACAACCTGCATAAAACTCAGCTCAACGGGAGTTTTGCGCCCAAAGATTTTAACTGAAACTTTCAGTTTTTTCTTCTCCTCGTTTACTTCTTCAATTATCCCGCTGAAACTATTAAAAGGTCCGTCAATAACTTTTACAGTTTCTCCCACAATATAAGGAACATTGATTTCCTCATCGCTTTCGGCGAGTTCATCAACTTTTCCTAATATGCGATTTACTTCTGCTATCCTTAACGGAGTGGCCTCTCCTCCTGTACCTAGGAAGCCTAATACATTCGGAATGTTACGAAGGATATGAGGTACTTCACCTATCAGTGCAGCTTCAATAAGCACATATCCGGGGAAAAAACTTCTCTCTTTGCTGATTTTTTTGCCATTTCTGATCTGATAAATTTTCTCAGTTGGAATTAAGACTTGGGAGACGTATTCTTCCAATTTCAGATGAGCAATTTCGCTTTCGATTTGTTCTTTCACTTTCTTTTCCTTACCGCTGACTGCGCGTACTACATACCACTTCTTTTCCATCTCGATTAAGGAAGATTAATAAAACATACTGTAAACGAGTTCCATTACTCTTGTAAAGGAAAAATCCATAACAAAAATAACCAGGGCTATAATAAGGGAAGCAACCATTACCACAACCATGCTATTTTGTAACTCAGACCATGTTGGCCAGGTTACTTTATGCACTAATTCGTTATATACTTCTTTAAAATACTCTTTTATCTTACGCATTGTATAATAGAATTTGCACGGGAGGAGCGACTCGAACGCCCGACACCTGGTTTTGGAGACCAGTGCTCTACCAACTGAGCTACACCCGTTTTTAAAAAGAACCCACACAAGGTGGATTCTTTTTATATTTTACTATTCTAAAATCTCAGTAATCTGTCCTGCACCTACAGTTCTACCACCTTCACGGATAGCGAAACGTAGGCCTAAGTTACAAGCAACAGGTGTAATCAACTCTACTGTAATAGTTACATTATCACCTGGCATTACCATTTCAGTTCCTTCTGGTAATGTAATCTCACCAGTTACGTCTAATGTACGTAAGTAAAACTGAGGACGGTATTTGTTGTGGAATGGAGTGTGACGACCACCTTCTTCCTTCTTCAATACATAAATTTCAGCTTTAAACTTTGTATGAGGAGTGATGGTACCTGGTTTTGTGATAACCATACCGCGTTTTACTTCATTTTTATCAATACCACGAAGTAAAAGACCTACGTTATCACCAGCCTGACCCTGGTCAAGGATCTTACGGAACATCTCAACTCCAGTACAAACAGTTTTCATACCCTGAGCACCAAGACCTATAATTTGCATCTCTTCACCTGTTTTAATAACACCAGTTTCAATACGACCGGTAGCAACAGTACCACGACCAGTAATAGAGAATACATCTTCAACAGGCATCAGGAATGGTTTGTCAACATCACGTTCTGGAAGTGGAATCCAAGAGTCCACAGCATCCATCAACTCAACAATTTTTTCAACCCATTTTGGTTCACCATTAAGACCACCCAAAGCAGATCCTCTGATAACAGGAGCAACTTCACCCTCAAATTCATAGAAGTCTAATAATTCACGTACTTCCATTTCAACTAACTCAAGTAACTCCTCATCATCAACCATGTCAACTTTGTTAAGAAATACCAATACTTTTGGTACGTTTACCTGACGAGCCAACAAGATGTGCTCACGAGTTTGTGGCATAGGACCATCAGTAGCAGCAACTACAAGGATAGCACCATCCATTTGAGCAGCACCAGTAACCATGTTCTTTACATAGTCAGCGTGACCCGGACAGTCTACGTGAGCATAGTGACGGTTTGCAGTTTGATACTCTACGTGTGCAGTATTAATAGTAATACCACGTTCTTTTTCTTCAGGAGCGTTATCGATTGAATCGAAACTACGCATTTCTGAAAGACCTTTTTCTGCTAAAACTTTTGTGATAGCAGCGGTCAAAGTTGTTTTACCATGGTCAACGTGACCGATGGTTCCAATATTAACGTGAGGTTTATCCCTCTTAAACGTTTCTTTAGCCATAATTACCTATTATTACTAATTCGACAAAATATTACTCCCAGTCTTAGAGCCAAAGATGGGAATTGAACCCATGACCTCTTCCTTACCAAGGAAGCGCTCTACCCCTGAGCTACTTCGGCAACAATTTGAGCGGGAGACGGGATTCAAACCCGCGGCCCTTAGCTTGGAAGGCTAATGCTCTATCAACTGAGCTACTCCCGCTTATTATTTTGCATTCAATCTTTTTAAGAACAATAACTAATTTTAAGCCGTAGTATCCAACCCCCGAAATTTTCGGGAACTATAAAATTAGTTTTATGTGGAGCTTCTACAGCTTAGTGGGGAGAGCAGGATTCGAACCTACGAAGTCGTACGACAGCAGATTTACAGTCTGCCCCAGTTGGCCACTTTGGTATCTCCCCAAATTTAATAACATACAAGAACTTTTTAACCAAGTTTAGCTCCGAATTGAAGCTCTGCACACCTGATTAATACTTCTGTTTTGTAATCGAGCCGATGGAGGGATTCGAACCCACGGCCTGCTGATTACAAATCAGCTGCTCTGACCAACTGAGCTACATCGGCAACATTTTAATGAACGTTAAATTTAACTTTCTAAAACGGTTGGCAAATGTATGAATTTATTTTTTTAAAACACAAAAATGTTTTGTTTTTTTTTTACCATTTTAAGTTTTATCGTTTGGCGTTGATTTTATTGCGATTAAACCGGATAATTTAACTTTAATTTAAATCGTTTTTTACCATAATAAAATAGCTTCTGACAAAGAAGCTATTCACTGAAATTTCTTAAAATTTCTATTTTTTTCTTTGTTTTTCCTTAATTTTTTTTAATTGCCTGATTATGGCATCAATAGCTAAATCTGTCGCCTCCTCAAATGATTTGCTCTGCCTTTTAGCAAACAACTCATTCCCAGGAATTAAGGTTTTAATATCAGCAACCTTATTCCCTATCTCGTCTGAATGATCTAACCGAAGTGTAACTTCCACACCTATAATATTATCATAAAATTGATCAAGTTTGCCTGTTTTGCTTTCCACAAAGTTTAACAGCTTAACATCTGCATCAAAATGTAATGATTGAATTTTAATATCCATAGTTACCTCCATATTTTAAGCCCGTGGATGAGCCTGTTTATGTATACTTTTTAGCTTCTCGAAAGTGGTATGAGTATATATTTGTGTGGCTGATAGATTGGCATGGCCCAATAATTCTTTTATGGCATTTATATCAGCCCCATTATTTAACATTTGTGTAGCAAAAGTGTGCCTTATGATATGCGGACTTCTTTTTTCCAACGTTGTTACCCCACTCAGGTATTTATTTACAGTCCGGTAAACTAACTTATCGTATATTGGCTCTCCATCCAATTTTACAAATAAATAATTATGCGAACAATTTAACTGATTCCTGCACTCTATATACCTCTCAAGTTCTTTCTTAAGTTCAATGGCAAACGGAATAATCCGCTCTTTATTACGTTTGCCCAGCACTTTTAGCTGCATGGTTTTTAAATCGGTGTTTTGCAGGGTAAGGTTAACTAATTCACTTAACCTCATACCTGTGCAATAAAATGCCAATAAAATCGTCCGGTCGCGAATTCCTTCAAATGAATCCGGAAATTGCAACTGATCAAAAAGAAGATCCATTGATGATTTCCCCACGAAATGTGGTAATGGTTTACTCATTTTTGGAGTGACCACCTTGTCGGTCGGAACTTTATCAATAATTCCATCCCTGAACAAAAATTTATAAAAGGTTTTTAGTGTGGTAACTTTCCGGTTCACTGACCTTGCAGAATTGCCATTCTCCATCAAAAAAATGATCCACTTGCGGATGACCTGGTGGTCACACGCAAGTGGATCAAAATTATTATCAGATTCGCTACAAAACTCAACAAACTGATCTAAATCACTTTTGTATGAGCGAATTGTATGCTTTGAATATCTTTTCTCGTTAGTGAGATACCTGAAAAACGAATCAATATACATAGGCCAAAAGGTGCCTGTATATCAACAAGGGCAAATACTAATTTGCTTGTTCCATGTTTTGCAGATGCTGGATATAGACAGCTTTAATTTTTTCTTCGCGTTTAGATACAGAAGGTTTTTTATAAACCTGACGAGATCTTAACTCTTTAATTACTCCGGTTTTTTCAAACTTCCTCTTAAACTTCTTTAAAGCTCTATCAATATTTTCGCCTTCTTTTACTGGTATTACAATCATATTGTTTAAAATTTATCGTCCAAATAATTGAGGCTGCAAATTTAGAACATTGATATACATTAACAAATTTTTATCGAATATTTTTTTATCATTTATTATAATGGCTCATCATAATGGAATTAACATGGTAAAATTATTCAAATTTGATGAATCTGCCTTTGATATTTTATTCTGTTACTCCAGTTTATAAATTTAATAACTTTTAGTAAAACTTGGAAATAACTCTATATTTATACACTTAAAATTTAGTAATTACATTAATATATGCAGTCAACCGACAAAATACATGAATTAGAAAATAAAAATATTAAATCGTTGTTATGGCAGTATTTTGTGCCTGCATTTACCGGTGTAATAATAAATTCGCTTTACAATATTGTTGACCGGATTTTTATTGGGCAGGGCGTTGGAGCCTATGCCCTTACCGGTCTCAGTATTGTTTTCCCCATTATGCTGATTACTATGGCTTTTGGAATGTTAATAGGGATGGGAGCCGGAGTAAGAATTTCAATAAACCTAGGGAAAAAGGACTTTAACCGGGCTGAATTGGTATTGGGAAATGCCCTTATACTTATTTGGATAGTTGCAGTTTTTGTAACCGTTTTAGGGTTTATAATTAAGAACCCAATGCTAAAACTTTTTGGTGCCAGTGAAACCACCATTGGTTACGCTACCGATTATATAAATATTATTCTTTTAGGATCGATTTTTAATATGACCGGATTTTCGCTTAATAATCTTATCCGTTCCGAAGGGAATGCCAAAATAGCCATGTTTTCTATGTTGATAAGTGCCGGAACCAACCTGATTCTCGACCCCATCTTTATATTTGTTTTTGATATGGGCGTTAAAGGAGCAGCCTATGCTACAGTAATATCGATGATGGTGCTCTGCATTTGGGTTTTGTGGCATTTCAGGAGCAACAGGGCGGTAATTAAGTTGCATGCCCGGAATTTTAAAATTGAATTTAGCATTATCAAATATATCGTTGCCATTGGGTTTGCTCCTTTTTCGATGCAAATTGCAGGTAGTTTTGTTCAGGGAACCTTAAATACCCAGCTTGTAAAATTTGGGGGAGACCTGGCAGTTGGTGCCATGGGAATTATTAATAGCGTGCTTATGTTCCTGGTAATGTCAATTATTGCCATAAATATGGGGGCACAACCTATTATCGGGTTTAATTACGGAGCCAAGCATTTTAACCGGGTAAAGGAAACACTGATGGTAGGAATTAAGGCTGCAACCCTAATTTCAATTGCCGGATGGTTGATGGTTGAATTATTGCCAACCCCAATTATTAAGTTGTTTAATGCAGATAATATTGAACTATTGAACATTGGCAAACATGGTATCCGCTTAATTTTTATGGCATTTCCTATAGTTGGATTCCAGGTGATTTCCGGCAATTACTTTCAGTCGGTTGGAAATGCAAAAGTAGCTGCACTTTTATCGTTGTTAAGACAGGTTTTAATTTTAATACCTGCATTGTTCATATTTCCCGGGTTATGGGGACTTGACGGAGTTTGGCTTTCAGCTCCTATTGCTGATACCCTGTCGGCAGTAATTGTATTTTTCTTTTTACGCCACGAAATTATCTTATTAAATAGAAGAATTCTGCGAACCGCTTAATAAACAGTTAAATACACACTTATTTTATTATAGGTAGCAGAATCGACCAAATGGTTTTCCAGTAAATTATGTTTACTTGTGAATTCACCCATTATTTCGCGATATTTTATAATCGTTTTAGTATCAGCATACGACAGGTATGGATGTCGATTTAATGTTTTAAAATCGACCCGGTTGAGATTAATTTTCTTTATACCACTGGTATCTACTATTATTTTATCTTTTATCTGGTCATAGGTTTCTTCATCAAGTCCGTATACCTCACGCAGTTGCTCTTTTCGATAATACCCTCCCAGGTACTTCCTGTAATTTACAATACGTTTCGACAAAACGGGTCCAATTCCCGATAATGTCATCAGCAGATTGCTGTCAGCTTTGTTTATATTCAGCAAGGTGAAATTTAAATTATGTGATTCTTTTTCCAAATTTGAACTTGTAGAATCAATAACAGGAAGTGACCGATTTGAAGTGGCAATATTTTCAGCAATTGATTGAAACTTTATAAAAGGTTTTAGTTTGGTAAACAGTTCATCATTAATGGAATAAACTTTTTTCAGATCATCGGCTTTTTCGAATTGGCCACCAGCCTCTCTGAATTTTATAAATGTTTTGACCTGCTTTTCGGTAAGCCCAAGCTGCATTAGCCCTATTTTACTCACCGTGTTAGGATCAAAAAAGAATAGCTTATTCAAGGTTGCCAAATCAGTATTATCAGTGGTTGCCGTTTGGCTTTCCACATTGTCAATTTGTTTTTCAAAAGATGAAAAATCAGTATGGGAAAGCCTTACATGCTTTCTGATGATACCGGGAACCAAAAATATTACAACGTTAAGAACCATCAAAACAACAATCCCTCTTATTTCGCCCCGCGAATAATTAAAATAGTTTTTAAGAAAATTAATCATGAGTAAAACTGATTACTCAAACCTGGTTATTTATAATAATTTTGGAGTTAAGGTAACCTAAATTTTAATAATACCCAAACCGTGCAGAAATACTATAAATATTGAAACAGGTGCCAGGTACCTTACCAGGAAAAGAAATACTTTAATGGAAATCATTCTGATAGTGCCGTAATTGGTTAATTCATCAATAACAATGGAACGGCTCAGCTTCCAACCAACAAAAATGGATATCAACATGCCACCCAAAGGCAATAAAATGTTTGAGGCGGTTTTATCCAAAATATCAAAAATATTAAATCCAAATAATTGGTATTTATTTAAAGGCCCGATAGATAGCGTACATAAAACCCCCACAAGAGTGATAGAAACTGTTGCAATCAACGTTGCAGTTAATCGCGACATGTTTTTTTCTTCAGCAAGATATGCCACAACCACTTCGAGGATTGAGATGGAAGATGTCAGAGCAGCTACACCCAGTAATAAAAAGAACAAAATCGAGAAAATATATCCTCCCGGTATTTGGTCAAAGATATTTGGCAACGAAATAAAAACCAATCCGGGTCCGGCAGAAGGTTCAGTATTAAAAGCAAATACAGCCGGAAAAATAGCAACACCTGCCAAAATAGCAATTACAGTATCGGCTATAGCCACATTTACACTGGTACTAGTCAGATTTGTATCTTTTTGAAAATATGAAGCATAAGTCATTAAAACCCCCATACCCAGGCTTAAAGTAAAAAACGAGTGACCCAGGGCATCAATAAATAACCGGGGTGTAAGCTTTGTAAAATCGGGATGAAACAGAAAATGCAAACCCTGTGCCCCACCTTTCAAAGAAACTGCCCGTATATCAAGATACAATATTATTATTACCAACATGGGCATGAGAATCTTAGTATATTTTTCGATTCCTTTTTTAATACCACCAATTACAATAAAAGCAGTTAGTGCCATAAATAAAATTTGGAGAAACACCGGTTTATAGGCATTGGTACTAAAAGCCGTAAACATGTCACTAATTTGATTAACATCTTTGCCGGCAAAGCTGTTTTTTACAGCCAGGTATAAATATTGCATTGTCCATCCGGCAACTGTTCCATAAAATGCCAGGATGAAAAAGGCAGCTAAAACGCCCATTACTCCTATAATTTTCCAAAATCCTGATTTGGTGAGATCTCTGAAAGCACCAAATACATTTTTTTGGGCTTTACGGCCAAGAATAAATTCCGACATCATAACCGGGATGCCGATAAAAGCAATAAAAAAAAGATAAACAACCAGAAAAACTCCACCACCGTTTTCTCCTGCAATGTATGGAAACTTCCAAATATTACCCAAACCTATTGCTGACCCGGCTGCCGCTGCAAGCACTCCAAATTTACTGGTAAAACTATCACGCTCTTTATTCATAATTTTCTAATTGCAATTCCTGATTTTTACCCGGTAACAGGAATTAAATTGGACATTAAACGCGCAATTATGGGAAAAATACTTAGTCTTTGCAAGAAAAGTCCAAAAATTTACTTGCTCGTATTTAATTATTAATTGCGCTAGTGAGCCAAAATTAGTTACTATTCACTTTGTAAATCGATAATCTTAAAATGATTTCATTAAAATGGATAACCCACTGCGAAATGCCATATTACCATATCCTTTAAGTCCTTAAGCTTAAAGTTTTCGTGATGGAACAACACCCAACTTTCAGAACCTGAAAGGTTTGGATCACGTACCTTAATACCCCAATCGACTCGAAATACAGCAAAATCAAGATCATAACGAATACCAAAGCCGGTACCAATTGCAAGTTGCTTATAGAATGTATTAAAATCAAAAACTGCCCCGGGTCTTTTATCATATTTACTTATGGACCAAATATTTCCGGCATCGATAAATAAAGCCCCTTTCCAGTTATTGTTAAGGCTATACCGGTATTCAATATTAGCCTCAAGTTTTATATCAGAAGTTTGATTCGGATAGCTTTGAAGTGTATCCCTGAAAGTTCCGGGGCCAAGATCTCTGGCATGCCAGGCCCTTATACCCTCGGCTCCACCCGCATAATATTGTTTTACAAACGGAATACCTGTTGCATTGCCATAGGGCACAGCTGCGCCAGCAAAAGCTCTCATTACTAACGAATTATCTTTATTCATTATAAAATTATACCGATAATCGATGTCGGATAAAACATATTGAGCATATTGTAAATTAAACATGGTATAATAACCACTGGTATCTTTCTGCGGATTCAATCCAAAGTTTTTATCCAACAAATGAAGTAAATTACCAGCTATTCCCACATTCCAGCGAAAATAACTAAAACTATGGTTTGCGTTCTCAGGTTTATTTTGATAAAACAAACTATAGTTCGCACCAATAATTAAATAATCTTTATAACTATTTTCAAGGTATGTACCTCTGATTGAATCGAGAAAACCGTGCTTATCACTCACTACCACCGAACCAATATCAATCGGGCTAACAATATGTCGTATATTCTCAGAACCTTTCCAGTTGTAAGCCATATTGGTATTATAAATGGTGCGGCTGTAATCAGGACGATCCTGATAATTAAAAGACAATGCGAAACTGGTTTTTGGTTTATATTTTTTATAAAACCGTTCCAATCTGACAGGTAAAATAAACGAAGGAGTTTCAAGACTGGCTTCGGCACCATATTCTGCAATATTAAATGCATCGCTTGTAGGGGTTTGAACCTGTCGTTGCAACGATCCTGAAACTTTAAAATTGAATATCTCAGCCCCCCTTAAAAGATTTTTATGCTCGTAATTAAGGTATCCGCCAATTCCAAAATTTCCCTGCGTATTGGTCGTTTCAAAGTTAACTGAGTAATTCTGATAAACTGACGGTGTAAGCTGTACCATACAATTAATCAGTGAATCGGAATTCTTATCGTATTGCCAGTTTAAATAATTTAACCGGAACAACCGTAAGGAATTAAGATAATCGGTAGTACTATTTACTTTGGTAAAATTGTACAAATCACCCTGCTTTATATTATTGGCTTTAAATATTACTTTGGGCTTTATATTCGGCCTTCCGGGGTATATAAAACCATAGCCTTTAAAGTAGGTTGTATCGAAAGTATTAAAGTAACTCTGCCGGTTTCTGATGGATTTTTGAGGATCGAAATCAGGAAGAAAATATACTTTATTAATCCAGTATTTTCGATGAGGCACCTCCATCAAATTGTTCAACGAATCCTTTTTTAAAGCTTTTTTAAGAACCAGCGTTATTTTTGCCTTTCGGTTCAGTGTATCAACGATATATCTTATGTAATCGGGACTAAAACCAAAATAACCATTGTTGAGCAACTGGTTTACTATTCTTTCCCTTTCATTTTCAAGTCTTTCAAAAGTCATTCGTTGATGAGGTACCAAAAACGATTTACTGGTATCGGAAAAAACTAATTTTTGAAGAGCTGTATCTTCAATTTCATAATTAACATTTTTTATGGTTACCGGCTTCCCGGTAGAAATATTATAAATGACCCTGGCCTTTTTTTTGTGAAACTTTACATTGTAACCTACCAGCGCATCATAATACGCTTCATTTTTAAGATATTTTGTAAACTGATCTTCTGTGCGAACTACCAGAATAGAGTCGTAAACTGCAGGTTCTTCACCAATAACCCTGCGTATCCATTTTTTCCATTTTCGCTCTTTACCTAGTTTTGAAAAGTTATAAGTGGCCAAACGGAATTTAAAAATTAAAAGAAACCTTTTGTTAGGTGACTGCCTGAGATAAGACTCCATCCCCTTTTTATTGATGTCTTTATTGTCGATTTCGATCTTATTTTTTTGCAAAAGATAATCACCACTCTCAACCCAGCGTGTAGGTTTACAAGCTATAAACTGAAATAAAACCGCGAAGGTTATAATAAATAATGTATTTCTTTTAATGGTATTTTGCCCAACCTTCATTAAACATCCTAATTTTGAACCACAAATATAAATATCCCAAAAAATACTTAGCATAAAATGTGATAACAAATGTTTATAAACCTAAAATTAAATTGTTTTTTACTTTTGCAGTAAATGAAATAATATGCTGTCGCAAAACAAAATAAAATTCGTCCGGTCGCTCGACTTAAAGAAAAACAGGTATCAAAATAACTGCTTCACGGTTGAGGGTGAAAAAATGGTTGTTGAATTACTACAAAGCAGTTTTCAAACTATCGAGCTTTTCGCAACTCAAACGTTCCTGACCAAATATGCCTCACTAATTGGTAAAGCAAAACTGATTAGTGAAATTAATGATGCCGGACTTAAAAAAATCAGCCATCTAAAAACTCCAAACATGGCAATGGCTGTGGTTGAGATACCTGATAACAATTTATCTGCACATACATTTTCTTCTTTAAATATAGCTCTTGATACTGTTCAGGACCCCGGAAACCTTGGAACCATTATCAGAACTTCGAACTGGTTTGGCGTTGAGAATATTTTTTGCTCTCCTGATACTGTGGATGCTTACAATTCAAAAGTGATACAGTCGACTATGGGAGCCATTTTTCGCACACGCATATTTTATACCCCTCTTGATTCAGTTATTGAAACAGCCAAAAATAATAACCAAAAAGTATACGGGGCATTTCTTGACGGAAAGAATATTTATACTGAAAACCTTTCGGAAAATGCATTAATTGTTCTTGGCAATGAATCGAATGGTATTTCGGCTGATGTTGAAAAACTTGTCGATCAAAGTATTAGTATTCCAACGTTCTCGTCAGGGTTAAATGCTATGGAATCGTTGAATGTGGGTATTGCCCATGCCGTTGTGCTGGCTGAATTTAAGCGGCGGCATTTGAGTGTTTAGATGTTGAATTGTTTGATTGTTTGAATATTGGAATTTTAAACCCTGACTTTTATAACCGCTTTCTTTACTGTTGTTGAATTAACCGTTTTTATGGACGGGCAATGCAAGTCTGTCGGAAAGAAAATGGCAAATTTACCTTCATCTAAAATTAAATATGATAAATCAGCTTTGTAAAAAGTGTAATCGTTTTCCTCATTATAACCCTCAACAATTAGTTGATTATCAAGGGCAGTAAATCCAAATTTTTCAACCCCGGATAACATAATCTGGATATCAATATATTTTCGGTGCGATTCGATAACACAATCGCTTTCATTTTTGGGCTCGTATTCGTTTATCAAAACAAAAACATCTTCACCTGCTATAGTGTGTTTTCCTACAGCTAACTCATCAAGATTAGTATTCAAAATAAATTGAATCGCTTTATCCAGATTAGGTGTAAGAGATTTGTACAACGATATATTTCGTAATGAATCAAAAATCATATCTTTTTATTTTAAAAACTCCCCTATTTTATTCGCACAATTTTGGCCATCAATAGCCGATGAAGCGATACCACCGGCATAACCGGCACCTTCGCCACAAGGAAATAATCCTGCAACCTGTGGGTGCTGAAAAGTTTCAACATCGCGTGGAATTCTTACCGGTGAACTGGTCCGGCTTTCAACACCTATAAGCAAAGCCTCGTTTGTAAAATATCCTTTCATTTTATTATTGAATGAACGCAGCCCTTGCTGTAGCCTCAGTCGAAGAAATTCAGGAATCCATTCATGCAGCGCCGATGATTGCACGCCAGGCCGGAAGGAGGTATCTGGCAAGGTATTCGAAAACCGATTGGCGGCAAAATCGACAACCCTCTGACCAGGTGCTATTTGTCCATGTCCGCCATTTTCAAATGCCAATTTCTCAAATTTCTGTTGATACTCCAGCCCTTTTAAAACATTTTCAACTGAAGTGGCACCAACATCCTCAACCCTTATTTCGACAACCATCCCGGAATTAGCCCACCGGGTATTACGGGTAGATGGCGACATGCCGTTAACCACCATCTCGTCAGCTGCGGTAGATGCCGGAACAATAACACCACCGGGACACATACAGAATGAATATACTCCCCGGTTTTCAACCTGCTGAACCAAACTATAAGTGGCAGCCGGCAAATACGGTCCCCTGCTTTCGCAGGAGTACTGTATGGAATCAATTAATTGCTGCGGATGTTCAATCCGCAAGCCCATAGCAAAAGATTTTGCTTCAAGCCATATTCCTTTTTTATGCAGCAACTCGTAAACATCACGTGCAGAATGACCCGTGGCCAGCAATACCGCTTTTGATTCAATTTTATCGCCATTCTGTAACACCACGCCACTAACCAGGTTGTTATTAATGATAATATCAACCAAACGGCTGTTAAAATGAATTTCGCCACCAAAATTTATGATGGTTTCACGGATATTCGTTATTATAACCGGTAATTTATCGGAACCAATATGCGGATGTGCATCCACCAGAATATCAGGATTTGCACCAAACACTGAAAGTATATTCAGGACTTCCTTAACATTTCCCCTTTTTTTTGACCGGGTAAAAAGCTTCCCGTCGGAAAAAGTTCCGGCTCCACCCTCGCCAAAAGCATAATTTGAATCCTGATTAAAATTATGGTTTCTATGTATATCGGCAATGTCCCGTTTACGGGAAGATACATCTTTGCCACGTTCAATAATTATAGGTTTTAGTCCCAACTCCAATAATTTAAGAGCAGCAAATAAACCCGCCGGACCAGAACCCACTATTACTACCGGTTGTTTGTGGGTCACATTGTGGTAGTTGAACGTAATTTTAGGTTCAGCTTTAGGAAGTTCATCGATAAAAACAAGTGCCCTAAGCTGTATTTTAACTTTACCTCCACGGGCATCAATTGACCGGTTAAGTATCTGAACAAAATTAATTCTCCGGGAAGCAACCCTTAATTTTTGCGCCATAAGGGGTAAATAAAACTCTTTGGCTGAGGCTTGTTTAGGGGATAATACCAACAAAATTTCTTTCTGCATAATCCAAATTATAGCCGGATAGGATTTCTTTGATTAAAATTTTAATATGAGAATAATACCTGTTAAACAATTGAGCAAATATTTATTATTCAAAATAGATAAACATTGTCACCATTTTAGTTCCCAACCTGTCAAATACTTTGGTATACTCGGTATTATCATAATTAACCATATTAAGTAATCCGTACGAAAATCTGATTTCTGACGAGAATTTAAAGTCAGGAAAGTAATAATCGACCCCGAACCCCAATTCCAGAAACAAATCATTGGGTTTTAGCCTGATTTTAGGTAATTCCTCTTCCTTAATTTTTTTTCGGGCTGCCATGTCGCGTGCATAAGTAGCTCCAAATACAACATAGGGTCGGTAGTTATTTTCACGAACTGCCCTGTATTTAACTAATACTGGAAATTGAAGGTAAGTGGTTTCAATCTTCATTACATGATTATCAAAAGTTGAGTCTGTCTTGTTGGCATCAACTTTATATAAATAATCCAAATTGCGCTGTCCGAAATACATGCCCGGAATAAAACGCAAATCCCAGTTTTCATTCAGTCGTAGATTTCCAACAATGCTTGCCCCAAATGCAGGCTGGGCATGCCCTTCAACGGAATATACGGTATCTGAATTATTAATAAAATTTGATTGATTAACTGAAAAATCAAGTATTCCGCCCGAAAATGCAAAACCATAGTGAAACGGAAACGCGTCATAAAGCGGCTTATTCCAGGGTTTCGACTTTTGCGCCATCAACCCGACAGGGATAAACAGTAATAAAAATAGAAGATTCTTAAAGCTCATACAGTACTAATGAACGCCAAAAATACCAAAAAATTTTACAACTCAGAATTATATGCAGTTTCAGATTAATATAGTGCAATTTACTCAGCGGTGGTGCAGGAGACAATTGTAGTTTAAAGTTTTCTTCCGCGGTGATGCAGGAGGTAAATGTTGATTAAAGTTTTGTTCCGCGGCGATGCAGGAGGCAAATGTTGATTAAAGTTTTGTTCTGCGGCGATGCAGGAGGCAATTATAGCTTGAAGTTTTCTTCCGCGGCGATGCAGGAAGCAATTGTTCCCTATTTCGCTCCCTTGTAAATAGAAGCAATACCAAAGGTTAACGACTTGAAATTGCTTTTTACAAAGCCAGCCTGGTTCATATGGTTAAGAAAAACATCACGCTGAGGAAAGGCTATCACCGATTCGGGTAAATAAGTATAAGCTGAGGAATCTTTTGAAATTACTTTACCAAAAACCGGTAAAATAAATTTGAAATACAGCTTGTAAAGTTGCTTAAACGGAAAATACCTGGGCATTGTAAATTCCAATACCACACAAATTCCTCCCGGTTTTAAAACCCGGAACATTTCTTTTAATCCCAAATCGAGGTTTTCAAAATTGCGGACTCCGAAAGCCACTGTTATAGCATCGAATGTACTATCATCAAAAGGAATATTTTCAGCATCGGCTTTTTGTAAAAAGATGAGTTGTTCCAAACTTTTGTGTGCTAATTTTTGTCTGCCGATTTCAAGCATACCTTCCGAAATATCAATACCGTCAATTCGCCGCGGGTTACATTTCAAACCGGCTATGGCTAAGTCGCCGGTGCCGGTAGCCACATCGAGTATCCTTGCAGGTTGATGCTGTTTCAATATCTTAACTACCATTTTTCGCCATATTTTATCGATGTTTAGCGATAAAAAGTGGTTTAAAAAATCATACTTGCCCGCAATATTGTCGAACATGCCTGCTACCTGTTCTTTTTTGCCTGAATCAGAATCAGCGTATGGCTTAACTGGAGTACCCATAATTATTCATATTTGACCGGTATCATAAAATTATAATGACTAAATTTTATCCCAACCCGGATTTTCAATTAGCACGACAAAATAAACAAAAACAATTCACTCCACGAGAGGTTTTTTTATCTTTGAACAAAAAACATGAGCTATATCCTGCTGATATTATACCTGGCCCTGTTCCTGTTCATTATATACCGTGTTAAGTTTTACCAAACTTCACTTTTCCCGAAATATATTGTAGCAGCGATTTTTTTGCTGAAATTTATAGGAGGAATAATGGTTTATATGGTATACACCCATTTTTATGACCATCGTTTTTCATCAGATATTTTTAAATATTTTGATGATGGCAATATCATTTATAGCAGCTTACATGAAAATCCAATGGATTACTTAAGGATGGTAACGGGCATTGGAGGAGGTGCCGAACATCTTATTAAATACTACAACACTTGCTGTTTCTGGATTAAAGACTTTAACTACGGTCTGTTTAATGACAACCGCACTGTGATTCGGTTTAATGCCATCGTAAGGTTATTCTCTATGGGAAACATACATATCCATACCCTGGTGATATCATTTTTATCGTTTACCGGGTTATGGGCTATTTTTAAAATTTTTGAAGAGACCTTTGCGAAACAAAAATGGCTGTTGGTTTCGGTGATCTTCTTTTTCCCCTCGGTTTATTTCTGGACATCAGGTTTACTAAAGGAAGGTATACTTATGTTTGCCTTTGGTTTATTTCTTTACCAGTTTAAAAGTTATTTTAATGAACCAAAAATCAAACACATTTTATCAGGTATCTTTTTCCTGTTACTTTTATTGATATCAAAGTTTTATGTGCTTGTGGCAGCTGTGCCTGGTATTTTATTTCTGATTGTGATTCAACTTACCGGTGAAAAATATTTTTTATATAAATTAATTTCTGTTTTACTATTCTTTTTCATTATCAGTTGGTTTTCCGAAGCTTTAATACACCTGAATTTTCCGGTAATTCTTGCCAGGAAGCAAAATGATTTTATCAATTATACCAACAGTCAGAGCTATGTGGGTAGCAAAATAGCCATACCCATATTGGAGCCCACAATGAAAAGTATTTTGATTAATAGTCCCGGCGCTTTTTTTAGAACACTTTTCCGGCCAACCATTTTTGAAAGTAGCAACCTAATGAGCTTATTGGCGGCTGTTGAAAACTTAATTTTATGCGCAGGTTTAATTTTTACGGTCACCTTTTTAAACAAAAAAAAAATAAAAAGCAAGTGGTTTGGTTTTAGTATCTTGTTTGTAATTGTTTTGTTCACCCTTTCGGGATTAACTACTCCTGTTCTGGGGGCATTAGTCAGATACAAAGCCCCAGCCCTGCCATTTTTAGGTTTAATACTGATGTATTTAATTGATTTTGAAAAGGTAAGCAAGCTAAGAAAACGATTGATACCATTTTAGCCTTTTATCGCCTTTGGATGCCATCACAACTCCATAATTATCCTTTCCATAAACCCGGGTTTGACCCATAATCAATTTGGTCATAAAACCCCACCAAAACAACTGGTGAATTCGTTTAAACCTGACCATGAATCCCAGGTTTTCCAGGTAATTGGTTATAATTTTATAATCAGGTTCTCCATTCACTATTCCTGATTCATCATATCGGCCGGCAATAACCGTTAGATTAAAATTTTTAGCTGTCCGTAGTAAATTCTCCATCCCAAGCAAGGCATAATATTCCGATCCATTTATAGTTACATTTACATGGCCAATATTTTGGACATCAATTTTTTGTTCTGTAATAATATTATCAAGTGTGTCCATGGGAACCACCTGCGAACGCCCGTTATATTTTACGGTTGAATCAATGGGAATATTCGTCAGCTGGTTCCATCCCGGTTTTTCACCAAATACCAGTTCAACCTCTCCAGCCTCTGAAAATACAGCTTTATGAATTAGTTTAATAGTATAGTTATTACGGTCAATAATATCCTGTGCCAGCTTTAGGTTCGTTTCATCGGGATCGATACCCAAAACCATTCCTGCTGGTTTAACTCTGCGATGCATCAGGAAAATATCGGAAGTTACACTGGCCCCCATGTCAAAACCCAGTTGGATACCAATTTCGCCAGGCTTTAGGTTTGGAAATTTAAACCTCGAATCAAAAAAACAAAAAACTGACCAGACAATCGACTTGATATTTTTAACCATTGAACTAAGAAAAAAATTTTGGGTAAAGAAAATCAAAAAAACAGCTAAAAAAAAGAATCCAATTTTATATTATAAAACTACTCATTTCATTATTTAAAGTCTTAAAAACTCCATAAGTTTACCGATCAATCTGAAAAATTAGAATCATGGATAAAAAAACAGCGCTGGTAACAGGAGCCACCTCAGGAATTGGAGAGGCAACCGCAAAAATTTTAGCAAAAAATAATTTTAACGTAATAATTACTGGTCGTCGCGACGACCGATTAGGTAACCTTGCTGCCGAAATTATTGATAAAATCGGTGCCGATTGCTACCCATTATGTTTTGATATCCGTAACCAGGAAGAGACTGAAGAAGCATTCAACAGCCTGCCTGACGAATGGCAAAAAATCGATTTGCTGGTAAACAATGCCGGATTAGCAGCCGGACTGGATCCCATTCATAAGGCTGACCTGAATGACTGGGAACAGATGATTGATACCAATATTAAAGGACTTTTATACATCACTAAAATTGTTTCGCAGATTATGGTGGAGCAAAAAGCCGGACAGATAATTAATATGGGTTCCATTGCCGGGAAAGAAGCCTACGCCAACGGCTCGGTTTATTGTGCCACCAAACACGCGGTAGATGCCATTACCAAAAGTATGCGCATTGATTTAAATCCTTATGGAATTAAAGTGGGATCGATATGCCCGGGCGCTGTTGAAACCGAATTTTCAATTGTCAGGCTTAAAGATCCCGAAGCCAATAAAAAAGTTTATGCAGGATTTACCCCATTAAATGCTGATGATATAGCCGAAACTATTTTGTTTATGGCTACCCGCCCTGCGCATGTAAATATCGGTGATGTTTTAATATTGCCTACGGCGCAGGCCAGTGCAACTACTTTTAACAGGGGATAATAGGGTAAGTCGGTTGGTTGAAATATTTTTAGGTTAACAGCAGAAATTTAAATTAATCCTTTGTACCAGGGGTTTCAACCCCTGGTTTCTATCACAGAATAATAAGCGGTGCAAGCAATAGGTGAATTCGGAGGATTAAACTAACATGCACCGCAATGTAGAGTTTTAAGTAGAAATAATTATAAAATACCGGGACATTTCCCAGTTGAAAGTTGCCTGACATGTCCATCATTATCTTCATAAACAAAAGGTTGCATGGAACTGATGCATTTGTAAAAAAATTAATCCGAACGATGGAATGTAAATTTAAATTTTTTTGCGAAAACAAATTATTTCACAAAAATCCTGTGATTCCCCTTATAACTGTCAATAAAACCAATTGACCTGTTATATAAGTTATTTTCAGCCAGTAATTGTTCAACCCGTGGAGCATCCTTTTCTGAAACGGCAATTAAAAGCCCGCCACTGGTTTGAGGATCGGCAAGAATAAAGCGCCAGGAATTATCAGCCAAATCCATTTTATCACCGTAACTATCCAGATTTCTTTTGGTGCCACCGGGGATATTTTTTTGCTGAATATATTCCAGTGCAGGTTCCAGTATCGGTATTTGAGCATAATCCAGATGGCTTTCCAGGTTGCTACCTTCGCACATCTCCAGCAAATGGCCTAACAAACCAAAACCGGTTACGTCAGTAATTGATGAAACTCCCTCAATATCGGCTAATTCGCTTCCTATTTTATTTAAAATCAACATAGTTTCCGGCCCCAGGTTCGCATGTTCAGGTTTTAGCTTTCCGTTCTTTTGTGCTGTTGATAAAGCTCCAATTCCTAAGGGTTTGGTCAGATATAATTTACTTCCGGCTTTTGCGGTATCGTTACGTTTCAATTTCGACAAGGGCACAACTCCGGTAACTGCCAAACCAAATAACGGTTCAGGATTATCGATACTATGGCCTCCTGCCAGCCGAATTCCCGCACGGTTACAAACTTCACGACCTCCCTCAATTACCTGGTTAGCCACTTCAGTCGATATTTTGTCAATTGGCCAGCCCAGTATTGCAATGGCCATTAAGGGCTTGCCACCCATGGCGTAAACATCACTTATGGCATTGGTTGCAGCTATTTGTCCAAAAGTAAAAGGATCGTCAACAATGGGCAAAAAGAAATCAGTGGTACTAATAATTCCATTGCCATCTCCCAAATCATAAACCGCTGCATCATCCCTTGAGTCGTTACCCACAATTAATTTATCGGTTTTTGCCGGTTGTAACTGGGTTTTTAAAATTGTTGTAAGCGCCTTTGGTGATATTTTGCATCCACAACCGGCACCATGGCTATATTGGGTTAATTTAATAACATCAATCATTTTAATAAAAATTTAATCTAATATGTTTTTAAGTAATAATTCTGCATTTTTTCCGGCATCCACCTTTTCCATGGCTATTTTTGAAATTAATTCCGGATTACGTGAGTCAAGACCTTTGTGATAAGTTTTATCATAATAAACCAGGGTAATTTCAGCCACAGCCAGCAAATCGTCTTGCTTTAAAGCTTCAATTGCCTGTTTGGTATTTTGTGGCCCCAACCGTTTTGATATCCTAAGGATACTTTCGTGCAACTCTTCTTTATTCTGAATTCCATAGGTTTGTACCAGGTAGTGTGCTCTTTCTCTCCTGGGAATATCAATAAAATAAACCCGCTGATCGCGCATTTGTTGAAAAAAGAAACGAGGGATAATAATCCGTCCTATATTCATACTCTCATCTTCAACCCAAATAGGTTTCGATATATCAAGTTGGTTTAACTGAGTAAACAGATTATTTTCAAAAAACTCCACACTGGGTTGGACTTTTTGACCTATACCGCCAAACGCTGATCCTTTATGATGAGCCATATTCTCCAAATCTACAACCTGTTCACCCATCTCTACCAGCTTATCAAGAATATCCGTTTTCCCACTACCGGTAAAACCTCCCAGGATTCTGAGCTTAAAACTATTTTCAAAAAACGACAATACATAGTTTCGATAAGCTTTGTAACCCTTCTCAATGACATAGACTTTATGGAATCCGTTCCCTTCTAAATGCTCAGCGAATGACTGGCTGCGCATCCCGCCACGCCAGCAATGAACCGCAATTACTTTATCAGGTGCAATTTCTACTGAAGCTTCAATAAAATAATCCAGTTTTGGTGTAACAAATTTGTAGCCCAACTCGATGGCCTTTTCTTTCGATCGCTGCTTATAAACAGTGCCAACCTCTGCCCTTTCCTCATTAGAAAATAAAGCAATATTAAAAGCCCCCGGAATATGCCCCTTTTCAAATTCACCTGGCGATCGCACATCAATAATAGGTATGTTGGAATATTGGGTTAAATAGTTTTCAATACTAATTCTTTCAATCATTAAACCAATTTTTTTTGGGAATTTTCTACACCTGTTAACCAGCCCTGTTTATGGCATCTTCAATTAAATTGGTATAAAATTCCGTTTCAGTTAATCCATACGCCCTGATCTGCTGTGGTATTATTGATTCTTTGCTTACTCCCGGAACTGTATTTACTTCCATAAAATAAAACTTCTCATTTTTATATAAAAAATCAATGCGTACCAGGCCATTACAGTTTAATAATTTATAGATATCATATGCAATTTCCTGACATTCTGCAGTTTCATCAGCACCCAACCTGGCCGGAGTAATTTCATCGCAAAATCCTTCATATTTTGCCTGATAATCAAAAAATTCGTTCTTACTCACAATCTCAGTGAGCGGCAAAACATAATCTGATTCATCATTTATAAATACCCCGCAAGTAAATTCACGGCCTTCAATAAATTCTTCCAGAATTATTTCTGTATCTTCCTCAAAAGCCTTATGAATAGCATCATGTAGCTGGTCAACCGCTTTTACTTTAGTAACCCCAAAACTCGACCCTCCATTATTTGGTTTTACAAAAACTGGTAATCCCAAACTATCAATAATTTCATCTTCTGCGTAATGATTATTTTTGCGTAAAAGAACTGCATTAGCAGTTAGTACTCCATAATCGCCAAGGAAACTTTTACAAGCATATTTATTGAAAGTAAGCGCTGAAACAAAAGAATTGCACGTAGTAACCGGAATATTCATCATCTCGAAATACGCCTGCAATTTACCATCTTCACCCGGTGTCCCATGGATAGCCATAAAAACGGCATCAAACTTCACTTTTTGTCCCTGATGGGTAAAACTAAAATCGTTTTTATCGATAGGTATATCAGCATCTGAAGCCTTAACCACCCACTCTTTTTTATTGATTAAAACCGTAAAAGTTTTAAATTTCGCAGCATCGATTGATTGAACAATTTGTCCGGCACTTTTAAGCGATATTACCTCTTCTTTTGAGTATCCGCCGCAAACCACTGCAATATTTTTCATATAACTGGTCAGTTAAAATTATAATAACCTTGGGCAAATCCATTATTTTAATCATCCTAAAATTAGATGAAACCCTATTAATAGTGGCTTCGCAATAACAAATTCACTTTAAAATATCAGCGCGAAATTATTGAAAATTATTGACACAACACTGAATTTGATCCACATTTTCATTTCTTTTAAAAGACAATAAGTAATTAAATTGTATACTTTTCCCCAGTTTTATAACATCAAACCATACAATCAGAATAAAAAAAGCTTTAATTATTTGAATATCAAACTATATTCTTATTATATTCATTCTTTATTTTAAACAATATAGATAATGAAGAATTCATTACTGGATTTTATTTTTAGATTTGCAAATAAATAAAACATAATCAATTGCCACCAAAAAAGAAAATAAAGCAAAAACCAAAGCCCAGGCAGAAAAAAGTGGATAAAGTATCGGAACCCTCATTAAAAAGGTTACCCGTTTATTTACATCACCTGCAAAAGATACATAAAAACAATGTCCCTTATGTTTCAGCTCCGGCACTTGCCAAAGTTTTGGAATTTGATGCTACGCAAATTGTTAAAGATTTGTCAATGACAGGCATTAAAGGACGACCAAAAGTTGGATATAATGTACAGGAACTGATCGAAACTATTGAAGAATACCTGGGATTCAACAAACACAACGAAGCCTTTTTAATAGGTGCAGGTAAACTCGGACAAGCCTTATTATCATACCATGCCTTGCGGGGCTTCGGTATTCAAATAATTGCTGCTTTTGACGTTGATCCCCAAAAGACTGACACAGAATATGAAAGCATCCCTATTTTGAATATTGAAAAATTAGGGGAACTTGCTGACAGAATGGGTGTATCAATCGGGATTTTAACCACACCGCACCAGGTTGCACAGGAAACTGCTGAAGCTATGGTTAAAAGTGGTATAAAAGCCATCTGGAATCTTACACCTGTTAAATTAAAACTACCGGAGAATATTATAGTTCAGCATACAGCCATGTATGCAAATGTAGCTGTACTATTGAAAAAATATCACGATTCAGAAGCTAAAGAAAAAAATAGTTACTCACCTTCTTCATTTCGGGAAGCAACATAAGTTTTCCATTTGTTAATAACGCCTTGCATGTCGTCGGGCAGTTCGGAATAAAATTTTATAAATACTCCTGTAGCCGGGTGAATAAATCCAAG